>NZ_JANNXH010000029.1:0-144704 GCF_031409475.1 Flavobacterium sp. | reverse complement strand
TTTGTCTAAAACTTTTTGTAAGTCGGATAATGCAATGTGTTTATCCATTGTTATTGTTGCAGTTTCTAAATCTTTTGAAACGGCAACATTTGTAACGTTTTCAATAGTTATCAAAGCCGATTTTACTTTTGCTTCACAACTTGAACAAGTCATTCCTGTTAATTTATAGGTATGTGTCATTTCTTTTGAGTTTAAAAAAGGCGAAGCCCAAAAAAGGGCTTCGCCAAATTAAATTTATTTTATAGTTTCCACCACTTTACCACAACTTAACATCATAGAACCATAATAAGGATTTTTTACAGCATTTTCTTTGCTTAACCAATTAGCACCTTTACCATTGTTTGCCATTGAGCAAAATTGGTAATAGGTTGGCGTTTCTTGTTTTGATACTTTGATTAAATCATACATATTTTCAGAAAGTGTATCAAAATGGTCTCTTTGGTGTTTTGCATCTTTGGTGTCTGCAATATGTTCCGCATCTTCTTTTATGTTTTTCAAAACTTTCATCCAAACATTGTGTTCGTCTGTTTTTAAAGTTTCCATTTTCACAACATTTATTGCTGAAAGTAATGCTGTTGCTTTTGCTGATGCAGTGTTACCATCTGTTTTTACTAACGCATCTTTTACAGCAAAATAATTGTCAAAAACGGCTTTTAGTTGGTTGGTGTCTTGAACTTCAACTTTTGGTGTTTCAGTATGATTTGCGTGATTGCTATGGTCTTCTGTTACGGTTTCTGTTTTAGGTTCAGTTTTCACAGCAACTTTTGCATCTCTGTCGTATTGACAACAACCTGGCAATTTTGAATAAGCGTTATCTGGTGCAAGAAACTTGTCGCTGTCATAACCACCTAATGCGATACGTTTTAAAATTGCATCTTGATTTGTTTTTTTACTATCGTAAGTTAAAGTTGCCATTTTTGTATCTACGTTCCAATCGACTTTGGCTATTTTTTTAAGATTACCTGCTTTTTCAATTGTTTTTTCGCACATTTCGCAGTTTCCATAAATTTTGACTGTTTCTGTTTTTGCGTTTTTAATTTGTGCATTGCACGATGTGAATGATAACAATATTGTAATTGCTACCAATATTTTTGATATTAGTTTCATTGTAATAAAATTTTAATTTTTGTTAAATAAATAATTTTGAAAGCAAAGTATTTGCTATCGACAAGACAGACTTTTGGCTGCCAAAGTTTGGAATTATTTTATTTTTGGCGGAAGCCAAACAGAAGAAAAAGCCGAAGAAATAAAGGTTTTTGAATGATAAAATTTTGGTTTTTCTATAGAAAAATAAAAATCATTATCTTTGAATTCAATTTGGTAGCATTCAATTATACTTAAGTTTACGAACGGAGAAGAAGTGCAGTTTGAATGACCACATTTTCCACCACAACTATTGTCCTGTTCGTTAGATTGTTCGTTTTTGCAACAGTCTTTCTTTTCGGTTTTGGAAGAGATTTCTTTTTTGCAACACGATTTTTCGATTTTAGTACCACACGCATAACTCAAAGAAGGCAACAAAAAGATACCAAGCAATAGAATTATAAATTGTAACCGTTTTTTCATCTTACAAAACTAATATTTTTTTCTTTTTTTTAAGTTAAAATTTCTTTAAAGTTCATTCACTGATGGCTATTCGTAATCTGTGGATTGTGAGCAAACATCAAAAAAAAACCTGCAAATCTTCACTCGCAGGTCTCCATACTCAATTTTAATCACTTATTCTACTATTTAATCAATTCAAAACTTCTTTTTACAAAAGCCGTTAGATCTTCTCCTTTGAGTAAGTTTTGTGATAATTTTGCCAAATCTAATGCTTGTTTTACTAAATTTTCTTGTGCTGATTTGTCTTTATTGTTCAAAATATTGGTTGCCAACTCTGAATTAGTATTTACTACTAAATTATACATTTCGGGCATATTTCCCATTCCAAACATTCCGCCGCCACCAGACTGACTCATCTCTTTCATACGACGCATAAATTCAGGTTGGGTGATAATAAATGGCGATGCTTGACTGTCTAAAGCTTCTAATTGAACCGAATACGTTTGTTTAGGAACGATTGTTTCTAATACTGTTTTCAAGCTTTCTTGCTCTTCATCAGATAATTTAGAAATTGTAGTTTCTTCTTTTTTAATCAAATTATCAATATGGTCAGAATCCACACGAACGAAAGTTACCTCTCTATTATCACCTTCAATTTTTTGAATTAAATGGGAGATAATTGGAGAATCTAATAACAGTACTTCGTATCCTTTTTCTTTTGCAATTTCGATATAGGAGTGTTGTGACTCTTTATTTCCTGCATATAAAACTACTAATTTTCCGTCTTTATCAGTTTGTTTTTCCTTTAGGTTTTCTTTCAATTCTTCTAAAGTGAAGTATTTATTGTCAACTGTAGGGTATAAAACAAAAGCACCCGCTTTTTCGTAGAATTTATCTTCAGAAAGCATTCCGTATTCGAGAACAATTTTGATGTCGTTCCATTTTTGCTCAAAATCTCCTCGGTTTTCTGTAAACAACGATTTTAATTTATCGGCTACTTTTCGAGTGATATAATTCGAAATTTTCTTTACTGCTCCATCCGCTTGTAATCCAGAACGAGAGACGTTTAACGGAATATCTGGTGAATCAATTACACCACGCAACATGGTTAAGAATTCAGGTACAATTCCCTCAACATTGTCCGTTACATAAACTTGGTTTTGGTACAACTGAATTTTGTCTTTCTGAATTTGCATGTCAGAACCCAATTTTGGAAAATACAAAATACCAGTTAAGTTAAACGGATAATCTACATTCAAGTGAATATGAAACAACGGTTCTTCAAACTGCATAGGATAAACTTCGCGGTAGAAATCTTTGTAATCAGTATCGGTCAAATCCGTTGGTAATTTTGTCCAAGCTGGATTTGGATTGTTGATAATGTTGTCCACTTCAACTTCGGTAAAAATGTTGTCTTTGTCTTCTTCTGCAACAAACTCGCCTTTTTTCTGTTCGATTTTCTCGGTTTTGGTTCCAAATTTAATTGGAATAGGCATGAATTTATTGTATTTGTTCAATAAGCCAGAAATTTTAGCATCTTCTAAAAATTCAAGTGAATCTTCGGCAATATGCAATATAATTTCTGTACCACGAGTTGTTTTGTCAGCTGGCTCTAAAGTGAATTCAGGACTTCCGTCGCAAGTCCAATGTGCTGCTGGTTCATCTTTGTAGGATTTAGTGATGAGTTCTACTTTTTCAGCAACCATAAATGCGGAGTAAAATCCAAGACCAAAATGTCCAATAATACCTGAATCTTTGGCAGAATCCTTGTATTTGTCAAGAAATTCTTCGGCTCCAGAAAAAGCAATTTGGTTGATGTATTTTTCCACTTCTTCGGCAGTCATTCCCAATCCTTGATCAATGATATGAATTTTTTTTCCTTCTTTGTCGATTTTTACTTCCAGAATAGGATTTCCATATTCTACTTTGGCTTCGCCAATGCTTGTTAGGTGTTTAAGTTTTAATGTAGCGTCGGTTCCGTTTGAAATTAATTCCCGCAAGAAAATTTCGTGATCACTATATAAGAATTTCTTGATTAAGGGAAATATATTTTCTACCGAAACATTAATTTTACCTGTTGACATATCTTTTGAATTTAAGTTTTATAATTTTTTTATAAATTCGTTTCAAATAAGATACCAATTGCAATTGAAGTGACAAATTGTCGTAACTGTTAATTTTGAAACAAAATAGTTTAATTATAAAACAATTTAGATTATTAGCATCGTATCTTTGTATAAGTTTAATCTTAAAAATCTTAAAGAATGAAAAAACTACTTTTATTTGGCTTACTCGTATTTATAGCATCTTGTAAGACACAATCTGTAACCAGTACAAAATTAGATCAAAAATCAGAACGCACAATTAAAGGAAACTTTACTCTTACTGCAGTGACTTATCCTGGTTCAGAATACATTAAAGTCAACTCGTTTGACATCGCAGATTCTAAATGTTTTATTGGAAGTACGTGGAAATTTGTTTCTAATAACAACAGAGGAAATATGGCTTTAACGGCTGTTAATTGCCCGGTTTTTGCATCTGATATTACTTGGTTTATAAACAAGGAAGGACAATTTGTTATGAAAATACTTTCAGCTGACATAAAAGCCAAAAAAGTAACCGAAGGATATGTGCTAATAGTTGCCAATCAAACCGAAACTTCTTTTCAATTAATTGATAAAATTAATGTTGGTGGAAAAGCAACAGATGTAATGTACCAATTCCAAAAAGTTAATTAATAAAAACTACAATTATGAAAAATTTTAAAATAATAGCATTAGCATTAGTATTCACAACAGCTACTTTATTTACAGGTTGTGAAGCTGTAAAAAATACAAATAATACGCAACGTGGAGCAGGAATAGGCGCTGTAGGTGGAGCAATAATTGGTGGAATTCTAGGAAATAATCTAGGAAAAGGTGGAAACGGTGCATTAGGCGCGGTGCTTGGCGGAGTAATTGGTGGTGCAGCTGGTGGAGTAATTGGAAACAAAATGGACAAACAAGCCAGAGAAATAACTACAGCAATTCCTGGTGCCGATGTAGAGCGTGTAGGCGAAGGAATTAAATTGGTTCTAAATGAAAATGCAGTACGTTTTGATACTAATAAATCGACATTAACTGCAACTGCAAAAGCTAATTTAGATAAATTGGTTCCAGTTTTTAAAGATTACGCAGATACAAATATTGTGATTTATGGCTACACAGACATCACTGGATCGGCAGATTATAATTTGAAACTTTCAACTGAAAGAGCAGCGGCTGTTAGAAATTATTTATCGAGTAAAGGATTGGTTTCAACAAGATTTAATATAACTGGATTAGGAATTGCGGATCCAATTGCTTCAAATGAAACTCCAGAAGGTAGAAAACAAAACCGTCGTGTTGAGTTTGCTATAACTGCAAATACTAAAATGATTGAAGATGCTCAAAAAGGGCAATAAAAATTAATTATTGATCGAAAATATAGAAGCTGTTTCGTAATGAAGCAGCTTTTTTTGTTCCTAAATTAAAAATAAACATTGTAAATTTGGTTTCAAATTTAGAAAATGCTCGAAATAAAAAACATCTCCTTTGCTTACCAAAAAAATCTTGTAATTGATGCTGTTAGTTTTACAATTGACAAAGGTCAGAATGTGGCCATAATAGGCCAAAGCGGTTGTGGTAAAAGCACCTTGTTAAAACTAATTTATGGTTTGTATGATTTAAAACAAGGAACAATTTTCTATAACAATAAACCCATACTTGGACCTAAATTCAACCTGATTCCAGGGGAAGATTACATCAAATACTTAGCACAAGATTTTGATCTTATGCCCTACATAACTGTAGAGGAGAATGTGGGTAAATTTTTGTCAAATATGTTTGTAGCTCAAAAAAAAGCGCGCGTTCAAGAACTATTAGCCCTTGTTGAAATGACTGAATTTGCGAGAGAAAAAGCAAAAAATTTAAGTGGTGGTCAACAACAAAGAATCGCATTGGCAAGAGTTTTGGCACTTGAACCAGAAATCCTTTTGTTAGACGAGCCTTTTAGTCAAATAGACACTTTTAGAAAAAATTCATTGCGTAGAAATCTCTTTGGCTATTTAAAACAAAAACAAATCACCTGTATCATTGCGACTCATGATAGCACTGATGCGTTGTCATTTTCGGATGAAACTATCGTAATGCAAAATGGTAAAATCAGTGCCATAAACGCTCCGAAAATCCTTTTCGAAAATCCTACTAATACCTACATAGCTTCGCTTTTTGGAGAAGTAAATGAACTTCCTATTCATTTATTAAAACCAACAAATGACCATCAAAAAACAAAATTAATTTATGCGCATCAACTCAAAGTTGTCGTTGCTTCGGATTTTAAAGTAGTCGTAAAACATTCTTTTTTTCGAGGAAATCATTATTTAATTCAGTCGGATTATTTAGGTCAAGCTGTTTTCTTTGAAAGCAAAATGGCTTTTGCAATTGATAGCATGGTTTTTTTGGCATTAAATAGTTAATTTTTAACATGAAACTGATGATTACAAAATAATCACTAAATTGTGTTCGTGCTTTTTAAAAGATGTTTAAATTAGCATTCCAAATTATAATAAATACAAAATATATGTACCATTCAAAAATAGCAGGTTTAGGACATTATGTTCCTGAAAACGTAGTAACCAATGATGATTTGTCAAAAATTATTGACACTAATGACGAATGGATTCAGGAACGAACAGGTATTCAAGAACGACGACATATTATTCGTGGCGATGATACAACCACAACAATGGGAGTAAAAGCAGCAAAAATAGCCATTGAACGTGCGGGAATTTCAAAAGATGATATTGATTTTATCGTTTTTGCTACATTAAGTCCAGATTACTATTTTCCTGGTCCAGGCGTTTTAGTACAACGTGATTTGGGTATAAAAACCGTTGGCGCATTGGATGTAAGAAATCAGTGTTCCGGATTTGTATATGCGTTATCGGTTGCAGATCAGTATATCAAAACGGGAATGTACAAGAATATTTTGGTTATAGGTTCTGAATTGCAATCAACAGGATTAGACATGACTTCACGTGGTCGTGGTGTTTCTGTAATTTTTGGGGATGGTGCAGGAGCAGCTATTGTAAGTAGAGAAGAGGATTTAACCAAAGGAATTTTATCCACTCACTTGCATTCCGAAGGGCAACATGCAGAGGAATTATATGTAAATTCTCCAGGAATGGGAAGCCGTTGGGTTACTGACATTCTTGCCGATAATAATCCAGATGATGAAAGTTATTTTCCGTACATGAACGGTCAATTTGTGTTTAAAAATGCGGTAGTTCGTTTCAGCGAAGTTATAAACGAAGGATTGCAAGCCAATAATTTACAAGTTTCGGATATTGATATGCTGATTCCGCATCAAGCAAATTTGAGAATTTCACAGTTTATTCAAAAGAAGTTTGGCTTACGTGACGATCAAGTTTTCAATAACATTCAAAAATACGGAAACACTACAGCTGCTTCTATCCCAATCGCTTTGACTGAAGCTTGGGAACAAGGAAAAATAAAAACGGGATACACTGTTGTTTTGGCTGCTTTTGGAAGTGGTTTTACATGGGGAAGTGTTATTATTAAATGGTAAATTTTTGATTTAACAATGTTATTTTTTATCAAAAAACCCAGAGTTGGCATACTCTGGGTTTTCTTCTTTTTTAAAACAAATTTTAAAACTATTTTTAAATAATACCACCACTTCCTTGTGTGGTGTTTTTATCACGTTGTTTTCTTTGAATGGCTTTGTTTTTTCCAGCTCCAAAACGATAGTTAAACCCAACATAAGCAGATTGACTTTCCCAATTAAATTGTCCTACACTTTTTTTAGGTTTGTCGCCTTCAAAAGCAAAATTCATGGTGTTGAAAATATCACTTACGCGAGCCGTTATTGTTCCACTTCCTTTTAGAACTGTTAGACTTGATCCAAAATCTATTTTCCACATTGGTTCTCTCAAAAATTGCAAGCCTAAATCACGTCCGCTGTACATTGCAAATAATTGAAAACGTAAATTTTTGTTTGCTTTGAATGTGTTGCTAACGCGAGTATTAAATGTAGTAACAGTAATCGAAACAGGTTCATTTGCTACAATTCCATTTATTTTTTTGTGGTAAGCATCTAAACTCACATTGGAGCTAAACCATTTATTGAATTGCAAATTTCCAGAAATCTCAAATCCATAAGCGTTATTGTCATCGAAGTTGTCATAAGACAAAATAATTTTTTCGGGATTGGTTGGATTTTCGAATACCACTCTTGTAATTTCATCGTTAATTTTTCTATAAAAAACACCAGTTGTTATTGAACCAATTTTTGTTTTTCGGGTGTAATTCAACTCGTATGAATTTGTAAACTGTGGAAATAAATTTGGATTTCCTTCTGAATCAATTTGTGGCGTACTCCATTCTCGTATTGGGTTTACTTGTCCTAAACTTGGACGGTCAACACGTCTTGAAACACTCAAATTGAAAGAGTTTTTTTCGCTTGGTGTGTAATTAATAAAACCAGATGGATACAGTGTAAATAAATCATCCTCAAAAGTAGCATCAGTTTCGCTTACTTTTTTGAACAAAGCCTTGGCATTGTATTTTTCAAAACGCGTTCCGGCTTGTGCACTCCATTTTCCCCATTGCTTAGAGAATGTGGCATAGGCGGAATAAATTTCTCTTTCGTAATCAAAATTCGAATTGTAAGCATTGTTCAATTGAAAATCATTCTCTGTATTTTCTATTCTGCTTTCTAAACCCAACTCCAGTTTCGTTGTTTTGGATAATGGGTTGGTGTAATCTAAATTGAGTAAGGTGTTTTTTCCTTTAGTTGTAATATAATTTGTTGAAGGAATGTTAAATACCGAATCTTCGATATTGTCGTTACTACTATAATTGTACTCTAACTCTAGATTATGCCCTTCTTTTTTAAAGTCTAATTTATAATCAAAATTGTAGGTTTGAGAGTCATTATCATTTTTATTATCAAAGAGTTGTAAGGCATCTATTTCTAAAGGATCAACATAATCTACAGTGACTACAGATTTACCAGTTCCTTTAAACATATTTTGAGTAGTGTAAAACGAAACCGTGTTCTTTTCATTCAAATAATAATCAAAACCTACTTTTGCTAAATGGGATGTATTGTTGTTTTTAAACTTAAAATTTTGAAAATTTTCTTCACCCGTTTCTAAGGTATTTACAAACCCCTTATTTGCTTGTATGCCAGTATTAAAACCATAATTACCATAGATATTAATCTTTCCGGTACGATAATTCATATCGAACGAAGAATTTAATTTAGGCGTTATTCCAAAGGTTACTCCGTTGTTAACACTTCCGTTGAAACCTATTTTACTGTTTTTATTCAGTACAATATTTATAATTCCACTCATTCCTTCAGGGTTGTATTTTGCCGAAGGATTTGTAATCAATTCGATTTGTTTGATAGACGAAGACGGAATTTGTTGTAATAATTGCGAAGCTTCAATGGTAGTAGGCTTTCCATCAATTAATATTCGAACATTAGAGTTTCCTCTTAAGCTAATTGCATTGGTCTGTGGGTCAACACTTACTGATGGAATGTTATTCATAATCTCCGAAGCTGTTGCTCCAGACGAAATTAAATCTTTCCCTATATTAATAACTTTTCTATCAATTTTTTGTTCAATGGTTGTGCGCTCATTTACAACTTCTACTTCGGCAAGTTGCGTGCTGTCTTCTTCTAATGAAATTGTATTTAGATTTATAGTTTTATTGGATTCTGACAGCAAAATCTCCCTAGTTGTAGTTTTATATCCTATAAATTGAATTTCAACAGTGTAGTTTTTTAGTTCTAAATTTTTTATTGTAAAAGTCCCGTTTTCTAAAGTTATTCCACCAGTTACAACCTTGTTTTCATTTTTTACAACAATGTTTACATACGAAAGTGGCTCATTTGTTTTTTTATCAATTACCTTTCCTTGGATAATTCCTGTTTTAGCTGGAGCAGGTTCTGTCGTGTTTTTTGCTTGTATCGAAAACACAGTTCCAAGTACAAAAAGGACAATAAGTTTAAATTTCATGGTAATTTAATTTTGATTGATGATTCAATAAATTTTTAAATTTCAAACAAAGAAATACTTCAAATTCTAAAAACAATCCGCTATTTCTTCTATAAAATCTACTTACTAGACTTTTAAAAGTTAAAATTGTTACACTTTTTCAAATAAAAAATTATTTTAAAAATGTAAATACCACATAATTACTTGTAAATTATCTGCTTATCCAATTTTAAATTTCCTTGATTATGACTATATTTGCACGCTTAAAAACAAATTAAAAATGACATTATCTCAATTGCTAAAACCTTCAATAGAAAAAGCTATCCACGAATTATTTGGAGTTGCTATTGACAAGTTAGAATTTCAATCTACAAGAAAGGAATTTGATGGCGATATCACATTGGTCATTTTTCCGTTATTGAAAGTGGTTAAAAGTAATCCAGTAGAATTAGGAAATAAATTAGGCAACTATTTAGTCGAAAATGTTCCCGAAGTCAACCGTTTTAACGTCGTTTCTGGCTTTTTGAATGTTGTTGTTTCGGATGCATATTATTTGAATTTTTTCAACAAAATTAAAGATGTTGATAAATTTGGTTTTGTTACTTCAACTGAAAATGATTCGGCAATATTGGTCGAATATTCATCGCCTAATACTAATAAACCGTTGCATTTAGGACATGTTCGCAATAATCTTTTAGGCTATTCGGTTGCTGAAATCATCAAAGCTTCGGGCAAAAAAGTCTGTAAAACCCAAATTATAAACGATAGAGGAATACATATTTGCAAGTCAATGCTCGCTTGGCAAAAATTTGGAAATGGAGAAACGCCAGAATCTACAGGATTAAAAGGAGACAAATTAGTCGGGAATTATTATGTAGCATTCGATAAAGCGTATAAAGAAGAAATTGCCCAATTAATTAGTCAAGGTAAAACCGAAGACGAAGCCAAAAAGCAAGCCCCAATAATTCTCGAAGCGCAAGAAATGTTGCAAGATTGGGAAGCTGGAAAACCAGATATAATCGAGCTTTGGAACACAATGAACCAATGGGTTTACGAAGGTTTTGCAGTTTCGTATAAAAATTTAGGCGTAAATTTTGATAAATTTTATTACGAAAGCAATACCTATTTATTAGGTAAAGATGTGGTGCAAATAGGTCTGGAAAGAGGCGTTTTCGAAAAGGAAGCAGACGGTTCAGTTTGGATCGACTTGACGGATGAAGGTTTAGATCGTAAAATCGTATTGCGCTCAGACGGAACTGCGGTGTACATGACACAAGATATTGGAACAGCGATTCAGCGTGTAAAAGATTTTCCTGACGTGGGCGGAATGGTTTACACCGTAGGCAACGAGCAAGATTATCACTTTAAAGTTTTGTTTTTGATATTGAAAAAGTTAGGTTTTGATTGGTCAAAAAACCTGTTTCATTTGTCCTACGGAATGGTCGATTTGCCTTCGGGGAAAATGAAATCTCGAGAAGGAACCGTTGTCGATGCCGATGATTTGATGCACGAAATGACCGAAACCGCTCAAAAAATTTCTGAAGATTTAGGAAAATTAGACAGTTATTCGCAAGACGAAAAAGTAAAATTGTACAACACAATTGGTCTTGGAGCTTTGAAATATTATATTTTGAAAGTAGATCCAAAAAAACGAATCCTATTCAATCCAGAAGAATCAGTAGATTTTGCAGGAAATACAGGACCATTTATACAATATACGTATGCCAGAATTCAATCGATTTTGCGCAAAGCCAATTTTGATTTTATCTTACCAAGCGCAGTTGAGGTGTTGCACGAAAAAGAAAAAGAGTTAGTAAAACAACTCGAATTATTTCCAGAAGTGATTCAAAATGCGGCAGAGAATCACAGTCCAGCTCTTGTTGCAAATTACACCTACGATTTGGTTCGAGAATACAATTCGTTTTATCAAGCAGTTCCAATTTTAGGAGAGGAAAATCTAGAAAAGAAAATATTTAGAGTTCAATTGTCCAAGAAAGTGGCTGAAACTATAAAACTAGCATTTGGATTATTAGGAATCGATGTTCCAGAAAGGATGTAATTTATAAATTATAAAAACGGCTTCAATATCAGGTCGTTTTTTTGTTATTGTAAAGTTGAAAATGACTTGCCAATATTCTAATTATCTAATTGTCTAGTTGTCTAATTAGTTTATATTTGCAACTCAATAAAAGAAAATTAGAATCATGTTCGATAATTTAAGCGATAAATTAGACAAAGCCTTTCATATACTAAAAGGGCACGGAAAAATCACCGAAATAAACGTTGCCGAAACCTTAAAAGAAGTCCGTCGCGCTTTACTTGATGCCGATGTGAATTTTAAAATTGCCAAAGATTTTACCACTAGAGTAAAAGAAAAAGCTATAGGTCAAAACGTGTTAACCACGCTTCAACCAGGACAATTATTAGTAAAGTTAGTAAAAGACGAGCTGACCGAATTAATGGGAGGAGACGTTGCAGGAATGAACCTTTCAGGAAATCCAACCGTAATTTTAATGGCAGGATTGCAAGGTTCAGGAAAAACTACTTTTTCAGGAAAACTGGCTAATTATCTTTTAAATAAAAAAAATAAAAAACCTCTTTTAGTAGCTTGTGATATTTATCGTCCAGCGGCTATTCAGCAATTGTATGTAGTTGGAGATTCTATAGGAGTTGAGGTTTATTCCGAACCTGAAAATAAAAACCCTGTCGAAATTGCTCAAAACGCCATAAAACATGCAAAAGCAAACGGTTTCAATGTAGTAATCGTCGATACAGCTGGACGTCTTGCTGTTGATGAAGCAATGATGACCGAAATTGCTAATGTGCACAAAGCCATTCAGCCACAGGAAACACTATTTGTTGTAGATGCAATGACTGGGCAAGATGCTGTAAATACAGCAAAAGCATTCAACGATATTCTAAATTTTGATGGTGTTATTTTAACTAAATTAGACGGTGATACTCGAGGTGGTGCGGCGATTTCTATAAAATCTGTGGTAAATAAACCCATAAAATTTGTTGGTACAGGAGAGAAAATGGATGCAATCGATGTGTTTTATCCAATTCGTATGGCCGAACGTATTCTGGGAATGGGAGATGTAGTGTCCTTGGTAGAAAGAGCCCAAGAACAATATGACGAAGAAGAAGCCAGAAAAATCCAAAAGAAAATCGCCAAAAATGAGTTTGGATTTGACGATTTCTTATCTCAAATTCAACAAGTGAAAAAAATGGGTAACATGAAAGACCTAGTAGGAATGATACCTGGAGCGACAAAAGCAATGAAAGATGTAGAAATAAAAGACGATGCATTCAAATCTATAGAGGCCATTATCCATTCGATGACACCAAAAGAGCGAAGCAAACCCGCAATAATTGATGTGAAACGTAAAGCAAGAATTGCTAAAGGTTCTGGAACAAAAATTGAACAAGTCAATCAATTGATGAAACAATTTGAGCAAATGAGTAAAATGATGAAAATGATGCAAGGTCCGGGAGGAAAAAACATGATGAAAATGATGGGCGGAATGCAACAAAATATGCTCAAGTAATTATTCAGGCATAATATAATACAACCCCTTTTTAGTTTTGATTTTGGAGTTACACAACAACTTTAAACTTTTAAACTTTAAACCTTTAAATTAAAAAGAATGCAACTACTAGACGGAAAAAAAACAGCTGAAGATATCAAAGCAGAAATTGCTGCCCAAGTACAAATAATGAAAAGCAATGGGGAAAAAGTACCGCATTTAGCTGCTGTAATTGTAGGTAATGATGGTGCGAGTTTAACCTATGTAGGCAGTAAAGTAAAAGCCTGCGAAAGAGTTGGTTTTGAATCTACTTTAGTAAAATTGCCAAGTACAACCTCTGAAACCGAGTTGTTGAAAAAAATAAAAGAGTTAAACGAAGATGAAAACATTGACGGATTCATTGTTCAATTGCCTCTTCCCGAACAAATTGACGAGCAAAAAGTATTAATGGCTGTAAATCCAAGTAAAGATGTAGATGGGTTTCATCCAGAAAACTTTGGAAAAATGGCTTTGGATATGAGTACTTTTATACCTGCAACTCCTTTTGGAATTTTAGAATTGTTAGAACGTTATGGTGTAGAGACACAGGGAAAACACACAGTAGTTATTGGTCGCAGCCATATTGTGGGTCGACCAATGAGTATTTTAATGGGGCGAAAAGGTTTTCCTGGAAATTCAACGGTTACCTTGACACACAGTTATACTAAAAACATTGCACAAATCACTACACAAGCCGATATTATCATCACCGCTCTTGGCGTACCTAATTATCTAAAAGCCGAAATGGTAAAAGATGGCGCAGTTGTAATAGACGTAGGAATCACTCGCGTTGCAGACGAATCAAATGAAAAAGGATACGTGATTACAGGCGATGTTGATTTTGTAAACGTAAGTAAAAAAGCAAGTTTTATAACTCCTGTTCCAGGTGGCGTTGGACCAATGACCATTGCCATGTTATTGAAAAACACACTTTTGGCACGAGAAATGAAAATAATAAGAATGAAAGAATAAATACAAAACCCAAGATGAGAATCTTGGGTTTTGTATTTTAGTTAGATTTATTTTAAATAATTCAAACTAAAAAAAGAAGTAGTATTTAGTCTATAATCACTTGTACAACTGGATTTGCATTACTATTTCCAACATTTACATATTGAACATTAATGTTTTTTTCTTCTGTAGCATCCGTACATCTAATCCAATCCCCAACAACATCATAAACTGGGAAAGCATTATTTATAGTAGTATTCATTTTAAGGACAGAAGACGATTGAAGTTCAGTGGGATAATAATATGAAAGAATTTCTCCACCAAAAGTTAAGTCAAATTTTTCATAGGCAGAAATTATATTGCAGAAAAAATCCCCTGTTCTTACTTCATTACATTCATTAGCATTAGAATATAGTAAATTCCAATTTGTATCAAAAATAACACAGTTTGGACCATTTGTTTTGACTTGAAAATGGGCTAATCCATTAGGTAAAATTTTAAGTGTCCCGATTTCAGAGGATCCTACAAAAATTATTTTTCCATTTCCAAAAAAACTAAAGATTAAGCCAAGATTATTCTGAACTACTAATGCACCATTGTCTTGATTATTAGTTTTAAGGTTTGATGTGTTCAAACGATCGGAAATAGCTTTCTTAAAGGCTACGTTTGTAGTTAGACTTTCAACTTGTTTCTTAAAAGCAGCTTGGGTTAGTACTGAATTTACTGGTTCAGTTACGGTTCTTTCTTCATTTTGGCTGCAGCCTAAAATGAAAATTGTCAGAAGTGACAACATAATTACATGTTTTCTCATAATGTTTGTTTTTAAAATATTAAATTAATTAAAATAGAATACGTTGAAAATCAAAGATTTGAGGACATTAAAGATAATTGAATTATTTAATTAGCAAGTGTTTTTTGAAAATAAATTAATAATCGCCTCTTTTCTTAAATCGAGGATCGTCTTTTTTGATGAATTCGGTTCTTCTTTTTGCAGGTTCGTTTTTTGGTAAACTCGCCTCTTCGGTTTTGCTCGAAGGTTCAATGAGTGCGTTGAGTTCCTTAATTTCTGCATCAGTTAAATCACGAAATCTCCCTACAGGAACATCCAATGAAATATTGATGATTCGGATGCGTTTCAAAGCCGTAACTTCGTAACCAAGATACTCGCACATTCTACGAATTTGACGGTTTAAACCTTGCGTCAGGATGATTTTGAATGTAGTAGAACTTATTTTTTCAACCAAACATTTTCGAGTGATTGTGTCAAGAATTGGCACACCATTTCCCATTTTCTCAATGAATCTATCGGTTATGAGTTTATTGACCGTTACGGTATATTCTTTTTCGTGGTTGTTTCTGGCACGAAGTATTTTGTTTACAATATCGCCATCATTAGTCATGAAAATTAAACCTTCGCTGGCTTTGTCTAATCGCCCAATGGGGAAAATACGTTTGGGATAATTGATGTAATCTACAATATTATTGCGAACGTCCAAGTTAGTAGTACATTCAATTCCCACAGGTTTATTGAAAGCGAGATACACTGGTTTCTCATTTTTCTCCCGAATGAGTTTGCCATCTATGCGTACTTCATCGTCAGGCGAAACTTTGGTTCCCAACTCGGGTACAATTCCGTTAATGGTTACGCGACCTTCTTCGATGATTTTATCGGCTTCACGACGGGAGCAAAATCCAGTTTCTCCTATGAATTTATTAAGACGTTTTAGATTTTCTTCCATAAGGCAAAAGTAAACTTTTTTTAGACTTTATAGATTTTAAGTAAAAGTCAAAATTTAAAGGAGTCTATTTTTCAAACAAAAACGAATATATTTCTTTGTATAAAGCTTCATCATGCATAGAATGTCCTAATCCAACTGTTTCTATCAAACGACCATTTTTCCATGAACTTGCAATTTTTTGGCCTTCTTCGAATGCAACTACTTTATCGGTTGTGTCGTGTGCAATAATTCCTGGAATAGTGATTTTTGTAGCAAATATTTTTGCTGAAAAAGCATCAAACGTAAAATTAAATTTTTTTAAAAATCGTCCTTCCATAAGTTTGAACATTTTTGCATTTAAACTTAACAATTGAATGTAATTATCAACAAGTGTTTTTAAATCTGACGGTGCTCCTAGAACCACCATTTTTTTAATGCTCGTTTCAGGGAATAAATATTGATGATAGACACAAGCTGCGCCACCAATGGAATGACCTATAATTATAGCAGGTTTTTGTTCTTCAACCACTTTGTTTATGAATGTTGTGTAGAGTGGTACATTGAATTCTACTCCGCTACTTTGCCCATGAGCTGGAGCATCAATTGCAATAATAGTACTTCCAGATTGGAGTAAATAGGGCAATGTTTTTTTCCAGCGCGAGGCATTACTTTCCCATCCATGAACAAGTAAAATTACGGTATTATTTCCTTTCCAAGTATAGGTTTGAAATTGATGTTCGTTAACATGATAGGTTTTTGTTGGAATGTTGTGTAATGTTTTTGGGAGATTGTCTTTAGTGATTCTCCCTTTTTTGGGTTGGCTAAAAAGGCTGTACGCAAGATGTAATGCTTTTTTAGGATATACAATACTCAATATATTTATATACTGACCAATGGTTTTTGCAACAAGCAATCGCATTCCTTTTTTTAACCGCAAAATATTTTTTTTTAGTTCTAGTTTAATATTGCAATAAAAAAAGCCTCGAAATTTTCGAGGCTTAAATAATTTTAGAATTTAGAAAAAAGTTTTTCCATCTTTTCCTTTTCTTCACTTGCCAAAAGACTATCTACTAAAATTCTTCCAGAATGTTCATCGGTTATGATTTTTTTTCTAGCAGCAATTTCGACTTGTGTTTGTGGCGGAATTGTAAAAAATGAACCTGCAGATGCGCCTCTTTCGATAGAAACAACTGCTAATCCGTTGCGAACACTTCCTCTAATTCGTTTGTATGCAGTAAGCAATCGCTCTTCTATAAGCGCTTCGTATTCAGCGGATTTATCGGTCAAGAATGCTTCTTCTTTTTGAGTTTCGGACATTATAGCATCTAATTCTGATTTCTTGTGCTTTAGATGATTTGATTTTGTTTCTAATTTTTCTTTAGAATTTGAAATCACTTCTTTCTTGTGTTCCATAGAAGCTTTCATTTCTTTGATTTGCTTCTCGGCCAATTGAATTTCTAATTCCTGAAACTCTACTTCTTTAGTCAAAGAGTTGAATTCTCTATTGTTGCGTACACTATCTTGTTGTTTAGTATATTTTTTGACTGCTTCTTTATGGTCGTCAATTGCATTTTTCTTTGACTTGATTAGTTCTTCGATAACTTCAAGATCATTTTTTAATTTTTCTGAACGTGTGCTTAATCCCGCAACTTCATCTTCTAGATCTTCCACTTCAAGAGGAAGTTCGCCTCTTACATTTCTAATTTCGTCAATTCTAGTATCGATTAATTGTAAATCGTAGATTGCTCTTAATTTGTCCTCAACACTCAATTCTTTTGTAGTAGCCATATTCTATAAGTACTTAACTGGATTTGTATTTTCTTCTGATAAAACGATCCTGCCTGCCGACAAGGAAGGTGCAAAATTAAGGATTTTTTTCCGAAGAAAATCAACAATATAATTTTTTGTATAACGTTCGCTTTCAAAATGTCCAATATCGGCCAAAATCAACTGATTTTCAGCTTCATAAAATTGATGGTACTTTAAATCTGCCGTCAAAAAAGCGTCTGCTCCTGACTGAATTGCGTTTTTTATAGCGAAACTTCCTGAACCGCCAAGTACGGCAACTTTTTTTATTGGTTTATCCAAAAAAGAACTGTGGCGAATACCTTCACATTGCATTTTTTCTTTCACAAAATTCAGAAAATCGCTTTCGTCCATTGGAACTTGCAATTCACCAATCATTCCCAAACCTATTTTTTGATAATTATTTTGTAAATCATAAATTTCATAAGCGACTTCTTCATAAATGTGCGCTTTAAAAAGAGCTTTGAGGATTTTGGATTCTAAATGTTTTTCAAAAACTACTTCAATTTTTGTTTCGTCTCCAATGGATAAAACACCTCTCTCACCCACTACAGGATTGCTGTTTTCGTTACCTTGATAGGTAAAAGTTCCTTCGGAGTTGAAGCTGCATTTATCATAATTTCCAATGCTTCCTGCACCGGCTTCAAACAAAGCAGTCCGAACGATATCAGCATTTTCTCGAATGGTATAGGTTTCTAATTTTCGGATGGAATTTTGTTTTGGTACTAAAATCTTGGTATTTGTTAGACCAAGCGCATCACAAAATATTTTGTTCACACCATCAGGATGATTATCGAGTGCGGTGTGAACGGCATAAATTGCGATATCGCTTTTTATAGCTTTTATAACAGAACGTTCGACATAGTTTTTAGCCGTGATTTTCTTTAATCCAGAAAATATAATGGGATGAAAACAAACGACCAGATTGCAGTTTTTTGCAATCGCTTCGTCAATTACGCTTTCTAAAGCATCGTGACAAACAAGAATTCCTGTCGCTTCCCAGTCTTGGTTGCCAACCAATAAACCTACATTGTCAAAATCTTCGGCATAAGCGAGTGGTGCCATTTCTTCGAGGATTGAAAGTATTTCTTTTATTTTCATAGAAATATTGATTTTACAGATTTTCACTTAAAATTCTATGAAATCTGTATTAGAATTATATTCCAAAGATAAAATATTATACTTTCGTATTATGAATTTACTTCGAAAAATCCTCTTTCCTTTTGCCATTTTGTATGGATTCATTACCAGTATTCGGAATTTTCTTTTTGATAAAGGCATTCTAAAATCCTATTCTTTTGATATTCCTATTATTGCAGTTGGCAATTTGAGCGTTGGTGGCACCGGAAAAACTCCGCAAATTGAGTATTTAATTCGGTTGCTATCGCCTAATTATAAAATAGCGACGTTGAGTCGTGGTTATAAAAGAAAGTCCAAAGGTTTCGTTTTAGCTAATTCTAGTTCTAGTGCTGCAATGCTTGGAGACGAACCGTATCA
This sequence comes from Flavobacterium sp., assembly GCF_031409475.1. Classification (GTDB taxonomy): domain Bacteria; phylum Bacteroidota; class Bacteroidia; order Flavobacteriales; family Flavobacteriaceae; genus Flavobacterium. Next base: position 125,574 of record NZ_JANNXH010000029.1, on the reverse strand, counting down.
GTTTTTTTTGAAATTCCCGAACATAAAGGTTGCCGTTGATACTGACAGAAAAAACGGTATTGAAAAACTCCTATCCGAAACCGAAAAACCAGAGGTTATCTTGCTCGATGACGCTTTTCAGCACCGGAAAGTAAAAGCAGGTTTTTATATTTTATTGACTACTTATGGTGATTTATATTCAGATGATTGGATGATGCCCACAGGAAATTTACGTGAAAGCAGGAGCGGAGCAAGAAGAGCAAACCTAATTATTGTAACAAAATGCCCAACTACTCTTTCGCCCGAAAAGCAAAACAATATTAAATCCAAATTAAATCTCGACTTCAATCAAGAATTATATTTTTCCTACATTGATTATGATGAATCTATTTATTCTGAAAATACGTCTATAAAAGTGAGTGAAATAATGCCTGTTGATAAATTACTATTGGCAGGAATTGCAAAACCTGAACCCTTTTTTGCATATTTGCATAACATAAATGATGTTTGTTTGACTTATCCTGACCATCATCATTTTACAGAAAATGACCTATTAGAAATTAATAATAAATCACAAAACAAGATTATCATTACCACCGAAAAAGATTTCGTTAGATTAAAAGGCAGTATCCCGAGTGAACAGCTTTTCTATTTACCCATTCGAAGTTCATTAATTGTTGATGATGAAAATTTTGATAAAACCATTATGAATTATGTGGGAACAAGTACAAGAAACCGTTAGTTTTATTAAAGAAAAAACCCGTTTCACTCCAGAATATGGTGTGATTTTAGGTTCAGGATTGGGAAGTTTTACAGACGATATAAAAATAGAATTCACTTTGCCCTACAGTGAAATTCCAAATTTTCCAGTTTCAACAGTTCAAGGACACAAAGGTGCATTGGTTTTTGGGACAATTGGCACAAAAAAAGTGGTTGCAATGCAAGGAAGATTTCATTATTATGAAGGATATTCAATGCAAGAAGTGACTTTTCCGGTTCGGGTAATGAAATATATTGGTGTCGAAAAATTAATAGTTTCTAATGCGTCTGGTGGAGTAAATCCAAATTTTAAAGTGGGTGATATCATGATTATAAAAGACCAAGTGAACATGATGCCAGAACATCCATTGCGTGGCACTAACGACGAGCGTTTTGGTCCAAGATTTGTAAATATGAGTGAGCCTTACTCGAAAAATATGATTTCAAAAGCACAAGATTTAGCAAAAAATTTGAATATTGATGTTAAATTGGGTGTTTATTTGGGTTTACAAGGACCAACATACGAAACACTTGCTGAGTATGTTATGGTAAAAAACGTTGGTTCTGATTGTGTAGGCATGTCTACAGTTCCTGAGGTAATTGTTGCGCGACACATGGAAATGGAAACCTTTGGATTATCTGTAATTACAGATATGGGCGATGAGGATAGTATTGGTTCTATAACTCATGACGAAGTTTTAGAGGCTGCAAAAACTGCCGAACCTAAAGTTAGGATATTAATAAAAGAATTGATTTTAAACTATTAGCAAAGGGTTAAATATATTTTGATATCACGGAATAAAAATCTTCTGGAGCAAATGGTTTTGTGATTACATCATTCATCCCAAAGGACATAAGCATTTCACGATTTTCTTCTAATGAAATTGCGGTTATTGCTATTATTGGAGTTGTACTATCGAATTTTCTAATTTGTTGTGTGGCTATAGTTCCATTTATTCCGGGTAAATGCACATCCATGAGAATTAAGTCGAATGAATTTTTTTTTGCTACTTCAACTGCATCTTCACCATTGCCTATTATTTCGCAAGATATTTTCTTGTTTTCAAGCATTTTTTTGGTAATCATTTGATTGATTTTATTGTCTTCAACCAGTAGAACTTTTTTATTAATTAAAAGTTTTTCATTGTATTTTGGTTTAATAATAATTGGCATTGGTTTTGAATAATCAACTTCAAATTCTAGATTAAAGGAAAAAACGGAGCCTTGACCCAAAACACTTTTAAGCTTAATTTCGCCACCTAAAATGGCAACTAATTTCTTTACAATTGTCAATCCTAATCCAGTACCGCCATACTTTCTGTTTATTTCTACCGAACCTTGCGAAAAACTATCAAAAATGGTGTCTTGTTTTCCTTCTTCAATCCCTATTCCGGTATCTTTTATTTCAAAATACACTGAAGTTTTGTTTTCGTGTGTGGCGGTTTGTTTGACTAAAACCGTTACATCTCCATTCTTTGTGAATTTTAAAGCGTTGTAAATCAAGTTCATAAAGATTTGAGAAATTTTTATAGGATCTCCAATCAAATTATCTGGAATTTTTGAATCTATGTCAATATTTAATGAATTATTATTAGTTGTAGCAATCTCTTTTAAAGAATTTTTGATGTTATCAACTAATTTTTTTAAATTAAAACCTATTTTTTCTGCTTCAATTGTATTGGATTCAATTCGATTTATTTCTAACATTTCATTTATAAAAGTCAAAAGGTATTTGCCCGAAAACTCTAAAGAGGTTAAATATTCCATTTGTGATGGCTTTGGATTTTCTTCTAGTAATAAATGTGTGATACCATTTATTGCGTTTAGAGGTGTTCTCAATTCATGACTTACGGTCGATAAAAATTCGGATCTTGCTTTCGATGCTTTTTCTACTTTGTCTTTTTCGATTTGTAATTCTTTATTTTTTTCTTCTAAAACTAGATTGGATTGTGTTCTAATAATATTGTTTTTATATAAAGATAAACTCAGCAAAGATAAAATTGAAATTAATGCAATCGCAAGAATACTAATGAGTTTAGAGTATTTATTTGCGTATTCTTGTTGTTCGTTTTCTAGGCTCAAAACAGCAATAGCATTTAACTGCTCGTCGTATTTAATTTTATCATAATCATTAAGTCTAACGTTTTCCTGATTCAAAATAGGTAAACTATCAGTACTCTTTTTAGTTTGTGAATACAGAAACGAACAGATAAGGATACTAAAAACTAATAAGTATTTCATGTAAGGTTTTTTTGTCAGACAATTAATGTTGTCTATTTAATTTGACAATGAGGTCTATTATTCTGGAGGAATAGCCTATTTCATTATCATACCAACCAACAACTTTGACCATTTTATCAATCACCGATGTGAGTTGAGAATCAAATATACATGAATTTTTATTACCTATAATATCTACTGAAACGATAGGATCTTCGGTATATTCAAGAATTCCTTTTAAATTAGTATTTGCTGCATCTTTGAAAGCTTTATTTATCTCATCAATAGTTACAGCTCGTTTTACATTAAAAGTAATATCGGTCAAAGAACCGTTTGGCACTGGAACTCGAATACCGCAACCACCAATTTTACCTTGCAATTCAGGAAAAATTTTAGTCAATGCTTTCGCAGCGCCAGTCGTTGTAGGTACTATTGATTGACTTGCAGCTCTAGCGCGACGTAAATCTTTATGCGGTTGGTCGTGTAAACTTTGATCTGTGGTATAGGAATGAATCGTTGTGATATAGGCTTGTTCAATGCCACAAAGTTCGTTGATGACTTTGATCATTGGTGCTGCATTATTAGTTGTGCAACTGGCATTAGAAATTAGAGTTTCAGTCCCGTCAAGAATGTTTTCGTTCACGCCTAGAACAACTGTTTTTATAGAATCTACTTCTGATGGTGCAGATAGAATTACTTTTTTGGCTCCAGCCAAAATGTGGGCGTTTATCTCCTCAAAGGTTCGGTATTTTCCGGTAGATTCAATAGTGAAATCTATATTCAAATTTTTCCAATCGAGGTTAGAAATTTTTTTTTCGTGAAAAAACAAAAAATGTTTTCCGTCAACCAGAATACCATTTTCATCACATGAAACATCAAATGGTAAAACACCATGAATGCTATCGTATTTAATGAGATGTGCCATCGTTTTTGTATCGGCAATATCATTTATAGCAATAACTTCAATAGTTGGGTGGTTTAAAAGCAGTCGAAATAAATTTCGACCTATTCTTCCAAAACCATTTATGGCTATTCGTGTTTTCAATTTGTAATTTGTAATTCGTGATTCTAAAGAATATGTTTCTGTGCTTTGTAGGATGAGCGAACTAGTGGACCACTTTCTACATGTCGAAAGCCTAATTCTAAACCAAATTTTTCGTAAACCGCAAATTGGTCGGGCGTTATAAATTCCTTTACAGGTAAGTGTTTTTTGCTGGGTTGTAAGTATTGACCTATGGTAACAATATCCACATTTGCAGTGCGTAAATCTCTCATGGTTTGAAAAACTTCTTCTTCCATTTCGCCAAGTCCAAGCATAATTCCAGACTTGGTTCTATTAATTCCTTTTTCTTTTAAGTATCTCAAAACTTCCAGACTTCGGTCGTATTTTGCTTGTATGCGGACTTCACGAGTCAATCTTCTAACAGTTTCCACATTGTGCGAAACGACTTCGGGATTGGCTTCTACAATTCGATCAATATTTCTTTCTATTCCTTGAAAATCTGGAATTAATGTTTCTAAAGTCGTAGTTGGGTTCATTCTTCGAATGGCTTTGATGGTTTCTATCCAAATTATGGAACCGCCATCTTTGAGGTCATCTCTATCAACGCTAGTAATCACAGCGTGTTTGATATTCATAATTTTTATAGAACGCGCTACTTTTTCCGGTTCATCCCAATCGACAGTTTCTGGTCTTCCGGTTTTTACGCCACAAAAACCACAAGAACGGGTACAAATATTTCCTAAAATCATAAATGTCGCCGTGCCTTCGCCCCAACATTCGCCCATATTTGGACAACTTCCAGATGCGCAAATGGTGTTGAGTTTGTACTTATCGACTAAACCACGCAATTCTGTATATTTTTGACCAATTGGGAGTTTTACTTTGAGCCATTTTGGCTTTCCTACAGGTAATACATTCTCTAAAACAGTTTCCATAAATCAATTTTTGAAACCACAAAGATAAGTAAAGTTGGTTTAGTAATTGTGATTTAGAAATTGGGATTAGCAAGATAATTTCTAATTCTTTTTGGTATAATTATTGTTCAAATAGAATTCAAATAATAGTACATTTGTAAATTAAAAAAAATAAAAATGAAAAAAAAATCTATTCTACTCATTGCCTTCGCACTGTTTTTTGGTTTATCAAAAACCAATGCGCAAATTAATTTTGGTGAAAAAGCTTTAGGTGCTGTTCAAAAAGGAATAACGGGATTTACTTTTAGTGATGCCGATGCAGCAGCATTATCAAAAGCTGCCGTCGATAAAATGGATAAAGAGCATGTCATTGCTGGTCCAAAAGATCCATATACTTTGAGGTTAAATAGAATTTTTGGGAAACATGCCAGCGGTTATGGATTTGCGATTAACTATAAAATTTATATACTAAAAGAAGTAAATGCATTTGCAACTGCCGATGGAAGTGTGCGCGTTTTTACGGGTTTAATGGATATTATGGACGATAACGAATTGCTAGTAGTTATAGGGCATGAAATAGGACATGTAGTAAATCATGATTCTAGAGATGCTATGAAAGCAGCCTTTAAAAAAGAAGCATTAATTGATGCTGCGGCATCTCAATCCACCTCTGTAGCAACGGTAACAGATAGCCAATTAGGGAAAATAAGCAGTTCAATGATTGATAGTAAGCACAGCAGAAAACAGGAATCTGAAGCCGATAATTTTGCTTACGATTTTATGAAAAAAAGCGAATACAATGTAAATGCAGTCGAATCTGCTTTTTCTATTTTAGCAAAAATGAGTGAAGGATCGCAAGCTACATTTCTGGATAGAATGATGAGTTCACACCCTGATTCTAGAGAAAGAGCAGTAAATGCTAGAAAAAGAGCTGAAAGTGATGGACTATACAAGCCATATATTCAACAAAAAATAAATAATAAAGCTGCCGTAAAAACTACTATAAAAAAGAAGAAATAGTATTTTTTTGTGATAAAAAACATTCCGTTAGCTAAAACTAACGGAATGTTTTGTTTAAAATTAATCCATTTGAACCGTAATTGGCAAACTATAAGAAGTCCGCACCGGTTTTGAACCAATCATTCCAGGAACCCATTTAGTTTTCAACGATTTTAAAACCCTAATGGCTTCTTTTCCTAAACCATAACCAGGATCTCTTTTCACTTGAATATCAGTCATGCTGCCATCTTTTTCGACTACAAAGGAAACTAAAATACGCATGGTAGTGGTATTTTCTATTTCTGGTTTTTCAAAATTATTGCCAACAAAGTTGTAGAATTTATTAATTCCACCCGGAAACTCAGGAAGTTTGTCTAATGCTGATGTAGCTACAACAGTAGTTCCATAATCAATGGGTAAAGTTGTAACTTCTGGTGAACTGCCTGTTGTACTTGTCACATTTGCCTCACCATTTCCTGAATTGAGAGCTTGATTTTCAGTTACATCTTGATTTCTAGGAACATCAACAATTACATCTGGAGTTGCTGAAACTACCATTGGTAATAACACATTGGGTTCTTGTAACGGTCTGGCTTGATTTTGCGGTAATGGAGTTTTGGTTCTTATTATAGGTTCAACAACATAATCTGCAATTATAAGTGGCTCATCAATTGTTTCGATTGTATTAATATCTGCTTGTGTTGCTAAAAGACTCGATATTTTATAAATTCCGCTCAAGGAGACAATTAATAACATCCCCATAAAAAACGACAACATCGTTGTTCTTGAACTTTCTTGACGTAACTGATACGCACCGTATTCTTGGTTTCTGTTTTCGAAAACTAGATTAATCCAGTTGGTTTCGTAAATACTTGATTTTGACATAATTCATTGGATTTAATGGTTAAGTATTAGTCAAATCATACGTTTACGGGGTTTTATAAAACAACGTAAATAACAAGAATTTTAGTATATAAGAAGTTGATTATTTTTTATTTATTTTAACAAGTAGGATAGGAGTCTATTGTTATGGGGTATTCTGGGGATATTATTCAAAAAATGGCGAGTAGTCCTAAATATTTTTTAAGATTCAGGTATTTAGCGTTCTGGCGCTTGTCGAGGTTGCGGACTAAAGAAGCCGAAACTTTTGGTTAAACACTGAATTCAAAGATACAAAACCAACTTTAAATTAAGCCCAAAACCCGCAATCTTGCAAACCGCTGTTGTGCGTTCGGCAAAATTTCAATTTTAATTTATCACTAAATTTTGGTTCATTAATTCTACATTGAAATTCACTTTTGCGTTTAGTGCTTTGAATACTTTCAGAATAGTTTCAAATCTTGCATCAGTTAAACTATTCTCAATTTTTGAAATCTGCGCTTTTTTTACGCCAACTAATTCTCCAAGTTGTTCTTGCGTTAAATTCCTTTCTTTTCTTATGCTTTTTATCGTTTCGCCAATAATATCTAGCTGCAATTCATATTCAAACGCATCTCTTTTTTCAGTTCCAACTTTTCCAATATGTTTGTCAATTAGAACGTCTAAACTTGTTGTTTTCAATTTTCTATTTTCCATTTTCTTCGATTTTATTGTTCAAAATAAATAGTTCTTAAATTTTCGGCTTTCAGAATTTCATTTTTCGGCACTTTTCCAGTTTTCTTTTCAATTCCGTGAGTTGAAATAACTAAAGTTTCTTGTTTACTCGTTTTGTCCCAAAAAGCAAAAAATCTATAATACGTTTTATTGTACAAAGTTCTGAATTCCCAAATATTGTCAGTTAGTTTTTTAAACAATTCGTTGTCATTTTTATATTGCGATAATTTTATGTTGTAATAAATTTTCGCTTTTGTCTTCTCATCAAGACTTTCTATAAATTCGACTGCTTCGTCTAAAAATTCAACTTTAAATTTTGGCTTCATTCATTTTTTATCAAAGATATAAGTTTCTTAATTAGGAAACAAATTTTTCTAAATTATTTTGGTTTTCGGTATTTTTTTCCGTCGCGCATTGCTGACACACAACGTCTCGTGGCTTGCAGAAGTTGGGGATTTGGTTAGCCTGAGCTTTCAGTAAATCACTGACCACAAAAGTACAAAACAATGTGTAAATTCAAGACCAAAACCCCAATTTTTGCAAACCGCTGTTGGCAGTAGTTTATTTTATTATTTCGTTTAAAGAATTTTCTAAATCTGCTACATTTTTAACTTTACAGGTTTTAATTAATTTTGATTTGCTTCCGTAATATTCAAATAGGAATTTCGATTTTAGATAACATTTATTATCATTTGTTATAAATGCTTTACAAATTGAACCATAAGCGGAATGTTTTGAGTCATTTAATAAATTGTCAAAACCTTGATTTTCATTCATAGCATCTGGATAAAAACTTATTAAATCTAAATTCATATATGCAGTCATATAATAGTCAATATGTGTTAAAGGATTGTTTTTTGTATCGCCTCGTAGATTTAATCCATACTCGATAAACTCTTGAAGAGAATTAGTTAATCCAATCATTTTAATTAGTTCGTCGAGTTGTATTGGTGAAAAATTGCAAATGTTCTTCGGATCAGTTTTGAAATGATTTTGAATAATTCCATCTCTAATTTTTCCCCAATTATCTGTAATATGTTTTACTGCAATTTGAAACTGAATTAGCACAGAATCTGAATTATCATAAACATTTTGATTATAAAACTCTCTTGGATTTCTTCTTTCAACATCAACATAATCTCTTCCAAAATATTTTACAATCGTTAAATCTTTGGTTTTTTTTGAGAGATATTCCAAGTCATTATTTCTTAATGACGTATTAGACGTTTTACTTAAATCTCCTAGATGTGCGTCAGAATAAACTATCGTTATTTTATCGGCGTTTTTTTTAAGAAATTTATCCAATATGAGGTGCGTTTCTAATTTTGGCTCTTTTAGAATCGAAAATAAATTCCAATCGATGTATATTAAATCTTTTGTTTCCACTACGATTTTCGGTTAAATTACTGCCAACTCGTTTATAGGTCTGACAAAATCCTACAAAGCCACCCAAATTGGGGTAGATAGATATGATAAACATCAAACTTTATTTGTTTCTCAAATATATAAATAATTCTTTACAAATCATCAAAGGAACTTTTTACTTGTCGCACCCTTTTTGTACTAACGTGCGCGTAAATTTCGGTTGTTTTTTTCAACCAAATCAACGATTGTCCTGAATGATTTCGGCCAATAATTTCTTGGCACGAAGTAGTTTTATTTTTACATTACTCAACGGTTCACCAATTTTGTTGGCAATTTCTTGATAACTCAACTCCTGAAAATAGCGCAGTTGAATCACTTCCTGATAATGTGGTTTGAGCTCTTTGATGAATTGTAATAATCGGGAAAGGTTTTGTTCAATAATTAATTCATCTTCGGCAGATGGAGTCGTGTCCGCAATATTGTAGGCTTGCTGATCTTCGTCATCAGTGATTTCTACAAAAAGACTTGATTTGTTTTTTCGTAATAAATCGATGTGAACATTTTTTGCAATAGCAATCAACCAAGTATTAAACTGAAATTCAGAATTGTAGGTTGCAATTTTATCAAATGCTTTTGAGAAAGTTTCGATGGTGATATCTTCGGCATTGGTTTCGTTTTCGGTGCGTTTTAGCATGAAACCATAGACTTCATTCCAATAATAATCCAATAAAAAAGTGAAGGCAACTTGATCGCCTTTTTTAGCTTTTTCTATATGTTTGATTATTTCCAATGTACAGGTTTCGAAAAATTATTTGTGATAAAGATATTTATTTGTGTGAAGATAAGTACTAATTCGACAACAGGAAACCAGAAACGTAAATCTTTTTCTTGAAGTTTTCCTGCCGAAAATCCTACAATTATCCATGCAACAATGTACCGCAGAACAAATAAACTCAATACGATGATCCACTGAAACTGAAACGCTAATAATACTATTGATAGTATAAGGAAAAGTAATTGTGAGCTATAAAAAACACCCAACTGAAATTTATCAAACTTTTTATAATAACTGGCGGTTGCAACATGCCTTCGTTTTTGTGCAATCCAATCCTTGTAAGTGGTTTTTGGTAACGAATAGGTAATGCTTTCTGGCGTGTATGAAATAGCAACATTCTTTGCAGTTGCAGCTTGATTTACAAATAAATCATCATCGCCAGAACGAACTTGAATGTGGTCGATAAATCCATTTACTTTAAAAAACTCCTCTTTTTTATACGCTAAATTCCGACCAACTCCCATATAAGGATGACCCATTTTTGCCCACGAAAAATACTGAATTGCCGTAAGTAAGGTTTCAAAACGGATGATTTTATTCAGAAAAGAATTGGGTATTTTCTCGTATTTACCATAACCCAAAACAATGGTTTTTTGCATCGTAAACTGGGAACTCATCGCCGTAATCCATTCTTTAGAAGTTGGATAACAATCGGCATCAGTAAATAATAAATACTCTTTTTTTGCCGCTTTAATTCCTAATGTCAATGCGTATTTTTTGTTTCCCCAAAAAGCTTCGTTGTTTTTGACTTTTACCAAACGAACATTTGAATATTGTTTTTCAAAATCTTCAAAAATTTCTAATGTAGTATCACTCGAAGCATCGTCAATCAATATAATTTCAAAGTCAGGATAATTTTGTTCGGCAAGTAACGGAATAAATTTGGCTACATTTTCTTCTTCGTTTTTGGCACAAACAATTACGGATATTGGAATACGCTTTGGTGTTATTTTTTGCGCTTTGGCGAAAGCAAATTTTCCAAAAAAAGCAAGATAATAAGTTAGTTGAATGACAACTACAACCACAAAAAAGTAAAGAATTAGTATCAGCATCAGCGTTTAATATATTTTTTTTAACCGAGTGCAAAGGTAGGAATAGAAAAAGGAATTTTAGTATAAATTCCGAATTTTAAAATAATTTATCTTGGACATTTTTTCATTTCGTTTGCAACTGCAATCGACTGATTATCATTTGTTTTTTCTAGCTCCAAAATGATATTCTGGTAATTTTTATCATCTCGATTTTGTGATAATTTGCGTGTGGCTTGAATTTCTTCGATTTCAATTTCAAAGGCAACAATTCCACGAGTTTGCATCATGGTTTTTCTAGAAAAATCTTCTACGCGAACTGGGTTTGCAGAGTTTTGCTCGTATTTATCGACTAGTTTTTTCAAATGTTCTACTACGATTGCTCCTTCGATAATTTTTATTTTTCCGTAAATATGAACCGCAATATAGTTCCATGTTGGCACATTTTCATGATCGTACCAAGAGGAAGAAATATAGGAATGTGGGCCATTAAAAATGGCTAATATTTGGTCGTTATTATTAAAACTTTGCCATTGTGGATTTTCTTTGGCAATATGTCCGTAAAGTACTTGTTTTCCGTTTTCGTTTGTGTCTAACTCTAGTGGAATATGTGTTGCCCACAATTTTCCATGGGTTTGATTTACTAAAATACCAAAGCTATTTGCGTGTAGGAACTTTTCTATTTCCTCTTTATTTTCGTTTTTGTTGCTATCAGGAATGTACATTTTTTGAGTTTTGAGTAGAAATTTAATTTATTGAGTTGAATTGTCTTTGGCTTTAACCAAAGGGTACTAAGTTAACAGTTTATTTGTCATTCTGACGCAGGAAGAATCGCCACTTGTTGCTCACGTTTGTTGAGATTGCTTCGCCAGTTCGCTTTGCTCGAGTCTTCCTACGTCAGACCCGAGAGCAAAACTCGAACTGGCGAACTAATGACAAAATCATAGCGATTTTTCTAAATTTAAATGCATTTCACTAAAGTCAACGGCATTTTATAAAATAGCACCTAAATCACATTTACTTCGGCTTCGATATGAATGCCAAAAATTTTATAAATAGTTGCTTGAATATCCTTTGAAACACTCAAAATTTCTTGCCCGGTTGCAGTACCATAATTGACTAAAACCAAAGCTTGGTTTTTATGAATTCCAGCATCGCCAAAACGTTTTCCCTTGAATCCAGCTTGCTCTATGAGCCAACCTGCTGGAACTTTTACCTCAGTTTCTGAAACATCATAGAATTTCATTTCAGGAAATTGTAGGTGAATTTTCTCGAAATCGGTTTTTAAAAGTATGGGGTTTTTGAAGAAACTTCCGCTATTTCCCAGTTCTTTTGGATCTGGTAATTTGCTCTGACGAATCGCAATTACGGCATTACTCACGTCTTTTAGTGTAGGTGTAACGATATTATTTTTCCCCAATTCAGTTGTAATATCTCCATAGGAAGTGTTGATTTTATGGTTGCGTTTGGTCAATTTGAAAACCACCGAAGTAATAATGTATTGGTCTTTGACTTCGTTTTTAAAAACACTTTCTCTGTAACCAAAATTACATTCATCTTCAGTGAACGTTTTCAATTCCTGGTTTTCAATTTTTATGGCTTGACAGGAAACGAAAGTGTCTTTGATTTCAGTGCCATAAGCACCAATATTTTGAACTGGAGTTGTACCTACATTTCCGGGAATAAGCGACATGTTTTCTAGTCCGCCAAAATTTTGGTTGATTGTCCAAAGCACAAATTCGTGCCAGTTTTCGCCAGCTTGACTTTCGACCCAAACGTAATCATTGTCTTGTTTGATAATTTTTCGACCTTTTAGATCAATATGAATCACTAGTGCATGGATGTCTTGAGTCAAAAGCATGTTGCTTCCGCCACCCAAAATAAATTTTTTGTTTGATTTATTTTCCTCTAATATAGTTTTTAATTCCGCTACCGAGTGAACGGCTACAAATTGTTTGGCGCTGGCTTCAATGCCAAAGGTGTTGTAGTTTTTTAGAGAAAAATCAGTTTGTATTTTCATAAATTAAAGATGCGTTTTAATCTTAAATCCAAAAGTAAGTATTAAAATTTATATGAATGATTGTAATGCAAACTAACTTTATTTTTTTGCCACAGATTTCACGGATTTCCACAGATTTTTTCAATAAATTAAATTCATTATTTTTTAATCTGTGAAAATCCGTGAAATCTGTGGCGAAAATTATTCATACAGATAGTCATCAAAATTTATTTGCATAATTTTTTAACCAAATATGCATCATAAATAAAGGCATGATGTACGGAATCATTTTTGAATCTCCTTTTTGTAAATTCTGAATGAGTTTTGGTGCGTCAATATTTTCAAAATAAGACATTTGAAACAAATCACTTTTTGCAAAAGCGGCTAATTCGTCTTTAAAAACGGGACTTTTTACAATATAATCTCCCCACGGAACACTTAATCCTACTTTTTTAAAGTCCAGAATTTCTTGTGGTAGTCGTTCTTGCATGGCAGATTTTAGAATAAATTTCCACTTTTTACCTGTAAAAAGCCATTTGTCCTCCAGCGAACCCAATCCTACAATTAATCTTGGATCCAGAAATGGTTCCCGACATTCTATTGATGCGCCCATTGTGCATCGATCGTTTCTATCCAGAAGCGAACATAAATAAGTATGTTGGTCAAAATAAAGCGCTTGCCGTCTTAAATTATCGGGATATAATGATTTTGCTTCTTCATAAATTTGTTTTCGGTAGGCGTTTTTTGGAGGCGTATTGATTACATAAGTTGCTGCAATATCATTTGGATAAATATTGGAACCATTGTATATCACCAAATCTGATTTTTCTTGAATTTGTGCATAACGGGCTAATTTTTCGTATCGGGGTTTGTTTGTAAACAAATCCATGTGACCAATTGCTCCTATAGAATGTAGCAATGACGGATATTGCAAGGCTTTGTAGCGCACATAACCGCCCATTAATTCATCTGCGCCTTCGCCAGAAAGCAACACTTTTACTTCGGGTTTTGCCAGTTGCGAAAGCCCCAAAATATGTGGTTCGCTCAAATGTATAATGGGTTCATCTTGAAAATAAGTTGAATTTACCAGTTTTTCAAAAAGCAAATTACCCTCTAATTGCATGGTGTGAAAACCATAATTGAATTTTTCTGCCATCATTTTGGCAAGATGGGATTCATTATGCTCTTTTTCTTTGAAACCCATATTAAAAGTCTGAATCCCTTTGTAATTTTGATGATACAATGAGGCCAAAATGGAGGAAGAATCCAGTCCGCCACTTAACAAAACGCCTACAGGAACATCGCTCACCATTCGGAGTCTTACAGAATCGTCAAAAGTTTCTCGAAACCATTCGACTGGATTGTTGATTTTTTCTTGATTTTGAATTTCGGATTTTAAATCCCACCATTTCTCAGTAGTTATTTTTCCACTTTCAGCAATAGTCATGCTGTGACCAGGCAATACTTTTTTTATGTTTTCGTACAAGGTGTTTTCGCCAGCTACAAACCGATTGAAAATGTATTCTTCCAATCCGTCTTGTGCCATTTTTAATGGAACTCCAGCCGTAAAAAGTGCTTTTTGCTCGGAGGCAAAATAAAAACTTTCGTTATAAAACGAGTAATACAATGGTTTAACACCCATTCTGTCTCGAACAACGGTAAGTTTTTTTTCGGTTTTATCCCAAATAGCAAAAGCAAACATTCCGTTGAGTTTATTGAGCATTTTTAGACCATGCAATTGGTATAATTGCATCAAAACTTCGGTGTCGGATGTGGTTTTTATAACATATCCATTGCTTTTTAGCTCGGGATAAAAATCCTTAAAATTGTATATTTCGCCATTATAAACCAGTACATATCTTCCATCTTCGGATAAAAACGGTTGATGCCCAGCGGAGGAAACATCGAGTATAGATAACCTTCTGTGACCAAAACCAATATTGTTTTCGATAAATAAACCCTTGTCATCTGGACCGCGATGTTCCAGTGCATCGCGCATTTTTGTGAGCAAACGTTCGTCTACCTTTTTTTGGGATTGTAAATGTAAGATTCCATTAATTCCACACATGGCTAGTTTGTTTTAGATGTGTTAATTAATTCATGGTATTTTGCTGCGATAATTTTCATATTGGTTTTGTAATCGGCGTTCTTTTCGATAAATTTTCTATTTTCAAGGACTGCGTTATTTCGATATTTGCTATTTTCAAATGCCCAAATGAGTTCTTCGGCAAGCATTTTGTAATCATCAACGGCAATTAATTGTCCGTTTTCACGGTGTTTTATCCAACTTTTATTTCCTGAAATATGGGTTACAACAGGATAACAATTAGAAGCCATAGCTTCGAATAAGGATGCCGAAACGCCTTCGGTTATGGGCATGCTGATGTAAAAATTTGATTGTTGTAATAGTTTTGGTAATTGTGTATTTGAAATTCTTCCCTTGAAATTGACTTGATTTTCAATGTTTAATTCTTTTGATAATTCTTTCAAAAAGGCTAACCGTGTTCCATCTCCAACAATGGTAAGTGAGAAATCAATTCCTCTCTGGTTTAAAATTCCAAAAGCTTTCAGGATAATTTCGTGACGGTAATCAGGCATCAAAGACCGAGTCACAATGGCATTAATTCTTGAATTATCAACGGTATTTTTATTTTCAAATTTTGTCAAATCGATGCCTTTTGGTAAAACCAAAACCTTGCGCATATCCACGCCAACCGCTTTCATAGAAATGGTCATCACTGAACCCCAAGCGTGAATTAAAGTGGCTTTTTTGAAGGCATAATTCTGAATTATTTTTTTTAAGGGTAACAAAATTGATTTTTCGGGCCATAAATCGGTTCTGCCTTGTTGTGCAATGGCAATTGGTCTCACGCCAGATAATGCTGCCAAAAAACCATAACTTGTGGTTCGCTCGGCGATAACCATATCAGGTTGGTGTAGTTTGATTATTTTTTTTATTTGAAAAAGTGCGGTGCTAAATTCTAAAATTCTTAATAACCGAGACCAATAGTTATGATTTGGTGTTTTTAATTCCCAAGTAATAATTTCGAAATCGCCAAACTCCCGCAATCCATTCATCCAAGTGATGGCATCGGCACGATAGGTTTCTCCTAGAAAAAGTATTTTTCTTTTGGTCATTTTTCGGTTATTCTTCAGAAGTTAAAGCGCGATTGATAAAATCGTTCAGCGGTTTCAGGGCAATTAGTTTTTGACTCATTATGGAAACAAAATCTTGTTGCGTAACTGCTAAAATATCAAATTTTTGAGTAGCAGTAAAGCTTTTTAATTTCAAAAATTCAATTCCAGGATGTTCTTTTTCGTAACCTCTTGGCGGATTTTTTAAGGCGTTATTTTCGGTGATGTCTAAATTTTTGAACTCTTTTTTGAAATTTTTATCAGTAAGGATTTCTTCTAAATCTTCGTAGAAAAACGCAATTTCTTTGCGCACTTTTTTCAAATCATCGGCTTCGGGCGAATAAAATCCTCCTGCAATAAAGCTGGTTCCTTTTTCGATATGAATGTAATAACCCGATCGATTTTGCCCTTTTGTACCGCTAGAAAGCCATATTCCCATGTGGGCTTTGTAAGGTGATTTATCTTTTGAAAACCGAATGTCACGATTAATTCTAAAAGTACAATTTTTGACTTCTAACATTTCTAGCGATGAATCCAGTGGTTTCATTGCGTCAAGAAAATCTGTAATGAGTTTGTGATAGTCTTTTTTGAAGGCTTCATACCGTTTTTTATTGTCTAAAAACCAATCTCGATTGTTGTTGTTTTTTAAATCTTCTAGAAATTGTAGCGTGTCTTTTGAAAGCATTTGCGTGTTATTGTAATTGTTTTTTTAAATCTTTTTCACTAATAAAACCAAAATGTTTCCATTTTATTTCTTTGTTTTCGTATAATAAAATGGCGGGCATTTCACTAATTTTCAATTCGTTAATCAATGTTTTGTTTTTGTCTGCATCCAATCGGATAATGACTACTTCATTTGCTAAATCTTTTTGCATTTTTAAGAGATATGGTCCCATTATTTTGCAAGGTGCACACCATTGCGCATAAAAATTGATAAGTATTTTTTTATCAGTTTTTAATAATTCGTTGTATTCTGAAACACTCATTCCAATTAGATTATTACTTGGTTTGGATAATCCTGCGGCGTTCCATTTCATGATTCCGCCTTGTAGTTCATATATTGTTGTAAAGCCTAATTCTTCTAATTTTGCTGCTGCTTTTGCACTTCTTCCGCCTATTTTGCAATACACAAAAACAGGTTTTGATTTATCATAAGTGTTTGCTTTTGCATCAAAATCAGTTCCGTTCCAGTTTACATTTATGGCATTGTCAATATGTTCTGATTCAAATTCTTCGGGAGTTCTCACATCTAGAATTTGAGCTTTTGGAGTTTCATTTATTTTTTTGGCGAAAGCCGTTGGGTCAATAGTTTTTATGTTTTTTGATGTTTGCCCATTGCAGGATAAAACCAAAAAAATTATTAACGCCATTGCAATTTGTTTCATCTTCATTTGTTTAAATTTCAAAGCGTTAAAATAAATATTTTCTTTTTAAAAGTTCTAAAATAGCTGTTAATTAATCGTTTTTTTTGACTCGAGATAGGTTTTTGCTCGAAGAAGCGAATTAATTCGTATGTTTTCCCAAAATAAATTGATGTCACCCGCATGATAATTGCGCATCGCAAAAGTCAAATACCTGAAGGGAAAATGTGGAGTCGAAATCCAAATTACACCATTGTCAAGATGAGTATCAAAACTATTTTTGTACATTTTTCCATTAGAAAAAAGGAACCCTTTATGAAGTGCTCTTTTGGAAGTTTTTGTTGTATCCCAAGTTATTGGATTTATAACAGCTTTTCCTTTGTACCATTTATAATTTTTTTTGTCAAACTTTTTTTTGAAAGTGTTCCAAGTAACAAAACCTCCTATTTGGTCTGGTTTGTCCATAAATTTAATAGTGCCAAATTGATTTTTATTAAATCCTATTCCTGGAATATAGGCTGCAACCAATTGTTTTTGTAATGGTTTTCCATCAAAAAAATCGTTCAATATTTTCGAAAGATGTGTGCTTCCCTGACTGTGTCCAACCAGTACAATTCCTTTGCCCTGATTGTAATGTTTTAAGTAATATTCAAATGAAGCTTTAACGTCTGAATAAGCATTTAATAATGCATTTTCGCCACCATTTTCAAAATCTGCATAGGATCGGATGTGTGCTTGCCTGTAATACGGAACATATAAATTTCCGGTGTTTGCCCATGCCGATGCTTGAAAATGCACAGCTGTATTGAGAACTTTTTTTCGTTGTAAACTATCTTCGATTGAGACATTCCATCTTGTATCACTCTTTGAGGTTATTAATGTAGGATATACATAAAAAACATCAATAGAATCAAGTGGTTTTTGGGTAGCAAACTCTTTTAAATTATCAGGATAGTTTCCAGGTGAAACCGCCCAATTGTGATTTATTGAATAGTCAACAGTTGTATTAAAAAGAGCTACTTTTGGAATGTTATTGTTAGTAGAATTTGCAAAATTGACATTGGTTTTCTGCACTTTACACCCAAAAAATAAAAAACCAACGAAAAGTATTGATAGGATTTTATGATTCATTGCTAGGTTTTTAAAGGAGTAAAATTACAATTTTCTGAATGATTATAAATTAAAAATTTTATAACTCTGATGTGTTGTTTTCACAATATTTTCAGTGCGTTCAGGATGTGTATCTGATATAAATAACTGTCCAAAGGTGTCACTATTTACCATTTCAATAATTTTGGCCACACGGTTTTCGTCTAATTTATCAAAAATGTCATCAAATAATAAAATGGGTTTCATGCCACTTTTCCTTTTTAAAAATTCAAATTGTGCTAGTTTTAAAGCAATTAAAAATGATTTTTGTTGGCCTTGTGAGCCAAATTTCTTTATGGGGAAATTGTCAATTTCAAAGGATAAATCATCCTTATGAATTCCTACACTGGTGTAATGCAGCGCTCTATCTTTGTTGGTATTTTCTTCTAAAAGTGAAAGTAAATCCTTTTCGAATAAATGGCTTTCATAAACTAATTGCACGGTTTCTTCTAGACCGGTAATGGCTTGATGATGGGCGTTGAAAATAGGAATAAACTGTGCTATAAATGCTGCACGTTTTTCGAAAATATATTTCGCAAAAACATCGAGTTGTTCGTTATATATAGAAAGTGTGTCGGTTTCAAAAACATAATTCACTGCAAAATATTTCAGCAAAGCATTGCGTTGGCTCATTACTTTTTGATATTGTATGAGTTGTTTTAGATAATGAGCATCCAATTGAGAGATGACACTATCCATGAATTTTCTTCGAGTTTCGCTGCCTTCAACAATTAAATCTCTGTCAGCAGGTGAAATAATTACTAACGGAATAAATCCCACATGTTCCGAAAACTTATCATAAATTTTCCCGTTGCGTTTCAATATTTTTTTCTGCCCTTTTTTAAGACTACAAATAATTTGTTCGTTTCTTTGATTGATTTCAAACTCGCCATCAATGACAAAAAACTCTTCGCCATGCTTGATATTTTGAACCGCTAACGGGTTAAAATAGCTTTTTCCGTAGGACAAATGATAGATTGCATCAAGTACATTAGTCTTACCAATACCGTTTTTGCCTACAAAACAATTAATTTTGTTGTCAAAATCGAAATTTACCCCCGAAAAATTCTTGTAATTGAATAGTGAAATTTTTTTTAAATACATTTGTAAGGCATGCCAGTGTTGAGAACTTTGCTGTTTTTGATTTGGTTTTTTAAAGTGGGTGCAAATTATTGAAAAATATCGATAAAAGAGGTTTTAGATTTGAATAAATATTATATTTTTGCCACTCACTAAATTAAAATTAAATGGCTACTTATAATAAGAGAGGATATAAACCAACAAAAGAAAAAGAAGTTACAGAGGACATCGCTGTTCTTGAAAAAGACAGTACCACTGCGGGTGTTTTTTCGGCATTAGACGCAACAGCATCAAAAACGGAAGATTTTGTTGCCAAAAATCAAAAATTTATCATAGGAGCAATTAGTGCAATTGCACTTTTAATTGTAGGCTATTTAGTATATCAAAAATTTGTTGCTGCACCTAAACAAGAAGAAGCTGCTTCTGAAATGTTTCAAGCCCAACAGTATTTTCAACAAGCTACTGATGGAGTTGCTAGCGACTCATTGTATAAATTATCATTAAAAGGTGCCGAAGGAAAATTTGGTTTTGTTGATATTGCAGATAAATATTCAGGTACAGATGCAGGTAATTTAGCTAATTATTATGCTGGTATTGCCTATTTAAATACAGGAAAATATACTGAAGCTATTACTTATTTAAACAAGTTTAGTTCAAATGATATTGTTTTGAGTGCAATGGCAAAAGGAGCAATAGGCGATGCTTATTCTCAAAATAACCAACCAAAAGAAGCATTAGAAAATTATATAAAAGCTTTCGAAGCCAATAAAAATGATTTTACAACACCTCGTTTCTTGTTGAAAGCGGGAAAAACTGCTTTAGAACTAGGACAAAAAGAAGACGCTTTGAAATATTTTACAGATATAAAAGACAATTTCGATGCTTCGCCAGAAGCAGCTTCTATAGATGTATTGATAGGATTAGCTCAATAAAAAAGTTAGAAGTCAGAAGTTAAAGGTTAGAGGTAATGTAAATTCTTCCAACTTACAGCTTCCAGCTTCCAACTTCTAACCTCAATAAGATGGCAACTATAAATAAAAACTTATCTGAATACGATAAAAATTCAATCCCAAACGCGAAAAATTTTCGGTTTGGGATTGTTGTTTCAGAATGGAACGATACGATCACCGAAGGATTATTTAATGGTGCAATAACTGGACTAATTGAAAATGAAGTCCCAACGGAACATATCATTAGGTGGAATGTACCAGGAAGTTTTGAACTTATTTATGGAGCAAAAAAAATGTTGCAAACTCAAAATGTTGATGCAGTGATCGCAATAGGTTGTGTAATTCAAGGGCAAACCAAGCATTTTGATTTTGTATGCGAAGCCGTTTCACAAGGCATAAAAGATTTGAATGTACAAACCGATATTCCTGTTATTTTTTGTGTTTTAACCGATAATACCATGCAACAATCCATAGATAGAAGTGGTGGAATACATGGAAATAAAGGGACAGAAGCCGCTGTTGCAGCTATTAAAATGGCTTATTTAAGACAGCAAGCTTCGTTTAGTCACCAAATGAAAAACCAACAATTATTATCATCCGGACAAATTCAAATCGAAGGTTTGAAAATGTTAGAAGAATAAAACAAATTATATAAATCTAAAGCCTATACTATTCTATTAATGGTATAGGTTTTTTGTTTTTTATGATTAATTTAGTTATAAATACGATTATAAATTCATTAAATTTGCTCACATCACTTTTTAACTGAACACTAATCCCGAAGCTTCGGGACTGAACACTGAACACTATAAAAATGCCAAGTATCATTCAATTACTTCCTGATCACGTTGCCAATCAAATTGCTGCTGGAGAAGTCGTTCAGCGACCAGCATCTGTAGTGAAGGAATTACTCGAAAATGCAGTTGATGCTGGAGCAACTGATA
The DNA here is from genome assembly GCF_031409475.1 of Flavobacterium sp. Taxonomy (GTDB): domain Bacteria; phylum Bacteroidota; class Bacteroidia; order Flavobacteriales; family Flavobacteriaceae; genus Flavobacterium. Next base: position 104,261 of record NZ_JANNXH010000029.1, on the reverse strand, counting down.
TAAAATTAATTATAAAAGATGCCGGAAAATCATTAGTTCAAGTCATAGACAATGGATCAGGAATGAGCGTTACCGATGCTCGTTTGTGTTTTGAACGTCATGCTACTTCAAAAATTCGTCAAGCCGAAGATTTATTTTCTTTGCATACCAAAGGTTTTCGTGGAGAAGCTCTTGCTTCCATAGCTGCAATTGCTCACGTAGAAATGAAAACCAGGCAAGATCAAGAAGAATTAGGAACGCATATTGTAATCGAAGGCAGTAAGTTTGTTTCTCAAGACGTAGCAGTCATACCAAAAGGGACTTCATTTTCAGTCAAAAATTTATTTTTTAATATTCCAGCAAGACGTAATTTTTTAAAGAGTGATACGGTCGAATACCGCCATATTATTGATGAGTTTCAACGAGTAGCATTGGCACACCCAAAAATTCATTTTACGTTTTATCACAATGGAAGCGAAATGTTTAATTTGCAACCTTCAACGTTCAAACAACGGATAGTCAATATTTTTTCAGGTAAAACCAATGAAAAATTAGTTCCTGTTTCTGAGGAAACAGAAATCTTAAACATTCAAGGATTTGTATGTAAGCCTGAATTTGCTAAAAAAAATCGGGGTGAACAGTTTTTCTTTGTCAATGATCGTTTTATTAAAAATGGTTATTTGCATCACGCCGTCATGGCTGCTTATGATGGTTTGCTTAAAGAGGGTGCGCAACCCAGTTATTTTTTATATTTAAATGTACCACCAAATACAATTGATATTAATATTCATCCTACAAAAACAGAAATTAAGTTTGACGATGAGAGTACGTTGTATGCTATTTTGAGATCCTCAATTAAGCACAGTTTGGGACAGTTCAATGTAGCTCCAATATTAGATTTTGAGCGCGATTCAAATTTGGACACACCGTATCATTATAAAAATTTAGTTGGCGCAACTCCCACAATACAAGTTGACGGAAGTTTTAATCCGTTTTCTGAGGAAGGTAAACCCAACAGGCATTTTTCAAATTATAATAAACCAGAAGCAACTGCGCACTGGGAAAGTTTATATGTTGGACTAAAACCCGATAATGACGATGTTGAAACAATTTCTTTCGAGAATATGGAAGTTACTTCTTCATTATTCAACAACGATGAAATTGAACAAGCCATTCATAAAACGCATCAAATCCATAAAAAATACATTGTAAATCCTATAAAGTCAGGAATGATAATTGTGGATCAGCAACGCGCACACCAACGCATTTTGTACGAACAATTTTTGACCAATATTACAGTTAATTTAGCGTCGAGTCAGCAATTGATATTTCCGTTGCATTTGTATTTTACTAATGGAGAAATGCAGTTGATAACCGAATTGAAACCTTCCTTATCCAATACAGGTTTTGTTTTTGAGGAAACCAATGAGGACAGTGTTGTCATATCAGGATTGCCCGTCAATGTGACAGAAAGTGAGGCTTCCGTGGTTTTGGAACAACTTTTGAGCGATTTGCAAGACGGAATTCCAGAAAGTAGTTTCAGTCAAAATGATACGATTGCGAAATCTATGGCAAAAAGTTTGGCAATAAAAACGGGCACTTATTTAACAGAGAAAGAGCAGGAAAACATAGTAAACGGACTTTTTGCTTGCAAAGATCCTAGTGTTTCTCCTTTTCAAAAACCTACTTTCATCACGATGCGTGTAGAAGATATAGACAAAAAATTTGCATTATGATGAACATGACACCAGTTGTAAAACAACTATTGATTATTAATATTCTTTTTTTTATTGGAACTATGGCATTAGGAGATTTCAATTCTACTAACCCAGCTTATAGATTTCTTGCTCTTTATTTTTTTGAAAACAGTAATTTTTACTCTTGGCAACCTTTATCACATATGTTTATGCATGGAAGTTTTATGCATATTGCTTTTAATATGTTTGCATTGTATTCTTTTGGTTCAACATTGGAACATTTTTGGGGAGGAAAAAAATTCTTGTTTTTCTATATTTCATGTGGACTTGGTGCATTTTTATTGCATTCTGGAGTAAATTATTATTTTTTTCAGGAAGGTGTTAACATACTTACAGCAAATGGATTTGTTAAATTTGATATTGTGCAATTATTAGACCAAGGGAAAATAGGCACAAGTTGGAAGGAATTAATGTCAGTATCCGATTTTGATAATTTCACAAGTGCATATTTTGGAACTGCTGTTGGAGCGTCTGGAGCTGTGTATGGATTATTGGTTGCTTTTGCTTTTATGTTTCCCAATGCGGAACTGGCTTTGATGTTTATTCCTGTTCCTATAAAAGCCAAATATTTTGTTCCGATTTGGTTGATTTTATATGATGGATTTTTTGGGATATTTGGAAATTCTTTTTTAGGAGTCAGCTCAGGAATTGCTCATTTTGCTCACGTTGGCGGAGCAATAACGGGTTTTTTAATGATGTGGTTTTGGAAGAAAAGCCAGTTTAATAAGAACCGTTGGAATTAAAAATTAGTGTTCAGTATTCAGTCCCGTAGCGTCGGGACTAAAATCAAAAATATAAAATGGCAAGTATTATTGACGACTTGAAATCACAGTATAAATTAGGTGGAATGGCTCAAAGGCTAATCTACTGGAATGTTGCTTGTTTTCTAGTCTCGTTAGTATTTTTTTATCAATTCAGTTTAGGGTCTTTTAATTTTCCAAATTGGATCGCTTTAGCCTCTGAACCAACTGTTTTTATGACAAAACCTTGGACTTTGCTGACGTATTCTTTTTTTCATGATGGGTTTGGACATGTCTTTTTTAATATGATAGTTTTAAATTTTTCGAGTACTTTTTTCCTTACTTTTTTTAATCAAAAACAGTTGCTAGGTTTGTATGTCTTAAGTGCAATTTTTGCGGGAATTGCATTTGTTACGGGATATTTTTTTATGGATTTAATCGCATCATTAGTTGGTGCATCGGCAGCTATAATGGCAATATTAGTAGCAACTACAACCTATAGACCTTTAATGAATGTGCGATTACTTCTTATTGGAAATGTAAAATTGTGGCATATAACTGCTGTAATTCTTCTTATTGACTTAATGCAAATTCGTATAGACAATACCGGTGGACATATTGCTCATTTAGCTGGAGCTTTTTTTGGTTTTATATTTATTAAATTATTAGAAAACGGAACCGATTTAAGTAAAATTGTTACTAGCGTAATCGATTTTTTTGTTAATTTGTTTTCGAAATCTAAAGCTACACCATTTAAAAAAGTGCACAAAAATTACAAAAGTGCACCTATAAAAAACACTTCTAAAACTATAAATAAGGACAAAACTCAGCAACAAATAGATGAAATTTTAGATAAAATAAGTAAATCGGGTTACGATTGTTTGACAAAAGAAGAAAAAGAATTTTTGTTTAAAGCAGGAAAATAATTTTGTTACAGGTTTAAAGTTGAGCAACTTGAAACTTGAAACTTGAAACTAATAAAAATGAAAAACCTCTCTTGGTTTAATAAAGGAATGTTTATTTTGAATATCGTACTCACTGTATTGACATTGATTGCATATCTTTTGCCTTTTCTTGCTCCAGAATTTTTCCCACTCTTGTCAGTACTTACTTTATTTATGCCTGTTTTTTTTATTTTAAACTTTTTTTTCTTAATCTACTGGGCGATTCAATTTAAAAAGCGCTTGATATTACCTGTTTTAGTCCTTTTAATGGGAATCACTTTCATCAATAAATTTTATAAATTTTCAGTTAATGATTTTTTAGATGATGAGAAAGATTTTACGGTAATGAGTTATAATGTGCGCTTATTTAATGTTTTTGAATGGATTGAAAGAGATAATGTTCCTGAAAACATTTTAGAATTTATCAATAACAATAACCCTGATTTATTGTGTATTCAGGAGTATTCAAATTCAGCTCACATCGATTTAAAAATATATCCGCATAAATATATTTTTATGGATGGAAATCAAATTAAAACGGGACAAGCAATATTTTCTAAATTTCCTATTATAAATCAAGGAAATATTACGTTCCCAAACTCAAGCAACAATGTAATTTTTGCTGATATCAAAAAAGGAAAGGACATTATTAGGGTTTACAATATGCATTTGCAATCTATAAAAATCTCGCCAGATGTTAATGAAATTAACGAAAACATTGATGTGATTAATCAAAATAAATCGCAATTGCTTTTCATTAGAATAAGTAAAGCTTTTAAACAACAGCAACAACAAGCAGAGATAATCAAAGAGCATAAAAAAGACTGTTATTATCCAATTATTCTTTGTGGTGACATGAACAACAGTGCGTTTTCGTATGTATATAGAAATGTCAAAGGAAATTTAAACGACAGTTTTGAAGAAGCTGGAGTTGGTTTTGGCGCAACGTATAAGTTTAGATATTATCCTGCAAGGATTGATTATATTTTTGCTGATCCTAAAATGTCAATCAAAAAATTCGAAAGTTTCTCGGATTTTGAAAACTCAGATCATTATCCAATTATGGCAAAATTGTCATTAGAATAAAACGTTTATGCCATTTTAGTATTAAATTTACTAACAAAAGCTAACCGGTTATTTGTCATTGCTTCGCCGGTTCGAGCTTTGCTCTCGGGTCTGACGCAGGAAGAATCTTATCTTGTTGCTTTCATTTGTTGAGATTCTTCCTGCGTCAGAATGACAAATACACACAATTTTATTCGGTTTTTTTTAAAAATTGAATGGTGTAAGTTTCTGATTTTTTAAATAATCCAAAGCAAATTTGCCTTCGTTAAAAATTAAATCTAGTACACTTAAATTATTCAAGAAACCATGTTTATCGTTGAATACTTGAGGGTAAGATTCAAATTGAGAAGCATCTTTTTTTCCGTTTGCCAAAAATCTGAAATCTAAAAAAACATCTTTATCTACTTCACGAAAATACTCGGTTGTTGTAGTATATTCAAACTTAAATCGCAAACATTTAGAAATAATTTCGAAATTCTCAAAATTTAAATCCATCAAATAAGTATGTTTTTTTTCAAAAATTGGACGAATATCATCTTCAAAATATTCAAAAAAAGGAGAACTTCTATAAGCAGCTTCCAATGATTTTAGATGTTGTTTTTGCCAATCAAAATCATTTTCTATTTGAACGTCTCTAGTTTTTTGATGCAGCTGATTCGAATGTTTTACAGGAATATTCAACAACTGAATCCCGTTTGGACTATAAATATAAGTCCGGTTGCGATTGGTTTGTTTCTGGAAATTATCCTCCATTTCGAACACAATTTTATCCGATTGAACCATTGCAACACAATGACTTATCGATGGAAAATAGGTGGGATGGATGATAATGTTGTTCATTTTCATTTGTTTAATAAGGTTTAATATGGTTTAACTTTGTTTAAAATGGTTTAAAAGTTTAATCCCTTTGCGGTTAAACAACATTAAACCTTAAACATTTAAACATTTAAACTTTTTTCTCTTTTCTTTTTTTCCAAAAATATTCACCAACAAAATAAGCTACTAAGGCGAGCAAGAATAATTTAAAATACGATTGAGGTTGACCGTCGCCACCAACAGTAGTAAACATGCGTTCCCAACGAATTTTTCCAAAACCTTTACCATTTGTATCCCAACTCATCCATATAAATACAGGCTTGCCTACAATGTGATTTTCTGGAACAAAACCCCAATAACGGCTGTCTTCGGAGTTGTGGCGGTTGTCTCCCATCATCCAAAAATAATTTTGTTTGAAGGTGTAAGTTGTTGCAATTTTGCCGTTAATTCTAATTTCGTTTCCTATAATTTTCAATTCATTTTTTTCGTAATCAGTTATTATAGCTCTGTAAAAAGGCAATGATTGTGTTGATAAGGATACTGTTTTCCCTGCTTGAGGAATATAAATTGGACCAAAGTTATCTTTATTCCATTTGTTGATGTGCGGAAAAATACCTGATTCTACATTTTTAGAAATTTCTCGAATTACTGCGGTGATTCCAGGAACATTTTTCAATCGGTCTGCACCAGCAGCTGTAAGTGCACTCATGAATAAAGTATCTCTCGCTTCACTTATAAAACCTGCACCATCTGTAATATTCATGTCTTTAAAAAGGTACTCAAAATCAATTGATGTTTTTCCGTCTAATGCTACTTTGTAAGAATATTGAGGCTTTGCTCTTTCGGGTAAAATCAATTCTACTCCGTTATTAAAAACGATTCCATCTTTTATTTGTAAACTATCTCCTGGAATACCCACGCAACGTTTTACATAATTTGATTTTTTATCTATCGGTTTATCAAATCGTCTGCCTGATTTGTCAAAAAATTGATAAACAGTATCCACTGGCCAGTTAAAAACTACAATATCATTGCGTTTTATTGATTCAAAAGCGGGTAATCTGAAATAAGGCAATTGGGGCCAAGTAGCATAGGATCTTCTTTTTGTCAATGGAATTGAGTCGTGAACCATTGGTAATCCCACAGTAGTCATTGGAGTTCTAGCACCATAATTCATTTTGCTCACAAACAAAAAATCGCCTACTAATAATGATTTCTCTAGCGATGAAGTTGGAATTGTAAACGGTTGTATGAAGTAAGTATGAACTAATGTAGCAACTATTATGGCAAAAAGTAACGAACTAACCGTATCTGCGGTTTTGCTTAACGGAGTTGAACTTCTATCAGTTCTATGTTTTAAATCAGGAGTGTAATTTACATAATAAATGTATAAACCAAAGGTGATTAATCCTAAAAAAGTATCTAAAGCAGTTCGTTTTCCAAAGCTTCTCAAGGTTTCTATCCAAATTACGGGAAACATAATTAAGTTGATAATTGGAATAAAAAGCAATAGCGTCCACCACGTTGGCCGACCAATAATTTTCATTAATACAATTGCGTTGTATACAGGAATTGCAGCTTCCCAAGATTTTCTGCCCGCTACTTGATACATTTTCCAAGTTCCAAGAAAATGAATTATTTGTACTAGTAAGAAAAAAACAAACCATTGATATAGTGTCATAATTTTTAGTTTAAGATTAAAGAAAATAGAATAAAGAAAATAGATTTAACTCAATCCATTTTGAAATGACATTGTCATTCTTTGGAATTCCTCAATTTTATTTTCTATTTTTTCAAATGTAATTTCGTTTATATATTTTCTATGTTTTGCTACCAGCAATTGTGTTGTTAATTCAAAAGAAGAACCTAAAGAATAATCAATAAAATTACTAAAAGATTTATCAGTTCTAGAAGAACCTTCAGCAATATTACTTGGCATGGAAACCGAACAACGACTAATTTGAGAACTTAAATCATATCTCTCCTGTTTTGGAAAATCAAGCAATACGTCCGAAATATCATTTGCGATTTCAATACCTAATTGCCAAATTTTCAAATTCTTATAATTATGTCTCATCAAATCTATACTCTTTATTCTATTTTCTTTACTCTAAATTCAATACATCTTTCATTGTAAAAACGCCTTGTTTTCCAACAATCCATTCGGCGGCAATTACAGCTCCAAGTGCAAAACCATCACGATTGTGTGCGGTATGTTTTATCTCAATTGTATCTACTGCAGAATTGTAAGTAACAGTGTGTGTTCCGGGAACATTCTCGGTTCTGATTGCTTCTATATGAATTTCCTTTTCAGATGGATTTTCTAATGTCCAGCTGGTGTATTCACTGTTTTCGATAACACTTTTTGCTAGTGAAATTGCAGTTCCACTTGGTGCATCTAATTTTTGAGTGTGATGAATTTCTTCCATATTCACTTTATAGGAATCAAATTTTGACATCATTTTTGCCAAATATTCATTGAGTTCAAAGAAAAGATTTACGCCTAAACTAAAATTAGAACTCGATATAAAAGCTCCTTTTTTCTCTAGGCAAAGTGCAACCATTTCGTTATAATGTTCTAACCAACCTGTTGTCCCTGAAATCACAGGAACATGGTTATGGAAACAACTCGAAATATTGGCTACTGCAACTGTTGGAATACTAAAATCGATAGCAACATCAGCTCCAGAAAGTCCTTCGTAAGTGTTGAACTCCTCTTTTTTCAAAACGATTTCATGACCTCTTTCCAGCGCAATTCTTTCGATTGTTTGCCCCATTTTTCCGTATCCTAAAAGTGCAATTTTCATTGTATTTATTCTAAAAGTTATAATTTAAAGTTAGTCCAACATTAGTCTTAAATGTTACATCATTTGGGTAAACGGTGGGTCTTACTGATAAATTTTCGTTTACATTAAACTGTATCAAAGCCGCATCAACATTAGCATCAACAATATTCAATACATAAAAAGCTAGGGCTACTAAAACTGATAAATCTCTGTTGCGTTGGTAAAATTTTTGTCCGGCAATTAATCTACTGTCATCTAAATAGGAAAATTTATCATCAGAATAACCTTCTAATCTGCGTTTGTAGGCATCACGATATTGATTGTACTTTTTGTTGCTGTCAGCATAAAAGTAAAGACTTGTTCCAATCGCACCATAAACCAATGGGATTTTCCAGTATTTCTTATTATAAGCTTGTCCTAAACCTGGTAAGATTGCCGAATAAAACGCCGCTTTTGCAGGTGTTAATGGATCAATATCAATTGATTTCAAAGTGTCTTTTACAACCAAAGCGGTTTCGGTTTTCGTTTGAGAAAAAACAGTAGTGTTTCCTAACGTAATAAAAAGAATGAATATGAAAACGATTTTGCGCACTATCCTTTTATTAGTTTTATAATTCGGTTGAAATCTTCTTCGGATTGAAATGGGATGGTGATTTTTCCTTTTCCGTTTCCAGCTACTTTTACATCGACTTTGGCGCCAAAATAGTTTGCGAAAGTTTTCTTTTCGGTTTCGTTTATGGCAAACGAGGCAGATTTTGATTTACTTGTGCTTTTTGGTTTCAGGCTTTCTTGATAATTTTTCACCAATGCTTCGGTATCACGAACCGAAAGATTCTGACTCACAATTTTTTGATAAATGGCAGTTTGAATGTCTTGGTCTTCAATATTGATTATGGCTCGACCGTGACCCATGCTGATAAATCCATCACGAATTCCGGTTTGAATAATAGGATCTAATTTTAAAAGACGTAAATAATTTGCAATTGTAGAACGTTTTTTGCCAACACGTTCGCTCATTTGCTCCTGTGTGAGTTGTATTTCGTCAATCAATCGTTGATACGAAAGAGCAATTTCTATTGGATCTAAATCATGACGTTGAATATTTTCAACAAGTGCCATAATCAAGGATTCATTATCGTTTGCAATCCTAATATAAGCAGGAATAGTTTGCAATCCTACAAGTGTTGCAGCGCGAAGTCTACGTTCTCCTGAAATTAATTGGTACTTATTAAATTCTAATTTTCGAACTGTAATGGGTTGTATCACACCTAATTCTTTGATAGAAGACGCTAATTCTCGCAAGGAATCTTCATTGAAATTGCTTCTAGGCTGAAACGGATTTATTTCGATAGCATTTATTTCGAGCTCAATAATATTTCCTACAACTTTGTCGGCATTTTTATCGCTTACTGATTTTATGTCGTTCTCTGGATCTTTTAATAATGCCGATAATCCTCTTCCTAGGACTTGCTTTTTTACCGCTTTTGCCATAATCCTATTTGCTGTTTTTCTTTATAACTTCGTGCGCCAATTGTAAATAATTATTCGCACCTTTACTTGTAGCGTCATAGTTTATGATGCTTTCGCCAAAACTTGGTGCTTCGCTTAATTTGACATTTCTTTGAATAATAGTTTCAAAAACCATATCGTTAAAATGTTTTTGAACCTCTTCAACCACTTGATTTGATAAACGTAATCTCGAGTCAAACATGGTCAATAATAGACCTTCGATGTCTAAATCGGGATTGTGAATTTTTTGAATACTTTTTATCGTATTCAATAATTTACCCAAACCTTCGAGTGCAAAATACTCACATTGAATAGGAATAATCACAGAATCTGCCGCTGTCAAAGCATTTAATGTCAATAAACCCAGTGATGGTGCGCAATCTATAATAATATAATCATAATCGTCTTTGACACTTTCTAGCGCTTTTTTGAGCATGTATTCCCGATCGGGTTTGTCAACCAGTTCGATTTCAATGGCAACAAGATCAATATGCGAAGGAATTAAATCCACATTTGGAGCAGAACAAGGAACTATGGCTTCTATTGGAGTATTGCTATGCTCAATAATTTGATACGTACCAATTTCTACCGTATTTACATCAACACCCAATCCAGAACTGGCATTTGCCTGTGGATCAGCATCTATAAGTAACACTTTTTTTTCTAAAACACCAAGAGATGCAGCGAGATTTACTGAAGTTGTAGTCTTTCCAACACCACCTTTTTGATTAGCAATCGCAATGATTTTGCCCATTTATTTTTATGAATTTTGAACGGTAAAAATACGATTATTTATGGTATCTGAAAATCTATTTTGTTAACATTTGTTACCCTTTGATTATGGGTAGAGTAGGAGGTAGTTTTTATAATTTTTAGGAGCTTTATCCCGCTATCCGTTGCAATCTTTTTTAAGGCTTCCAGTCCGCCGTGGCGGACTGGAAGCCTTAAAAAAGGATTTCCACTTTTATCGGGGCTAAAAAAAAGAGAACCCAATAAGTTCTCCTTTAATTTATAAACCTTTAACTTGCAGGTAGTAATCTTTCAGCGCTAGCTACTTTTCTTCGCTTTAATCATCATTTCTAGTTGATCCCAAAGTTCCTCCGGAATGGCTTCGAGCATATTAAATTCTCCCGCACCTTTCAACCATTCGCCACCATCAATAACAATAACTTCTCCGTTGATATAACCCGAAAAATCCGAAACTAAATAAGCAGCGAGATTGGCTAACTCTTGATGATTACCCACTCTTCCCAGAGGTACTTTCTTGGCCATGTCAAATTTATCGGCTAAGTTTCCGGGCAATAATCTGTCCCAAGCACCTTTTGTAGGAAACGGTCCAGGAGCAATAGCATTTGTACGGATTCCGTATTTTGCCCATTCCACAGCAAGACTTCTGGTCATGGCCAGTACACCAGCTTTTGCAGTAGCACTTGGCACCACATAAGCCGAACCTGTGAAGGCATAAGTAGTTGTAATATTCAAAACTGTTGCGCTGGTTTGTTTGGTATCTATCCAATGTTTCCCGAAAGCGAGTGTACAGTTTTTAGAACCTTTTAAGACTATATCAATTACAGTATCAAAAGCATTAGCTGATAATCTTTCGGTAGGTGAGATAAAATTTCCTGCAGCATTATTCAATAAAACATCTACTTTTCCGAAGGCTTTCAACACTTCTTGCAACATATTTTCGACTTGGTCGTAATGACGTACATCGCATTGTACGGCAAGACATGTTCCGCCAGTTTCGGATTCTAGTTCCTTTGCGGTATTTTTTAGTTTTTCTAAATCACGCGAAGTGATAGCTACTTTTGCACCCAATTCCATAAAATATTTGGTCATTGCTTTGCCCAAACCGCTTCCGCCACCGGTTACTACAATTACTTTATTTTCAAGAGCATTATCTCTTAACATTTTTGCTGAAAAATCCATAGTTTATTTTTTTAGAATTGTAAATATAGGAAAAATTAGTAGTATGCATGCATAGTAAACTTATAATTTTATTATGTTTCTTTTTTATGATTTTGTCATTGCGAGGCACGAAGCAATCTCTTATTGAGAGTAATATATGGGATTGCTTCGTGCCTCGTAATGACAAATCAAATACCACACAACCTTTTTGCAGCTTCTTCCAGTGTTCCATTGTCTTTCGCAAAACAAAACCGAATGAGTTTTAAGTCTTTTCCATCAGCATAAAAAGTAGAAATAGGAATGGCAGCAACTCCAAATTCTGTAATTAACCGCTTGCAGAAATCAACATCATTTTCATCCGAGATTGCTGCGTAGGAAACCACTTGAAAATACGTTCCTTCGCAAGACATCAATTCAAATCGGCTGTTGGCGAGTAATTTTCGAAAATAATCCCGTTTTTGCTGATAAAAACTTCCTAATTCATCAACCAAAACTAAATCAAGATACTCGCTTATAGCTATTTGTGAAATACTATTGACACTAAAAACCATAAACTGATGCACTTTTTTGATTTCTCTCATCAAGAATTCGGGTGCTACAAGATAACCCACTTTCCAACCTGTAATATGAAATGATTTCCCAAAGGAAGAAACCATAACCGTACGATTCAGTAATTTTTTGCGAGAATGTGTCGAAATATGTTGCTCTTCAAAAGTGATGTATTCGTAAACTTCATCGGATAATAAAATTACATCTTGGTATTTTTGTAACAGCTTTTCTAGAACTTCAAAATCAGTTTTGTTTAAAATTTTCCCTGTTGGGTTGTGCGGATTATTGATGATAATCATTTTTGTCTTGGACGTGAATGCTTTTTCTATTCGTTCCCAATTTGGGGTATAATCATCATTAAGGGCTATTCTCACTGGTTTTGCATTGCATAACAAAACGGGTGATTCGTAACAATCATAACTTGGATCGAGAATTAGGACTTCATCATTTGTTTTTACCAAAGCTAGAATTGTAGCAAAAATTCCTTGAGTTGCGCCAGCAGTAACAAGTAGTTCATTTTCTGGTTGTACGATTCTATTATAGGACTTTTGGATAAGTGTAGCTATTTTCGACAAAAGCGTTGAATAACCAGACATTGGTGTGTATTGATGCACATCTTCTTTGGCTAATCGAGCAACAATATTGGTCAACTTTTCGTCAACAGGAAAATTTGGAAAACCTTGCGCAAGATTTATAGCATTGTAATCGGAAGCCATTTTAGACATTACCGAAAATATACTTGTGGTTATGTGAGGAAGTTTTGACATCGTTTTTATAAAAAATAAAAGTACTGTTTAAAACCGATATAGAAAATATTTTAATGCTAAACCAAAAAAAAGCACCTCTTTTCAGAAGTGCTTGGGTAATTTAGTTTATATAGTTATTTTTTTGGAGCAGGAGCATCAATAGAAGCCATATCTCTAATACAAATGTATTTTCCGTCTCTTTTTTCAAAAATACTAATGTAGTTTCCGCTGCGTAATTTTGTAGCACTTGAATCTACAAGTACATAACTTCCAATTTCAACTACTTGATTGCCATCATTCGATGGGTAAATTTCATTTGCAACATAAGTAACTTTTGCTCCTTTTGGTGTATTTGCAATGTCTTCTTTAACCGATGCTAGAATAGCAGCTTTGCCAACTAATGGCATTTTTTCGTTTGGAAAACTGGTAGCATCATCCGCATAATAGGTTAGAGCATCCACATTTCCAGCATTGTAAGCGACTGCAAAAGCATCTTCCATAGCTTGTATTTCGGTCTTAATTTGATCGTTGTCTACTGCTGGCGCAACTACGACTTCTTCTACTTTTTTATTACATGCAATTGTTAAAGTTACAATAAGCAGTAATAGTCCTCTCATTAAAATCTTTTTTTTCATAATTATATTTGGTTTAAAATTACTTATGATGGTTTTGATCTTTGATTTGGGAGATTAAATTTAATATAAAATGTTGAATATCAGTGATATTTTTAATGTTTTTTTTATTTTCTATTGTATGGGAAATAATTTTGCCATTCATAAGGAGTATAAATGTCTTTGATGGCGACTTCTAATAATTCCTTAAAAACACCTTCGCCGTTATCACTATTGGTCATAATCATAATTCCTGTTTTTGCTTTTGGAAATAAAATAAAATAATGCTGAAAACCATCGCCGTGACCTTCTTTGAAAGTACCAAAACCATAAGGAGTTTGTAATATTCCCCAGCCTAAACCATACCCGAGTTGTATGCCGTCGTTTTGAGTTCCATCTTCAAGGGATAAAGCGCCTACTTGTCGTTTTGATTTTATATTAATTTGGTTTTTGAACAATTCATTCCATGATTTTTTAGATAGGATTTTATGATCTAAAACGGCTTTTAAAAACTGACCAAAATCCAATGCTGTAGTTTCTAAAGTGCCTGCACCTCGGGGTTCATTGTCGATATCTTTTTCATATTTTTCGCCAATAGTGTTGTGTCCATAAGCAAAATCCAGAGCAAATTTTTGTTGCCATTTGTAACTGGAGCGATTCATTTGTAAGGGTTTAAAAACGAATTCTTGAGCCAATTCTTCTAAATTTTTGCCTGTAATTTTTTCTAAAATAACTTGTAAATAAATTAATCCTTCGCCTGAATAACTAAATCTTGTTCCTGGTTTGGTTAGAACCCGCAGTTGTTGGTCGCTTTCAAACCATCTGTAATTTGGGAAACCTGTAGTGTGCGATAAACACATTCGAGCAGTAATTTGAGGATACAAACTATCCTTTTTTAATGCCGAATAATCATCGTGCCAGCGTGTAAGAGGTTTGTATTCGTGGATTTTTTTTGGCAAATACGATTCTAATGGTGTGTCTAAATCTATAATTCCTTGTTCTACAAGTTTCATGACCAAAACGCCAAAAACGGCTTTGCTAAAGGAAGCGCCGTATATATTGGTGGTTTCGTTAAAAGGAAGTTTCTTCTCATAATCTTTGTAACCAAAAGATTTTTCGTAAACCACTTTGTTATTATTAAAAACTGTAACTGCAATTCCTTGAATTTTCGCATCATTAACAAGTTGATTGATTTTGTTAGTCAATGAATCCGTTGATATGCTACTTCCGTCAAGCCGTTTTATGGTTTGAGCATCAGTTTTTGATGGTGTGAGCATTGTTACACTTCCAACAAGAACCACAATCATTTTTGCTATTGCATTCGTTTTTATAAACGGAATGGATAACGGATAATAACATTTTTGGGTATTAATTGCTTTAAAGATATTAATAAAAGTGACAATGATACTAAACGGAATTACGGCGATGAAAAACAAAAATCCCCAGCCTTCGATAGTTACTAGTGCAACAAACGACAGTAGGTATAAAAGTGTAATGCTGATTTGAAAATTGATAACTTTCCTGCCGTGAGTGTCATAAAGAACATTGTCTTCGCGCTTGTGAATCCATAAAAAAAGGGGAAATAATATGTTGCACAAAGGTAAAATCAATCCTAAAATTGGTGTGCCATGAAGGAGTAATAACCATTTGGTTTGAATGTTTTCCTGCTTTGGGTTTTCTAAAATCATTAAATCATCCAGCTCAATTTCGAGCGCTGTGGCTAATAATTTAATGGTTTGCAGGTGCGGATTTACATCTCCTTTTTCTATTCGCTGAATGGTGCGAACGGTTACTTGCGTTTTCTCGGACAATTCTTCTTGAGAAAACCCTTTTAGTTTTCGTTGGTAAACTAAATTTTTTGCAATTGATTGTGTTTCCATAAGGTGTGTTTTTTATAGGGACAAAGTTAGCCTTGGGTTGCGCACTTTGTAACGACATTTGGGTGTCACCTCACTGTCATTTGCAATGAATAAAGGGTTTTTACTATAATTGTTTTGAGGAGTTGTATAAATAGGAGTAAGAATAGATGAATAATTTTTACGCTGAACCTATTTTAAATTTAAAACTTTTTCTTTAGTAACAATTTGATTACTCTCAATTACTTTAACAGTTGGTGGTTCTGAAAAATTAAATAATTTCAATTCAATAATTAAGTCATTAAATTCTTCATTTGTAGCAACAATAACATTATCTAGCCCAATTACGTCACCACTTTTAATTTTAGCTTTTACACTCTTGGCTTCTGATTCTTCTAGGGTAACTAAGAAACTTAAAGCTTTTCTATGAACGTATTTTAAAGCTATTGCTTCTAAATCTGCTTGTTTATACCTTTCTCGTAGACTTGTTTTTGCTGAAATGCAAATTGGACCTCTTTCTGATGTATAAAACATCAAATCGTAAATTACATTTGGGACAAAAGCTACTTTTGCACTTATGTATAATGGGATTAAACCTTCACGAACAAATAGTGTAGCTAATATATATTCAAATATTTTTCCATTAAGATTATTATTACCTTCAGGATGTTTTTTATAAGCATCCCAATATGTCCTAATATAGTCAGAAGGCTTTTTATAATTTACTTTAAGAAAATCAGGCATTAATTGGTCAAACACAATTTCTGCTTTATTATCTTTCCCTACTGTAATCCCTAATTTATTAAGTTGATTCATTCGATATTAGTTATTAATTTTAAAATTTGTTCTGCTGTTGCCTGAATTGCAGGAACAGCAACGGAATTTCCAAATTGTTTATATGCAGAAGCGTCGGCAACTGGGATTATATAATTATCTGGAAATCCTTGAAGTCTTGCCCATTCTCGTGGAGTCATTTTTCTAATGCCTTCCCTGTTTACTTCACCTTTTATATGAGTAGTTGGTGTAAAATCAGTTATTCTCTTATCAATAACTAAGTTTCTTTCTCTACCCATTCCACCAACTACAATTGCATTTGATATTTCTTCATCACCAATTATTGCGTATCCAAAACCATTACCTTTACTTTCATGTCTTTCTTTATGATTAATCAAAGTTTGTAGATATTGTGTTGACAGATAATATTTAGTTGGAACAATTTTTTTTTCTTTTATTTTTTTAAAAGAAACTTTATCTTTAAATGGTTCAGGATATGTAAATGAATCAATTCCCAAATTTTTCCGGAATCCCACTATATATATTCGTTCCCTGTTCTGTGGTACACCAAAATTTTTTGCATTTACTATTTGTGGTTCAGGAACATAGTAATCTAAATCATTACGCAAAACATTTAAAATTGTTGCCAATGTTTTACCTCCGTTATGATTTCTTAAGCCTTTTACATTTTCAAGAAAGATAGCTTTTGGTCTTCTTTTTTTGATGATTTCAGCAACGTCAAAAAACAAAGTTCCTCTGGTATCTTCGAATCCGCCCCTTTTACCAGCTATAGAAAACGCTTGGCATGGAAATCCAGCACATAAAACATCAAAATTTTCAGGTATGTAGTTTTTCGTATATTCTTTAGTTATATCGCCAAAAGGAACTTCTCCAAAATTAGCTCTGTAAGTTTTTTTTGCATTTTCATCCCATTCACTCGTGAAAACACATTTACCTCCAAGGTTTTGAAGAGCTAATCTAAATCCACCAATTCCTGCAAATAAATCAATAAATTTAAAAGAATAATTTTTGGGTGTTGGAAAAGGTACATCTTCGACTTCAAAAAGTAATTGTTGTAATGCTATATCAGAAACAATATTTATATTATCTTCTTCATTTTTGTATTCAATAATTTGCTTTAAATATTCAGTTGCTGCTTCTTCAAAATGTTCTTTTACACCATTATTATAATTATGTAAATAATGTGTTAAGACAGCTTTTTTATTGTCTTCTTCTTCGATGAAGCGAATCTTAAATTTTTTCCCGTCAAATTCATCTATTGATATTTTCTCTTTCATTTTCATTTTTTAAAACTTTTATCACTAAAGAATGTTGCTAAATCGGTTTCTAATCCAGTAATAACCTTTTCGATTATTTCTATGGAAATATTTCTTTTCCCTTTTTCAATATCGGAAATGTAGTTTCTATCAACATTTGAAATATTCGCTAATTGTTCAATAGAGAGGTTTTTTTCTTCTCTTAAAATCTTTACTTTTTGCCCGAATTTTTCTTTTATATTCATGTGTTTAAAATTAGTTTTACGCCTACAATTGACCAGCCTACAATTGTAAGCATGAATTATTATTTTTCAACAAAGTTTTCAGATTTTAAAAACATAAAAAAAAACACCAACTTTTCGGTCGGTGTTTTACTTATTTAATAAATTCCTATAGCGTTTTTTTAACCCGCGCTAGACAAGGAATGATTATTTATGTTCCAAACGGTAATTGCGAAGATTTTACCAGACCAAATTATATTTATGATGGCACTTTTGATTTTTTTAAGAGTATTGGGATCGAAGAGATTTAGGAGTAGCCAATACTATTTATAATCCCGTTAGGGATTAAATAAGGTTAGTTAGCAGGTTTGAATTTATGGTTGGAATCCCTTTAGGGATGATATTATATTGGGTCTTTGAAAATATAACGTTCATCGTATTCAACTTCATATAGTTTTAAAAATTCTAGATATTCTTCTCTAAAGGATTTAGCAGTATGATGCTGTTCTTGATTTTTGATGTAATTTATTACACTATTTACCTGAGATTTAGAATAAGAAAATGCACCGTAACCTTCTTGCCATTCGAACTTTACTTTTAAAAATTTCTTTTCATTTATCCATTTCGAGGAATTACCCTTAATGTCTTGTAGTAAGTCAGAAATTGATTGCGTTGGTCGCATACCAATAAAAATATGGATATGATCCGACATTCCATTAATGGCTAATAATTTGTGGTTGTGATTTTTAATAATACCGGTTATGTATTGGTATAATTCGTTTTTGAATGAGGAATGTATTAACCCATCACGACGTTTTACCGCAAATACAAATTGAATGTGAATTTCTGTGTAGGTGTTTGCCATAATTATATCATCTAACAATATTTAATCCCTAACGGGATTTTGGATCTCGGTTTTTTTTTGTCTAACAATATTTAATCCCTAACGGGATTTTGGATATCGGATATTTTTTTGTCTAACGATATTTAATCCCTAACGATATTTAATCCCTAACCATATTTAATCCCTAACGGGATTTTGGATATCGAATATTTTTATTTGTCTAACCATATTTAATCTAACCATATTTAATCTAACCATATTTAATCCTAACCATATTTAATCTCTAACCATATTTAATCCCTAACGGGATTTTGGATTATGTTTTTGATTTTTTGTATAACCATATTTAATCTAACGATATTTAATCCCTAACCATATTTAATCCCTAACGGGATTTTGGATATCGGATATTTTTTTTGTCTAACCATATTTAATCCCTAACGGGATTATAAAACCTAATCTCCAATCAAAACCTCCAAAATACGAATCGCTGCTTCACTAATCTTTGTTCCAGGTCCAAAAACTGCAACAGCTCCAGCATCAAAAAGGAATTGGTAATCTTGTGCCGGAATTACACCACCTACAATCACCATTATATCTTGTCGTCCGAAGTTCTTGAGCTCTTCGATTACTTGTGGCACAAGTGTTTTGTGTCCTGCAGCAAGCGATGAAACTCCCAGAATATGCACATCGTTTTCTATGGCTTGTTTCGCGGCTTCGGCTGGTGTTTGAAAAAGTGGTCCAATATCAACATCAAAACCCAAATCGGCATAACCTGTGGCAACTACTTTTGCACCACGATCGTGACCGTCTTGTCCCATTTTAGCAATCATAATTCTAGGGCGACGTCCTTCTTTTTTGGCAAATTCGTCGGCTAGTTGTTTTGCTTTTTCAAAGCTTTTGTCGTCTTTTATTTCTTTGCTATACACACCGCTAAAGGATTTAATTTGTGCTTTGTATCTACCAAAAACGGTTTCTAGTGCAGTACTTATCTCGCCTAGAGTTGCCCGATTACGAGCAGCTTCGATGGCTAATTCGAGTAAATTACCTTCTTGGGTTTGAGCACAAAGGGTTAATTTTTTGAGTGAAAATGCTACTTTTTCTGTATTTCGTGTTGCTTTTATATGTTCTAATTGTTCGAGTTGTTGCTTGCGCACCATTTGGTTATCTACATCGAGAATTTGCAGCGGATCTTCTTTTTCTAACCGGTATTTGTTGACACCTACAATAATGTCTTGGTTGCTATCAATTCGGGCTTGTTTTCTGGCGGCAGCTTCCTCGATACGTAATTTTGGAATTCCTGCTTCGATGGCTTTGGTCATTCCGCCCAATTCTTCGACTTCTTCGATTAGTTTCCAGGCGCTTTGTGCAATTTCATGAGTCAAACTTTCGACATAAAAACTACCAGCCCAAGGATCAACGGTTTTTGTAATTTTGGTTTCTTCTTGTAAGTATATTTGGGTATTTCTTGCAATTCTTGCGGAGAAATCGGTGGGCAAAGCGATGGCTTCATCGAGTGCGTTGGTGTGTAAAGATTGTGTGCCACCAAATGCGGCTGCAGTAGCTTCGATTGTAGTTCGCGCCACATTATTAAAAGGATCTTGCTGGGTTAAACTCCAACCTGAAGTTTGACAATGGGTTCGTAATGCCAATGATTTTTCGTCCTTTGGGTTGAATTGTTTTACGAGTTTTGCCCAAATCATTCTTGCGGCACGCATTTTGGCAATTTCCATAAAATGGTTCATTCCAATGGCCCAGAAAAACGAAAGTCGAGGAGCAAACTCATCAATTTTCATGCCTGTTGCCAGTCCAGTTCTAATGTATTCTAAACCATCAGCAAGTGTGTACGCCAACTCAATATCAGCAGTTGCTCCAGCTTCTTGCATGTGGTAACCTGATATTGAAATGGTGTTGAATTTGGGCATTTTCTTACTAGTAAATTCAAAAATATCGGCTACTATTTTCATGGATTGCGTTGGCGGATAAATGTAGGTATTGCGTACCATGAATTCTTTTAGAATATCATTTTGAATGGTTCCTGATAGTTGTTCTGATCGCACGCCTTGCTCTTCGGCAGCAACGATATAAAAAGCCATTATGGGTAAAACTGCGCCATTCATCGTCATCGAAACCGACATTTCGTTTAGCGGAATTTGGTCAAACAACACTTTCATATCTTCGACAGAATCTATGGCAACACCTGCTTTTCCGACATCGCCAACTACACGTTCGTGATCGGAATCGTAACCTCTGTGTGTGGGTAAATCAAAAGCGATGGAAAGCCCTTTTTGTCCAGCGGCAAGATTTCTACGGTAAAATGCGTTGCTTTCTTCGGCGGTTGAAAATCCTGCATATTGACGAATAGTCCATGGTCTGCGAGCATACATTGTGGCATAAGGTCCGCGTAAATTTGGCGCAAAGCCAGCTCCAAAATCAAGATGTTCGAGGTTTTCGATGTCTTGATTTGAATAGGTTTCTTTTAATTCAATGCCTTCGGCGGTGAGGAAGTTTTTTTCTTCTGACTCCCAGTTTCCATCTTCTGACTTTTCTAATTTTATATGTTGGAGATTTTTTCTCATTTGAATTTGATGTAGAAATCTAAAGGAATTTTAGTTTAATAATTATTTCTATTCCTCCAAACTTTTGTGTTTCTTGAGGTATGAATTATGGCTTTAATTAGTATTTCCTTTTTATCAATTTCAAAATGTATCAAATAAGGAAATGTTTCTATTAAAGCAACTCTCGTTCCATCGTATCTAATTTGATATAAATGAGGCTTAACTCTTAAAATTTTTATTTCGTTTTTTACAGATTTTAAAAAACGACTTCCTAGATTTTTATTAACAATTACGTACCAAGAAGCGATTTCTTCAAGATCAATTTTAGCCAAAGGAAGAATGATAAGTTTATATTCCATCTTCAATTTCCTTCATAACTTCATCAAAATCTAAAGCAATTTTAGGATTTTTAAAATACTCAATTGTTCGCTCTCTTACTTCATCAATTTGCCATTGCGGAATAGTATATTCTCTTGAAGACGGCATGATGATTACATCTACTTCGTCAGCATTAAAAGTATCTGGCAATGTGATGTTTATTTTATGGTTCTTTACCTTAACGGTTTGTCTGATTGCTTCCATAAGTTTGTTTTTATATGTAAAAGTAAGTTTTTTTTATTGTTTTTGCGTCTCCAATTCGGCTTTAAGGCTCGCATCAACGATTTTAAATTTCCACTGTCTGTTTGAGTTGTTGCTATTGATGGCTTCAATCAATCCAGCACTAATGGTTACTCCTGAACCCACTGTAAAAAGCAAAAACGCTGCATTTCCGCCACTAGCGGCTACAATTATAGACGAACCTACGATTGCTAATCCTGTAACTAATACTACTGTTCGTATTGTTCCTAACAGTTTGGGTTGTTTTTTTATGCTTAGAACACTATCAATTTTTATGGATTGATTGTTAATTACAAAGGTTTCATTGTCAGTGAAAGTTAGGTTTCCAACGAGTTTTTTGCCTTCTAATGTTCTTATTTTGACACGTTGATTTTCTTCATATATTTTTATTTTACCATTGGTAATATTAGTAATTTGGATTGTTTTTTGTTGTGCTATTGCTGTAAAAGAAATAAGTGCAAGTAAGCAATAAAATAGGTTTTTCATAATCGTTTGGGTTTGTTTATTTTTCGTTTTCGAGTCTTTCTTGTTCTGTTTTTTCGGCCAATCGTTTTTCTATAATTGGAGTGATTAGTGTTTTTCGGGGTTTGTTTTTTACAAAAGGAAACAGTTCTAAATCGTGTTTCATGCTGTCGTTTTTGTTAGGATATTTGTTTGTTCCTAGCAAAATTTCTTTTCCTGTATTGAATAATTCTTGTTCTTTATCAGCGCTTTCTTGGATTTTTCTTTTGATGATTCCTTCGTTGAGTTGTTTTAGAAAACCACCATTTGCCTCGATGTCTTTGAATAAAAGTAATGCTTTTTCGGCAAGTTGATGCGTTAGACTTTCTATATAATAACTTCCGTCTGCGGGGTTATTAACTTTGTCAAAATAGCTTTCGTTTTTGAGAATTAGTAATTGATTTCGGGCAATTCTATCACCAAATTCATTGTCTTTGTGGTACAAAGCATCGTATGGGAGATTTGCAATTGCATTTGCACCGCCAAGTATTGCGCTCATACACTCGGTTGTGGTGCGCAACATATTTACGTTGTAATCATATATTGTTTTGTTGCGTTTTGTAGGCGAAACTATAAAATGACATTCAAAATTAGGATTATATTCTCTAGCAATTGTATGGAATAGCAATCGCATGGCTCGAAGTTTTGCAATTTCGAAAAAGTAATTTGTACCTACCGAAATTTGAAAAACTACAGGTTGGTTTATGGTTTTAACTCTGTTTAGATATTCGTTTGCATGAGCTAAGCTATAGGCAATTTGTTGTGTGAAATTGGCACCAGCATTTTGATATAATCCTGAGTCAATACTAATTAATGACTGGTTTATAATTGTGTTTGAAAGTAAATTTAGGGTTTCGAAATTGTTTTTCTCTTGTGTCTTATACCAGTTTCCATCCCTAGCTAATTGCCCGATTGGGTCCAGATTATAAAAAATTGTAGTCTTTTTTTTGTTGGTTATGGCATCAATTTTTTTTACGAAATCGATGGAGAGAAACGACAAATTGAAGTAGATGGTTTGGTTTTCTAAAGGTAGATTTTCGAGCAGTTTCTGGAGGTCTATATTTTCATCTTGTATGGTAAAACGTATG
This sequence comes from Flavobacterium sp., assembly GCF_031409475.1. Lineage (GTDB taxonomy): Bacteria > Bacteroidota > Bacteroidia > Flavobacteriales > Flavobacteriaceae > Flavobacterium. Next base: position 81,114 of record NZ_JANNXH010000029.1, on the reverse strand, counting down.
TTCTCGGCACCACGATTGATGCTGTCGTTTGCTCTGGTAATTGATTTGTCTATATCGTGTACAAAGATGTTTTGACAAATTTTAAACTGTGTTGCTTTTGTTTTTATTTCAAAACAGGTGTCAAAATCGTCTGAATTGTAAAATGGTTTTACTTTTATGTCTTCGGGAGAATTCCAGATTAGGGTTTGATTATAATCTGCACCATTGAGTTCAAACTGGATTTTTTGTTTCCATAGTTTGGTAGAAACGGGATTGAAATCTTGGAAAAGGTTTTTCATTTCGATTGTCTAAACTACTATTGTTTGTTTACTTTTTGTATGGTGTCACCTTCGTATTCGATGATGTAAATGTCTTCGCTATCTTTTTTCATGTAATATTTTTCGCGAGCGTATTTTTCTATTTGTTCTGGATTTTTGAGTTGTTTGATGCTTTGTTTGTCTTTGTTGATTTCCTCTAGATAGTATTTTTTGTTATCGTTTAGTTCATTGATTTGATGGTCTAGAAAACGATGGTCAAAATAGGAATAATTGTCTAGGAAAATCATCCAAGTGGCGAAGAATAGTAGAACCCAAACGTATTTGTTGCTTAAAAATTTGAACCAAGGTTTGTCTTTATATGAATTTGTCATAAAAAATTGTTTCTGTTTTAAGAGAATTTTGAATTGAAATCAAATGCCCTAGCCCTGATGGAAGCGGCATCCTTGTTGTTGTGAGATTGCCCACGCAAGCTTGCAATGACAAGATAGAGTGGACAGCAGGAAATAGCTTCAAATTGCCACGTTCCGCGCAATGACTGAATTGAGTACCATTTATTTTGTCATAAAATTACAATAAAATTATAGAATTCGTTGATTTATTACTGCGCGAACTACGTCTATGGCTACGGTGTTGTACTTGTCGTTGGGTATGATGATATCGGCAAAGGCTTTTGTTGGCTCGATAAATTGCTGATGCATGGGTTTTAAGGTGGTTTGATAGCGGTTTAGCACTTCGTCCATATCGCGGCCACGTTCCGAAATATCGCGTTTTAAACGACGGATTAATCGTTCGTCAGAATCGGCGTGGACAAATATTTTGATGTCGAATAGTTCTCTTAATTCGGGGTTTGTGAGTATTAATATTCCTTCGACGATCATTACTTTTCTGGGATGTGTGACGATTGTATCGTTTGTTCGGTTGTGTGTTACGAACGAATATACGGGTTGATTGATGGTGTTTCCGGCTTTTAATTCTTTGAGATGTGTAACCAATAGTTCGAAATCAATGGCTCGAGGATGATCAAAATTTATTTTTGTTCGCTCTTCATAACTTAAATTATGGGTTTCCATATAGTAGGAATCTTGTGCAATAATACCAACTTCGGTGTCTGGAAGTTCATTCATTATTTGATGAACTACGGTTGTTTTGCCTGAACCTGTTCCGCCTGCAATTCCTATTATTAGCATAAAAATAAGTGTTATTGTTTGGACAAAAATAGGAAAATTATTTCAGTGTGGTTTTTGTTTTTATAAGAAATATTAGCAATTAGGAGACTAATTTTATTTAGGTTTTTTTTAATAAAAATTAAGTTGGGATTAATCATGCAAAAACGGAGCAACCAGATTTGGTTGCTCCGTTTTGAATGAGATTGTAGAAATTTATTTTGTTTGAAAATCAAAAATTAATTGTTCCCGTTCCCTTTATTTCCTTTTTCGTGTTTAGCACTATTATTTTTATTGTTGCCATACGCTTTGTGGTTTTCTTTTCTATGACCTATGGATTTTTGAGGACTACCTTTATACCCTTTGTAATATTTTATCTTATCATTTTTGTAGTTATAGTATGGTCTTGATCCTTTGTAATTATTTATCACAACTTTGTAGCCTCTGTTTAAATCATAGTTTCTATATTGTCTTGGTAAATTACTTGATCGAACCCAAACTCCTCTGTTTAAATATATAAATTGTGTAGTTCTTACATCGTAATAGGTCTGAATGTCAGGAATGTAATAGTAGTTTGCGGAACTGTAACCTACTGGAGCCCAATAGGGTTGCGTTCCTAGATTTACATTTACTGAAACTTGTGCATTTACTGAATAGGATGCAAATTGCATCATTATAGCCAATGTAATTATTTTTAAAGTTTTCATTTTTTTTTGTTTAAATGGTTATATTATTTATAGTGTAAAGGTGAAAATAACTGATGCGTGATGTGTTACATCTTTATTTGTATTAGTTGTAAAATTCACAGTTTCAGACAAAGGGTTCGCTTTTGATATAAAAAAGGGTTTTAGACTACACCCAAAAAGTCAGACACTTTTTAGGGGTATTTTTATTTTGAAATTTATTTTTGATTGTGTCTTGAACAGCAGGTTTTATGGGTCTCAAAATTGTTAAAACTATGCACTCTAGTGTATTTTCCTTTTAGGTTCTAAAAAATTTGCTACGAATTTCACGAATTAATTCTTGAAATTCGTAGCAAAATCTATGCACAAGCAGCCTTTCGGTCTGCAAAATAAATCTATAGTATTCTAGTCCATAATGGTTTATTTCATCTCATTATTTTTGAACAGTTCTTTGCTGTCCTGCAAAACATTTTCATGTTTGCTGGTTGCATTTTGATATAAATCTTCAAATTTTATTTTCATATCATCCGCATAACCTTTGCCTTTATCCATAATTTTTTTTCTGGTTTTGGATCCTTTTTCTGGCGCTAACAAGATTCCTGCTATTGCACCAGCGGCTATTCCGCCCAAAACTCCTAATATTATTTTACCTGAATTCATAATTTCTATTTATTAATGATTAATTTATTTATAATTTTTTTCCTTGTATCACTCTTAATAATACAGCAACAATTGCTATAACTAGAAGAATGTGAATAATAGATCCAGCACTATAAGCGAAGAATCCAATAGCCCATAAAATGACTAAAATTACTGCGACGGTATAAAGTAGATTGTTCATAATTGTTGTTTTTTAAAGTTAAAAAATGGAATAAGAGAGGTATACATTAAGGACACTATTTTTTCCGTCAGGAAATATATAATTAGTTCCAAAATAGGTTTTTTCTTCCCCAACTGTTATCAACCCAAAATTGTATCGTACACCAAGACTAAAAGATTTTCCTTCAAATTCTACACCTGCAGCAACTCCTGTATCAAATTTTGTGAAATCGCCAGAATCTATATTATCTTCAAAATTGAAATTAATATCAGAAACATTTTTAACATTAGAATTCACTAAATACGATGCATAAGGACCTAATTGAACATTGAATTTATTGGTAATTTTGAAAACTGCCAAAACAGGAACTTCAATATAATTCAAATCAAATTGTGCAGTTCCATCAACAAAAACACTTTGGTAGGTTAGTTCTGAACCTTTGGTAGTGAAATACATTTCGGGTTGAATGGCAAACGAACTCGTGATGGGTAATTTTGCGAATATTCCAAAATTTACACCAGTAAGACTCTTGTTTTCGCTGGTATTATTGGTATTAATATTCGTGAAATTTACACCGCCTTTAATCCCGAATTTGAAATCATTCTTTAGCTGTGAAAAGGTCAATTGCGAGGCACTTATTAAGAGCATCATTGTCATTATAATTTTTGATTTTTTCATTTTATTTATATTTATTTGTAACATCATTATTACAATACAAAGGTCAATTCAATAGTTTTAGAATCTGTTATATAACTTTTTTGATTAGTTGCAACATTCACGCTTTTTGCAATACAATTCAATGAAAACGACGAGAACTAACTCGCCGCTATATTGCTTTTTTAATCTTTGTAACTTTTTAAATATTAAAAGAACCCGTTGGGTGAAATTAGTTTTTGATGAAAATTTTTCGTCTTCCGAAGCTACGAGACGAGTAATTTTCTCCCGAAGCTTCAGGAAGAAAATCGTACTTCGATTTCACTTAGGAGGACAGAACGAGGGAAATTTCATTAAAAACGGTTCTCCATACACGACACTTCGTGTAGCGAAGCGTATCGAGAAGTTTTGTTCCGCGTCACTTCGAGTTTTTTAAAATTTTAAATTTTGAAAAGTAGCGAGAACTACTTTACAAAAAAAAAAATCGAACTGACGTTCTTAATAATTACACCCAACGGGTTAAACGAATTAAAAAGTACATGGAACTCCTAAAGCCAAGTCTGGTCCAAAATTATCTACTATTTATTAAGACTTGTAATTATATTTCTCCAATGATTTTGAATAATTCTTCTTTAGTTTTTCCTAGTTTTATTTCGAGTTTAGCCATCATTTCTTCTTTTTTGCCATTTGCAAAAAGCAAATCATTGTCAGTCAGGGCGGCAAATTTTTGTTTTAGTTTACTTTTTTGCTCGTCCCAATTTCCTTTTAGTTCGGTAGTGTTCATTTTTTTAGATTTAGGTGCGAAAGTGTTTTCACGACAGTGCAAAGGTGGTTGTATTGTAACGACAAAGTGTTACATAACTTTAACTAGAAGTTGTATTATTCACAGATTTTGCAATAAAATCAATATTAATTTTCAGGATTTTTTTCTAATTTATTGACGCTATTAATGGGAGTTGAATGAAACTAATTTAAGGAGTTTTGATCCTCAAGCGCTTTGACTTGTTCTGCTAGTTCTGCATATTCTTTTGAAAGTTTCGTTATTTCTCGTTCTGTTTTTTCTTCGGCATTAATGACAGAGTTATTGGCTGGTTCGTGAGATGAAACCAACTCATTAACTTTTAAATGTAAAGAACCTGAAAACCTGTTGAATGATTTTTGGATAATGAACATACTTAAAAAAGTTGTTCCAAAAATTTTCTCCGTGAAACTATATATGTTTCATTTTTGAAATTATTTTGTTGCTAAGTTTTGATTTTCGATATAATTCTTTAGCAAGATTTTTAATGAATTATTGTACTCTTTCAATGATTTAAGATTAATTTTTGGGTTTAGTACGTTAGGAATCGTGACTGGCATTTCCAGAATAAATTCTGATAATTCAGGATATTTTTCTTTAATTTTTATGGTAATTTTTAAAATTCTCTCGTTGATTTCTTTTTCGGTTTTCATAAGTTCTGTTTTTTTGCAGGACTAAAACTATTTTTAATACTATTTCAAAAAATCCTGATAATCAAAAATATTATCTTCTTGCGCTTTTACAGAACAGCCTCTGGCCTTGTCATAAAATTCTTGTTCCAATTTATTTGAGGCTTCATTTGGATGCATCGAGAAACCTTGACGCCATTTAGCATTGCTATTGTTGCCCTCAATTAACACTTGAATTTTCGCTAAAGTGTCTTGAATTTTGGCTACATTTATTAGGGTTTTCTTTGCTGTCATCATAGTGTGTTTTTTGTCGGGAATGTATTTTCGAGACTTTACAAAGATGACCTGCTTTGGTCAAGAATGTGTTACACAACTTTCGGGATAAGTTGTATTATTCACAGATTTTGCAATAAAATCAATATTAATTTTAGAATTTTTTTCTAATTTATTTACGCTATTAAACAGAGTTGAATGAAACTAATTTAAGGAGTTTTGATCCTCAAGCGCTTTGACTTGTTCTGCTAGTTCTGCATATTCTTTTGAAAGTTCCGTTATTTCTCGTTCTGTTTTTTCTTCGGCATTAATGACAGAGTTATTGGCTGGTTCGTGAGATGAAACCAACTCATTAACTTTTAAATGTAAAGAACCTGAAAACCTGTTGAATGATTTTTGGATAATGAACAAACTTAAAAAAGTTGTTCCAAAAATTAAATCTCCAATAATTTGGTGAAGATCACGTGTGGTAAATAAATTGTTAATCCACCAGAAAATGACCAAGCAAAAAGCCAAAATAAAGGTAATCGAATTCCCTAAAATTGAAGTAGTTATTGATGCAATACGTTCAAAAATTTTCTCGGTGTAGCTGTATATTCTTTTCATTTTTAGAATTTATTTTAGGGATGAATTTTGATTTTCAATTCTTTATCCAATTTATATATTGTATAAAGAAAATCAATGTCATTTGTTAGTACCAAAATTTAAATTGTGGTGAGCGACTTCTTCCCTTGACTAAACAACATTGATTCTTTTTTTTATGCATTAATTTTTATTCATTTTCTATACTGTAAACTTCTAAAAATAGTAGGATGCAATTGTTATATAACTTCGGGAATTAGTTGCATAATTCACTGAGTTCAAATTATTCAACTCCATAATTGTAATTAAACCTTTGAATTTCTCTTTCGATAGTTTATAAACATAAAAATGACAGCCATTTCTGACTGCCATTCCTTCCTTGAACTAATAACCAAAATTATTCTTTAGCTGCGGCAGTTTCTCTACTTTTAGCTCCTATTCTGTTCATTTTGAACATTGGGGCAAATTTGAATTTAATGGATGCGATTTTAGTGTTGTCTGATGCTGATAAACCCTCTTTTTCTACAGTGTTTTTTCTGCTGTCCAGTGCTTCGTACATTAATTTAATCTCATCATAATCTTCTCTTGAAAAATCACTTTTATTGTCTTTGTAGGATTGAAAAAAAGTATCATAAACATTAAGAATATTATCTTTGTTGACCCAAGTAAAGCTCATATCAGCGCCTATTTTTCCGGCTCCAAACAATCGATCTCTCAACAATTGGGACGAACTTGGTTTGGCTATTGCTGCAAGTTTATTTGCTTCTATACTTAAATTAAATTCATTGTATTTTGTTGTTGAAGCGTCAATTTTTGCTTGTGATGCTAACTTATTTTCTTTATCAAGATTAATCGTTGCGTCATTTGCATTTAGTTCTTTGTTCTCAAAATCTTCGGATATTTTGTCCCAGTTGGCTTCTCTTTCTGAAGCTGAAATTGTTTCTAATGAATCTACAAAACTTTCTAATTCTCCAATTCGTTTATCGGCCAATTCTTTTTCTTTGTTGTTACAAGAAACTATTCCTATTAGAATCATTGATACCAATCCAATTTTAAATACATTTTTTTTCATAATAATTGCGGTTTAAGAATATTCAATTAAGTTCAAATATTTAATGTAAAACTACCTAGAACGTAACTTTATAATGTTACATAACTTTTGATAAAAGTTGTAATATTCACACTGTCTGAATCTTACATTTTTGTTTCGCTTTGATTTTAAAAAAAAGTGAATGCCATAAAAAGACAGCCACCAAACCAAAACCAAAAAAAAATCATTCTCCAAAAATCTCATTGGACAGTTGCTTGTCTAAATTATAGATGTCATTCCTGAAATTCAATTGCCCTGTATGATCCACCCAAGAAGTGAAATAAACAATATAAACAGGGATTGTTGGCTTAATAGGAATGCCAAATTCCTTATTGGTTTTTAAAATTGTAGCTACTCTTTCTTGATTCCAAGACGCATCGTTTCGGAGGAAATGCATCAGCAATTTATTAGGATTTTCTACTCGGATGCAACCGTGACTGAATGCCCGTTTGGACTCGTTGAACAACCCTTTCGAAGGTGTGTCGTGTAAATAAATATTGAAATTATTAGGAAATAAAAACTTCATTTTGCCCAATGCATTATCTGGGCCAGGTTTTTGTCGAATGATAAAAGGAACATTTCCTTTGTATTTACCCCAATTTATGGTTGATGGATTTATGACTTTATCACCGGAAAGTACTTCCATATTATTGTTTGCCAAATAATTTGAGTTTTCTTTTATGTGCGGGATAATTTCATTATTTATAATGCTGTTGGGTATATTCCAGTAGGGATTTAGCATAATTCGGGATATATTTCCTTTGAAAATAGTGGTTTGTTTTGCATCTTTTCCCACTACAACATTCGTAGTCCAAATTAATTTACCCTTTTCGATAATATGCAACTTGTATTCTGGGATATTGACAAGCAAAAATTCATTTTCCATATTTACGGGAACCCAACGCAATCGCTCTAAATTCAGCATCATTTGTTTGATTCTAAATTCGACTGGTTTGTTTAATTCAGTCAAGGTTTGGGTGTTTATTTTTCCGTTTGCTATCAAACCCATTCGATGCTGAAAATGGGTTACCGCTTTTGCCAATTCATCCGTAAAAATAATTGAACCGTCATTCTTTTTCAAATCTCCACTTAAAAATAAATGTTGTTTTACAGCTAATATACAAGAATCAGTTTCTGTAACCGACAACTCTTTTTTTGTGGTGACCACAACCGGAAAGCCTCCTTTTTTGTAGATTTCACGATAGTCTCTTAATTTTTCTTTTAAAGTTTTATAGTATGGATTTACAGGTTCTGAAATTTTTTCTCCCTTACTTAAATCCACTAGTGAATCGAGCAGAATTTGATAATTTTTCTTTTTTCTTGGAATAAACCAGTCTAACTCACCGGGGTTTTTAGCAATCCCTTCGTACACTTTTTTTGAGTATTTAAAAAAGGTGGTGGTTAGCAACAATTCTAATTCTTTTACACGATTTTCTTTAACCAATGACGTTTTTTTGTCGTTTGAAATTAGCCCAATCAAAGAGTCTAACGGAATGTTTTTAAAACTTGTATCATTAAAATCAGCGCTGTAATTCTGGATTTGGTTGTAGAAAATTGGTACCGAAGCCGTCATCCCTTTTTTGTTGAACCAAGCAAATTGATATTCGCGTCTTTCATAAAATTGATTGACTTCACTCATAATAGTATCACTTTCTGGGAATGCTTCGAAATAGTCATTTACAGCTTTTTCATCAAGGATTAAATCTGTGTAATTTTGGGTTTTATAAACGCTTGTTTTAGCGAATTCTTTGTCTTTGCATCCCAAAAACATCAAACATACCAACTCTAAAAAAAGAATATTGCTTTTGATATTGCTCTTAAAAGTGGATAAAATAATAGATTTTAAATTCATAATTTTATTTATTTAAGTAACCTGTTGGGTATAATTAATTTTTTTTTAATACACTTCGTCAAAGCTCAGTGCAGGCTAGAAACATAGATTTTTTAAATTTAAAAAGGCGTTTCACTTATTTTAAGAAAATCATAGCATACTGAATTCATTTACCCGAGCAATAGCGAACGGGCGAAGAAAATGGGCTATCTATGTCTTTATATTCAAATTATCTATGTGTTTAATTTTTTATTAAACTTGTTTTTATTAATTACACCAAACGGTTTTATTTAAGTATCACAAAAAAGGAAAATAGGATCTTTTTTTTTATTCCTGATTATTTTTTGTTCGAACTTAAAATATCCATTTTAAGTCTTCTTAACAACCCTTTTTCTGTTTTTTCTGATTCAGTTTCGCCAATCAAAAAACCATACGGTTTTAAAGTTTCAATATGGTCGCACATAATTTTAATAATAGCCGTAACCGGAATGGCGAGAACTACACCAGGAATTCCCCAAAGCAATTCGCCAAGAACAAGCGCGAAAATGGTAAATAATGGATTAATTTTGACTTGTGGTCCTAGAATTAACGGCTCTAAAATCCAACCCTGAATCATTTGAATTGCAATATAAACAAGAACAATACCACCCAGCATTGATAAATTTGCTCCATGTAATCCTGCAACTACAACAGTAATTAGGGTTCCCGTTATATTGCCTACATAAGGAACTATTTCGAGCAAACCACAAAGAATGGCGAAAAAAAGTGCGTTTTCGACCCCAATAACACTAAAACCAATGCCATACATTATCCATAAAAGCACAATCATTTTTGAAATTCCCAATAAGTATTGTTGTGATACATTAGCAGCACTATCAATTAACTGCTCCATTTCGTTGCGTTGTGAAGCCATGGTTTGTTTCAAAAAAAATATTTTAATGTGAACTCTATAATAGAGCAGAAAAAGAAAATAAACTAGTATCAGAATAAGATTAGTAAAGAAATAAGCAAGTGATCCTAACAACATCTGCATAATGTTAGTATAGGATGGTTGCTCATTCATAAGTATTTGGGATTGCTCTTTATAGGTTAAATCCAAATGGTTATAAATGTATATCTGAATTGCTTCAAAAGTCTGAATTGAAACTTTTTTTATTAAGACAAAATCATCTAAAAGAGCATAAATTTTCCAACCAAGAAGTACAAAAACACTTGTAATGAGCGATAGCAATGATAACAGACAAATAAAAACGGACAAACCCTTGGGAGTTTTCTTTTTTTCCATCCAATTGCAAAAAGGAAGAAAAAGGGTTGCCAAGATTCCCCCGATAAACAACGGCATCAAAAAAGTTTTGGCATAATACAGTCCTGCAAAAACAAGAAAGAGTAGGAGTAGTTTTTTGATTAACGATGTATTCGTTGTATTCATATTTTTTATTTTTTTTGATAGTAGCACATAGTATTTTTTTATGCAAAGCCTAAAATAGTTCTACAACAAAAATTTACTTTACGATTCGTCTATAGTAGAACGCACAAGACTAATGCCTGAACCAAAAAAGAGCATGCCAAGTACACCGTAAATGATAAGTTCTTTTACATCGTGAGTGCTACCCGTAGTGTTGGTAAATACTACAGCAGTATAAATAAGTCCACCAATTCCTAAGATTGTGAGCAATGCTCCAAAAATTCTTTTGATATTCATAATGTCTATTTTAAAGTGTTGTTGTTATAAATAATTAGTTTAATTAATATACAAAGTTGGTTTAATGGACCATAATATCTATTACACAATTTCTCAAAATAGTTATATCATTCACACATTTACCACAAAATTTGCTTTATAAATTTTTAGTAGTAAATCCTATAATAGCGTATTATTTTATCATTATAATGACAAATAGTTGGCTCGTTTTGTCAGTAAAATCTAAAGTAAAATAGTATGATTTCTAAAAAAAAATGTTGCAATTTCTATTTGAAATTGCAACATTTGACTATAGTAATCGATTGAAAAATGAAGTGGAATAAGACCAGAATGATTACATTCTGTCCATATACCAGCTCAATTCTTTTTCCATTTTTTTGTAGCTAAAAATGGTAGTAATAATTTTTTGTAAACGCATAAAAGCAGTTTCGCTTTTCACCACATAATCAAAAGCCCTATGATGCATACATTTAATTGCAACATCAATTTTGTCCTGTGACGACAGCATTATAACCGGAATATCTTGATTTTTAGCCTTAATTTTATCTAAGGTTTCTAGTCCATTCATAGCTGTTGTGTCAATACCATCAAGATGGTAATCCAAGACAATGATATCAGGATTGTGAGATAAATTTGCAATACAAAGTTCGCCAGTTGCATAGGTTTCTATGATGAAATCTGCGTGTTGCAGGAATTCTATTTCTAATGATTTTAGATACAAGGCATCATCATCAACCAAGAAAATTTTAATTTTGTTTTCGTCTTTCACGATAAGGTGTTTTTAATTATGTTATATTCTATTTCTAATTCTTCGCAAGCTTGCTCACAAATAACTTCTAACTCCAAAGCCATTTCATCGATTTCTTCTTTGAGTTGTTGCGAACCAGCATATTCTTGTAATTTTCGGGCTATGTCCTCAAACTCTGAACTGATTCCCATAATCGAGAAGGAAGGTATTATTTTATGCATTGATGCGTGCAATAAAACATAATCTTTATCGAGTAAACTTTGTTTCATTGCGATTATTAATGGTGGCGTTTGTGCTAAATAAAGTGAAATCATTTCCATCATTAATTGTGGGTTTGATTTAGTGCGATGATACAAATAATCCAAGTCTATACATTTTGCTTTTATATTTTCATCGGCATCAATTAATTGTTGTTTATTGAGTTTGTCAAGGGTAGGTTTTTTTACCAATCCTATTATTTTACTGTACAACAATCGTTCGTCAACTGGTTTTGCGATATAGTCATTCATTCCTACGGCTTTGCATTTTGCGACATCAACAGTGGTTACATCTGCAGTTAGAGCGATGATAGGAATTTTCGAATTCATAGTTTTCCTGATGTATTCTGTGGCTTCAAACCCATTCATTACGGGCATTTGCAAGTCCATCAATACAATATCATACGATTTGGCTTGTAGTTTTTTGATGGCTATTTGACCGTTTTCGGCGATGTCGCGTTCAAATCCAAAATCATCTAATAAGGTCTTCATCAACAACTGGTTTAGCGCCATATCCTCGACAACCAGAACTTTGATGTTTTTATTTTCAGGATCCAATTCTATTATTGCGGTATCAATTTCGGCTTCGGCATCAGTTTTTGGAAAATCCAAAATAAAACTAAAGCTAGAACCTTCGCCTACTTTGCTTTTTACAGTAATAATTCCGCCTTGTGGTTCTACTAATTGTTTTACTATGGCAAGACCTAATCCTGTTCCTCCGTATAATCTTGAGGTATTACTGGATGCTTGTTGAAAGTTTTCGAAAATGCCTCCTAATTTTTCTTCTGAAATTCCAATTCCGGTATCCAAAACTTCAAACTCAACTGTTGCTTTTTCTTCATCTTCTTTCAACAAGCGTACACTTACTGTAATCGTACCAATGGTTGTAAACTTTACTGCATTACTCACCAGATTCAAAATAATTTGATGCAAACGTACAGGATCACCAAGTAGTACTTCTGGGATGTTTTCGTCGTATTGGGTAACCAACTCCAGATTTTTTTCCTGAATTTTGGTTTCAAACACGTGCAACATTGCTTTTATGGATTGCTGTAATTTAAAGGGCACTTGTTCAAATATCATTTTTCCCGCATCTACTTTTGCTAAATCAAGAATGTCATTGATAAGAACGATTAAGGCATCGCCACTCATTTTTATGGCTGATAAATATTCTCTTTGTTTTGTCGATAAGTCTGTTTTCAAGACTACTTTTGTAAATCCAATTATGGCATTCATCGGAGTACGAATCTCGTGACTCATATTCGACAAAAATTGTTGTTTAGATTTTACAGCATCTACAGCAATTTTTGTGGCAGTTTCTGCTTTTGATTGTGCTTCTTCTGCTATAGCTGTTGCGAGTTCAGCAAACACTTTTGCTTCGGTCAATTCTTTTTCAATTCTTTTTTGATCTGTAACATCACGGGCCACAATTACAACTCCCATCACATTTTGATTTTCATCTTTATAAACCGAACCGTTGAATAAAACATCGGTCAATTTGCCGTATTTATGGCGAAGCGTGAGCGGTGAATCGGCTACTGAACCTTTGGCAAAAACTTCTTGATAGACTTCGCGAGCCATTTGTGGTTGAGTAAAATAATCAAAGAAATCTGAACCTATGAGTTTTTCACGATCTATTCCTGTAATATTTACCGTTGCTTGGTTCATATCCATAATTTTACCTTCAATATTTATGGTAACTAAAGGATCTAGGCTAGCTTCGATTAAACTCAAAGAATATTGCGAAGCTAGTTTTGAAGAAAAGTTTAGTGCTTCTAGTTCTTTGGTTTCAATTTCCCTTTTTGCCTTTTCTGTGTTTTGAAATAGAAGTTCTTTGTTTGCTATAACTAATTCAGCGGCACGTTTTTCTTTAACTTTATTTTGATATTCTAATTCTTCGTTAGCGATGATTAATTCTGCAGCTCGATTTTCTTTTTCTTGGTTTTGAAAAGCAAGTTCTTCATTGGCAATGATTAATTCTGCTGCTCGATTTTCCTTCTCTTCATTCTGAAAAGCGAGTTCTTTGTTGGCCATTCGTAAATCTAATGCCCATTTTTGTTCGGCAATATCTCTGGCGACAATTACAACTCCCAGAATAGTGCCGCTTTCATCTTTATAAACGGAGCCGTTAAACAAAACATTTGTTAATTTGCCTTCCTTGTGACGAAGAGTCAGCGGAGAATCAGCTACGGAACCTTTGGCAAAAACTTCTTGATATACTTCACGAGCCATTTGTGGTTCTGTGAAATAATCAAAGAAATCAGAACCAATAAGTTTTTCTCGATCTATTCCTGTAATATTTACCGTTGCCTGATTCATATCCATAATCTTGCCTTCGATACTGATAGTAACTAATGGATCTAGACTTGCTTCGATAAGACTTAGTGCATACTGTGAAGCTAATTTTTGATCCTCGGTGTGAGTCATTAATTCAGTATTCTTATCCTTCTGATTTTTTATGATAAGTATGATAAGAATAAAAATGACACCAAGAAATACCAGTAATAGCAAAAATACTAATTTTGAAAATTCATTGTTTTTTTCACTTTCAATTTTTCGAATCTTAAGTGTCCTAAATTCCTCCTTCTTGATGGAACTAATTGTATTTCTAATTTTATCACTAAGAATTTTACCTTCTATAATAACGGCTGATTTTTCAGAATTATTCAATAAAACAATATTCTTCGTTGTAATATATTTTTCTGTAAAAGTGAGTCTATCCGAAATCATTTTTTTTAATAAAGTGATTCTGATTTGTTGATTTGAATTGTCTTTTGTAAGTAACATCAACTCGAATAAATTTGTCCTAATTTTTTTTTTAGATTCCTTATAAGGTTTTAAAAAAATAGGGTTGCCTGACAATAAAAACCCTCTAAATCCAGTTTCAATATTAAGAGCATCTAATTGTACTTCATCACTCTTGCTAATTATATCTTGTGTATGGATCAATTTTTTGGTAGAAGTTAATTCTTTTTTAGAGTTGACATAGAAAATTGCCAAAACAGTGATCAACAGTAGAGCTGAGATGATATAAAAGAGTTTCGTTTTTTTTTCTAATATGAATGTCATAATGCTTTTGTAAAAATAAGTTTACACCAATTCGTATTGGATTTATAGATCCTCAATAGGGCTTCGTCTTTTGTCTTTGAGTTGTTTAAAATGGGAAGGCGAAAGTCCTGTAACCTTCTTGAACTGACTCGATAAATGCGCCACACTGCTGTAGCCCATTTTCCATGCGATTTCGGTAATATTGTGTTCTCCGTATATAATTAATTCTTTGATTCGCTCAATTTTATGGGAAATAATGAAGTGTTCAATAGTTGTTCCTTGTACTTCTGAAAATAAATTAGACAAATAGGTGTAATCGTGATTCATTTTTTCGCTTAAATAATTCGAAAAATTGACCTTGATGTTTTCATCGGTGTGATGCACCATTTGTATAATTATATTTTTAATTTTTTCGATCAGCATTGCTCTTTTATCATCCATTAATTCAAGACCTGAATGAAGTAAATTAGCTTTGAGGACTTCGCGTTGTACTGCAGTAATGTTTTCCATTATGTCCACTTCGCCAAGATCAACCACAATGAAATGCAATCCGAGTTTTCTTAATTCCTCTTTGACTGCCATTTTGCAGCGGTTGCTGACCATATATTTGATGTATAATTTCAAATTATTTTGTTTTTAAACTTACAATGTAAAAGTCAAGGAAATTCTATAGGAAATACTTACACAACTTTAGTAAAAAGTTATATAATTCACTGTTTTTTAATTTTGGTGTAAACCAAATCGTATTATTTAATAAAAAAATAGATGTGGGACGCTTCTTTTTTTTGAAAGTTACAAATAAATCAGGACAAAGTATGGTTTATTTGAAATCGCCACGATTCCAAGTTGGGTTGGGTTCTAGTGTTTTGGTATAACTTTTAGCAAGCCATTCATTCAGTAATTTTTTTAGTACTGCTGTTTTTTCAGGTAATGTTGCAACCAAATTTTTAGTTTCGCCAACATCTGATTTTAGATTGTAAAGTTCGTATTTATCTAATTCTAAATCGTGAATTAATTTAAAATCTCCCAATCGGATGGCACTTGCTGGGTTTCCTCCTTGATTGGCATAATGCGGATAATGCCAGAAAATTGGACGTTCTTTTGGCTCTTTTGCACCTTCTATTAATGGTTTTAAATTCATCCCGTCAATTACTGAAATAGTTGTTGAATTATTGGCGTAACCCATAATAGTTGGAAATATATCAACTCCAGAAACGGGTATATTCATCACATTTCCTTTTTTAGATTGTGGTGGTTTTATGATCAATGGAACTCTAATTCCGCCTTCATAGATCCATCCTTTTCCTTTTGCTAATGGCAGGTTCGATGTTGAGGAACCTTCTGCTGTAGATAATCCTCCGTTATCAGAAATAAAAACAATAAGTGTGTTGTCGTAAGTGCCTGTTAGTTTCAGATGATTGATAAGTCTTCCAACATTATCATCTAAAGCTTTTATCATGGCTGAATAAGTTGGATTTCCTTGTTTTATGCGTTCACGATAATTTTTTGAATTCCCAGATGCGGTTTCCATCCAAGGTAATGATTTTACAAACTCTTGGTCTTCTGTAATTCCTAATTTTTCTCTTTTTTGTTTAAAAATAGCAGTATCATCCTCTTTTGCTTGAAGTTTTGTATGTACTAAATAATAAGATAAACACATAAAAATCGGTTTGTCAGTATTTGATTTTAAAAGTGAAATGGCTTCATTAGTTAATCTTTCGGGCAAATATTCTCCCACTGGACCATCTTTGAGTCTCGGATTTCCATAAGGGGAGAAATAACCATTACTTCCTTTTGAATGTTGTGGTCCACCTGAACTCCAACCTCCAATGTTTACGTCATATCCTTGGTTTTCTGGCCAGAACGCTTCGGTTTCGCCGAGATGCCATTTTCCTAGAAATGCAGTGTTATAACCTTTTCCTTTTAAGGCTTCGGCAATAGTTATTTCGCTCAATTTCATATCATATTCGGTGTCAGGAACAACCCATCGGTCGTTGGGAGTTGCGCCTACATCTACTTTTCGCCCTTTTATCCAATCCGTAATACCCGTATTTACAGGATATTTTCCAGTTTGAAAACTAGCACGTGATGGCGAACATACAGGACAATTTGCATATCCATTTGTAAATCGTACCGAGTTGTTTGCTAATTGGTCAATATTTGGTGTTTCATAAAAACTACTTCCATAAACACCCAGATCTGTATAACCTAAATCGTCAGCGATGATAAAAATAACATTGGGTGAAGTCTCTTTTATCGCTGAAACTGTTTTTTTTTCAGCACAGGAATTAAGAAATAATAGGGTTAGAGCTCCAAAAATGATTTGATTTATTACTTTCATAGTCCTATTTTTATTGCTATTGATTTATTTATTTTCTTCTGTTTGATATACTCTCACATAATCAACATAGGCTTTTGCTACACCACCATTTTGAATGAATTCATTTTTACGTACATCGCCATCAACCCAATCACTTTTACCAAAACAACTACCAGAAAAATAAAGAAAATGGGCCACTTGGGGTATTAATTTTGGGTCTTTCATTTCTCTTACCACTTTTCCATCGTAATAAAATTTTAAATACTTTGGAGTCCATTCAAAACCAAATATATGATATTCTGTATCGTGGATATTTGGTATTTTTACCAATGCCCCATTTGATTTGTGAGCTGGTTTTGCATAGCCATCCCAATGTAGACCAAGAGAATACGCATCTAGTTTATTGCCTTCTACAATATCAATTTCAGCGCCATCGTTAGCGGTTCCTTCAGGTTCATTTAAATTTCGCATTCCATTTCCTTCGGGCATCATCCAAAAAGCCATTTGAAAGCCATTGGGTTTTACTAAGTGCATTCGGCTTTCCATAAATCCGTAACTTGGGGCATATTTACCTTTAGAATTAAACCTTCCAGCCATATAAGTAGTGTCGTTCATTTGAGATTTTCTGTAGTAAATATAAACATTTCCCTCTTTTTCCTCCACTTGGTTCTCATCAGCATAAAGCATTATGTCAACACGTTTTTTTTGAGTTTTTTCAACGGTCCATTTAGTGGTGTCGACTACATTATCATTGAATTCATCTGAAAATACGAGTTTCCACTTCTTGTTTTCCTCTTTTTTTGATGTTGAATCTAAAAGTGACAGCGGTATAGCGTTTTTAGGTGTTTCTGTATCTACAAAAGTATTTTTATTACTTACTAGAATCCCTTTTTTAGCTTTACATCCTGTGATTAAAACAGCAAAAAAAAGTGTGATTATTACAATTGATTTATTCATTTTTTTCTCTACGTTTTTTACTTTGAACTATTTTCGGTGGTAATTTTCACTTCTTGTGGAACTAATAATCCTCCAGAAACTTTCAATACTATTTCTCCTGATTGCATATCGGATTCTACAATTGCCACCATTTTTCCGTTAAAGGTTTGCATATATTTAGATACAAATGCCGTTTGATCTATTGGATCGCCGTTACAAATTGCTTTCAATTTACCTGCGCCTTTTACATCAAAAAATAATAAATTAGAGGCTTTTGGGCATAAATTTCCATTCTTATCTAGTATTTCAATCGTAACAAACGACAAATCCTTTCCGTCTGCTTTAATTTTATTTCTATCGGCAGTTAGCTTGATTGAATAGGTTTCGCCAGCAGTTCTAATTATTTTTTCATCAACCGCTTTATTATTCTTATCATAGGCTACTACTTTGATTTCTCCTGGTTCGTAAATCACATCATCCCACATCAATCGATAGCGAGTGTAGGTTGTAGAATTATTTTTTTGTCTCATTCCCATACTTTTTCCGTTTACAAATAATTCGGCTTTAGGATAATTAGTATAGCAATAAACCGGCACTTTTTGGTTGAGTCGTTCTGGCCAAGTCCAATGTGGAAGCACGTGAAATACAGGTTTGTCACTCCATTTGCTTTGGTATAAATAATAACGGTCTTTTGGGATTCCAGCTAAATCTACAATTCCAAAATAAGAGCTTTTTGCAGGAGTTCCTTCGTTGTAAGGTGACGGTTCTCCTAGGTAATCAAATCCTGTCCAAACAAATTCACCTGAAATAAATTCTAAATCGTCTTGATATTGAAACTCGAAATCTGGAGTCGTTGCCCAAGAGCAAGATTCTAAATCATAACTAGATAATTGATAATCGGTATGCCAAGCTTTTTTTGATTCTATAACAGGAAATTTATACACACCACGTGAACTTACTGTTGAAGCGGTTTCACTTCCATAGATCGTTAGATTGGGAAATTCAATGTGTTTTTTAAGATAATCCTGAGGTTTGTAGTTAAAACCAACTAAGTCAACCTCTGCAGCTAAACCATTTTTGATAGCTGCATTATGAACATTAAATCCTGCCGAAACGGGACGAGTAGGATCTAAATCGTGACTGATTTTGGTCAAGAAACGAGCTATTTTTGCACCTACTGGCATAGTTTGTTCCCTGATTTCGTTTCCAATACTCCACATCACCACAGAGGGATGGTTTCTATCTCTTTTTATCATTGCGGTTAAATCTTTTTCGGCCCATTCGTCAAAAAATTCACCGTATCCATTGGTGTTTTTACCGTTTTTCCACTCGTCAAAAGCTTCGACTTGCACCATAAGACCAATACTATCACATATTTTTAGTAATTCTAATGACGGTGGATTATGTGAAGTTCGAATGGCATTTACTCCCATTTCTTTCATTATTACTAATTGACGTTCGGTAGCGCGATAACTTACCGCTGCTCCTAATGGTCCTAAATCGTGATGCAAACAAACGCCTTTAAATTTTAGAGATTTTCCATTCAGGAAAAAGCCTTTGTCCTTGTCAAACCTTATGGTTCTGAAACCAAAGGTCGTTTTATATTCGTCTTTTTGAGTTTTACCAACAACTATTTTTGAAACTGCCGTATATAAATTTGGAGTATCAACACTCCATAAATTTGGGTTGCTTATTTTAATTGTTTGTTCTATTGTTGCATTTCCATCGGCTTTTTTATTCGTAGTCGCAGTTCCTACTTTTTTGCCTTTTGCATCATAAATTTCGGTAACCAAATTTAATGCTGTATCACCATCAATTTCTGTTTTAATAGTTACCTCTCCTTTTTTTTCTGTTACCACTGGAGTTGTGATGTAAGTTCCCCAATGCGCTACTCTTACTGGAGCAGTTTTTACCAATCTCACATTTCTATAAATTCCTGCTCCTGGATACCATCTGGAGGATTCTTCTTTATTTTCTAGACGTACTGATAAAATATTTTCTTTTCCAAACTGAAGGTATTTTGTCAATTCAAAAGTAAAGGAAGAATATCCATAAGGCCATTCGCCTAGATAAACCCCATTCAAATAGATTTTGGCACGGCTCATTGCACCATCAAATTCTACAAAAATGCGCTTGCCTTCATCTGTTTTTGAAACTGGCAACACCTTGCGATACCAACCAATTCCAAAACAAGGTAATGCACCTGTTCTTCCGGTTCTTAATTTTGCTCCTCTATCGCCATCTTCGATAACTTTTACTTCTTGCATATCGATTGTCATATCAAAAGGGCCAGTGATTGCCCAATCGTGCGGCACAGTTACGGTTTGCCAAGAGGAATCATCTATTTGATTTAAATTTGTCGTTGGAATCTCTTTATTGAGGAAACGCCATCCAGTGTCTAGCAATTGAACTTCTCTCGTTGTTGTTTTATCTTGAGCATTAGCTTGAAAAGCTAGGCTAAAAAAAAGTGCAATAATTATATTTTTTTTCATAATGTGGATAGATTTCATATTGTATGCGACTGTTTTAATTTGAATATTTTAATTATTACCAAGTATCTGTTCTAAATGGTGAAGCTGGCAAGCCTTCGGTATTATATAATTTTTTACCTTCTGGATTGTCTGCCCAAGCATAGCGAACTGCAACTGGATTCGGTATTTCGTTACTCCATATTATAATTTTACCATTTTGGATTTTGGCTTGAGCCCAAACAAATTTCTTGTCCTCGCCAGCAATTGCAAAATTAGTGTGTGTACCTTCGCCTTTAAATTGCAATGTACTTCCAAAGGCAGAAAACGACAAGGTGATTTTGTCTTTTTCAACTTGCATCGATTTATATTTTGGTCCAGAACAAATTACTTTAGAATCACTATAAACTAGATTTTGAGCAACGAATGCTAATCGGGTTCCAACTTCTTTCTTTTTATGGGGATGAATATCATTCCATTCGCCAACATCAATCGTAGTCGCCATTCCTGTATGTGGAACCAATAAAGTTTTGAGCTGAGATTCTCGTAACAAAGCCCAATTGCTCTCTGATGGTAGCTCTTGAGGTACCATAAAATTGGGTAATTGAACAAACAAAAATGGCATCGTAGGATGATTAAAAAGTGTTCTCCAATTGTTGATGAGTGCGGGTAAAACTTGAGCGTATTCTTTAGGTCTTCGGGCATTAGCTTCGCCTTGGTACCAGATTGTTCCTATAAAGGTATATTTTTTAAGGGGTTCAATCATGGCATTGTATAATCCTGTTGGTTTCAATTTGAAATTCACAATTTCGGGTAATTGGTCTAATTTTGCGCCTAATTTGTATTTCCAAATTCCTGACAAATCAATTTTTTCGTCTTTCCCGATTATTGCATAGTTTAGACCGGGCGTAAAACCACCATTATTTCGTTTATTGATGATTCTTACTGTGATGGTATTTTTGCCTTCTATAAAGGTATTGATTGGTAGTTTATATTTTCGAGTTTTATTACCGCCGTTTTCACTTCCTACAAATTTTCCGTTTACGTAGGTAGAATCAATTCCCATAATGCTTCCGAGTTCTAAAACCAATACTTGAGAAGCCATATTTTTTGAAACTTCAACTTCTTTTTTATACCAAACCGCACCGTTAATTTTAACTAAAGATGTTGTATTCCAATAGCTTGGTACTTTTGTTTCTATCCAATCTTTTGTATTAGTCGCATTTGAAATCCAGTTGTTTTTAGGTTTACTTCCCTCATCATTTTTTTGAAGTGTTGCGTCCCATTTGGCTTCTAGTTCTTTTTCTTTATTTTCAATTGATTTTAAATAATCAGGATTTTTTGTTAATTGAACTTCGTTATAACTGCTCGGAAAAGGTTTTAAAGCTTCCTCACTCATCCAACATTCTGCATAAGTACTACCTAAACTTGCATTTACTAATCCTATTGGTATTTGATATTTGGCATACAGTTCTTTTGCAAAAAAATAAGCTGTGGCCGAAAATTGAGTTACATTTTTTGGATTTGCTTGTTTCCATTCGCCACCACTCAAATCGGTTCTTGCTGCAATAAAATCAACTTCACGAGGAACTAAAAAAGTACGAATGTTCTTGTTTTCGGAATTGGCAATCTCATTTTCATACAAATTGCGCACTTCATTGACAGTCATTGCCATATTCGATTGCCCTGAGCAAAGCCAAACGTCGCCCATTAGAATATCTTTGATTTCAATAGTATTGCTTGCTTTTATTTTCATAACAAATGGTCCACCAGCTTTTTGACTTGGTAATTGCATTTCCCATTCGCCTTTATTATTTGCGGTAATTTTATATGTTTTATTTACAAAATCTAAAACAATTTTTTCGTTTGGTGCAGCCCAACCCCAAATTTTGATTTTCGTATCTCGCTGTAAAACCATTCCATCACTAATTAATTTTGGAAGTCTTACTTGTGTAAATGCATTAGTTGCTATTAGAAGCAAAACTATATGAACTAAACTTTTCACTGTTTTCATTTTTTATTTTTATATATCAAAAAATCAAGAAATTTATTTAACTACCAAGCATCAGTTCTAAATGGAGAAGCTGGTAAACCTTCAGGATTGAATAATAATTCGCCATCAGGATTGTCTGCCCATGCATATCGTACAGTTACTGGATTTGATATTTCATTACTCCAAACTGTAATTTTCCCGTTTTCTATTTTGGCTTGAGCCCATACAAATTTTTTATCCGCTCCTGCAATTGCAAAATTGGAATGTTTTCCTTCTCCTTTGAATTGTAATGCACTACCATAAGTTGAAAACGAAAGAATTATTTTGTTATTTTCGATTTGCATCGATTCGTATTTTGGCCCTGAATAAATTACTTTTGAATCGCCATAAACCAGATTTTGAGCAACCAAAGCTAAACGTGTTCCAACATCTTTCTTTTTATGAGGATGAATGTCGTTCCACTCACCAACATCAATTGTTGTTGCCATTCCTGTATCAGGCAATGACAATGTTTTTAATTGAGATTCCCGAAGTTCTGCCCAATTACTTTGTGTAGGATTCGGTTTTTCAGCGCCATAATTAGGCAATTGAACAAATAAAAAGGGCATTGAAGGTTTACTAAATAGCGTTCTCCAATCATTAATTAGTGCGGGCAAAAACTGACCATATTCCTTTGGTTTTCCTGCATTTCCTTCGCCTTGATACCAGATTGCACCTTTAACAGCATATTTTTTTAAGGGCTGAATCATAGAATTATGTAAAGCCGTGGGCTTCCATCTAATTGGTACAGGATTGGGTAACGCATCTAATTGAGTTCCTATTTTATATTTCCATGTTCCAGTTAAATCAATAGTTTCGTCTTTGTTACTAAGTGCATATTGATAGCCACCAACAAAACCACCGTTTCCTCTTTTTTTGACAACTCTAATGGTAATTGTATTTTTGCCTTCAAGAAATGTGTTGGCCGGAATTTGGTATTTTCGTTGTGACCATTGATCCTTTAAGTTGCCAACTAATTTTCCGTTTACATACGTAGAATCAGCTCCCATTATAGTTCCTAAATGTAAAAAAGAGACTTGTGATGCTATTTTTTTTGAAACCTCTATTTCTTTTTTGTACCAAACCACTCCACTAACTTTATCCAAAGGAGTGCCATTCCAAAAACCAGGTACTTTTGCTACTTGCCAGTCTTGGACTATGGTCGAATTAGAAGCCCAATTGCCTTTGGTTGCTATGCCTTCATCATTTATGAGTTGCATAGCATTCCATTTTTTTTCGAGTTCTATTTCCTTGTTTTCGATATTTTTTACAAACTCAGGATTTTTTAATGCTACAATTTCGTTGTAACTTGATGGAAACGGTTTCAAGTTTTTCTCACTTATCCAAGCATGAATAGGAGTTCCTCCGAAACTGGAATTAATCATCCCGATGGGGATTTTGTATTTTGCATAGAGTTCTTTTGCAAAAAAGTAAGCTGTTGCCGAAAATTGCTTCACATTTTTTGGATTAGCAGCTTTCCATGAACCACCACTTAAATCGGTTCTTTGAATATTGAATTCGTATTCCCTGGGAACTTCAAAATTTCGAATAAATTTATTTTCAGCATTTGCAATATCATTTTCGTACAAAGAACTTACAGCGCCAACCGTCATTGCCATATTAGATTGCCCAGAACAAAGCCAAACATCACCAACTAAAATATCATTTATTTCAAGGGTATTACTCGCGTTTATTTTCATTAAATAAGGTCCGCCAGCTTTTAAATTAGACAATTGTAATTCCCATTCGCCATTATTATTCGCCTTAATTTTATATTTTGAATTAATAAAATCTATAGCAATTTTTTCATTCGGTGCAGACCATCCCCAAATTTTAATTTTGGTGTCGCGCTGTAAAACCATTCCATTGCTAATTAACTTTGGAAGTTTTACTTGACAATACCCAGTAGTTGTAATTAGTAATGTAACTAAAAAAAGAAAATATGTTTTTACTTGTGTCATTATTGTTGAATTAATCTTTATTATTTTCTTTTATTTTCTCTTTTTTAGACATTATCAATCCTCCAAAAATGGGTTCGACTAACTCTGAGTTCCATTCTTGTCTTATTTTTTCTAATTTTTTAACGTCCTTAGGATTTTGTTTTGCAATATTATTTTTTTCTTCAATATCCTCTTTTAAATTATAAAGTTCTGGTGGATTGTTGTTGTCTACCACTAATTTCAAATTTTTGTAACGAACGGAATATCCCTTTTCATCAAATTTTCTTAAAAAAATGGTTTCGTGAGGAATTGATTTGTTTTTACCGGTTAGAAATGGAATTAAATTGACACCATCTAAAGGTTTGCCTTTCTTGACCGGTGATTTTGAAAGTGCTGCAATAGTGGCAAAAATATCGAGTGATGAAATAGGATTTTCATAAACACCAGGATTTACTGTTCCTTTCCATTGCATAGCAAAAGGAACACGGTATCCACCTTCATAAATAGATGATTTACCTTCTCTTAAAATGCCGTTGTCAGAACCATTACCCGCAACATTACTTTTGACAGGTCCACCATTGTCTGATAAGAAATAAACTAGGGTATTTTTGTCCAGATTTAAAGCTTCTAATTGATCTAAAAGGCGTCCAACTCCGTCATCAACGGCACTGACCATTGCGGCATAGGTTTTTCGTTTTTTATCTTTGATATTTGGAAATCGATCTAAATATTCTTGTGTAGCTTGAAGTGGCGAATGTGGCGCATTGTAGGCTAGATACAAAAAGAAAGGTTCTTTTTGATGTCTTTCGACAAATTGAACGGCTTCATCCGAAAACTCATCGGTTAGGTATTTTTTGGTTTGAATGGGTTCGTGATTTCGCATTATCCAAGTTTTATAACTCATTCCTTCGTCGTTATCAACAGCATAACTGTCTTGTATGGTCAAATCCTCTGGGAAATACCTGTGACCACCACCTAAATGTCCAAAAAATTCCTTGAATCCTCGATTCAAAGGATGATTCGAAATATCAGCACCTTGATGCCATTTGCCAATAATTCCTGAAGTATACCCCACTTGTTTTAAGGATTCCGCCAGAGTGTTCTCTTCTTTTGGTAAACCCATATTAGGATCATGAGGACGATATTGAGGATTTCGTTCGTATCCAAAACGTTGTGGGTAACGTCCCGTTAAAAGTCCTGCTCTACTTGGTCCGCAAACGGAATAGGTTACATAACCATTGGTAAATTTTACTCCGTTTGTTGCAATTCGGTCTATATTGGGTGTAGGTATGTCCTTGCAGCCATTAAAACCTACGTCGGCATAACCCATATCATCAGTAAGAATGATAATTATATTTGGTTTCTGCGCATTCTGACTGTATCCATTCCAAAGAACAAGAAAAGCGAGTAGGAGAAATATTTGAAATTGTTTATTTCGCATTTTTAAGTAATCTTACTTTTTATCAAATAAATTTAAATTCCATGAGTCATACCATTTCAAAAAAGGAATTTCGTTTTCAAACTCTATTGGTAACAGAATGTACTGACTGTCTATTAGATTTTTTGGATCCCAACGATCTGCCACAAAAATAAATGCGTCTTTTTTTCCTTCTATTGGCAAAACATAAGTACTTTGAGAACGAAAGGTTGTTTTATTTTCTTCCTCAGTTCCTCGGCACGGATTTCCTAATGATTTCCATCCCGACATCATGTTATCTGAAACAGCTAGTCGTGCGGGATTGGGCAACCAACCTGTTAAATCAGAGGAGAATAAATAATATTTCCCGTCTTTTTTTAAAATAGCTGGACCTTCATTTCTTTCTCCGGGTAAAATCCGAACATATTCGCCGGTCATGGACAAATAATCATCGGATAATTTAGAAATTAACAAGGTCTGATTCTCCTCTGAAGCTGTAATATGATATCCTTGCTGGTCATCATCAACATACAAAGTCATGTCTCTTGACATTTGACCGACTTCAAAATCTCTGTACAAATCAAGCCCTTCTTTTCCTCTTCGGGTTTTATTAAATTCTGTTTTATAAATGAGAGCGGCACTTTCTTGCTGTTCTTTGGTAAAATTTATTGGCCAAACTTTAGAATGTAGTCTAAAACTATTGATGTATTTATAAGGTCCCGTAACTTTATCTGCAACGGCAACTCCTGTCAATGCTGCTTTGTAACCTTGATCTTTTAGCTCATGATGAAACCACATGACGAACTTGCCTGTTTTTTTGTTGTAAATCACTTTTGGACGTTCTAAAATACATCCTTTTTGCAATAAGGAATTTTTGTTTTTCGCCATTT
This sequence comes from Flavobacterium sp., assembly GCF_031409475.1. Classification (GTDB taxonomy): domain Bacteria; phylum Bacteroidota; class Bacteroidia; order Flavobacteriales; family Flavobacteriaceae; genus Flavobacterium. The sequence continues at coordinate 54,575 of NZ_JANNXH010000029.1, read as the reverse complement.
TTAAAGCAATGCCTTCGTCTTTCCAGTTGTATATATCTTTCGAGCTGTAAACATGTACGCCCACCATTGCTTTATTCCCCATTTCTCCCGCAGCTTTGTGTTCTCCAAACCAATAATAGGTATTGTTGTAATACAAAAATCCACCACCGTGTGCATTGATGAGATTTCCTTTATGATCTAACCATACTTCGCCAGGTTTGAATTTGTCATAAACGGTTTGTGCTATCATAAAATAACTTGAAAAAAAAAATGCAACAAGTAAAAAGCCTTTTTTCATTTAAATGATTTTGCCAGGTTAATAATTTATTTTTTTGGGTTATTAATTAATGGTGCGTAATTATTAAAACGCAACCACTCTTCGCATTGTTTTGTCCAATTCTCGCTAGAAGTTCCTTTGTTGCCTAGACCAAAGCCATGCTTGCCACTTTGATACAAATGAATTTCTGAAGAAACACTATGCTTCTTTAACGCTAAAAAATATTGAATACTGTTTTCAACTGGAACTGATTTATCATCATTGGCGTGAATCAAAAGTGTAGGTGGAGTTGAAGCGTCTATTTGTTTTTCGTTCGAATATTTTTCAATCAATGCATCAGAAGGAGAAGTTCCAATTAGATTATTTCTGGAACCTTTGTGAGTAATTTTTTCTTCCATTGAAATTACTGGATAAACCAAAACCGAAAAATCGGGTCTAGCACTAGTGGAATCAATAACTTTATAGACTTCATCATTATAATGAGTTGATAGGGTAGAAGCAAGATGACCACCAGCCGAAAATCCAATAACGCCAACTTTATCTATATTTATATTCCATTTTTCAGCATTTCGTCTAATGAATCGAATGGCTTCTTGTGCATCTTGTAATGGTCCAAATGTTTTATCTTTCATAATTTCATCGCTAGGCAGTCTGTACTTTAGAACAAAAGCGGTTATGCCCAATTTATTTAACCATTTGGCAACTTTATATCCTTCTTTATTTATGGCTAAATACGAATAACCTCCACCAGGACAAATGACAACTGCAGTCCCGTTTGGTTTTTCGGGAATAAATACAGATAATGTAGGTATTGTAACTTTGCTGACTTGATCCGTTACTCCATTCGCTACTTCTTTATAATCAACGGTATTTTTGCTTCCAGGAATTTCATTAGGCCATAATGGAATAGTTTCATTTTGAGCCTGTAATAATCCTGTCACTCCTAAAAATAAGCTAAGGATTAGAAATGTCTTGTTGATAAAATAAAGTTTCATGATTTTTGGATTATAATTTATCTTGGAATTATTTTAATGTTTAAATGGATATTAATTGAACTTAAATACATTAGATTCTGTTCTTCTTGATTCTAATATTTTAGCTAATTCGGCTACTTTTTCAGGCATTTTAGAGGCTAAATCTTGCGTTTCGGAGCTGTCTTTTTTAAGATTATACAATTCATATTTTCCGTTTTGTATTACATTATATTTGACTAATTTCCAATTTTTTTGCCTAATTGCCTGTCTTCCTCCCAATTCATGAAATTCCCAATATAAATGCTTGTGCTTTTTTTGAGTTCCATTTTTTAACAATGTAGGTAAGAACGAAATACCGTCAATTGGAGTAGAGATTTTTGCATTTTCAAGTTCAGCCAATGTTGGCATGACATCCCAAAATGCAGAAATATGGTCTGTTGTACTTCCTGCTGCAATTTTGCCTTTCCATTTTGCAATCATCGGCACTCGAATTCCCCCTTCGTATAAATCTCTTTTGTATCCTCTAAAAGCACCATTGCTTTTGAAATAATCCGGGTCAGCTCCACCTTCTTTATGAGGACCATTGTCCGAGGTAAAAATAATAAGGGTGTTATTTTCTAGTCCCAATTCTCTAATTTTAGATACAATTTCGCCTACTTGGTCGTCTAATAAAGTAATCATCGCTACAAAAGCAGCATGACTATTGGGCTGGGACGAGTATTCTCCTTTTTTAAAACCTTCTTTATTGTCTTTAGCCTTGTAGACTTTCTCGGGATTAAACTTTCCTATGAACTTATCTAAGTTCTTTTGAGGTACAATCAACTCGGCATGGGGCAAAACGCTTGCATAGTATAAGAAAAAAGGTTGATTTTTGTTTTTTTCTATAAATGAAAGTGCTTTGTTGTGAATCAAGTTTGGAGCATATTGCCCGTTATTGATTCCTTCATTTTCAGGAAACAGTACTTTTTTATTGTTGTCCCACAAATGGTCAGGATAATAATTGTGTGCTAATAATTGACAATTATATCCATAAAAAGTATCAAAACCTTGGTTCGAAGGATCTCCTTCTGATTCAGGGTTTCCTAAGCCCCATTTGCCAAAAGCACCCGTTACATAACCTTGTTGTTTCATTAATTCGGCAATTGTAAAAGCTTCTTTTGGTATTGGAAATTGTCCTTCGGGTTCAACGCCCTTGTTTCCTCTAATGGGTGTGTGTCCTGTATTTAAACCCGTTAATAATGCAGATCTTGAAGGTGCACAAACTGGTGCTCCTGAATAATGCTGGGTAAATAGCATTCCTTCTTTAGCTAATTTATCAATATTTGGAGTTACGAATTTTTCTTGACCGTAACAGCTTAAATCTCCATATCCTAGATCATCTGCAAGAATGTAAATCACATTAGGTTTAGATTTGTTTACTCTAATGTTTTCTTGTGAATTACATAAAATGGGTATTAAATTTAATATAAGAACAAAAAATATTTTTAGAGATTTCATAAGTAATATAAAAAATTTCAAAATTATTCCAACTTTAGCTCCTGAGCATTATTGTTAACTTTTCCACGAATTTTAACGTAAGAATCTATCATTTCATTCAATTTTTCAGGATTTGATTTTGCTAGATTATTTTCCTGCCCAATATCTTCTTTTAAATTATACAATTGATACTCTTTATTATTTCCTAGTTCAATATTAACGTCATTATTAACAGCAAGACCATTATATGGTGGAATCATAGCCCAATCTCCTTTTCTGAAGGCGGTTTTGGAATTTGCTTCTATAACAAGTTTTTTTCTTCCTTTCGTGCTTTTACCTGTAAATGCATTTATTTGATTTTCGCTGTCTTTAGTTCGTAATTTACTTCCCACCAGAGCAGCTAGAGACGAAAACAAATCAATCTGACAAACTAATGCATCAGAAACCGTTGGTTTTGTTTTTCCTTTCCAATGAACAATAAATGGGACACGTGTTCCGGCTTCAAACAAACTATATTTTCCTCCTTTTAAAGGACCTGCAGGCTTGTGATTTCCTATTTTTGTTACAGCATCATCGTAGTAACCATCGTTTAAAACAGGACCATTGTCACTGGAGAGTACAATTAAAGTGTTTTCTAAAAGTCCTTCCTTTTCGAGTGTTTTTATGAATTCTCCAATAGTCCAATCTGCTTCTAATATAACATCTCCTCTGGGTCCTAAACCTGATTTACCTGCAAAACGAGGGTTTGGAATTCTTGGTACATGCGGTTGTTGAATAGCATAATATAGAAAAAAAGGTTCGTTTTTATGCGTTTTCACATAGTCATTAGCTTGTTGCAAAAAAGTATCGGACATGTCATCATCATTCCAAATGGCAGATTTTCCACCCTTCATGAAACCTATTCTCGGCACACCATTTACCACGCTATTATTGTGTCCATGATGCCAATTCATTTTTAATAATTCAGGATTAGTTAGAGCTGTAGGTTCTCCTTCAAAATTTTTGTCATAATTGATTTCAATAGGATCTTTTGGGTCTAGCCCAACAACAGCTCCGTTTTGAATATAAACAGTAGGAACTCTATCTTGAGTTGCTGCCATTATATAGGAATAATCAAACCCAACTTCACGCGGACTTGGTGATATGTTTTTGTTCCAATCAATAGCGCCGTCGCCAAGACCTAAATGCCATTTCCCTACTATTCCGGTATGATATCCTTTTTCTTTTAACATTTTAGGAATCGTCATTTGATTAGTTTTGATAAGCAATGGAGCTGTTCCTGGTAAAATTTTAGCGTTTTTTTCTCTCCACGGATAAATACCAGTAAGTAAACCGTACCTACTTGGTGTGCAAGTTGCCGAGGTAGCATATCCGTTTGTAAAACGAACGCCTCCGTTTGCAAGGGCATCCATATTTGGGGTTTTTATTTCGGTTGCACCATAAGCGCCAAGATCACCGTATCCTAAATCATCCGCATAGATGAAAACTATGTTGGGTAATTTTTTGTTTGATTTTAGTTGTTGTGCTTTTGCAAGACTAAATGTTAAAAAAAGTATTAAAAAGAATTTGAATACAATGGAGCGCTTTTTCTCAATCATTAATTATGTTTTTAGTGTCTTAATTTTGTAAATTGTATTCGTTGTGATGAATTTTAGTTTTAGCTTGACTTTCTAGTTTTTTGTGGTTGCATGTTTATTTATAATTTATCAAATCGTTCTGGATTATTAAATATTTTAATTTATTCAGAAAAGTCTTTGCTTTGAGTAATTAAAATTTAATTTTTAAATTTATAAGTTTGACAAAGGTTATATTTTTGTAACTTTAGTGTTATTTAAACCATGCCATAACAATATTGTATTAACAAAAATAAATGATAGTTGGTATTTATTAGGGGTGTAATTAGTTCAATTAACAGGACTTTAAGGGCATTTATATTATACAAAGAATTAAATACTTTAAATTCGTATACTTTTACGAAGTACCGTATACAACAAACATCTACTTTAAATATTTATATAACAATGCTCACAAAAACTATTTATCAACTAATTTGATTTGCAATCAATTCAAAAAAAAAAAATACTAGTAGCATATACAATACAATAATTAAATTTTAACCCGATTATAAAATGCAAAAAACATTACTTATTTTTCATTTGTTATTCATTTCCATAATTTCTGCTCAGACCGACCAGTCTAATTTTGTTTTAGAATACATTACTACCAATCAAGGTCTGCCTCACGATTATGTTACTTCAATAATAAGCGATGATCTTAATGCGAAATGGATTGGTACAGAAAATGGTTTAACTAAATATAACGGTTATGATTTTGAAAATATAAAACCAGGTAAAAGTTACAAAAAATTAAAAAATGAAAATATTGAAGTACTATTTAAAGATGATTCTAACTTAATTTGGATTGGTACAAAAAGCGGAGGAATTTCTTCATTGGATGTTAAAACTAATACTGTCAAAAACTACAATCATCTCATTGACAAAGGGAATAATGGCGATATCTATATTACTGCAATTGCAGCTGATCAAAAAGGTAATATTTGGATTGGAACATGGGAAGATGGTGTATTTGTGATAAACTCAACCAAAAACAAATTAGTAAAACACATTAAAATATCCTCCATCATAAATAGTATTATTAGTGATGGCCAATCTAATATATGGATTAGTTATTATCAAAGAGTATCTAAATTTAACACCAAAGGAGAACTACTACGCAATTACAATTTTAAAACCAATCTTTCGGATTTACTATTAGATTCAAAACGAAATAAATTATGGATAGGGACTTCTCTAACTACAACAAAATTATATAACTATGATTTTAAAACCCAAAAAATTGATTCTATAGAAACTGGAGTAAGCAGTAATTTTTATAAAACACTTTCCTTAGATTCCAAAAACAGACTTTGGATAGGTACTTGGCTAAATGGACTTTATAGAAGTAATTCCAAATTAACTAAATTCTCCAAAATAGAGTTAGTTTCTCCAAATTCGGGTAAATTGAAAATTAATTATAATACGATACTCAAAGTACATCATGACAAGAATAATCAAATTTGGGTTGCCACTGCAAACGGCGGAGTTGTAAAATTAATTGAAGGCAAGGGATTTAAAAATGCTAGTGAACTAGTGGATAATAAATCACTAAATGGAGACTTAAATTTTGGGGCTATTTATAAAAATAAAAATAGTTTATTTGTAGGAACACTTAATAATGGAGTCTATTCAGGGACAAATTTTTCTAATTTAACACACATAAAAGAAATTGGATTAACTAAAATAATTAGCCTATACGAACACCAAAATAAATTGTATATAGGTACTGGTTCAAGTTTTTATGTTTATGATTTAAAGGCAAAAAAAATCATTTTTACCAGTAAAAAAATCATTAAAGTGACCTCGTTTTATGTTGACAAAAATAATATTCTGTTCATTGGAACACAACTTAACGGAATCGCAGTTGTTGCACTCAAGGATTTTGAAAATGAAAATGCCTACCGATTTTATTCCGATGTTTTAAAGGGAAATTTCAAAATAGAAAATAGTCGTATAACCAGTATAAAAGAAGATTCAAAAGGTAATATTTGGGTAGGAACTTATAATGGTTTGCATTTATTTGATAGAGCAAAAAGAAAATTTAATGCTAAATCACTTTTGATAAATCATAAATTACCTAGCGTCATCATCAACTCCGTCGTGATCAAAGACGACTATATTTGGCTGGCAACTCCAAGCGGATTAATAAAATTAGCCTTCCTAAATAAAAAGTTAATTATAAAGGATCAACTTACTAAAGAAGATGGATTGAACAGCGATTTTATTTGCTCAGTAGCCTTTGATGCCAAATCAAATATATGGTTGAGTACCAAAACCGAAATTGTAAAGTACAACGAGCAAAAACATTCCTTTATAAGTTATGGAGAAAATGACGGCGTAAAAACAACATCGTTCAATAATAGAAGCCGTTTTAATTTTGAAAATAACCTCCTCTTTTTTGGCGGAATAGACAATGTTACTTACTTCAATCCTAATAAAATTGCACAGGACAATTCAGTACTAGAAGTCATTTTTACAAATCTTAGAGTAAATAATAGCCTCGTTCAATATTCGACTGAAAAAAGAGAGCATCAAATAATAGACAAAAATTTTAGTTATGTCGACAAAATACAACTTACTCATGACGATAAATTTTTCTCTGTTGGATTTATCACTAATGATTTTTCGGGAAAATTAAATGTTAAATACCGTTATAAATTAGAAGGATATCAAAACAATTGGCTTGATTTGCAAAGCCAAAACGAAATCAATTTTGCAGGACTAGATAACGGAAAATACATTCTTAAAGTTGCTGCAACTAGAGACAATCAAACCTGGAGTAAATCCAAAAATCTAGAAATAGAAATATTAAATTCACCATGGAAAAGTCCTTTGGCTATAGCGTTATATACTATTTTAATACTTATCCTATTTTTCTATATTTTAAAATTATATAACGATCAATTAAAACTTGAAAACAATCTAGAAATTGCCAGAAACGACAAGGAAAAAGAAATTGAATTGAGTGAGTTAAAACTGAACTTCTTCACTAATATTTCACATGAATTTAGAACTCCATTAACCCTCATTATTAGTCCGTTGACGGAGCTTATGGAAAACCCAGACCTAGCTCCAAAAATGGCAAAAAAACTTAGTATTATTGATAGAAATGCTAACAGGCTACTCAATTTAATAAATCAATTATTAGATTTTCGTAAAGCAGAATATGGTTTATTAGAGTTGAGTGTATCGCAAGGCAACATCGTTCGATTTTCAAAAGAAGTATTTTTATACTTTAATGAAATGGCAAAATCTAGAGATATAAAATATAAGTTTAAATATAGCGATGATGAAATTTTTTTCCAATTTGATCGAAATAAAATCGAAATAGTATTGTGTAATTTACTGTCTAATGCAATCAAATATTGTAAACCAGGAGATAAAATTACTTTAAGCCTTGAAAAGAAAGACGATTTTTGTATAATCTCCGTACAGGACACAGGTTTGGGCATGGAAGAAGATTATCTTGACAAAATTTTTGATCATTTTTTTCAAATCAAATCTGCCGAATCTACTAAAATGATTGGAAGCGGTATAGGTCTCACGTTTTCAAAAAAAATTATTGAACTTCATCACGGAACTATTGAGGTCGAAAGTAAAATAAATTGTGGTACCGAATTCCTTATTAAACTCCCATTAAGCATAAATTATGACGAATCTGGAGTAGATACTAATTTTGTAAACACAGACAATATAGTTGCTTACGATACAAAATGGAACGAAAATCAAAAAGAAAATTTAAGTATTAAAACCAAAGAAAATTCAATACTTATAATCGATGATAACAAGGATATTCTTGATTATTTAAAAGATTTTCTCTCGGATTCCTACACCATATTTATGGCAGAAAATGGGAATGAAGGATTTAAAATAGCCTCATCAGAAATACCAGACTTAATATTGAGTGATATCATGATGCCCGGTAAAGATGGAATTACGCTATGTAAAGAGCTCAAAGCACAAATTATCACTTCGCACATTCCTATTATTTTATTAACCGCACGATCGTCAGCCGTATATGAAATACAAGGATTACAAACTGGAGCTGATGATTATATTACTAAACCGTTTAATCCTATTATAATAAAAGCAAGAATTGCGGGTTTACTCGAAAACCGAAAAAAACTTAGAGCATTGCTGTTAAACAAAATTCAGTTTGAACCTACACAAACAGAGATTGAAAATGACACCAATACAGAAAGTGCTTTCATCCACAAAGCAATTGTTCTTGTAGAAACTAATATTCAAAATAGTTCCTTTAGTATTGAAACCATGGTCGATGAGTTGAATATGAGTCAATCTACATTGTATCGTAAAATTAAATCCTTAACAGGTTTGTCTTTAACTTCATTTATTCGTTCTATAAGACTCAAAAAGGCAGCGCATCTCATTTTGATTGATGACCTTAATTTAAGTCAAATTGCTTACGAAGTTGGTTTCAACGATTATAAATATTTTAAGATTTCCTTTGAAAAACAATTCAAGTGTTTGCCCTCAAAATACAAAGCTAAAATCACCAGCAAAAAAATGTAGTGCTTATTATTCAGAACCATTATTTTAGGACTAATTAATCCTATCTGATAACCTGTTGAATGTAATTATTCAAAACGTCAGTTCGGTTTTTTGTCCCGTTGCTTCGGGAGTAAAACGGAACAAAACTTCTCGATACGCTTCGCTACCCGAAGTGACTTGTATCGAGAACCGTTTTTAATAATTACACCCAACGAGTAGGTAATAATTTTATTATTTGTAGAAGAAGGTCAGTGGTTGAGATGTGTTTATGCCAAGTATCAATGACGTCCTTCGATTTCACTCAGAATGACAGGCTAAAAAAATAAACAGTATAGCATTTACAAATTAATTCACGCAACTCCTTTTGATGTTAACTAATTAAATCCAATAGGATTAAAATCACACTTAAATTCAACCCTTTTTTTTGACAAATGAGCTATTTGACCTCTTATTTGAATAACTTGTACTATACTTTAAAGTTAGTTCTCTTTAATTTTGTGTTAAATAATTAATACCATTTTATGATATTTAACATCAAAACAATTAGAAGTAGTGCTGATGATTTATACTAATAAATTAATTTTCCGCCAAAAAACTAAAAATAACCAAGCAATTAATTTTATGAAAATTTAATACGATGAGAATAAAACAAACAAGAATTTATTTATTTCTAAATTTAATAATTATACTTGGAATAAATCATGCCTCATGGGCACAATCATTGCAAGTAACAGGAACCGTAACAGACAATCAAGGTGCGCCAATTTTTGGAGTTACCGTAATGGAAAAAGGCACAAAAAAAGGTGTTAATACAGATATTGACGGAAAATATACCTTTAGTATTTCCTCAAAAAGTGTACTTGTTTTTAGTTATATTGGTTTCGAAACTGCCGAAGTTACTGTGAATGGAAAAAGCGTTGTGAATCTTAAAATGACAACAAGCTCTACAGAATTAAACGATGTGGTTGTTGTGGCTTATGGAAAACAGAAAAAAATATCAGTTACTGGAGCAATAAGTACCATAAGTGCCGATCAATTAAGCCGATCACCAAGTGCTAATATTGCAAATTCATTAGCAGGACAAATTACAGGAATCTCAACAGTTCAGTTTTCTGGACGTCCTGGAGCTGATGATCCAAGCATTTTTATTCGTGGTATTGCATCACTTACAGAGGATAGATCACAACCTCTCATTATTGTAGATGGTGTAGAACGACCATTTACAGGTTTAGATGCAGATGAAATTGAAAGTTTCTCTATATTAAAAGATGCATCTGCTACTGCTGTTTATGGAGTACGTGGTGCAAATGGGGTGATTATAGTAACAACAAAACGTGGTACAAAAGGCAAAGCCACAATTACATCAGGCTACTCAAAAGGGGTACAACAAGCAACACGTTTACTCGATTTTGCGGATAGTTATACTTATGCACAGCGCCACAATCAAGCTCGATTAAGCGATAATCCATTGCTTACTGTAGGGGAACTTAAATTTTCTCCAGAAGCATTAGAAGCCTTTAGGACTAATTCTGATCCTATAATATATCCTAACACGGACTGGTTGGATTATATATTAAAGCCACTTGCAAACCAATCTAGAGCAAATGTAAATGTTTCTGGAGGTAATGATAATGTAAGGTATTTTGCTTCTTTAGGAGTTTTAAGTCAAGATGGACTTTTTAGAACATTTGATACTAATTACGATTACAATTTCAGTTTTCAGCGATACAACTTTCGTACAAACCTAGATATCGATGTTACTAAAACAACAAAGTTAGGGGTAACAATTGGTGGTCAAGTAGGTATTAGAAATGAGCCTAGAACAAAAAGTGGCGTCAATCAGTTGTTTAGAGAAACATATTGGTCGCAACCTTATTCTAGTCCAGGTATAATTGATGGAAAATATATCACAGGTGGAGATGATTACATAACAGGGACTAAAAAAGATGGTCTTGATTCCTATTATGGACTTGGATTTTCAAATATCCTTCAAAACAGGCTAAATTTTGATATTGATTTGACGCAACAATTAAAATTTATAAATGGATTAAGTTTCAGAACAAAATTATCTTACAATACAAGTTATACCCACACAAAAAATAGAGCTACATCAATCATACGATATATCCCTTATTTTTTAAGAGACTTAGATCCAACAGCCGATCAAAACAGCAATGAGATTGTATACCGTACCGCTGGATCAAATGGTAATTTATCCTACAGTGAAACCCAAGGTAAGGATAGAGATTGGTATTTTGAAGCTGGTTTTAACTATAATCGAAAATTTGGAAATCACAACTTTGGAGGTTTACTACTCTATAATGAGCAAAAAGATTATTATCCAACAGATTCAAATGGTGTTGCAACAACAAACCAAGATATCCCAAGAGGTTTGGTAGGTATCGCAGGAAGGGTAACTTATGATTACAAAAGCAAATATTCTGCCGATTTTAATATTGGATACAACGGTTCAGAAAATTTTGCAGAAGCCAATAGATTTGGTGTGTTTCCAGCTTTTTCTGTTGGATGGATAGTTACTAAAGAAAAATTTATGGAAAAAGTTCCATTTGTTGATTTCTTAAAATTAAGAATGTCTTATGGATTGGTAGGTAATGATAAAATTGGAGGAAATCGTTTCCTTTATTTGCCTGACAGCTATGATCCAACTAGCGGTAGCTACAGTTTTGGAACAGACAACCCTGTTAACCTGCAAGCAGCTGCCGAAGGAATAATAGGAAACGCTGATGTAACATGGGAAACCGCTACAAAACGCAACATAGGTGTTGAATTAAAATTTCTTGAAAATAAACTAGGTATTATTGTTGATGTTTTTAATGAAAACAGAACAAATATCTTAACCACTAACGGTATAATTCCGGGATTTGTTGCTTACATTCCTCCAGCAGTAAATATCGGAGAAGTTGAAAACAAAGGATTTGAGGTAGAACTTAACTGGAATCAAAAATTAAATTCAAATTTTAGTTATAGAATTAACGCCAATGTATCGCACACACAAAATAAAATTATTTATCAAGCAGAAGTGCCACAAAGTGAAGATTACCTATATCGTACAGGTAAACCAGTAGGTCAACCTTTTGGATATATATTTGATAGATTTTTTGGTATTGACGAACTCAACAGTAATATTCCAAATCACAACTATTTACTCAAACCAGGTGATATAGTGTATAAAGATTTAAATGGTGATAATGTTATTGATCAAGATGATCAAAAAGCAATAGGATATCCAAATTATCCCGGTTATAATTTTGGACTAAATGTAGGTTTTGAATACAAAAATTTTGATTTTAGCATGTCATGGGCTGGAGCAACAAAAACATCAAGGCTATTGGATGAATCCTTACGAGTACCTTTTGGAACAACAGGTGAAAGATCATTATTGCAGTATATGGCAGACCAAGCATGGACACCTGAAACAGCAAATACAGCCACTTTTCCTAGAATAACATTTCAAGGTTCTGGTAATAATTCAAAAAATTCAGATTTTTGGTTGCGTGATGCATCTTATGTCCGATTAAAAACTCTCGAAATGGGTTATAATTTTAAGGGTGTTTTTCTAAAAAAAATGGGGATATCTACGTTGCGATTATACTTTAATGGCAATAATTTAGTTACATTTTCAAAACTAGATATTATTGATCCCGAATCTAGAGCAGGAGCAATACAAGAATATCCGCTTACAAAATTATATAATTTAGGCGTTAAATTGAATTTCTTATAAAATTAATAGTACACAATTACATATAAAAAAAAGTTATGAAAGCAAAAAAATTATTATTTAGTATAGCAGTTGCGTTACTGATTTTAAACAGCTGCGATGATGTAGAATTCGGAAACGATTTCTTAGAAAAAGAACCCGGAGTAGATGTTACAAAAGATACTATTTTTGGGTCCAAGGAACTAGCCTTTAGATATCTAACAAAAGGGTATAGTACCTTGCCTTATGGTTTAAACCTTGATTTTGAAGCTAAAACTAATAAACTTGGGATGGATATTTTAGAACCCTTAAGTGATCTTTGTCATTCCTATTTATCTTGGGGAGGAATCAATCAGTATTACTACAATGGTCAGTATAGTGCAGCTTCCGAAAATACTAGTTCAAGTACAAAATATCATTTTACAAAAGAAGACAGCTGGGTAGGAATACGTATAGGTTGGAATTTTATAGAAAACGCTGACAAAATTCCTGATGCTTCCGAAGCATTGAAAAAACAACTGAAAGCAGAGGCTAAAATGATTATTGCAGTTCATTATTGCGATATGTACAGAAATTTTGGAGGATTACCATGGGTAGACCATGCCTACACACCTGAGGAGGATACTAAGTTAGATAGATTAACTTCCTTGGAAACCTTAAATAAAATTGTAGCGTTGCTCGATGAAGCTGAAAAAGATTTACCCTTAATTATGCCCGATTTATCAAACAATGACGGTCGATTTACAAAAGCAAGTGCATTGGGTCTAAAAGCCAGAATCCTTTTGTTTGGTGCGAGCCCACTTTTTAATTCTAGTGCTGCTTATCTAGATGGAGAAGCTGCAACAAAAAAATTAACTTGGCATGGTACTTACGATGCTAATTTATGGAAACGTGCCGCTGATGCTTCTAGGGCTTTACTTAATCTTGGAGGATATAATCTTGTAAAAACGGGTAATCCAAGAAAAGATTTTCAAGATGCGTATTACAAACGTGGTAATGGAGAAGTATTGATAAGTACAAGAACAAGATATAAATCAGGTGCTTATTGGGCAGCAAATTATTACTTTTATCAAAGTGCAAGTGGTTATGGTACAGCCTGTCCTACAAAAGAATATGTAGATATGTTTCCAATGTCAGATGGAACACCAATTACTGATGCTAATTCTGGTTGGAATCCCGCTAAACCATGGGAAAATCGTGACCCACGTCTTTATGAAACTATTCTTGTCAATGGCGATTCATATCAAGGTCGAGAAGCGGAACTCTGGGTAGGTGGTAGAGAAAGAACAACTCTTGCCGCTAATGCCAGTAAATCAGGATTTGGTCTTAAAAAGTTTTTATTAGATCGTGATTCTTCGACCTCGATACAATCTATTGTTCAATGGCCTTATTTGCGTTTGGCTGAGATTTATTTAACCTTAGCAGAAGCGGCTAATGAATTCAATAACGGACCAACTCAGGAAGCTTATGATGCCGTGAATATGGTTAGAAATAGAGTAGGTCTTAATGATTTACCAGCAGGATTATCTCATTTAGCTTTTCGAAACGCTGTCATTCAAGAGAGAGCTTTAGAGTTTGGTTTTGAAGAAGTTCGTTTGTACGACATTATTCGTTGGAAACGAGACGACCTTTTTAGACAAACACTTCACGGTGTGAATACAACAAAAAACCCTGATGGATCATACAGTTATGAAACTGTTACTTTGCCTCCACGCTTTTGGCAAGCGAATTGGTCAGCAAAATGGTATCTGAGTGCTTTTCCTCCAAACGAAATTAATAAAGGGTATGGATTAATCCAAAACCCAGGATGGGAATAGCAATTGACTATGAATGTATTACTCAAATCAAATGAAAAAAAACAAAACCGAACAACTAAATGATTCCATAATGAAGAAACATTTGTCTAATATTGAAGCAACTCCTTTCTTCAATTTGAATATAATAAACCTAGGATTTATTAAGCTTATTTTCTTTTTGTTACTAATGGTATCCTTTCAAAAGTTATCTGCACAAAATGGTACTGTTAAAATTAATGTAGTAGATGAATTAAAAAAACCTATGGTAGGAGCAGTTGTTATGTCAGTTACAAATGCTGATATATCCGGTATTACGGATGATAAAGGGAGTGTGACTTTAGCTATAGAACCTACAGGTTTTGTAAAAATTTTTTATAATGGTATGGAAAAAATGATTTCTGTGAATTCAAACAGTATAAATATTGAATTGCGAAAATCAGATAAAAAAATTAATGTGGGATATGGTATTCTCAAATCGACGGATGAAATTAATTCTTCCATTGATTTGGTTTATTCTGATATACTAGAAAAAAGCTCATTATTTAATCCAGCAGAAAGTCTTTATGGTAAACTAAAAGGGCTTATGGTTCTTCAAAATGGTGGAGAACCTTGGAATAGAAGCCCTAATTTATTTATTCGTGGAGTAGGAACATCAGGAAGTAATAGAATATTAGTTCTTATAGATGGATTTGAAAGAGACTTAGGGTCACTTTCAATTCATGATATCGAAAACGTTTCTGTTTTAAAAGACGGAACAGATGTTGCCAAATACGGATTGAGAGGTGCGAATGGGGTAATTTTAGTTACAACAAAACGAGGAGAGAGCAATTCTTTTCACGTAGGTGTAACCTATGAAAAAGGGTGGAACATGCCTATGCGTAAACCAAGATTTCTTGACTCTTATGGATATGCAAAGGCAGTTAATCAAGCAAGTTTAAATGATGGTAATGCACCAGTTTATTCTAATCTAGATTTACAGGATTATAAAAGTGGGCTAAGTCCATTTTCACATCCAAATGTGGATTGGTGGGACGAAACTTTCAAGGATTATGGCATTACTAATAACCTAAACACTAGTTTTTGGGGTGGTGGAAAAAGTATTAATTATTATGTTTCTTTAGGTTATCAAAATGAGAGAGGATTAATAGACAATACAAATATTGATGCTCGATACGACAGTCAGGTAAAATACGATCGATTAAATTTTAGAACCAATCTTGATATTGAATTAACAAAAACCACTAAATTTATTGTTGATGCCTCAGGGTATATTGGTGGACAAAATGAACCAAATTCAAGAATTAGTGGGATAATGAATGCTATTTACAGTATTCCATCTGCTGCTTTCCCTGTAAGAACGCAATCAGGAGAATGGGGCGGAAATAACATTTATTCTAATAATCCCATAGCGCTGGCTTCTTCGACGGGTATTAGTAAACCAAATTACAGAACCTTATTTGCTAATGGTAAAATTATTCAAGATTTAGGTGGTTGGGTCAAAGGCCTTTCTGCAGAAGTGGCTATTGCTTATGATAATTATGCCTCATTTTTTGAAAATAAAACAAGAAGTTTTGTTTACGAAAATGTACCTTTTACAAGAGATTCTAATGGTGCAATTCTATTTGGAACTCCACAAACATTCGGAACGGATTCTGATTTATTGTATTCGGACAGTTTTGGAGATCAAGTGCGTCACGCAACAGGTATTGGTAAATTAAATTATGAAACTAAATGGAATGAAAGCAAATTAAATGCTAGCATTTTGTATCAACAAGACAAACGTGTAAATGATAATCAATACAATACATTTTTGCGTCAAAATTTTATGTCATCAGCTAGTTATGCCTACAAAAATCGTTATTTTATAGATGGTGTGGTATCGTATAGTGGTACTAATGTTTTACCAAAAGAAAATCGTTTTGGTTTTTTTCCCGCTGTATCCGCTGGTTGGATTGTGAATCGTGAAAATTTTCTTAAAAATAATAAAAGTATAAATTATTTAAAGCTAAGAGGTTCTTGGGGAATGAGTGGTAATGATATTATGACGCAAAATCTTGACCAGCAAGCCTTTGATACTGGAGGAACGTATTATTTTAATGCTAATAATACCACCTTTAATGGTATTCGAGAAGGACGTTTAGCAGCAGAAGGGCTTACCTTTGAAAGTTCCGAAAAAATGAACTTTGGTGTCAATATGGAATTGTTTAATCATCTTTCTGTTAGTATTGATGCTTTTAGCGATAAGAGAACAAATATTATATTATCAACCAGTGGCGCAGTTCCATCTCTTATAGGAGTTACCGCTGCATTCGAAAATGCTGGTGAAGTTTTGAATAAAGGTATTGAAGGATCATTTTTATTAAAAAATAAAGTAGACAATCTAAACTATTTTTTTGGAGGTAATTTTACTTATGCCAAAAATGAAATAGTTAATATGAATGAAGAATTCAAACCGTATGATTATCTAAAAGAAACAGGCAACGCTATAGGGCAACAATACGGTTTACAAAGTTTAGGTTTTTTTCAAAACCAAACCGAAATAAACAATAGCCCACAACAACTCTTCTTATCTCCAGTTAGACCTGGTGATGTAAAATACAAAGATCAAAACAATGATGGCTTTATTGATGAATTAGACATTATTTCAATTGGAAAAAGCGGAACAAATCCAGAATTGTACTATGCAATAAATTTTGGATTAGAAATGGAAGGTTTTGGGTTAGATGTACAGCTTCAGGGTATTGCAAATCAAACACTTTATCTCAATACAAAAAGTGTTTTTGTACCTTTAGTTGGACAAACTAATATTAGTGAGTATTCAGCAGGAGCATGGACTCCAGAAACAGCAGGATCAGCTACATTGCCAAGATTGACACTGCTTGGTAACGATAATAATTATCGTAAAAACGATATTTCGTTAACCTCTGGGAATTATCTCAAAATGAGGCATTTTGAATTTTATTATAATTTGCCAGAAAAATTGATAAAAAAAATGAAAATGAATAAAGCGAAACTATATGCCAGAGGAATGAATGTTTTTTCTATTGATAATATAAACATAGTTGACCCGGAATCAATAGGTGTAAGTTATCCTACGCTAGCTTCTTATCATTTAGGACTTAAAATTGAATTTTAAAAAAAGAACTCATGAAGATACAAAACTATAAAATTTACGGATTAGTTTTATTACTATTAGTAACGTTTACCAACTGTGAAGATTTGGATTATGATGAAACATCATTTAACGAAAAAGAGGATATTTTTAGCGATTTTGCGCGTCAAAAAAGTTTTCTAACAGGTATTTATGCTTATTTGCCAACAGACTTTAATAGTGTAGATGGAGCAATGCGAGCCGCTGCTTGTGATGAGGCAGAGCATGTATCAGATTTATCGGATATTCAAAAATTCAATAATGGTACTTGGAGTGCTGCACAACCATTAGACAATGTTTGGAATACAATGTATGCGGGTATTCGCGCAAGTAATCTTTTTCTTAAGGAATCCGAAGGTCAAGAATTTATTGAACAATTTTATAATGATAACTACAAGGATATTATATTACAGTATAAAAATTATCCTTATGAGACTCGATTTTTAAGAGCATTTTTCTATTTTGAGCTCGCAAAGAGATATAAAAATATTCCGCTTATAACTACAGTATTAACTCCAGAGGAAGCTGTAAATATCCAGCAAAATTCCTTTGAAGAAGTGATCAATTTTATTGTTAGTGAGTGTGATCAAGTTGCAGCAGTTTTGCCAGCTAATTATGCAAATTTTGCATCTGTAAAAGAAGTAGGTCGTGCAACAAAAGGAGCCGCTTTGGCATTAAAAGCACGTGCTTTATTATATGCCGCTAGCCCATTGCATAATGCCGGAAACGATTTAGTATTGTGGCAAAAGGCAGCTAGTGCAGCAAAGGCAGTAATTGATTTAAATGCTTATGCACTTCCATCTTCTTATTCTACAATTGTTAATAATAATGCTAGTTCTGAGTTAATTTTTGGAAGACGTGAAGGAGTATCAAATGGTTTCGAAAAAAGAAACTTTCCTATTGGTTATGAAGGCGGAAACACCGGTACTTGTCCAACACAAAATTTAGTAGATTCCTATGAAATGAGGACTAATGGACTTCCTATTACTGACCCAGCATCACGTTATAACCCATTGCTTCCTTACAGCGGTAGAGATTCTAGATTAGCTCAAACTGTAATTCTAAATGGTTTATCTTGGAAAGGCGTACCAGTAGAATCATTTTATGGAGGTAAAAATGGTTTACCAATAATTAATGCTACCAAAACAGGTTATTATTTAAAAAAATATGTAATCGAATCTATAAATCTTTTACCAGGAAATACTACTACTAAAGAACATACATGGGTATTATTTCGTTATGGTGAGATATTATTAAATTATGCCGAAGCAATGAATGAAGCTTATGGTCCTGAAGTTGCTCCTCCAACACCGGGTATGACTGCGCTTCAAGCCGTAAATTTTGTAAGAGCAAGAGCAGGAATTACAAGATTCTCTGCGGGTTTAAGTCAAGACGCTTTCAGAACTAAACTTCGTAATGAACGTAGAGTAGAATTAGCCTTTGAAGACCATCGTTTTTGGGATGTACGTCGTTGGAAAATTGGTAACCAAACCAAAGATATATACCGTATGGATTTAACTCGAAATGCCAATTTGAGTATCAACTATGAAATAAAGTTATTAGAATCAAGAACCTTTGATGAACGTATGAATTTATATCCAATACCACAATCAGAAATTTTTAAAAATAAAAACCTGATACAAAATACGGGTTGGTAAAATGTAACTGTATAGAAGACTATTCTATTTAAATAAATTTGTTAAAGTCTTTTATATCTAATTAATGTTGTATAAATCGAGTGGTGTTTTTTTATAAAAAAAAACACCACTCGATTTATTTTAAAACTATCTAAACAAATGAATTATAAATACGCACTTATTGTAGTTCTTCTTTTAGCACTTTTTTATCAAAAAGCATTGGCTAAAGACTATTATGTTCACCCTATTCTAGGTAAAGATACCAATTCAGGTATTTCTAAAAAGAATGCTTTAAAAACTTTAAAACAGTTAGAACAAATACAATTTTCATCTGGCGATAAGATAATTTTAGCTTCTGGAGAATGTTATTTTGGTAGCCTCAATTTGATCAATCAAAAAGGTACAGATAAAAACCCTATTGTAATTATTTCCGAAAATTGGGACACCAACGAACCCAAAAAAAATGCCATCATCGATTTTAAAAACCATGCTAATGGTATCCTGCTTGAAGATTGTAGTTTTATTGAAATAACAGGTATTACCCTTACAGCAAATGGTTATACTCAAGAGGATAAAAACGGCAAAATGCGATGTGGTATATTATTGACGACCAAAAACTCGAAACGTGTAGAACATATTTTGATTCAAAACATTACGATACAGGATGTTTTTTATGAGAATGCAGGTTTTATTAGAGGAAAAGAAGAAGTTAAATCCGCTAACGGAACTCAAAAATACGGTTGGGGAATTCGTTTAATAAATGACCATCCCGAAAATATTATCGAAAATATTACAATTGAAAACTGTCACATCAATAGCGTTTGTCACACAGGAATAAAATTAACTGGAAATAATAAAAACATTATTAAAATTAATATTTTAAATAATAAAATTGAAAACACAGGTGGACCTGGAATACAAATGTCGGAAGTAGCAGCTGTTTATGTAGCAAAAAACAGAGTATCACATTCCGGAATCAATAACGACTCTAGAAAATGGGGCAGAGGCAGCGGTCTCTGGACTTGGGGTTCATCGAATGTTTTAATAGAAAAAAACGAATTCCTTTTTGCTAATGGACCCGGAGATTCAGCTGGAGCTCACATCGATTATAACTGTGACAATATAGTTTTGCAATATAATATTAGTGCACATAATGCGGGAGGTTTTTGTGAAATACTAGGAAACAATTACAATTGTATTTACAGGTATAATATCAGTGTTAATGACGGTCATCGTATAAAAGGCGTTGATGGCGCATTTCAAGAAGGCAAGGTTTTTTGGTTGAGTGGTTATCAAGGTGGCAAAGAACCAAAAGGTCCAGTAAATTCCTATTTTTACAATAACACTATATTTTCGGATGCTACAATCGAAGCCAAATTTGCGATTGACAATACCAGCAATGGAATTTTAATTGCTAATAATATCTTTTGTATAAAAGGACTTTCGAAAGTTGTTTTAGGTGACCAAAACAAAAGAGATGCTCAAAATGGATTGAAAGTTGAAAATGTATTATTCCAGAACAATCTTTTTTTAAACGAGAATACTTGGCCAAAAGATTTTAAAATAAACGACACTGCACCAATAGTTGGAAATCCATTTTTCGCTATTGAAGGTGGTTTGAAAATAGCCGATTATATTCCGCAAAATGTAGTTTTAATCCAAAATAAAGGAATAGAAATTCTTCCTTTGCCAGAGAGTACGATAAAATTATTGTTTGATTTAAAAATGGAAAAAGACATTTTGGGTGATACCATTAATGGGATTCCAAGTATGGGTGCTATACAAATCAATAAATGATTTAACTACCAAGGTAACTTTGATATATTTTTTTAAACAATAAACCATTAAACAGTAAGATATAGTGAGCTTACTATTTAATGGTTTTTGATTTTTTTCTTTAAAATTCTATTTTGTAATTCCCACACGATTTGTAGTTGAACCAAAAATTTAAAGAATATTATTTATCTGTTGAATACCGATAAATCCCTCCAAATTTTAATAATAACCAAGCCAATGGATGCAGGAACGCCATAATTAAAAACCACTGTCCATAACCTTGCCCTTGTACCAAATTTAATATTGGGTCCAGTAACGTATGAAAAGCCGAATCTAAAAAACCAGCTGGCTTATTTGAAGGTCCAGTTACCATAGCAGCAACAATCATATTCATTATAATTCCTCCAAGTGTACTGCCCGCAGCTACAACACTAAATACAGTGCCTAATGAGTGTTTAGGCACAATGTCTACTACTAACGAACTAATATTTATTAACCAAGCCAAAGCCGCAATTACGGTAAAAACTGTTAATGTTAGTGAAGTATTTAATCCGGTTGCAGATGCAATAAAGGGTGATAAAGGCATAAGTAGAGCACAAAATAACATAACCCACATTCTACTTGCAACAGGAAATACTCCTTTTTTTACAATTTGCCCTGATATAATTCCTCCTAATAAGCTACCAACTCCTGCTGCTGCATAAATTACCCAAGTAATTTTTAATTGCTCTTGCGAAAGATCTCTATCGGAACTTAAGTATTTTGGGAACCAAAATTGGTAGAAATACCATACCGGATCCGTAATTAACCGCGCTAATAACAACAACCAAGTTCCTCTAAAAGTGAGTACTTGTTTCCAAGACCAAGCTTGAGCAGTTTCGGTACTGCCTGCGTCCTCTGTAGTGGAAGCAGTTTGTATCATAGCCAGTTCATCTGCGGTAATGAGTTTGCTTTTCTCTGGCTTTCGGTATATCATCAACCACGGAATAAGCCATATTAAACCAGCCAATCCTGTAAGTATAAAGGCAATACGCCAACCTGCTCCTTGACCCAACGATTCGGCTATTCCTGGAACTACTTCGGCGTAATTATAAGTGGCTAACGGAATAACAATGTAAGGTGCAATAGTAGCGCCAACTGTTGCTCCCATTGTGTATAAACCAATTGCTAAAGCTCTTTCTTTTGCAGGAAACCATTCTGATACAGCCTTAGACGCTGCAGGCCAAATACCAGCTTCACCTAAACCTAATCCAAATCTGTAAAAACTTAACGAAGTTACACCACGTGAAGCAGCAGTAAGCATATTGAATATAGACCACCAAGCTACGAAGAAAAATAAACTGGCACGTGTACCTATTTTATCGGCAACTCGTCCTGAAATCAGGTAAGCGATGGTATAAGCAATTAAAAATATATTGATAACATTGGCATAGGCTTGATCGTCCATATCCAAATCGGCTTGTATCGTTGGCGCTAAAGCCGATAACGTTTGTCGGTCTATATAATTTAGAACTGCGGCAAAAAATAGTAATACAATAATCCACCAGCGCATACCTTTAATTTTCATTTGTAATTTATTTAGTAGTTAAATAATAGTTTTTTGTTTTAAAAAATAAAATCAACACTTGGGTCTCCTTATTTTTTCTGATAATTTAAAAAATTAATTTACCTGAATTTCGTGTGTCCACTCGCTTGTAAAACCAGTTTGTTTTCTGGTACGCATTCTAAAATAAACAGGAGTTTTAATCGGTACATTCGAAATTCTGACCACACCTTGATTTTTGAAAGCTAATTTTTTGTTGTATTCTTTGGGCTTAAAACCATATTCTATTTCGTACATATCATCTTTTGGTAAAACTTCGTAACCAATAAAAATATTGGTGCTATTTCTAATGGCATCCCAAATTGCAGGAGGTAAATCATTTTCGTTCATCGCCGTTACAACAGTATCGGATGGTTCACTTTGTCCTGCGTTATTGTATGCAATTAGATTACAAGTTAATTTTTGACCCTGTTTGATTTTCTTATTATCTATTTCTACAAAATCATTTATGGTTTTCTTCGTAGTGAAGGTAGAGTCATTATATTGGTATTGAATCGCATACTCATCGGCGCCAGCTATTTTATCAAATACAAATCGTATTCCATCGATTGCCTGATTTATATGCTTAATCACAGGTTTGTTAGGTTTTGCGAAATACTTAATTTCAGTTAAAACTACATAGCCTTGTGGATCAATGAATTCAGCTTTTAAACCATTAGCCTTAGACAAATCCGAATTTATGCCAAAAGAAAATGGCGCATCGCCGGGATTAATAGTGGGAATTACCTTTTCACCTATTTTCTCCGCTTTAAAAGAGCTATCAAAAACGCTCCATTTTACTTTGAAACCTCGTAAGATATTAGCAGGGATGTCTAATTTAGATCTCGGAGTAATCGTGATATTTGCGGTTCCTTTTGCAACATTAATATCAGCTAGTGCTAATGCTTTTATTGGAGCATATTCCCTTTGAGTTGTTTCGTAAATTCGCTTAGGGCGACCCATAGTGGTAACAATTCCCCAAGTTCTATTTTGAGAAGGTGGTGTTGTCCAAGATGCAGCCGTTGGAGGTTCAGCATTATATTTACTTCTATAATCGTTTAATGTCCATAATGATAGTCCTAAAACGTATTCTCTGTTTCGCATATCATCCATCATTTTTTTGATGCTTATCACTCCTAAATTGGGATCATCTGAATTTAAATTTTGACCAAATTCTGAAACAAAAATCGGTTTTTTATGAAAATTCCAAGATTTATCAACACCTGTAAATCCGCCATACAAATTGAGCAAAATCAAATCGCCATAAATAGCAGCATCATCTTGTTGACTTTGCGCTGTATTGGATGCGTAAACGGCAAACCGATTGGGATCAAGTGTTTTCGCCATTTCAATCGCCCCTTTAATGTACGCCTTGTTTTTTGGATTATTTTTTTCACTACCAATTTCATTGCCAATACTCCAGCCAATAATCGAAGGGTGATTGTATTCTTTTTTTATAATTCTTTGTAACCATTCTTTAGGCATTGGATGCTCTGGATCAACCCAACGGTCTTTTCCCCAAAGCCCAACTTCTGAGAAAATTAGAATTCCTTTTTCGTCTAAATAATCCAAATACTCTTCAG
The DNA here is from genome assembly GCF_031409475.1 of Flavobacterium sp. Taxonomy (GTDB): domain Bacteria; phylum Bacteroidota; class Bacteroidia; order Flavobacteriales; family Flavobacteriaceae; genus Flavobacterium. Next base: position 30,498 of record NZ_JANNXH010000029.1, on the reverse strand, counting down.
GAAGTGTAACGTGTGCCAAACGAGTCATAACCACACCCATACTTTTCATCATATCGACATCGGCTTTGATTTTTTCTAAAGGTAGCGTTGTACCCGTAATTCTATCTTCTGCCAAAACGTTGAAACCAACAGCACGAATACTTTCGCCATTTAATAAAATTTTGGTTCCAACGACTTCTACTTTTCGGATACCAAATTTATTCGAAATAGTTTGAAACGTTTTATTCTCATCATTTATAGAAACAGACGACTCATACAAAACAGGGAAATCGTAATGCCATAAAGTTACTTTAGTTTTTGGTAATGCAATTGAACAAAACGATTCAAATTCGATTGTATTGGCTGGAATGGTAGCGGTTTCCTTTTTTTGTGCCACTATTTTTCCGTCTTTCTTTAGTTGAACCGTATAAGAAATTGTTTTCGCAACAGTCGTTGTATTGCTAGTCGCTATTTTTATTTGCACAGTTGCTGTTCCTTTTTTTAAATCAGGAATAGCAGTTATGTGTTGGTAATCGATACGAACTGGAGCTGTAATTTCTAATGAAACCGGTCGGCGGATGCCACCCCAACTCCACATGGCTCCTTTTTTGAACATATTGTTCACCAATACTGTAATTCTATTTTCTTGATTGGTATCAATATGTTTAGAAATATCAAACTGAAAAGGCATAAAACCCAAATGATTTTCACCAATTAATTTTCCGTTTACCCAAACTTTACAATCATTATAAACGGATTCAAATACCAAACGAACCAATTGATTTTTCTGGGATTCATCCACTTTAAATGTTCTCGTGTACCAAGCATCGCCTGAATATTCAGAATATAGATTGTGCAAATTCCAGTTCCCTGGCACTTCCATTTTGTCCCAATGCGAGGCATCAAAATTTTGCTTCTCGAATCCTAAAGTTTCCCCTTGATATTCTGGGTCAATTTTAAAAGACCAATTTCCGTCCAATGACAGTTTAGTCGCATCTTGTGCAAATAAAGCAAAGCTGAAAAAACAGCAAATAGCGATTATGATTTTTTTTGAGTACATAGGTTTTATGATAAATTTGGGCATTAAACGATTTTTTTAGCCACAGATTTCACAGATTATTTTCTCATTTTGTGAACTTGGTGCCTTCTTTGTGTACTTTGTGGTTAATTATTCGCTTGGATTATTTCTAATGATATTGCTTCGTTGCTTGCAATTACAAGAATTAATTTAGGCGATAAAAACTTCAAATACCGAAACTGGAACATTGCTTCCTTGAGGTTCAAATTCTATTGTCAATTTGTTCGTTTTTAAAGTGTTTGGCAATACGATTGAGTTGATGGTTTGATGATTCGCTTTTGTTTCATAAACTAAATTACCATTTCCATCGGATATTGTATAGCTTTTGGCACAAAACGGCATTACACTTTCTGGATGTCCCATCAACGACGATTCCATTGCGTGGTCATAATCAGTATCGAAAAATAATTTTATACTGTTTATTTCTTTTGTAGCATTCCATTCTAAAGTTACTTCTGGCTTGGCATCATTAAGATCTGCAGCCCAAGCATTGGTTCCTATATACGGTCTTACAAAACCATTGCATAGATTTGCACCATCATACAATTCTAAAGCTGGACTAATCGAAAAAGCTAAGTTTTCACCATTAGGTCTTCTTTGCGGAATCCAAAACTCAAAAGCATCAATTCCAATATTATCTGGTGGTACTTGTTTCCCATTGTTGTTTACGGCTTTATTTACTCCGTTAAATACAGATATAAGTCCTGTTGAACGTTGTTCGCTTCGGCGAATAGAAACGGATTCATTGCTCAAAAAGGTTATAAAAGCATATTGTTTTTTGCTTAAAACGGTATCGAATGCAAATTGAATTTCTTGTTCGCCCTCAACCAATTCGATGGATTTACTTTCCAAAATTACATCTGGAGTATAATGTCCCGTATTTTCACAAATTCGTAATTCTACTTTTACAGTAGTGGCTTGATAAACCGAAAATGAAAATGTATAATTGTATTTAGTATTGGCTTCGAGTGGAAGTATTTGTGCAACGCCAGTTGTCAAGTTAAACCAATCGCCGTTGGGTTTTAAGCTGTCTAATTTGAAATTAGAAGAAGTGGTTATTTTTGAAATACTAGCTAAATTAGCCGCTTTATCAATCGCAATTCCGGGTATACTTTGACCGTTTATACTCAAGGTTTGTTGCAGTTCTTTAATTTGATTTTGTTCTAACAATTGAGCTGGAAGTATTTTATTCTTGATGCACTGTGCCGCTCCAAAACCAACAGCTTGTCCGCTGAGTGCGGTTGTTGCCATAACTCTAGTAGATCCAAAAGCCACGTGAGTGGCGCTGATTACTCGTCCGCCCAAAAATAGATTCGTAATATTCTTGCTAATCATGGTGCTTAATGGAATCTGATAAATCCCTTTAGAATGGTATTGCGTACAACCCGGTTTGCTATCATACACTCCATCTGACGGATGTAAATCAACAGCCCAACCACCAAAGGAAACGGCATCATCAAATTGCGCTTGTTCTACTAAATCTTGTTGTTTAATCATATACAATCCTTCAAAACGTCTACTTTCACGTTTTCCGGGAATCGTTCCGACCCATTCTAGTGTTAAATTTTCAGAGTCAGGAAACGCTCCAGAATTTTTGATATAATCCCAAACTCCATAAACCACTTTCCATAATTCCCACTTGATATCTTCTGATTCGTGAATGGTATCTCTTCGTCCGCCATATTCTAGCCACCACAATCTACACCCAAAGTCTTTATCGTTTAAAACTTTATAGCGAGGAATTTTCGTGATGTCTTTCAAAGCAAATTCTGGAGCAACATATTTTACTGGAACACCTACATTTTTACTGTAAAAATAAATAGTATGTCCTAATAGTTCTCCGTAAGCAATATCTGGAGCAAACTTTTCGCCAAATTCTTCTACTGTTTCCGCACCCATTCTAAAAGCCGCACCAGCTTGAAAACCTACGATTCCATCTCCTGACGCATCACAAAACAAATCTGCATTTAACTCATAAGTTGTTGAGTTTTGGCTGCAAAAACCTACAACTTGACTAATGGTAGTTGGGTCTGATTTTTTTACATCATAAACTGCTGTGTTCAATAAAAGGGTAATGTTTTTTTCGTTCACTACTTTTTCTAATAAAATGGTATCAAAAATTAAGGTGTTTCCTTCTTTATTTCGATACATATTTTCGACTAGAATTTCGTCGATTATTCCACCTTCACGAGACCAACGGTTGTTATTCCCCATGTGCGATGTAGCGCCTAATGTCCACAAACGAACTTCACTTGAGGCATTTCCTCCCAAAACAGGTCGGTCTTGCACTAAAGTTACGGTTATTCCGTCACGAGCAGCTGCAATGGCACAGCATAAACCTGCCAAACCACCACCTATAACAACTAAATCTGATTTGGTACTGATTGTTTTATTTCCTCTTGTAACTTGACTAAAATCTTGTACTAACATAATAATTTTTTCTTTTTATTTTTTAATAAACTTAAATATTTCTTTATTGTTCAACTTTAGAAAATAAACTCCTTTGGAAAGATTTGAAATATCAACTGAATTTGCACTTGTTTTTTTAATTAATTGTTTTCCATTTAAATCTAAAATCTCTAAAAAATCAACCTCATTTATACCTGAAATATGAAGTATGTTGGATGTGGGATTGGGATAAATCGTGAACTTATTTGAACTTAATTCATCAATGCCTAAAGTGCTAGCTACTCTACCATATATCTCAATTTCATAGAATCGTGCAACTCCGGAGGTTGTTGAATTCACATTCAATCTAACTTTGTTTGTTCGTACTTCAGCAAAATTTTTGCTGTAAGAACTTATGATATTTGAAGTTTCTGTTACCAAATCCTCCCAACGATCCACATTCCAATATTGAAATACAAATGACGTTATTGGAGAATTGTATCCTTGATATCCTGAGTAAAATTTGAGTTGACTTATCAAAAAAGTGCCATTCAAATCGATCTCTATATAAGCTGGTAGTTCGCCTGCTTTGGTAACCCAGCGACTTGCATCAGAAACGATATCTCCATCTACAGCCATCGTTGCTGGATAAGGAGCAGAGTGAACGCTACTCGCAAAAACATTTTTATTTAGGGCAACATTTAGGACAATATTTGGGTTTAAATCTATTGACGCAGTAACCAATTTAGAATTTGCAAAACCGGCATGTCTAACCGAAAGTCGATAATTATACTGAACTAGACCAGTAGCGGATATGTCATCATTATAACTAGTATTGTTACTACTTATTTGTGCAACAGTTATATAACCTCCGGTTCCTGACGCTCTTTCAATAAAAACAGTTCCTATATCAGCAAAATTTAAATTAATCCATTCTAGTTTATTAATAGTATTACTAACATTTGTAATTTTTAAATTTTGTGGAGCAACTAGTTTCAAAAGCAAATTGATTTGCTCTACGGGATTAAATGCCATAGGAGAAACATTATCTCTGTAGGTATCACCAAGTGGAGTGAAAGTATAAGTTGGAATTGCAGGAGTGTAAAAAATCGCTCTATTTTGAGCACCACCAGAATTATTTACATCTTCATCAAAATTGAATATGGAATACCGCTCAATGATACCTTCAGTATCATACTTATCCATAATCTCGGCAATTCGTGTTGATATAGCAGGGTAAGTTGGAGTGCTATTAGTCCATGTACCACCAGAGTTAAATTCAGTAACCCAAACAGGTCTGCCTGTTCTGTCGTGTACCGCTTTACATTTATTGTAGAAAGCTAGTGCAGTTCCTTCGCCATAATCATGAATGGCAGCAAAATCAACTCTATAATTTAATTCATCACATTTATCTATAAAATCATATAGTAATTGTAGATTGCCTGCTGGTGCTGGCGAACCCAATCGCAAGCCAGATTCCATCATTTTTGGCCAATATAACAGCAGTTCGTCCAAAGTCATATTGCCTTGAGTTGCACCATCAGGTTCATTGAATCCCAAAATATGATTGGAGTAATTGATGTCCAGAATTTCTTGCCATCTGTAATCGGTTAATGATTTTGCATTCCATTTCATTGGTACAAATTCTGCATTCGTTAAATCCTCTGCCGATGTTGTACCCCAATGGTAAAACCATCCCGAATTGGTTAAATTTACTGGTTTCACACTTCTATTAAAATCAGGTAATCCTGATCCAAATCCTTTTTTTTCGGTATATCGCCATGGAAACACACGGATAAATGAGACTTTATCGTTTAAGCCTACTTGTAGTGTACTGATTTGAATATCTTGGCTATCTGCAATAAAAACTTTGCTATATCCTGAACCATTTTCATTTTGAGCAAATGTTGCCATATAGCCTTTTTGAAGTTTAAACGAAGAAATAGTATTATCAAAGCTTCCTAATTGTGCTATTTTATAATAAGTATAGGGTTGGAGTTTCATTTCCTCACCTGAAAATCCAGCATCTTTATAAACGGTTAATGCTTTAAAATCTGGCGCATGAGGCATAATAATACAGCCTCTTAAATAGTTAGTAACTTTTATATTTACATTGTTTACCGCAGGTTGTCCATTTACGTTTATGTAACCAATGTGAGAAGCAATTGCTACCGAAGGTATAATGCCATCTAAAATTATCCAAGCTGAATCACTGGTGAAATTAATTGTTCCATTAGCAGTAATTGGAGTGTTTATACGTAATTCTGCATTAGTTCCTAGAGTGTAATTATTCCCGCCTAGATTGGTGATTGTAAGCTTTTGGTTTTCAACCAAAACAGCATTTTGAGCTGAAAGTTGAAACCCAACTAGGGTTAAAAAAAATATAAAATGTTTTGCTAATTTTTTCATTATGGTTTGTTTAAATTGTATTATTATCTTGTTGGTAATCATAGATTTATCAAGTTTAAGCATTCTGATTTTTTAGGTCTAACTCGAAATAGCTACTCTTCAATAACAACTTTCACTAATTGATTCAAATCTGTTCTAACAAAGTATACTCCTTTAGGTAAGAATGATAAGTCAATTTTAGGGGTGAATTTGTCTTTATAGACAGTGGTTCCAGTCAAGTCAAAAACCTCAATTTTTTTTGGATCTTGTTCCTTTTTAATATTTAGTATCCCTTTGGTAGGATTTGGATAAATTATCAAATCTGAAGAATTCGTATTAAAATTTCGAATATTTAGAGTTCCTCCACTCTCCGTTTTAAATGGTGATAATGGCAAAGACAACGCATCAGTAGTGAAAACAGAAACAGTAGGGAAATTTATAAACGCATAACGCGCATATACCGGATTGGGAACCGTTGCATTAGTTAGGTTCATCCGATTATCTGGTAAAAGTGTCGCAATAGCTGTTTTGTAAACTTTATCGGAACCTGCAATTTCAAATTCTGTTATCGGTTTTACTGCTGTCAGACCACTACCTAAATTATCGAAAGTCAATATCAAATCTGCGCCTTGAACACTATGCGATTTGTAAATGGGAGATTTGTGTGTAATTTGTTCGTTGTAAACCAATGATTTAACATGAGGCAGCATTCGTTTAGCAACCGTATATTTATCAGTAGGATGAATATTAGCAGCTTCGCCTAAATCGATAGCTACTGCCATTCCTGAGTTTGTATCTTCTTTCCACACCTGAAGTTGAATATCTCGTATTTCAGCCCAAGTCATTTTTGTAGCATCTCCACTTGGATCAAACGAAGGCAATTGCACAAACAACCAAGGTAAAGTTGGTTCGTTAAACTTGGTACGCCAATCTTTAATTAACCCTTTAAAAATGGTTTTATAATTTTGCCAATAGTTGGCATTTGCCTCAGCTTGATACCATAAAACAGCTTTTATTGGGTAGCCAGCAACTTTGGAAATCATAGAGTTGTACAAAGACGATGGAGACTGATAATAGCTGTAAATTCCTGTAGCATTTGGACGTTTTGCCGCATTCAGAATAGGGTCATTAGCATAAGCTTCTGGCGATATAAAGGCATCCGATGGTGCACCACCGTGACTCACATTAATTAATCCTATAGGGACATTCAGGTGTTTATGCAAATCGCGACCAATAAAAAAAGCTACTGCCGACCAATTAACAACACGCTCGGGTAAAGCACTTTTCCAAGGGTTGTCCTTAGCATTAATTAAAACACCACCACTTACAATTTTGGCCACTTCAAAAAATCTTAAATTAGGATAATTCGAATCAGCTATAGCATTTGCCACTTGATCCGCATTGGAACCACTTACATACATTGCCATATTTGATTGTCCACCACATAAATACACATCACCCATAACTATATTTTTATAGGTTTGGATTTCGTTATTTGCCGTAACAGTTAGTATATAAATACTAGAAGAAGCACTTTTGGGAGGAATTAGGGTCATGAATTTTCCGTTTACATCACATTGTGTATTGTATGTTTGTCCATCAAAATCTAAAGAAACAGGTAAGTTTGGTAATACTTCACCCCATACTTTTATGGGTTTATCCCGTTGCATCACCATATTGTCCGAAAAAAGTGTTGGCATTTTTATGGTGGAATTAATACCGCCATTCAGCGGATCTTCGTCTGATAAAACTATCGATGGTTTATTGGTAGCGCTTTCGCTTGTAGCAAATCTCAATAATGCATCGTTTCCAGCTGTAATTTTTATTACATAGGTTGCTTGTTTGCTTTGAGTGTTTAAAACAGTTGCAAGACTTGACGAAATATCGCATTCTAACCAATTGTTAGCGTGCTCAGTTTGATTAATTAACAGGGTCGCAATGGCTGTTGTAACAGTTGGACGTGTTGCCCATGTGAGTCCAGTAGTTTGATACTCGGGTAAGCAATATACAGATACTGTAAGATCACCAAATTTGTCGAATGATTGACAAAAAATCTTCAATTTTGCCGATTTGGCAGCTATCGAAAGGGTAGAAAAATCATAAGTTAAATAGATTTCCCGGTTAAAACCTGTAAACCTTTTCAGCTCTGCATACGACAAGCTCGAATTAAAATTCCCAGAGGCTTGAGCAACAAATCCATCGAGGGTAGGATTTATTTCCTGCTCATTGAATTGGATTATATTTTCAGCTTTTGCTTTGGTAGAAACCTGTGCGTTTACAATACTTGCAGGTGATAAAATAATTACAGCTAAAAATAGTATCCCGTAAAAAATCTTAAAAAAACGGATGGATAACTTTTTCATATTCAATTTGTATTTTTTTGTTTTTTTTATTAGGTTGTTTTGAAACTAAGGATTTAGTTAATTATAAAAAAACCACGATAAGTAAAAATACAACACCTTTTTATTGTAAATTTAAATCTTTGTTTAAAACCATTTCGGAAACGCTTACGGAAGCAAGATATTTAACGGAAACGTTTTCGTAAGTTAAATAAATGTAAATCATTTGTTACAATAATTTTCTAAAAACCTATACCTTTATGGTTTAATATTAAAACTTAAAAACTTTTAAAAATCAAAGAAGAACACGATTCTATCTTTATATTTACTTTATATGATCTACATAACCATTAAGGATATAGCCAAAAAATTAAACATTTCTATAGCGACAGTTTCTCGTGCTTTCAATAACAAGAATGACATCAAATTAGAAACAAAAAAATTAATTTTAAAAACGGCCAAAGAAATGGGCTACCGTCCCAATCCAATGGCTAAGAAATTAATGCAAAAAAGGTCGTTGACAATAGGTATTGTGGTTCCTGAATTTTTGAATAGTTTTTTCCCCGAGGTGATTATTGGAGCTCAAGAAATTTTATTTCAAAAAGGCTATCAAGTATTAATCACCCAATCAAACGAAAATTATGAAACCGAACTCATAAATGTCAAAGCCCTAGAGGATAGTATGGTTGATGGAATTATAATTTCACAAACTAGCGAAACTAAAAACGTAGATTACTATCAACATTTAATCAACTCTGGATTTCCTATTGTATTTTTCAATCGGGTATGTGATGAAATATCAGCATCTAAAATACTTTTCAACGATTATAAATGGGCCTTTTTCGCTACAGAACATTTAATCAATCAGGGTTATAAAAACATATACCATCTCAAAGGCAAAGAATCACTTTCCTTAACCAATGATAGAATGAAAGGTTTCGTAGACGCACACGCTAAACACAAATTAGCCCTTTCGAAAGAACAAATTATACCCACTGGATTTGATATTGAAGATGGCAAAAGAGTAGCCGATGCAATTATCAATAGTGGCAAAATTCCCGATGCTATATTTGCTTCAAATGATCCTTCGGCAATAGGTGCAATGCAAGTTTTTAAAAAAAGAGGGTTTGTGATTCCAAAAGACATTGCTTTTGTTGGTTTTACTGAGTCAAGAATGGGAGCTATTATTGATCCGCCTTTAACATCGGTTTTGCAACCTGCCAAAGAAATTGGTAGACAAGCTGCAAGAATACTAATTGAACAAATCGAAAATCCTGTAAATTACAAACCCCAAATCATAGTCCTAAATGGACAATTAAACATTAGAGAATCTTCGGTTTTAGAACAAAATTAATCATTTGGTAACCTTACGAATATTTTTACTAGATTCCTTAGAAACCGAAAAATGACAAATAGATGGATTGCCATCCGATTTAAGAATTTTCAATTTGACTTTTTCGGCTGTAATTTCATTCGGAAGTTTGATAATTTTGGCGGCTCCAATTAAATCTCCGGTGTAAAAAGTATCCCAAATTCCGTTAGAATACGACAATAATTCATATTCTTTGATTTTGAAAGTTCTGATTTTTGAAAAATTATCACCCAAGTCTTTCAATACCGCATTTTCAAATAAAACAATACGATCAAATGTGGCTTTAGTGTCGAAGGTAATTTCTAAATCAGCCACAGAATCATTGGCTGTCCAGTAGGTTTCTAAGCTATAATCATTTGCCTTTTCGGCAGGAAAATCCTTTTGTTCGCTGCTGGCGATTATTTTTTGTTCGAAGGTTAAATTTATTGGACCAGAAGGAAGTTTCTTTTTTCCACCACGAATTCCCAATCTATCTGCTAACTCAAAAATTCTATTTTTCTCGTTGGTTCTGATTTGTCCAGTAGGATCGGGCGGAACATTAATAATCATTATATTATTATTGGCAGTGCCCCAATAGACCAATTCCTCTAACTCATCTATTGGTCTTGCTGCTAAAACTTTTTTCTTTTGAAACCAATTCCATCGATCCGAAAGGCAAATAGTGTGCTCGAAAGGTAGGTAATACATTGTATTATCATATTTAAAATATTTTGGATCGTCCCATCTCGCAAAATTGGGGTCTTTGATTCTAAAATCAATAGGAAAATAACGAATAGGATCACCATATTTGTAATCTACAGGTTCAATTATAGATTTTTTTGTTCCTCCTTTTGGATACCCAATAGAATGATTAATTGTTATCAAACAATTGGGTTGTTTTGCCTTAACAGAATCATATATTTCTTGTATATGCCACGCACTTTCCTTTTTGTCCCAACCCCCATCAAACCATAATTCGCAAATATCTCCATAATTTGACATGAGTTCCCCTAATTGGTTTTTCATATAATCTTTGTAGGCCAATTCATCTTTGTAGGAGGGTTCGTGTCTATCCCATAATGAATAGTAAAGACCTAATTTAATTCCATATTTTTTACAAGCTTTTGCTACTTCTGCAACCACATCAGTTTTTACAAGAGATGATGCAACATCGTAATCCGTGTATTTACTATCCCAAAGACAAAACCCATCGTGATGTTTTGTAATTAGAATTACATACCTAAACCCAGCTTCCTTAGCTGTTTTTATCCATTGATCACAATCTAAATTGGTGGGATTATATGATGATGCTGGTAAATTTCCTTTGGACCATTCAATTTCGTTAAATGTGTTGATCCCAAAATGAATAAACATTCCATAACCCCGTTCGATTTGGCTAACTTGTGCCGAACTAATATGTTGTATCTGATTTTGTGAATACATCAATAAACTATTGACTAATAGCACTATACATAGTTTAATTTTCATTTTTTTAAATTGTTTATAAAAGTTAATCACAATTTCAATGTTACTGTTAGATTATGTTTTTTAATTGTAATTAATTAAAAAATATTGCTTCCCTATTGTCCAAGAGTCAGTCCTGAATGGAGATGCAGGTAAATCCTCGGTGTTAAATAATTTTTCTCCTGCTGGGTTTTGTCCCCAAGCATAACGGACAGCTATTGGATTAGGTATGGCGTCATTCCAGACAATCACTTTGTTACCTTCTATTCTGGCATGTGCCCAAGAAAAAGCTTTATTACTTCCTGCAATGGCAAAATTGGTATGAGTTCCTACTGGCGTTCCTGTTGATTTGAATTTCAAGAGACTTGCTAGAGTATTAAAAGTTAGCTCAATAGTGTTGTTGACAATTTTCATTGATTCGTACATTGGACCAGAAGAAACAACTAGTTGGTTGTTGTAAACTACTCTTTGAGCAGCAAGTGCTAAGCGTATTCCTACAGGTTTTTTATAAACAGGATGAATGTTGTTAGCATCTCCAACATCTATAGTTGTTGCCATTCCTGTGAAAGGAACTGATAAAGTTTTTAATTGTGATTCTCTCAAAAGTGCCCAGTTACTTTCAACTGGATTGGCTACTACTGCTTGATAATTAGGTAATTGAACATATAGAAATGGCATCGTTGGATTGTTAAAAAGGGTTCTCCAATCTTCAATCATCGAACGTAAATAGATGGAATACAGAGATGGTTTACCTGTATTTCCTTCGCCTTGGTACCAAATAGCTCCTTTCATAACATAGTTTTTCAAGGGTTCTATCATCGAATTGTACAAAGCAGTAGGCTTCAATAATAAATTAATCGGAGTTGCTAAAGTTGGCATAGCATAACCTACTTTAGTTTTCCAAGTTCCTGCTAAATTTATAGTTTCATTAGTACCTATTAATTGAAAAGTAGAACCGTAAAAACCTCCTGTTAAGCTGTTATTTACAAGTCTTACGGTAATCGTGTTTTTGCCTACTACAAATGTATTGGCAGGAATGTTATATTTTCTGATGGCATACTGATTATTTGTGGAACCTACGAGTATACCGTTTACATAGGTTTCATCTTCTTCAATAAGAATGGCTAACTGCAAAAGCGAAGGGTTAGAGGCAGTTTGACTACTAACAATGATATCCTTTTTATACCAAACCGAACCTATATCTTTTTTGGTAAACCCAACTGTAATATCTGCCCAAGTTGATGCATCTGTAGCATTAGATTTCCAATTATTTTTTATTCCAGCGTCATTGTTTTTTAGCGTAGTGTTCCAATTGTTTTCCAGGGTAATATCATTTTGTACGATATTGTTAACGTAAGTTGGATCTTTTAATAGTTGAATTTCAGCTAAGGTTTCTGGGAAATTTTTCAAGGCTTTTTCGCTCATCCAAGCGTGTATTGGTGTTCCTCCATAACTAGCATGAATCAAGCCAATAGGCACTTGGTATTTTTCATAAAGTGCCTTGGCAAAAAAATAGGACGCAGCCGAAAATTTTAATACATCAGTAGGGTTGGCTTTCATCCAATAACCATCGGTTAAATCTGTTCTTGGCGTATTAAATTCATATTCTCTAGGCACATTAAAATTCCGTATAAAATCATTGGTTGAGTTACTGACATCTGTTGGGTAAGTACTCGCTACTCCTGACATAGCCATAGCCATATTCGATTGACCAGAGCAAAGCCAAACATCGCCAATCACAATATCACTTATTGTAATGGTATTGCTTGCTGTCAATGTCATCGTGTAAGGACCTCCAGCACTTAAAACTGGCAATTGCAATTCCCAATTTCCGTTACTATTTGCTTGAACTTGATAGTTTACATTGATGAAATCTATAGAAATAGCTTCATTGGGAGCTGCCCAACCCCAAACTTTAATGTTGGCATCACGTTGTAAAACCATACCATTACTTACTAATTTAGGCAATCTTACTTGGCAAAAGGCAGTTGTTGCTAATAGTAACAAAATAAGAAGGGCAAAGTATTTAATTAATATTTTCATTGTAATTTTTTTTCAAATTAATTAGTTTACCAGTATTTTTTTCCAAGTTTTTTCGGAATCGTTTTGCAATTCAAAAAGGTAAAAAGCTTTTGGCAAATCGTTCACGTTTACTTTAACTTCGTTTGAATTATCTTTAATTAGTATAGTTTTAACCAACGCACCAGTTTGATTATAAATATTAATCTTGGATAAATTAGTTTTAGTTTTAATGAATAACTCACCAGAAGTTGGGTTTGGATAAAGTAGCATTTCATCATTTAGAGAAACATCATTAACCCCTAAAGTAGTTGTAAAAGTAGCGTTAAGAGAACCTCGATTGACATTAGGAGCAGGTGCAATGGCTGAACCCGATCGAGACCAAACTACATCTATAGAATTTGTAGTGTCAAAAGCCAATTGCAAATCATTAAGGTCTGAATTAGTAAGGGTTCTTTCTAAAGTTATTGTTCTTCTACCCGAAGTAACAGTATTAGATATAGTATTCCAATCTTGATTCGTGTTGGTCGGACTGGTAGTTCCATCAGTAACCGATGTTGTATATACATAAGCATCTCCGCTCGTGGTTGAAGAAGCAGTTCCTAATCCTAATGAAGACCACTTATCCGAAGGGCCAGTTAACACTAATGAAACTTTGGATGTTGCATTATCTAAAGTGAATTGGGCAGTCATATCAGCGTTTAAAGCTATAATAGCAGTTGACTTTGATTGTGAAAATCCCGAGATTGAAAGCAAGAGAATAAGGAGAGTAATTTTTTTCATACTATTTATTATATTGATTTTCAAAATATCTTTTTTACAACTATTATTTTTTTATGAATTTAAAGCTATATTTATTATTGACTCTTAAAAAATAAACCCCAGTTGCTAAATCATTAACCTGTAGCTGTCCCCTTTCAAAATGAGTATTTATTTTATCCCCCGAAATAGTATAAACAACAACGGTTTTCACTTCTTGATTACCAGTTATATTTAAAATTCCATTCACGACTGGATTTGGATAGACGGTAAAGGGTAGATTTTTTTCAAATTGTGTAACTCCAAGAGTTGCAGAAGCTACTCCATATACTTCAAATTCAAGTAGCTTCATATAATCTAAACTATTATGCCCAGTGATATAGAGCCTTACTTTTGTTGTGGTTACTGGAGTAAATGTTTTATAAGTGGTTACTGGAGTTGCAGGATTCCCTGTAACTGTTAGAACATTAGACCAAGCACCAGAACCTGAGGCTAATGCAGCATCCCAAACTTCAAATCTAAAGTTTTTTAATGCTTTAGTCGCTTCAATAATGCGAAAACTATCAATTGTAAAACTACCTTGTAAATCCACTTCGAGCCAAGCAGGCAAAGGGACATAATTGACATCTCCAGAAACTCCAAAGTTCAGAATCCACTGCGATGTGGTTTTATCTCCATCAATTACATTAACTGGCAAATAGGATGGAGAATAGGTCGTGCTTGCAGTTGCAGTTTTATTCATTGCAACATTTGGATAATCTACTAAATTCAAATTGTTTGTTGCATTTACAGTCAGTTCAGGAATAGCTGCGGTGGAAAAATGATTTTTATAATAAATCCCTGCTGCAGTATAATTTCCACCGGCATCAAAGTAATTTGCCACACCAGAACTGGGTTGAAACCAGGCATATCGTTCTATATAATTAAGGCTTTCTAAATAGGGTAGTGCAAGTTTCATAAATTCTAGGTTTACACTACCTGTCCTATTGGGATTGGCATTAAACTCTGTTATCCAAATAGGCAAACCATATAAATTATGTACATTGGTTAGATAGGTTTTAAATCTATTAAAAACTTGTTCAGGAGTAGGATTGGCATTCACAGTAGGATTAGATCCCCAATCATACCAGTGAACTGCTATCACATCAATACGAACATCTAACTCAATAGCCCTTGTGTGAAAATTTTTCAACCAAGTAAATGCAGCCCCTTCTGTACAAGAAGGTGATACCAAACGCAATCCGGTTTTCATTAAATTTTGATAGGTTCCTACAGCATTTTCAATAATACATCCTCCATTTGTCCCTCCTTGACCAGTACAATTATCAGGTTCATTATATCCCATAACGTGTGTTGCTTTGTATTTTCCTTTGTATAAAGTAATATCCGAAGCATCGTTTGCTCCACTTAGACCAAAACTCATTGGTGCATATTCTCGTTCAACAGTTGATTCTCCGACATTAGCCCATCTATAGTACCAATTTTCATCTAAACCTGTAATTAACCCCCCAATTCCTTTTTTACTAACCCAATTCCAAGGCAATACTCGGATAAATGAAATGGAATTTTGTAATGCTTTAGGAAGTGTATTAATTACCAAATCACCTTCGGAGGCG
Source organism: Flavobacterium sp. (assembly GCF_031409475.1). Lineage (GTDB taxonomy): Bacteria > Bacteroidota > Bacteroidia > Flavobacteriales > Flavobacteriaceae > Flavobacterium. The sequence goes on along the minus strand of NZ_JANNXH010000029.1, from coordinate 15,117 downwards.
ATGTAGTTTTTGCTTTTTCCGATGCCCTCCATTTCATTGGCAAAAGTGACCATAAACCCCTTTTTTAATATAAAAGATTCAATTTTATTGTTCATCGAATTACCAATGGCATTGTCGCTGTGAATAGTATTTACCGTTATTGAAGCCGAATTTCCTTGTAAATTAGTGCTGTCATACACAGTCAAAGGAGTTGTTGAAGCTATATTACTTCTGATCACACAGCCGTCGAGGTAATAATTATCTAAATGTAAATTTGTTTTGTAAACAGAAGGGCTATTATTCACTTTTATTTGCCCCAAATTGTTAGTGGAAACAGCTGTAGTTTTATAATTCAAGGTTCGTATCCACCCAATTCCAGATGTAAAATTGATTTGCACATTATTTTGAAAAGGAGAGGTGCTTGTTAAATCTACATATCCTTCGGTATTAATGGTTATATTTCCACCTGACAATGATGTGGCGGTGAGGTTTGCAGAACCAACAGCAAGACTTCCTGTACCCAATTGGATTATTCCATTGGCTGAAATAGTTGTAGCTACATTTATTTGCAATACCAAATTAATGTTTTGACTGGGATTAATTGCATTGTCAGCTGGAACACCATTCGTTACCAAGTCTTTCCAGTTTGCTTCATTAAAAAAATCACTATTTGAGACACCAGTCCAGACAATAGTTTGAGATTTAGCAAAAAGGCTAATGAACAAAAATACTAATGTTCCAAAGCTTGCTATTTTATTCATAATTATATTTATATTTTTTTTGAAACGCATAGACCTGTCTGCCGACAGGTAGGAACATAGTTTTTTATTGATTTCCCCAAGACGCTTCGCTTAATTTTAGTAAATCATAACTATGTGAATCCAAGACACGGTCTATCTAACTCTTTTTTCTATGATTCTATGCGTTTCAATTTTTACTATTTCTAAAAATTTAATAATTACACACAACGGGTTTAATTAATTATATTTTAAAAACATAAAACGGTCTTAATACAGGCCTATTTTTTTAATTTCATTAATAATTGAGCTTTCTATTGATTACAATCAACGGGTTAATTCACTACTTTTTTAGTAACCACATTTTTATCTTCGCCTGTAATTTTAACAATCAGAACTTGATGAGTAGCTTTCAAATCCTTGATTACCGCAGTATTCGCTTTCAGGTTCTTTTGCTCTGCTATTAGCCTTCCTTGAAGGTCATACACTTTGATGTTGCTTATGGGAACTACTCCTGAGTTAACATAAAACGTTGCGTTGTTTTTATATATTCTTACGCTGTTTTCATTAAATTCGGAATCAATCACTTTTAATGTTTTTTGGTATTTTAATGTAAATCTAGCATTATCTACTCCTGCTGCGGCAGTAAAGGTGTATGCCGAAGCTTTCAAATCTGTTTCAGTTCCAGTTTTGCTGTCAACTAAATAAACATCTTGACCCATAGAAAAAGTACCTTCGAAGTTGTCTAAGGCAATAGTATACTCTCCAGCTAAATCCGTTTTGAAGTTTAAGACAACCACATCAGCAGGGTCGAATGAGGGACGACCCTGAATGGTATATTCTTCGTTGTTGATATTCGAGGTCAACGCAATAGGGCTGTCATTGATATATTTTCCATCAAAATCATCTACACCTGTAGTGGCACTAGGCACGTAACCTATCAAGGCTTGACTAAAAACGCCTGAAGTATTGGTCAAGTTCAACCAGACGCGGTCTTTCGTTTCTTGTTTGGTTTTGAAAAACTGTGTGCTTGTATTTCCTAAACGCATAGTATTATTAAAGGTTAAGGTCTGATTATAGGTCAAAAGAGCTGGATTAGTTCCAGGTTTTGCTCTCACGAAAAACCCTTGACCTACTTGAATAGTTCCATTGGGTACTGCGCTACCAGCACCTGAAGCCGTTCCACCTATACCATTAATCCAAGTAGCATATGCTGAACCTAGTGCACCATTCGTTTTTCTCCAGAAATACAAGGTACTTTCAATTTTTGTAGTATTCTCAACAATAAACGCACTCGCATTTAGGGTTGATGGATACGGATTTCCAATCATATTGTAACCATAATTAAGAGGAGCTTCATTTTTATAGGTCACTACTCTTGTAATAGTTCCGTTGTTAGGTACTCCTGTGAAAGTTCCATTCCATACTGTTGGAGAGGTAGGATGCGTATTTGGCATACGAATTAAATTGCCGGCAGCCAATCCAAACACTGTAGTCGATGGACTTGCCACGGCATTATATAAGTTGGAAGTTTGATTATAGTTGTAAAACCGATTTAATGAAGTCGCTGGAGAGAAAGCCAATAAATTTTGATTTTCAACTGGTGAAGACCAAATCGTGTAATCCAAACGACTTAAAGCACTGCTGTTTCTATTGATACTAACATTTCCCGTGTTTGGATAAAATTCTTCTCCTTGAATTAGGTTGGAGTTGTTCGCCACGCTCATTGTTCCATCATTGTCAATTACTCCTTTAACGGTTAAATTTGGTGCGGTTACAGTTAGCGCGGCTCCAGTTGCAATAGTCAAAGAGTTAATGGTTGTAGTAGCCGAAATTGTAGGTTGAAATGTCGCTCCTCCAGCAATTAAAACATTAGTAAATTGATCAGGTACTATTCCCGTAGACCAGTTTGTTGCAGTTGTCCAAGCTGTACTTGTTCCTCCAGTCCAAGTAGGATTATTTTTCAAACCATAAACTTCTAGTTCAAACATTCTTAAAAAGGTAGCATTGTAATGTCGAGTAACAAATAACCTTACTTTTGTAGTAGAAACTGGCGTAATTGTCCTGTATGTAATTAATGCGGTTGAATTGTTTATGACTGTTAAGGCACTAACCCAATCACCAGCTCCTGAATTTAATGTGCTATCCCAAATCTCAAATCTAAAGTCCCTAACTGCATTAGAGCCTTCAAAAATACGGAAACTATCAATGGTAAAACTACCTTGTAAATTTACTTCAATCCAAGCGGGTAATGGTCTGGTTGCGAATTCTACTTGCCATTGTGATGTGCTTGAGGTTGTATCTCCATCTACTGCATCAGAGGCTACATTTGACAAATAGACTGAACTCGCAGTTGCGGGTTTATTTAAAGCCACGTTGGGATTATTAGATAAATCCAGGCTATTGTTCGCATTTACTGTTGCTTCTGGAATTGAAGGACTAGAATTTACAGGTGTTGTGTTATTAATGTTTTTGTAAATTGTGCCCACTAGCGTTGGTATAGTATTTGAAGGCATATTAGTCGCATCGTTCCAGCCTGTAAAGTGGGTATTAGTATTAAAAGGAAACCAGCAATACCTTTCGATATACTCTAAGCTTTCTAAGTAAGGCAAAGCCAATTCAAGGAAACCGGCATTTATAGCTTGTGAACGGGCAGGATTAGCGTTAAATTCTGTTATCCAAATCGGTAAACCATACAAATTGTGAACGTTGGTAAGATAGGTTTTAAATCGGTTAAAAACTTGAAGAGCAGTAGGGTTGGTATTGACTGCAGGATTATTTCCCCAATCGTACCAGTGTACAGCTATTACATCAACTCTTATATCTTGAACAGTTGCTTTATCATGAAATTCTTTAAGCCATCCAAAAGGGGCTTCTTCTCTTCCCCCTGGAGACACAATTCGCATTCCTGTTTTCATCAAGTTTTTATGTAACCCTACTGCAACATCAGTTTGACATAAATTACCGTACTGACCAGATTGTCCGCCACAATCATCAGGTTCGTTAAAGGACATTACATAAGGACTGTTATATTTCCCAATGAATAATGCTACATCCGCCGGGTCATTTGCACTAGTATGACCCCAAGCCATTGGCGCAAATTCCCAATCAAGAGTAGAAGACTGATTAGGATTCCATTGATAGCGCCAGGATACGTCAAGGTTAGAATCAACTGGTGCATTGAAGCCTTTTTTAGTAACCCAATTCCAAGGCATTACCCTGATAAATGAAATTGAATTTTGTAATGTTTGCGGCAGTACGTTAATCACTAAATCTTGTTCTGAGGCGATATAGTTTTTACTTTTTCCAGTACCATCATCTTCAATAGCAATAGTGACCATAAATCCTTTTTTCAGTATAAAAGATTCTATTCTATTGTTCATATTGTTTGCGATTGCACTATTACTATGTACAGAGTTTACCGTAATTGCAGCCGAACTCCCACCCAAATTTGCACTGTCATAAACAGTCAATGGTGCTGTTGCAGCTAGATTTGCCCTGATTACGCAGCCGTTGAGGTAATAATGATCCAGTCGTAGATTCGTTGCATAAACTGCAGCACTACTATTTACTTTTATTTGTCCCAAATTACCAGCAGATACAGCACTAGCGGTATAATTAGGTGTTTTTATCCATCCAATTCCAGATGTGAAGTTGATTTGTACATTATTTAGAAAAGGTGTAGCACTGCTTAATGTTACATAAGCAGCTTCATTTATTGTTACAGTTCCTCCTGATAATGAAGTAGCGGTAAGGTTTGCGGAACCAACAGCAAGGCTTCCACTACCAAATTGAATTACTCCACTTGTAATAGTAGTCGCAGCACTATTGATTTGCAAGTGCAAATTTATATTTTCACTTGGATTGATTGTATTTGCAGCTGGGACAATATTAGTTACTGAGTCTCTCCAGTTTGCCTCATTAAAAAAGTCATTATTGGCCGTACCTGTCCAAACTGTTGGTATTACAATGACAGTATATACTAAATTAACTGATGTCGGTGATGCATAGGATATTGTCCATCCTGATGTTAGACCGGTTATACTCGCAAAAGTACCTGTTATAGTACCTGTTCCAGATGTAGTAACGATAGGGATTACTGTACTGCTGATAGGAGTGTATAAAGAGGTAATATCTAATGTTGCAGCTGATATATCAAATCCTCCATTTGTTGCGGAATTGGTAATTTGATCAAAATCAACTCCTGCGGCAGTACTACCAGATATTTGAAGTGTTAATTTTCCGGATAATGTTACTTCAGGGAAAGTTGCATCTAGAAAAGCAGCAGTTCTTGAAAAATGAGCAATTCCATTACCAGTGGAACCACCTGGCGAGATAGTTCCAGTTGATGTGTCTGAAACGTATGAAATAACACTTAAATTTGAACCTGTTCCTCTACCAGTATTAATAACACCGCTGTTTGGATTACTAACAGTAGCACTACCAAATGTTATCGCATTTGCTAGTGTTCCCACTGCGGTATATGCAATTGTTTCATCTCCTGTCCCACTAACAAGAGTAAGACTTCCTGTTGCTAGAACAGTGCTTATTGCATTTGTTAACGACGCTAGTAAACGTGTCCCTGTACCAGAAATTTTGTTAGCACTAATAGTATAAACATTTAAGTTATCATCAGTGTAGGTTGCACCAGCAGTAGCTGCAACAATTGCAAGCACACTAAAATTAGCAGGAGAATTCGTAAAATTAATAGTGCCACTAGTATTATTAATAAGTCCTCTACTAGGTGTTATAGGACCGTTTGAATTTAAAACGTTGTTGTTGACAATTGCAACTCGTTGATATGCACTATTTACTGTACTCGAAAGGTTGAAAACACCATTGTTTGTGAATTTTGATTCAGCTCCCTGACCAGCTGCAGTTCCCCATATAGCAAAACCGGTTGAAAGTGCATTAGAAGAGTTTTTTAAGGAAAGAGTACCATTATTAACAACGTCAACCAAACTACCTGTTGGATTACCTACGCCAGCGGATGGATCAGTGATAGCAAAGGCTGCATAACTTACCCCAGAAGCAGTAGGACTAGAAGCGATGATATCAACGTTTAAAACACCATCGTTTATGATTCTTATTTTTCTATCGTCTCCAGCCGCTGCTGAATTTGTATTGAATGCTAATCCGTTTCTTAGTGTTTCGCCAAGTATGTTGATAGTTCCTTTATTTGTGAACTGTGTAGGAGTAGCCGTAGAATTTCCACCTAGAATACCATTAGTAACATTCGTATTTGAACTATTCAATGTAAGGGTCGTTCCTGCGTTTACCGTAACAGTAGATTGACTTCCCAGCGATAATAATCCACCATTTACACCACCAATCGTAAAACCAGTTCCTCCAATAATTAATGGAGAATCTAGTGTTCCTCCTGTGGCTCTAATAGCATAGGAAGCCGTTAAAACAGGAGGAATGGCTGCATTAGGAGTAGAAGACAGATTAATTGTTGTAGTTGCCGCATTAAAAAGCATTTGATAAGTAGTATTTGCATTAAGAGAAGTAACAGCCACTGCAGAACTGTTAGCAGTAAAAGAAGCGCTAACATTAATGCTCAAAGTGCCACTTCCTGAATATCCATAAGTAGTTGGTGTACTTATTGTAGGAGGATTAGTAGGAGTTGCACAAGTAATTCCTATGCTAGCAGCGGTACTGGTACTAGTGACACTTAATGTTCCGTTATTGACAATGTTCCCGCCGTTTAAGGTAATAACCGCCGCCGTACTGCTACTTAATGCAAGAATAGCTTCAGGATTGATTGACAAGGTAGAGCCTGACAAAGAGCCGGTGGCGTTTGTAATAGTCACTCTAGCTAATGTATAGCTTATAGGTGTAATACCATCACCAATGCTAGGAGTTCCACCGTTGCTAATCGTAGCAGTATCTCCGGAATTTGTTCCAGGAACACCATTGGGTGTCCAATTGGTAGCTGTTGCCCAGCTACCAGTAGTTCCATTCCAAACATAGTTGGTTTGCCCCATTACCGTATTGGACAAAAGCCCAATCAACAAAAATAAAAAAGTTCCAAAGTGTACAATTTTGTTCATTATTATGAATATTTAATTTAATAAAATCCTAACTGGATTTAGTTAATTTCGATTTTTTCGTTTATCTATTAATTGGTTTAAAAACTTTTTTCGATAGAAAATCGTATCCAAAACAGAAATTAGAGTTAAAAACTAAATTCTTTTAATGAGTTCACAGCCTCATTCTATTATTGTTATTTTTTTATGAATTTTACACTGTAACTCTTGTTGATTCTTAAAAAATAGATACCTGGCGCTAAATCATTTACTAGTAATTGACCATTTTCAAAAGGAGTATTTATTTGGGCTCCTAAAATCGAATATACTTCAACGGTTTGCACTTCTTGATTGCCATTAATATTTAGTATTCCGTTTGAAACTGGATTTGGATATACTTTAAAGCCTTGTTTTTCATATTGTTTCACATCAAGTGTTTGTATAGCCTTTCCATATACTTCTAATTCAAACATTCTCATGTAACCAGTGCTATTGTGTGCCGTTATGTATAATCTCACTTTTGTTGTTGTTACAGGCGAAATTGACTTGAAGGTTGTTAATGGTGAAGCAGGATTTCCGGTTACAGTCAAAGCACTTGCCCAACCACCAGCACCAGAGTTTAATGTTGCATCCCAAACTTCAAAACGAAAGTCTTTCAAAGCCTTTGAGAATTCAATAATTCTAAAACTGTCAACAGTATAACTCCCTTGTAAATCAATTTCAATCCAAGCAGGTAAAGGAGTATAATTAACATCACCAGACACTCCAAAGTTTACAAACCACTGCGAAGAGGCAGTAGTTATATCGCCATCAACTGCATTCGAGGGTAAATAGGATGGAGAATAAGAGGAATTTGCCGTGGCAGGTTTATTTAGGGCAATATTAGGATAGGTTAGTAAATTTAAATTGTTATTTGCATCTACAGTAGCTTCGGGAATGGATGGTGTTGAAGCTACAGGTGTAGTATTATTTATGTTTTTATAGATAGTTCCAACTTGACTCAAAGTAGTCGCAGCTGCATCAAGTGTTGTATAGAAATGTGTACCTGTGTTATAAGGAAACCAACAATATCTTTCGATATACTCTAAGCTTTCTAAATAAGGCATAGCCAAGGCTAAAAATCCTGCATTTATAGCTTGTGATCGTGCTGGGTTTGCATTAAATTCGGTTATCCATATTGGCAAACCATACTTATTGTGCACATTAGTAAGATAGGCTTTAAACCGATTAAAAACTTGCAGCGCAGTTGGATTAGGGTTTGCAACAGGATTGCTTCCCCAATCATACCAGTGAACCGCAATGACATCTATCCTAATATCTTGAGCTTTTGCTTTGTTGTAAAATTCTTCTAACCAACCAAAAGGAGCTTCTTCTCTTCCGCCAGGAGATACAATTCGCATTCCGGTTTTCATAAAGCTTTTATGTAGTTTTACAGCTTCATCAATAACACATAATTTCGGAGAGCCAACAAATCCATACTGTCCTGATTGCGCATCGCAATCATCGGGCTCGTTAAATGACATAATATAAGGGCTACCGTATTTCGCAACAAACCCAGCAATAGCTCCGTCAGTGGTGGTTCCGTGACCCCAAGACATAGGGGCAAATTCCCAATTTACACTACTTGATTCAGTATGATTCCATTGGTAACGCCAAGAAGTGTTTAAATCGATGCCTGTATTATTTCTTCCTTTTTTGGTAACCCAGTTCCAAGGTAAAACACGAATGAATGAAATAGAGTTTTGTAATAGTTTAGGGAAAACGTTGATTACTAAATCACTCTCAGAAGCAATGTAATTTTTACTACTTCCAGTTCCATTTGCTTCGTCAGCAAATGTGGCCATAAACCCTTTTTTTAGTATAAAAGATTCTATTTTGTTATTCATAGTACTAGTAATTGCATCACCGCTATGAATGGTGTTTACAGTAATTAGCCCAGAGTTTCCTTGCAAGTTTCCGCTGTCATAAACGGTCAGTGGTGATGTGGTCGCTTCATTAGATCGAATCACACATCCTTTGAGGTAATAATTATCTAAACGTAAATTTGAAGTATAAGAAGAAGCAATTCCATTTACTTTTATTTGCCCTAAATTACTAAGCGAAATAATTCTAGCTGAGGTATTTAAGGTTTTTACCCATCCAATACCAGAAGTAAAATTGATTTGTACTTTTGGTGTTGTTGTTTTAAATGGTGTAGCGTCACTCAACTCTATATATCCGCCTTGATTGACTGTTAAAGTTCCACCAGCGCCAGATAATGATTGACCTGAAAGGGTTGCTGTAGTAACATCAAGAGTTCCTGTTCCCAAATTAATTTCTCCGTTTGCTGTGATTGTAGTAGCAACAGTATTGATTTTTAAAGGTAAATTAATAGCTGTAGCTGGATCAATTGCACCGCTGGTAGGTACTGCATTTGTAACTGAATTTTTCCAATTCCCTTCATCAAAAAAATCATTGTTTGATGCACTTCCTGTCCAAACTATATCTTGTGCATTAGCAAATTGTCCGAGTAACAAAAATAATAGTGTTCCAAAGTATGCGGTTTTATTCATGATAATGTAGTTTATTTTTTAACGGATTTTGAGTTGTGATTATAGCAACCAAACTTTGGAGTCAAAGTTAAAAAATGTTACAAGAGAGTAGAAGGGACAAATATGTCAATTATAAGGTGTATTAAGTCGCAATTCTTTAATTAAAATTGATTGATTCTAGTAATCAATGATTTAAATAGCGTTTGTTATGATTGGGAGTTGTTTTATTTTCTTTGATGAGTTTATTAATACTCTAGTTTTGCGCATTACTCTTTTATGATTTTAATGGGCTTTAAATTTTCAATCTTGATAAAATATATTCCTTTTTCTACCAAGCTTAAATCAACTTCTGATCCAATGCCACTAAGTATTACTTTGCCTGAAGTATCATATAATTTATATTTTGGTTTACTATTTAGGCAGTCAATTGTCAAGATTTTTTTTACTGGATTTGGATATACTTTAATTTTAACTTCATTTTCAATTTGGTTTACAGCTAAATTTGATTTCAGTTGATACACTTTTACATAGTCAATTAAATATTGTGTAGGGAAAGCTAAGTTGGTGACACTTCCGCCATTGGAACCCAAAGCAAGATTTAACAATAAATAGTGTTTCTTTTTGAATGGATTCTCGCCAGAACAATTGGCTGTTCCGTTGACTACGGTGTTTAAATTCACTTCATTTAATAATACATTATCAAGATAAATACTCATTTTGTTTTCGTCCCAATCTAATGACCAAATATGAAATTTAGACAGCCAGTCTGGGTCATTGTTTACAAAATTTGTGATTACATTTTGTTTAACAGTATCCCATTTTGCACTCCATCTTGTATTAGTTCCCCAAGCAAAATTGGCTAAAATTGCACCGCCATAATTTTCCATAATATCCACTTCTCCATTTGAAGGCCATTCGCAAGTGTTGCCTAATGTCCAAATGGCAGGCCAAGTCCCAGTTTGATTTGTTATTTTGGCTCGTATTTCAAACCTACCGTATAACCAAGACTGTTTTCCTGCGGTCTTTATACTCGAAGAAGTATAATTTATAAATTGGCGTGACAATTTCCAATTTGTTGAACCTGAAACGTAATTTGGATTGAGTCTTGTATTGATGGCATTTTCTTTTCTCCCTTCTATTTTTAAATAACCATCTTGTTGAAAAGCGTTATTAGATTGATACCATTGTTCTTCCTCGTTTCGAACAAAACCATTTTCAAAACTCCAATCAAGCGCATTAATTATTCCGTTTTGATTAAATTCATCTGACCAAACTAGTTGATAAGGCGTTTCCGAAGTTAAAATCAATGACAAGTCGTCAATATGCATTGTATTACTACCACCAGAAGGATTATAGCCATATATAATGGCTGTTGTGCTGGCTGGACCAGTTGTGAATTTAAGCGATAATTGTACATAGTTAACGGAAGATGTTTGCACGGTTAATTCATTTCCTCCATGCGACCTTACTCCAAGTATCACAGCTGCGCTGTTACTTGATTTTAGCCATCCTGTAAGCAAATATGTTGTATTAGGCGAAAGTTCACTTATGGTTTGGTTTACACCACTATTATCAATAGCTGCAACGGCATAACTACCCGATTTTGTAGGATTTAAAACTTTGGTCGCGCCACCCCAAACATCCCAAGCAATAGTTCCGTTTTCAAAATCAGAATCGACAATAAGATTCGTTTGAGGGTAAAAATATATTGAAAAAAAAAGTACAATGATTAAGGTTAATGAATGCTGAAATCTATTTTGAACGTAATTTATTTTCATTTTTTTTCTAATTAAATTTTGCCTATTCGTGTAGTTGTGCGTTTATTGAAAATTTTATTTCTTATTTAAACGCCATAAAATAATGCGTTAAAAATACTATTCTAAAGGTCCTCAAAGTTCAAAAAATAAATAAATATACATTAGGGTGATTGGGTCAATTGTTAGGCATATTAAGTCTTTTTGAATACACAGTTTAAAGAGTATATAGTAAGAATTCACTTTGTAAAAATATACTTTTTCATCAAATTTTTAGAATCAAAATTTCTTTTTAATTAAAATTATTTAGGAATTTTTTTATTGAGGTTTGCTTTTTTTTAATAAAAAAAATAAAAACAAACAGAGTCCAATATTTGTTTGCCTCGAGGCTTAAAGCCCTTAATCTCAAGGCTAAATATACGATTGATTGATTTACCCCTACTAATTGGTTGATTTGACAAGTATTGATTTGTGTTAAAGAATTATTTTTGAAGTTGTGAAATAAGTCAGAACTCAGTATAAAAAAGGGTTAATTTTTTTTCTGAATTTGCTGTTTTCAAAAAACAAATCATTTTAATTTATTTTTTTAAAAAGCTTTGTTTTAGGGTTGTTTTACAATCATTAGGAATTGATTTTTTTTTAAATTTTAATTCAAATGAATCATTAAAGCATAAATTTTTCAAACTTTTTTAAAACAAATTAAAACTATTTCGCATTTTAAATCCTAAAAATTTAATTCATTATGAAAAAAAATTACTCTAGCATCAAAAATTTAAAAAAAGGATGTATTGCCTTTTTATTGACCTTGTGTGGTCTTTTTGGCAATACTGCTTTTGCTCAAAAAAACATTGGCTGGACAGGCGCTGTTAACAATGATTGGACAAATGCAGGGAACTGGAATTATCCTGCGAATACCTCTGTAGCAACATTTGCTGGCAACGTGGCCAATATTACTTTAACTGCGGCTAACACAGACATTGCTGTTGGAGATAAAGTGGCTGGTTATGGGATTCCTTTTGGTGCCACCATTACTGCTATAGATGTAACTAGTAAAATAATTACGCTCAGCTCAAATACTATTGCTGGAGTGGGAACTCCAGGTACAAATGTTCAATTTACTTTTGCTGCTCCTAAAGTAGCTTTAAGCGGACCAACCATTGTTGATATTGCGTTGATTAGTAATGGCGGAAACCCTACTCTGTCTGCTGGTTCTTACTATATAGGTGGACTTACTATTAGCAATGAAACAGGTGCTATTACAGGTTCTACTTTAACAATCCCTGCTGATGTTGAAATCTTTATTGAAGCTGCTTCGAACGAGGCTGTTTTGATAAAAGGAGGAAATATTAATAACAACGGTTATTTAGATATCAAAAGTTTTCTAGGTAATGGGACGAATAGTGCAACTTTTGGGTCAAATAATACTGTTGCTGCTTACGGTATGACATTTAGTCTTCCGGCTGTAGTGCCTACTGCACCAACAGAATATACTTATTCAGGAATCGGGACTTTAAAAATTGATACATCTGCAGGAAACCAGTTCAGTGGCGGTATTATGCTTAACGGTGCTCATGCCAATGCGGGTAACGCTACGTATAAAATTCTTTTTAATGGAACAACTAACTTATTGCTTTCTGCTGTAAAATCAGCGACAAATACTGCAAATACTCATTTATTTAGAGCTGTAGGAATTGGCGCATTAGCTGCTTGTAAAGTAATACTTGGTGGTACAGGTTTTGATATTGGAGATTCGTTTTCAGGAGGTGTTAATGGATTGATTGCTGCTTCTGGAGGAGGAGTTGATGTTTCAATAGCTTCAGGAACAACTATTAATGTATTCAGTAATATCAATAATCCAATGCCAATACTATCGATGTATGCCTTTGGAGCAACATCTATTCCCAGTTTTATTACAAATAATGGGACTCTTAATATCAAAGGTCCAGTGGCAAGAAGCCCGTTATCTTTTAGTGCTCAAAACAATGCTATAGTTAATGTTGTAAATAATGGAATCTTTGACTTAGATGTAAATTCTAATGCGTCAGGTATTAGTATTTCAAATAATCAAGGAGCGACGCTACCTGCTGATGTTAATGTTACTAATACAGGTACTATGACATTAAAGACCTTGCCTAATGGAGGTAGTTGGGGTGCAGCAATTATTATGACAACTTTCGGTGGTGCTCCTAATTTGCACGTAAATAATAGCGGTACATTAAACCTTAAAGGGTCTAATTTCAATTTTGGAGCAAAAGTTTATAATCCTCTTAATGTGCTTACGCAGACAGGTACTTCTAGAATAACCAACTCTGGAACCTTAAATACAGATCAAGAACTTAGATCTTTTTATACCGTAAACACGAGTACAGGGAATATCAATTTTGCAAGTAACCCAGCAAACATTCTAAAAATAACCACTTTTACAATTCCTATTGCCGCAGCTGCTGCCGTTGGAACAACCTATACTGATTCTAACTTAAATGTATACACCGTAGTTTCTGCTAAAGTTGCTGCAACAGGTACTGCCCTTATAGCTACTGTTGCTGCTAATGCTATTACTCCTCCTGTAGTAGTAGCTTCAGTGGGACCACCAGTAGTAGCAGCATCAGCTCTTACAAAAACTGGAGCAGGTGCTGGTGATGCATCAATAATATTCACGGCGATTGTTACTAATAATAATAATGCCTTTTTCGCACCTACCTTAAACAGTGGTACTATTAATACTAACACTGGAATTACTGCTATGACTGGTGTTTCTGGAGTTACTACACCAGATGCTACTAGCGTTTTATCACCTGGTGGCGACACCGGAAAAGGAATTGCTGCTTTTGGTGAAGTAGCAGGGGATTTATTGACATTTCGTGGTACGTTAAAAATTCAGGCTTCTGCAAGTGCCACTGTCGGTGTAGATTTTGATCAAATGAAATTGACAGGTGCTCTTGACATCATAGACATTTCTGCTGCAACACTTGATTTAACAGGAATTTATATTCCAACCGTGTTGACTACAATAGATATCATTATAACGAATACTACGCTTCTTTCAGAAGGTGGTGTTATAGGCGAATTTGCTTCTGTAGTGGGTAAACCAAATGGTTGGACTGTAGTATATCCAGGTGGTTTAGGAGGAAAAGTACAATTGGCTTTTGATCCAAATCTTGCAACAACTCAATTCTCTAACTTTAAATTTAGAGTGTACCCAAATCCAACAAGCGATGAAGTAAATCTATCATCTGTTAAAAATATAAGTAAAGTAGAACTTTATAATCTTTTAGGTCAAAAAGTGCTAAGTGATGCTGTGAATGATACACAAAAAAGATTGAGTATATCTAATCTACAAAAAGGGGTTTATCTAATGGAAGTTACTATTGAGAATACTAAAGAAACTTTTAAAGTTATTAAACAATAGTTCAATTTTTCTTTAGGTTACATTAAAAGTTAAGGATGTTTTCGAGAATTTTAAATTAAAGTAGAAAACATCCTTAACTTAAATCAAATAAATGGCACAAACAGATTTAAAAAATTTCTTACTACTGCAAATAATACATTACTAAACTCTATTTATATTATGAAAAAAAATTATTTTATTAAAAAACCTAAAAGGCATTTGGTTTCCTTTATGATATTCTTTTGTGGTCTGTTTGCCAATTCGGTAATGGCGCAAGAAACATTTACTTGGAACGGGAGTACTTCTACCGCTTGGGCAGATGCAGCCAACTGGAATCAATCCGCACCTGGTGTAGGAGATGATTATCCAGGTCAAACATTTTTAGTAGACTTTGTTGTTGTAGACAATAATAGTACGCTTTTCGCTCCAACCTTTACAGGCACTAGTCAGATAGGTAAGCTTACGGTTAGTAATGCTTTTGGAACTGCTTCAGGAGCAACTTTGACAATTGCATCAGGAACACTTACTGTAAACAATGCTACGGTGAACGTAGTAACCCTTGCGGGAGGAAATATTGTTAACGAAGGAACACTTAATATTACGAGTACTTCTACAGGAGCATCTCAAGGTATTTTGTTAGCAAGCGCGACTCAAGTTCCGGGTGTGGCTACTGAGTTTGGCTATTCTGGTTTGGGTAAT
>NZ_JANNXH010000028.1:0-15761 GCF_031409475.1 Flavobacterium sp. | reverse complement strand
ACACAAATACCCGAGTGGGTTTATTAATTTTTTGTTTTTATGGTGTAATAAATAAGGTTTGTATAAAAATTTTGATATTGCTTCGTGCCTCGAAATGACTGTGTGGAAATTAATTGCGAGGCACGAAGCAATCTCAACTTTTTTCTACAATCCTTATTTCTTCCTCATTCAAACCATACAATTCATACACCAACTCGTTTATTTGTGTGTCTATATTTTTGCATTTATCGTCCAGATAGTTTTTATCGCGCTCGGTTACGGCAGTTTGCTGTTGCTTTTTGGCTTGGAGCATTTGGTTTACCAAGTTTACAATGGTGTCGTGAATTTCTTGATTGGCAGCCGTGAGGATTGGGACTGGTAATTGCTCTACATGCATTTTCTTTACTTGTGCTAAAACTTCGCCTTGTTCAGGATTGATTTGGTGGTAATAAAAATCAGTCAGTTTTGAATTTAAAATACCTAATATAAATTGATGACTTATTTTATTTGAAATTACCATATAAAGATTATCTCTACAAATAATATCTTTTTCAATAATAGTTGCAATAATTCTATCACTTGTCTGACGAATAATTATTTTTTCTTCAGCTTCAAAAAATTTAGGATTTCTTGGTTCGGCTAACCATTCTCCATATTGAATCCAACTATTACTATTCCATCTATTTTCATATTTGTGCATCAAACTTCCTCGTAATAAAGGCAACCAATTTTCGCCATCAGGTTTGGATTGATTTTCTCTTACAAAAGGTTTTGTTTTTACTATTTCTTCTGTTTGTTTTGGCTTTCCTTTTCCTGTTTGAAATGGTTTAGTTCCAACAGTTGAAATGCTAATATCTTTAAGTAAATAAGAATTCTTCTTAATCTTGGTAAACAAACTAATTTCTTCTGGTTTAGCCAAAAGGTTAATTATTTCGCCCTCTTTAGGAATATCGTTTTGGTTGATGGTTTGATAATCTGAAAAGGTGTTTTTTTCATATTTTTCAATAGCAACCAAATTGTTTTTGGTCTTTTCGTTTTTTTCAAAAATCAAAACATGTGTATCTACAACTGCTTTAAAAATATGTTCAGCAATATGCAATACTTTTTGCCAACAATAATTGGTTACCAAATGTTGTCTTATGTTTTTGAAAGTGATTGATTGTAACCAAGTATTAGGGATAATAATTCCTAAAACACCTTGGGGTTTCAGCCAGTCTTGGTAACGTTCCATAAAAAGCAAATACAAATCGTATTGATAATTTTGATGTGTGTATTTCACAGCAAAATAATCGGTTTGCATTTTATCTGTAATTTTATAATACGGCGGATTTCCAACAATGGCATCGAAACCACTGTCATTGCGAGGCACGAAGCAATCTGTTGATGGGATTGCTTCGTGAGATTGCTTCGTGCCTCGCAATGACGAGTTGCCAAAAACTTTCGGGAAAGCCAATTTAAAATCAAATGGGTTTAGTTTTCGTTCTTGGTCTAGGTCAAGGTCGAGCTTGGTGTTGAGAATATCAGTGCCAATTAAGGAATTGCCACATTTGATATTGTTAGACAAGTTGGGCAAAATCTTTTCGTGAAACAACACCATCATATCATTGGCTGTACTGGTGGTTTCGTCCTCCAGCATTTTGAGGAATAACGACAGTTGCGTTACTTCGGTGGCTTGCAAATCAATATCGACACCATAAATATTGTTGAGCAAAATGTTTTGTTTTTGCTGTATGGATAATACATAAACACCAAAATCTTCATTGAATTTACAACCGTCTTTTTTAGCACTATTTGGATTTTCGTTATACCATTTGTTATGATAATCGAGTAAATATTCGAAAACGCCTATCAAGAAACTACCTGAACCACAAGCGATATCGGCAAAAGTAAGTTCAGTAATTTGTTTTGGAGTTTTGCCATCGATTAACTTTCCAACGGTGTTTTTTACAATATAATCTACAATATATTTTGGTGTATAGAAAACGCCGCCCGCTTTACGGACTTCGGGTTTTACCTCTATTGTTGCTTTTCCGTTTTCGATAACCACCACTTTCCCAAGAAAGCGCTCATAAATGCTACCAAGAATGTGAATAGGAATATAATTAAAATCGTAAGGCGTGTTCGTATGATCTAAATCGGAACACAAGGCACGAAACAAATCATCGTTAGCTCCACCAAAATTTTTGTCGTCAATAAATAAAGGTTTAAAAACTACGCCGTTGTATTTAGAATCTAAATATTTAGAATAGTCAACAAATTTTGCCCACGGATGATTTGCCGTAGCAATGTTGTGAATAATGTTTTCGGTTTCTATGAGTTTATCTTCAAGGAAACGAATAAATACAATTCTATCGATGGTTCGCTGTGTGGCTTCGGTCAATTCATACGCATCGAGCGAAGTATTATTTTGATAAAAAGCGGTGGCGAGTTCGAAGCGTTTTGCATCGATATAGTTCAGGAAACTCTCGTCGATAGATTGGTATTTGCCCCCAAAAAGTTTGAGTTGCGTGGCTGTTCCTTTTGGTTTTTTGAGTTGCTCAATATATTTTGAAAGATTTCCTGCAACTAGAGCTTCGTGAGAGAAAATCCAATAGAATTCTTCGAAGGTATCAAAATCTCGAAACTCTTTGTAATTGTAATATTTAATTTGGTTTTGAAGTATGGTATCAAAATCGGGGCGAAACCTACAATCGATAATTACTATTTCCTCAAAATCGGTCAAAATAGAAACGCCAGTTCCTGCATTCCAACCGTATTTTGCGGTCTGAAAATAGTCGTCTTTGTTTTGGCGCAATGTTCTAGATGGCTTTTTGGCTTCTACAAAAAACTGTTCTTGTTTGTAATTAGGTGAAAGAAAAAAAGCATAATCGGCACGTTTTTGCCCCAAAGCTCCTTGTTGGCGTTGCGCTTTTTCTATTTTTACTTCCTGTTCAAATGGGTTTTTTTGATGGTCGTGGTTTACATCCCAACCTAAACACGAATAGAATTTATCGATGTATTCTTTTCTAACTTCCGCTTCTTGATAATTGGGTGAAAGGTAATGTTCTATTCCTGCTTCAAAGTGATTGATGAGTTGTTGAGTTTGCTCAAAAGCAATTTGAATAGTTGATTTTTCCATAGAAACAAATGTAAAGAATTACAAATTGTGAATTTGAAAATCTTTGTCAAAGTTTTAAACTTTGACAAAGCTGATTACTGTTTATTTTTTGAATCCATAATAATAGTTACTGGTCCGTCATTTACTAACGAAACTTTCATGTCAGCGCCAAAAATTCCGGTTTGAATTTTCTTGCCTAATTCGGTTTCCAATTGTGTTACAAAACTTTCATACAACGGAATAGCGATTTCGGGTTTTGATGCTTTGATGTAGCTAGGACGATTGCCTTTTTTGGTCAAAGCTTGGAGTGTAAATTGAGAAACCACAATAATTTCGCCATCAATGTCTTTTACCGAAAGGTTCATGACATTATTTTCATCGCCAAAAATGCGAAGGTTTGCGATTTTTTGGCAAAGCCAATTGGTGTCTTCTTGCGAATCAGCATCTTCAATTCCTAGTAAAACCAGTAAGCCATTTTGGATTTTGGCTACGATTTTAGTATCGATGGTTACCGATGCCTGAGAAACGCGTTGTAAAACTACTTTCATTATTTTTAAAATATATTTAGACGCGATAAATCGCGTCTCTACTATTTCCTCGTTTCATCACTTGCTTTTCGGTCTTCGTCGTACGAATCGGTTCGGTAATTTTCGTCGTCGCCTTCAAGGATTTTCAGGTAACTTCTATAACGCGACCAGGCGATTTCGTCTTTTTCTAATGCTTTTTTGATGGCACAATGTGGTTCGTCTTTGTGCAAGCAATTATTGAATTTACACTGGTCTTTTAATTTGAAAAATTCTGGAAAATAGCCGCTGATTTCTTCCTTTTCCATATCAACAATTCCAAAACCTTTGATTCCTGGCGTATCAATTATTCGAGCATCAAAAGACAAATCATACATTTCGGCAAAAGTCGTCGTGTGCTGTCCTTGCTTGCTGGCTTCGGAAATGGTTTTGGTTTTTAAATCTAATGAAGGTTCCATTGCGTTGACCAAAGTTGATTTTCCTACTCCAGAATGACCCGAAAACATGCTAACTTTGCCAGCCATCATTTCTTTCAAAGCGTCAATTCCCTTTTTTTCTGTAGAAGAGGTTCTCAAACATGGGTACCCAATTTCCTCGTAAACATGTTGCATGTACAATTGTTCGTCGAGTGTGGCTTGGTCAAAAGTGTCTATTTTATTAAAAACGAGTATGGTTTCGATACCATAAGCTTCGGCAGTTACCAGAAAACGGTCTATAAAATTGAAAGTCGTAGGTGGATTATTGATGGTAATTAATAAAAAAACGCGATCGATATTCGACGCAATAATGTGCATTTGATGCGACAGATTCACTGATTTTCGAACGATATAATTCTTCCGGTCGTGAATATTATGAATCGTTCCTGTAACGGTATCGGACGATTCTTCGAGTTCATAATCTACTACATCGCCCACAGCGATAGGATTAGTACTCTTGATGCCTTTGATTCGAAACTTCCCTTTCATACGACATTCGATAAAATCGCCTTGCTCGGATTTTACGGTGTACCAACTTCCTGTAGATTTATAAACGAGTCCTGTCATAGAAGGATTTTAGATTGTAGATTAACGTCCCACTATTCGGGATTAAATTTTAGATTTATAACCTAAGACATTGCAAAGATAAAATTTTGTTTCTCGTTTAAAGTTTAAAGTTTAAAGTTTTTCAAAATCCTAAAAAAGCAAAATCCCAAAACATAAATGCCTTGGGATTTTAATAAAAATTGAAATATTTGACTCTCGAAATTTATAATCGGAAATCATTTTATGCGTTTAATATTTTCTCTTGGTGCCCAATACTTTCTTGGTGTATGGCTTTGAACATTCTTAGTACAAATTCTTCGGTCAATCCTTTTTTCTCACCTTCAAGAATCATTTTTCCAAGAATTTCGTTCCAACGATTGTTTTGTAAAACAGCTACATTATTGTCTTTTTTTACTTGACCAATCTCGTCAGCTACTTTCATACGTTTTCCTAAAAGCTCTAGCAAATTAGCATCTAAAACATCAATATTAGCTCTTAATTTAGTCATTTTACTGGTAAATTCATCGGCATCACTGTTTGCTTTTCTTACTCTCAAATCTTTGAAAATTTGTTTCAAAGCATCGGGTGTAACTTGTTGCGCTGCATCGCTCCAAGCATTGTCTGGATCGTGGTGCGTTTCGATAATCATTCCGTCATAATTCAAATCTAATGCTTCTTGCGTTACTTCAAGAATCATTTTACGATCACCCGTTATGTGTGATGGATCAATGATTAAAGGCAAATCAGGAAATTTATTTTGCAATTCAATAGCGATCTGCCATTCTGGAATGTTACGGTATTTGGTTTTTTCATACGTAGAAAAACCTCTGTGAATTACACCTAAATTCTTGATTCCAGCAGCATACAAACGTTCTACACCACCAAGCCACAAAGCCATATCAGGATTTACTGGATTTTTTATCAATACGATTTTATCTGTTCCTGCTAAAGTATCCGCAATTTCTTGCACCGCAAATGGATTTGCAGTCGTACGAGCACCAACCCATAACACATCAATATCTGCTTCTAAAGCCAATTTACAGTGTGCAGCAGTTGCTACTTCGGTTCCCATAAGCAATCCGGTTTCAGCTTTGGCTTTTTTCAACCATTTTAAACCTATTTCTCCAACACCTTCAAATCCTCCTGGACGTGTTCTTGGTTTCCAAATTCCTGCTCTAAAAACACTTACGTCTGAATCTTTCAACTCGTGAGCTATTTTTAAAACTTGCTCCTCAGTTTCCGCACTACAAGGTCCAGCGATTACAAATGGGTGAGTTAAATTGAATTCGTTCAACCAATTTCTCATTTCTTTCTTGTTTTCCATCTTTTCTAAATTTAATTTTTTTATTGTTTTTTTATGTGTTGTTCTTTTTTAACTGTAAACTGCGACTGATCACTATCCCGAAGCTTCGGGACTGAACACTGCTTACTTTTTCATTCCGTTTAAAATTTCTTTTATTTTATTGACACTTTGCATTTCGTTATAAATCGCATCGTAATCCTCACTTTCTAACAATTCTTTGAATTTTGATAAATTCGAAATGTATTCTTCTAATGTTTTAATGACGTTCTTTTTATTTTGTTTAAAAATCGGTGTCCACATTGCTGGTGAGCTTTTGGCTAATCGTACTGTACTTTCAAAACCAGAACCTGCCATATCAAAAATATCTTGTTCGTCTTTTTCTTTGTTTATCACCGTTTTTCCTAGCATAAATGCACTTATATGCGACAAATGCGATACGTAAGCAATATGTTTATCATGCGATTTTGGTTCCATATAACGAATACGCATTCCCATACTTTTGAACAAATCCAAAGCTTTTTCTTGCAATTTGAAAGTTGTTTTTTCAACCTCACAAATAATATTAGTTTTCCCTTCGAACAATCCTTTTATCGCCGCCGAAGGTCCAGAAAATTCGGTTCCTGCAATGGGATGTGTGGCAATAAAATTGCGTCTTCGTGGATGATTTGTAACGGCTTCGCAAATGAGTGTTTTAGTAGAACCAACTTCAAAAACGATGGTATTTTCTCCAATTACATCCAAGACTTTTGGCAAAACAATTAGGGCAACATCGACTGGAACTGCAACGATTACAAAATCAGCTTCAATCAAATCTTCTAATTTTCCTGCAACATCAACTACGCCAAGATTAATGGCTTCCGCCAAATGGTTTTCGTTAGCATCAATCCCGAAAATAGTCGCCTCTGGATGCAAAGTTTTAATGTCCAAAACCATCGAACCACCAATTAATCCTATTCCTATTACGTGTATGTTCATCTTTATATATTTATACCTACAAGGTTTTTTGTTTTTTAGACGCGATAAATCGAGTCTCTTCATTACGCAAACCTATCGATTGCTTCTTGTACTTTTTCCTCTTTTACACACAATGCAAACCGTATGTAACCTTCTCCATTAGATCCAAAAATGGTTCCCGGAGTGATAAAAATAGATTTTTCGTATAATATTTTATCTATAAAATCCTCCGCCGATGTGATTCCGTCTGGTAATTTTGCCCAAACAAATAATCCAACGCCTTCTTTGTACACTTTACAACCTAACTTTTCGGCTAATTGTTCCGTTAAAACTCTTCGTTTTTTATAGATTACATTCATTGATTCGAACCACGATTTGTCACTTTTAAGGGCTTCAACCGCTCCTTTTTGAATTCCGTAAAACATGCCGCTGTCCATGTTGCTTTTTACTTTTAGAACCGCATCAATACAAGCAGCATTTCCTAAAACCATTCCCACGCGCCAACCTGCCATATTGAAGGTTTTTGATAAAGAATTCAGCTCTAATGCTACTTCTTTTGCACCTTTTACTTGTAACAAACTCATTGGATTGTCGTTCAAGACAAAGCTATACGGATTGTCATTGATTAATAAAATCTGATGCTTTTTGGCGAAAGCCACTAACTTTTCGAACAAAGTTACACTTCCTCTTGCTCCAGTTGGCATGTGCGGATAACCTATCCACATGATTTTGACTTTGGATAAATCTAGTTTTTCTAATGCTTCAAAATCAGGTTCCCAATTATTCGCTTCTGTTAAATCATAATAAACAGGAACAGCACCTACTAAATTCGTCACCGAAGTATAGGTTGGATAACCCGGATTTGGAATTAAAACGTGATCGCCTTCGTTCAAAAAAGCCAGAGAAATGTGCATAATTCCTTCTTTGGAACCCATCAAAGGAAGAATTTCATTTGATGGATTTAGTGCAACTCCATAATTTTTCTGGTAAAAATCAGCCATTGCACTTCGCAATTCTGGTAATCCTTGATAACTCTGGTATTGGTGTGCGTTTTCTGCTTTCATTGCATGAACTACTGCATCAATCACAGCTTGTGATGGCTGCAAATCTGGACTTCCTATTCCCATATTGATGATGGGTTTCCCTTCGGAAGCCAGTTGTCTTACTTCTCTCAATTTTGAGGAGAAATAGTATTCTTCAATTATATCCAGACGTTTTGCTGTTTTTATCATTATATTCTTAATTGCACCATTATTGAGACGCGATAAATCGCGTCTCTACGGTTTCGTGTTTTTATATTCGCCTAAAACTTTGAAATATTCTGCCATTATGGTCATTAATGCTTTTGCTTTGGCATAATCTTCGTATTTTTCAAAAGTTACATCTACAAAAAAGGAATATTTCCATGGCGTTTCTATTTTTGGTAAGGATTGAATTTTGGTTAAATTCAGTTTACAATCGCTCATTACATTAAGAACTGCCGCTAAACTGCCGCGTTTGTGGTCTAATTCGAATTTGATAGATGCTCTATTGATTTCGTTTTCGGCTACAAATGAATTCTCTTTTTTGATAATCACAAAACGAGTCATGTTGTTATTGATAGTTTGAATTTCTGGTGCCAAAATTTCTAAATCGTACATTTGAGCAGCGGTTTTGCTGGCGATTGCAGCAATTCCTAAAAGCTGTTTTTTATGAATTCTTCTTGCTGTTTCGGCAGTGTCTTTGTCTTCGACTAATTTTATTTTTGGGTATTTTTTTAAGAATTCCATACATTGCAACAACGCCATTGGATGCGAATGTACTTCGAGAATATCTTTAATTTTTTGGCCCGGAAGTGCCATTAAGTTTTGATGAATGTCCAGATAATGTTCGCCAATAATGTGCAAATTGTTATTGTCAATCAAAGCATAATTTGGAATAATTGGCCCCGCAATAGAGTTTTCTATCGCCATAACAGCTTGGGCTGATTTTCCAGAAAGTAAACTATCTATTAATTTATCAAAAGACAAACATTCATCTACGACAACATCCTGACCAAAATATTCTTGTGCCACTTGATGGTGAAAAGATCCTTTAATTCCTTGTATTGCAATTGTTGTATTCATCGTTTATGTTCAAAAAAAAATCCTGATTTTCATCAGGATTGTATAGTAGTTTTATTTGTTTGTTGTTTTTCAAATAACCATAGCACAATCCCTTATTTCCTAAAGAAGAAATAATAAGTGTTGCTAAAATAAAAACGGTTATTAGACATGATATGCATTGTTTTTGAATAATTTCAATGCAAATGTATGACTTATTTTAAGCCAACCAAAAAAAAGAACTGATTTTATGTAACAAAAAAAGAATTCTTTGTGAAAGCTTCATTTTATTGAATAATCTTAAAAAAATATGAGTTTAAATCC
Source organism: Flavobacterium sp. (assembly GCF_031409475.1). Taxonomy (GTDB): domain Bacteria; phylum Bacteroidota; class Bacteroidia; order Flavobacteriales; family Flavobacteriaceae; genus Flavobacterium. The sequence continues at coordinate 6,477 of NZ_JANNXH010000028.1, read as the reverse complement.
CTGATTGTTATCGATTTCTGTATTCTGATTTTAAAAAATTGAGGGTTAAATTCATTTATACGACCAATTTCTTCGTGAGCCAATCCTTTCCTTCCGAAATTCGAGTAATTATCATTGCCGAAACTAAATCGCCATTAGCATTCAACAAAGTCGCCATTGGGTCAACCAGAGTTCCCACAATCATTGCTGCCGGCAAAGCTTGTTCCATAGGAAAGCCATAAACGGTTATCGCAAGAATTTCCCCAATATAACCACCGTTTGGGATTCCACCTTCGACAACCGAAACAATTACCGTGATTCCTAACGCTAAAAGTAGGTTGTGTGGATCCGTAAAATCTTTGCCAAACATAGCGAAAATTACCGCTATTTTTATAACCGATGACATACTCGAACCGTCTTTATGCAGTGGAGCACCGAGTGGAATTACCACATTGCGGATGTGAGTAGGAATATTCATTTTTTCGGCAGCCTCGAGATTAGCAGGAATTGTGGCAATGCTACTGCACGTTCCTAATGCAGTTAATGAAGGTGTGATATTATTTTTCCAAAATGTTGTAAATCCTAATTTTCCTCCTGCAATAAAAGCGTACAAACTAAAAAATACGACGAAGTAAAAAGCACAAACGGCATAATAAAGCCCCAGAGGCTTGGCGTAAGCACCAAATAGTTGTGGCCCAAAAATACCAACTTGATAGGCAAAATAAGCTCCTAATCCTATTGGGGCAGTTTTCATTATCAAATTCAATAACTGTTTCATCACTTCGTCTCCAGATTTTAAAAAACGTTGAAAATTATTCCCTTTTTCGCCCGATTGTAAGGTTGCAAATCCAATTAAAAACGAAAATATAATGAGCGCGAGCATGCTTTTTCGAGAAAGTAATTCATAGAAATCTGTTGCGGTAAGCAATTGGGTGATTTGTGAACCTGGACTACTTCCTTGAATAGTTTCCAACGGAAGTTTTGAAATAATTATATCTTGCTGAACCGGAAATAACAATACTCCAACCATCATCAAAATAGCAGAAATCAATACCGTTCCTAAAAAAACACTCATGACAATAGTGAATAATTTTCCGAGTTTTTCTGTCTTTTCTAAACTAGCAATCGAAGAAGCAATTGTGAAAAAAATCAATGGAATAATTGCTGTGAACAATAAATTCAGGAAAATATCTCCCAAAGGTTTGATGACTTCAACTCCTTTACCAAAGACCAATCCTAATATACTTCCGGCAAGAATTCCGCCAAGAAGTAGTATGATGCTTTTGTAGTTTTTCAAAAAACTGCCTGTTGATGTGTTTTCCATAATGCTTTAGTTTATTGTAAATATATAAATCTATATGATAATGTCCTCAACCTTTGTCAAAGTTTTGAACTTTGACGAAGGTTATTGTGAAACAAAAACAATAAAAAAATAATTATTCTGTTTACTTTTGTATCAAATAAAATTTCATGTCAATAGAAGTAATCAACATATCGAAAAGCTACGGTGCGCAAAAAGCACTGGACAATATTTCGTTTTCTGTCAAAAAAGGAGAAATCGTTGGTTTTTTAGGTCCAAATGGTGCCGGAAAATCAACTTTGATGAAAATATTGACTACTTATATTGCCGCCGATGAAGGCGTTGCGCTTGTAAATGGATTTGATGTTCACTCTCAAGCCAAAGCCGTGCAACAATCTATTGGCTATTTGCCGGAACACAATCCGTTATACTTGGATTTATATGTGAGGGAATATTTAGAATTCAATGCCGATGTTTATAAAGTTACCAAATCCCGAATTGAAGAAGTAATTCAGCTCACCGGTTTAAGCAAGGAAAGTTATAAAAAAATTGGGCAATTATCCAAAGGGTTTCGTCAGCGTGTTGGTCTAGCAAATGCATTATTGCACAATCCTGATGTGTTGATTCTCGATGAGCCAACAACTGGATTAGACCCAAACCAATTAATCGAAATTCGTAATGTGATTAAAAATGTAGGCAAAGACAAAACCGTTTTTCTTTCGACACACATCATGCAAGAAGTAGAAGCCATTTGCGACCGTGTGATTATAATCGATAAAGGAAAAATTGTAGCCGACAAAAAACTTGACAACTTAATCTCTGCCGATAAGGAACAAATAATAGAAGTAGAATTTGATTTTAAAATTGAAGAACAATTGATTTCTAAAATCGAAAATCTGACTTCCTTTAAGAACACTCATGACATGATTTGGGAATTGACTTTCAATGCGGACCAAGACATGCGCCCAGCGGTTTTTGATTTTGCCAACGCCAATGGATTGAAAACACTCCAACTCAATCAGAAAAATAAAAATCTTGAAGCAGTTTTTAGAGAGATTACTAAATAATTACTGTTTAAGAAAAAAAAACTTTATACTTACAAAAAAGGTTTCTCGGTTTTATTTTACATCTTTCGCACAACGAAAACCAACATGATTGGTTCCTGTTCTCCAATCCCCTTTTCCACGAGTTCCAACCATATAGCGCGTGCAATACTGATCAGTGCATAAAAACGATCCTCCACGTTGCACTTTTTTAGACACGCCAGGTTCATCTGGATCATTGCTTGTTTGTGAACCTTGAGGGTTATTTGCTATCCCATTTTGTTTGAGCTCACCATAATAGGTGTCATTATACCAATCTTCACACCATTCCCATACGTTTCCTGCTAGATCGTACAACCCATAGGCATTTGGCGGAAACATTCCAACTGGGGCAATTCCGTTAAATCCATCTTCTTTTGTATCATTATTAGGAAAATTGCCTTGAAATGTATTTGCCATAAATTTACCATTGAGTTTAAATTGATTTCCCCAAGCATACAAATTTCCTGTTTTGCCTCCTCTTGACGCAAACTCCCATTCTGCCTCTGTAGGCAACCTTTTTTTGGCCCACTTTGCGAATGCAGCAGCATCTTCCCATGAAATATGAACCACTGGATAATTTTCTTTTCCTTTTATGGAACTTCCTTTTCCAAAGGGTGATTTCCAATTGGCTTGCGGAATATACTTCCACCATGCCATAAAATCATTTAAAGGAACAGGTTGATTTGGCGGGCTAAATACTACTGAACCTGCAAAAAGCATATCAGCCGGAACGCCAGGAAATTCATCAGAAGTTGGTATTGTTTCAGAAACTGTTTTGTAACCCGTTGCTTTTACAAACTTTTCAAATTCGGCATTCGTTACTTCATAAGCATCCATTAAAAAAGCATTTACGCTTACCCTATGAATCTCTTGACAATCGGACGAAGCGCCTTTGCTAGACTCGGATAATGCATCTGAATCTGGTGAACCCATACTGAATTCACCACCCGAAATAAACACCATTCCTGCTGGTAAAGTTTTAGGTGCAACAACTTTATTTTCGATTGTAAGTTCAAAAGCTGTTCCTCCCGCTTTTAAATAACTTGCAGCATCTTGAGCTGACATTCCACTGGTACAAGAAATAGCTCCTTTAGCTTTAACAGCTGCAAAAACTGAATCATTACTTTCAATTACGTTACTTTTTTGATTGCATGACCAGAGTAAAAGCAATAATATCGGCAAAAAGAGGCGTCTATTGATCGACAACATAAGTTAATTTATTAAAGATTAAAATACAAAAACAATTCTATATCACTTGTGCTATTTACTTTGCAGCACGTTCTTTATGGTTTGAATCCATTCATCAATACCTGAATGTTCCGTTTGAATTGCAACGCTTTTTGAGTTATAAGGCGCATACTTTTCTATAGTTGTAACCGAAAACAAACCAACAATTGGGATTTGTGCTGCACTTGCTAAATGCATCATACCGCTATCGGCACCAATAAACAAAGAAGTGTTCTTTAAAAAAGCCGTTATTTCACGAATGTCTTTGCTGTAATAGGATGGAGCTTCAAAATTGATTTGTGATACATTTTCGACGGGCAAAACTTCAATCAAATTGTATTCTGGAAATTCTTTTTTCAGGCGTTCATAAAAAACTGCCCACCATGCTACCGAATAACATTTCGCACCTGTTGCAAATGTAAAAAGGCAAATTGTTTTTTTATTATTTGGAACTAATTCGTATAACAACGATTTTCCTTTTGCAATTTCTGCTTCGCTCAATTTTAATAAAAGATTTGGGATATTCGTACTGGGAACAACCATTCCCGTTTTAGAAAGATAATTGCGTAAATCATAAACCGGGTATTTTGCAATATGGCTATAATCTGCTTCTTGTTTCATAACTTCTATTTCTAAATCGCCAAAACATTTAAAAGTGGCTTTAGCAAGTTGTAATGACAATCTTCCAGATGAAGAATTTTTATCGGCATTGATAGCCAAATCATATTTTTTATTTTTCAACTTTAGCCATCCTTGAAAATAATTACCTAATTCATCGAAATGCTTTTTAGGTAGTCGAATAATTTGATCGATACTTTGATAATTTTCGAAAACAATTGGACCCAAATTACCTTTTATAAAAAGATCAATTTTACAATTAGGAAACAATTTTTCTACCTCTTGAACTAATGGAGTGATGAGCAATAAATTTCCCAGACGGTGATTGGGTCTTAAAATTAAAACTCTTTTAATTTGTGTTGGATCAATAGTACCAACATTTGTATTGGAATTTGATTTTCCAATGCTTTTAGTAATGCTATGCATTGCATTTCGCCTGAACGCATTGATTTTTATTTTTAAACTCATTGAATGTAAATTTTACAGAAAAAATAAAACTATTATTAAAATTCTAGGAATATCCATTACAAAAATACAAAAATACTTGACCTTAAAATTTAAGATTGTTTGATAATAAAAAACTATTAAATATAATCCGTTGGGTGTAATTCAATGCATTTATTTTAAACACAAAGGAACATAGTTTTTATAATTATTCTTAAGGCGTTTCACTTTTTTAATGCAAAACATAGCTATGAAAAAAACCAAGACCCGAGCGATAGCAAACTGGCGAAGCAATTGGTTTATAATGTTCTTTTTATATGTTTCGAGCCTGCACTGAACTAGGTTGAAGTGTGTTAAAAATTTTTATTTCTAAAAATTCAATAATTATCCAACGGTTTAAATATATTCTATTAAAGTAGCTTCAATATTGGTAATAGCAATTTGAATATCTATTTCATTAGTCCTCCAGTTTACAAACGAAGCTCTAATTCCTTTGCGGTTTTCGTAAACCGTTGGTGTCATAAACACTTTTCCTTTGTTGTTGAGCTGAGTCAAAAACAAATTTACTTTTTTTTGATTATGTTCTCCCGCTAAAGTAAAACAAACATTATTCAACCGAGTTGGTGCCAATAATTCTAGAGCAGCATTTTGAGTAATGAAATTGTCAAACTGCAATGCCATCGCAACGCTATTTTCTACAATATCTTGAAATCCTTGCTTGCCATACGCCAATAACGAAAACCAGACTGGCAAAGCCTTTAATCGTCTAGAATTTTCAGGCAAGAAATTCAAATAACTAAAATTCTCTAACGGATTTCCTAAATAAGGCGCATTTGAGTTTTGAAACGTTTCGATTTGCAAGTTTTTATGTTGCTCTTTTACCAAATAAAAAGCGCTTTCGTACGGAACATTTAGCCATTTATGACAATCAATGGTAATGCTATCCGCGTTTTCCCATCCAGTAACTAAATGTTTGTATTTAGGTGAACAAGCCGCAAAACCTCCAAAAGCCGCATCAATATGCCACCAGAAAGTATATTTTTCCTTGAGTTTTGTAATGGCATTAAAATCGTCAAAATCAGCAGTGTTGACTGTTCCTGCACTAGAAATTAAAAGAAATGGTTGTCCGTTTAATTGCTGGATTTTTTGCTCTAAATCGTCGATATCAATGGCTTCCCGATTGCCTTCAATGGTTTTTAACTTGGTAAAATTCTGACTTCCAATACCTAACATTGCCAAACATTTTACCGAAGAGGAATGTGGTGTAGCTGTAAGAATATTTAAAGGTTCTGAAATTCCGTTTTTAGCAAAATCTTTCTCCAATTGTTTCCCAAACCATTGTCGTGCAACTGCTAAACAAGTAAAATTTGACATCGTTGCGCCCGTAACAAATCCGCCTAGAAAGGATTTTGGCAAATTTAATAATTGCAGCAATAAATTAATTGTTTCGATTTCTATCAACGCCGAAACGTCTCCTTGTGCTTTTGTAGATTGTGCATTTGTATCGTAAATCGAAGTCAACCAATCACCAGCAATAGAAGCTGGAGTTGCTCCGCCAGTTACAAAACCCCAATATCTTGGTCCAGGCTGTGAAACTAATATAGGAACAATTCGTTCTTTAAATTCTTCCAAAATAGCTATTGCTCCCAAACCAGAATCGTTTAAATTTCTGCCTGTAGTTATGGTGTTTTTGGTTGAAGTGGGAACGCTATCAATTGCATTTAGAAAATCAATTCCTTGTAGTTTTACTTTTTCAAGGATATTCTCGATATCGTTTAAATCGTGTTGAAGAATTGGATTCATTTTTTTTATCAATTATTTATT
>NZ_JANNXH010000027.1:0-107486 GCF_031409475.1 Flavobacterium sp. | reverse complement strand
TTCCTTTGTTAGCTATAAAATACGGAACGGTTTTGCTCCGTGTTTGTTGCGTAAAATCACTGTATTTTATTTTTAGCGTGACAGTTTTGCCTGCTATTTGATGTTTTTTTAATCTTTTTTCTAATGAAATTGCAATGTTTTTTAGTTGCTCCATCATAAAAATTTCGGAAGATAAATTGACATCAAAAGTGTGTTCTGCCGCTACTGATTTTGTAATTCGGTCCGATTTGACTTCGCTGTTGTGAATGCCACGAACCACATTATAATAGAAATTTCCTGACTTGCCAAAATGTTTCTCCAGAAATTCAACCGATTTACTTTTTAAATCTAATCCGGTAAAAATTCCTAGTTGATACATTTTTTCGGTGGTGACTTTTCCCACACCATAAAATTTTCGAATGGGCAATACTTCTAAAAAAGAAATTACTTCATCTGGATTTACCGTTTTTTGACCGTTGGGTTTGTTGTAATCACTAGCGATTTTAGCCACAAATTTATTAATTGATATTCCAGCCGAAGCAGTTAAACCGGTTTCATTTAGAACTCTCAGTCGGATTTCTTGTGCTAATAAAGTGGCACTCGGATTCCCTTTTTTGTTTTGAGTTACATCAAGATAGGCTTCGTCGAGCGAAAGTGGTTCGACTAAATCGGTATATTCGTAGAATATTTTTCTTATTTTGTTGGAAATTTCTTTGTAGCGGTCAAATCGTGGTTTTACAAAAATAAGTTCTGGACAATTTTTTCTAGCAAGAACGCCACTTATGGCAGAACGAACACCAAATTTTCGTGCCTCGTAACTTGCAGCAGCGACAACGCCTCGATTTTCTTCTCCACCTACAGCCACTGGTTTTCCTCGCAATACTGGATTGTCTAATTGTTCCACCGATGCGTAAAAAGCATCCATATCGATGTGGATAATTTTTCTTAAGGAATTCGATTCTGGCATAAAACAAATTTATGAAAATTATTAGTATGAGATAGCCAAAGATTTTTTATACATTTGAAATTGTAACTATCCCAGATTGCAGTAGAAATCCTTTTCTCACGCTTTTTTGCGTGATAAAAGATTGAAGCGAAAAGCTGGATAAAGCTTCAAAAAAATGATAGAAATAGAAAGAAAATTTCTCGTAACCTCTGATGCTTTCAAAAATGAAGCTTACACTCAAAACCGAATTACACAGGGGTATTTGAGTACTGTTCCTGAGCGAACAGTTCGTGTGCGAATAAAAAGCGGTAAGGGTTTCTTGACTGTAAAAGGGGTTTCTAATAATTCTGGCATGTCACGGTTTGAATGGGAAAAGGAAATTCCGTTTGATGACGCTAAAAACTTATTGCTACTTTGCGAGAAAGGAATTATTGATAAAACACGTTTTGAAGTAAAAGTCTGCAATCACGTGTTTGAAATCGATGAGTTTTATGGCGAGAACGATGGGTTAATTATTGCAGAAATAGAACTTAATTCTGAAAATGAACCGTTCGATAAACCGGATTGGTTGGGGAAAGAAGTTACAACAGATTCCCGTTATTATAATGCCTATTTAAGTATAAACCCTTATAAGAACTGGTAAAATTTATTCTAAAACGACTTCGAGTGTTACCAACATCATTCCGGATTTGGTGTTTTTGGTTATTTCCATAAAAGCTTTTTTTGACAAGTCTATTTCTCTTGATTTTACAAATGGACCTCTATCTGTAACTTCTACAATTACTGATTTTCCGTTGGCTTCATTGGTTACTTTTACTTTTGTTCCAAAAGGTAATTTTTTGTGAGCAGCAGTGTATTTATTCATGTCAAACTTTTTACCACTTGCGGTCTTTTTACCGTGAAATTTGTCTGCATAATAAGATGCATGTGCTGCTTTCTTGAACAATTTTAATTTTTCGTTGCCTGTAAATAAACTGTCTAATTGAAACTCATTTTGAAACAGTACATTTTTGTTTTTTTTGAGTGTATCTTTTTGGAGTGGTGCGTTTTGTTTAGTTACACTAGCGTTTTGACTTAAACCTAAACTTATTATAGCTACTAAAAAAAATAATGATATTGCTCTTTTCATTTTAAAAATTTTTGTTGAACTCTATTTTACAAAAACCATACCTTAACTAAAAAAGTCCCATTTCTAGGACTTTACACTTTGCTTACAACCACATTTTCCATGGAATTCTACTCAAAATAAACAGCAATCCCAAACCATAAAATAGAGACAAGGTTTTGAATTTTGACTCGCTTGTTACTTGTTTTTTGTGTTTAGACCAACCAATTGTAATAAGTACAATTGCAATAATATTGATTAACGGATGTTCTAATGAAGTCAATCTTAATGCTTTGTCAGCCATTTGCCCGAGTGATGCTAGACCTAATGGAGAAACAAAATAGAGTATCAATCCTGCTAATAATTGAATGTGTGTTGCTATCAAACCAAAGAGTACAATTTTTCTATCTCTGGTCGTAAACTCTTTTTTAGAAAACATTCCAAATAAGGAATTAGCCACTCCAATTATTAATAACAACAGTGCTACGTATGCCCAACCAGAATGGAATTTTTGAATAAAATCGTACATATATTAAGTTTTAGTTTAAACAAATATAAACAAAAAAAGACATAAAAAAAACGGCATCTACATTGAAGTGATGCCGTTTTTATATTTAAATGGTTACTTTTAGAACTTATAGTTTAAACTAAAGTTCCAAGTTCTTCCATAACCAAAGAATACTCTGTTTGCGTCTGCAACTCCTTTATAAAGTCTGTTGTTTGAAGCGTATGTTCCAAGAAGTGGATTTGTGCTACTTACATTATCGTCTGCAAAAATATTATCTCTAGATTCCGCAATGTAAACCGTGTCAAAAAGGTTGTTCACATTTAATCTAAAATTAATTGAATTTGAATCATTTTTCCCAACTGGCAATTTATAAGTAAATCCAGCATCAACTAGATTATAAGAAGGTAATTCTAAAGAACCTTTATTTGTTGGTGAATCAAAATTATTAGGGAAAATAAGCGCGTATAATTTATCGTAATAATTAAAGTTTGCATCAATTTTTGCTCTTCCTGATACCTGATAAGATGCCCCAAATGAAGCAGTAGTTTGTGCAGCATCGCCCACTTTTACATCTTGTAAATACAATGTTCTAATCGTTCCACCTGCAAAAGGTTCGTTTTGTGCATCAAATCTATTGCTCACACTGTTCCCATTATATTTCCAATCTCCTACTGAAGCTGATCCTCTTAATTTGAATTTCTCTGTAACATTTAAACTTGCTTCAAATTCAACTCCTTCGTGTACTTCATTAATTCCAGTAAAATCATAATAACCTCCGGGATTATCTGCAGCTATATCTGTTTGTCTCTGATATCTATCTTTCCAAGTAGTTTGATACGCATTCAAATTAGCTGTAAAGTTTCTAGATTTAAAACCGTATCCTGCTTCAAAACCAATAATGGTTTCATTTACCAAATTTTTACCTACAACAGAACCGTTATTTGGGTAAACCGCGTTAAAGAAAGGTTGTTTAGAATAATATCCTGAATTTACAAACACATTGTGGTGTTCGTTGATATTGTAATTTAATCCCCCTTTTATATTTCCTCCTAAAAGGTTTTCATAATCTGTTTCAGACAAAGGATTTGATGCTAAATATTTAAAATAATCAACTCTTTTAAATCCTTGTTGCGAAACTGATCCTTGTATGAAAGCTGTTAATTTTTCAGTTGAATATTCTAATTGCGTAAATGCTCCATACCATCTAACAAGTCCATCATTGTTAAAAGTGATTTTTTCTTCAAGGTTTGTGTTATAAAAAGGATTCCAAGAAGGACTTGCTGGATATGTTCCTGTAAGAAAACGGTTTGGATTGTTTACATCTGTGTTGTCTTTAAAAACTTGACCTCCTAATAAACTATTTACATTTTGATAGTGCAACCCTTTGTAGGTTCTTGCGTCAAGTCCAAAATCCAAAGTCAAATGTTCTCCTAATTTTTTATTTAATCCAATTACCGCACCATACCAATCGTGCGAATTAACCGAATTGATTCTAGAAATTCCAGAAGTTGAAGTGGTTGAAGACCCAGAAGTTGAACCGTTTTCAAATTGGCCTCCAACTTTTGTTCTTGTTCTTAGAACTCCAGCAATATAAACTGGTGTACCTGCATTGTAAGCTGCAATTTTGTCAAAGTCTACTAAACCCGTTGCTGTTCTAAAATTTGAGCTCAAATAATTTGAACCTCTAATTCCTCCTGTTCCATTAGAACCTGCTCCACGCCCTTTTGATGCATAAAGTACGGTAGATATTTTTGTAGTCTCGTTTATTCTCCAATCCCAGTTGATTGAAGCTATAGGTTTATGATAAAAATTTCTTCTCATGCTGAATTCTTGACCATCCAAGTAACCCCAATCCGAGTTGTATCTTGTATTAGGTGCTCCGTCTTTTCCGTATAATAAATACGTTGCTAGAGTAGGTGCAGCTGATCTTTGATTGTGCCATTGTGGCGCTCCAGTTACTGTTAATTGAAAATCATGCTTTTTATTTTTTGAAGCATAACCCACTCCAATAAAATAATTATTCCCTTTAAATCCTGTACCATCAATATAACCATCTCCTTGAGTTTGGCTAAATAAAACTGACATTGATAATCCATTTGCTAATAACCCTGTTGAATACGAAGCTTGGGATTTTAAATATCCTGAATTACCTATAGATGTACCTACTGTTCCACCTTGCTTTTTGTCAGTAGTTTTTGTTACTACGTTAATGGTTCCTCCAACTGATGCAATAGCTAATTTTGAAGATCCTAAACCTCTTTGTACTTGCATGAAAGTTGTAACATCAGACAATCCAGCCCAGTTACTCCAGAAAACGGCTCCGTTTTCCATGTCGTTCACTGGAACTCCATTTATCATCACAGCAATGTTTCGTTGATCAAAACCACGAATGTTGATTCTAGAGTCTCCAAAACCACCACCTGCTTTTGTAGCATATACAGAAGGTGTGTTTTTTAAAATTTCTGGGAATTCTTGTGATCCTAATTTTTCTTGAATTTCCGCAGCTCTAATAGTTGAGACGGCAACAGGTGTTTTTCTTTCTTTTGCAATATCAATTACGGTACTTTTTACAACAACCTCTTCTAATTCGTTTGAATTTGAAGTTAAAGCAATTGCTCCTAAATCTTGTGTTCCAGAAACTGTAAAACTTATTGTTTTGGTTTCGTAACCTAAATAAGTAATCACTATTACACCAGAGTTTGTTGTAGCATTAATAGAAAATTTTCCGTCAAAATCTGTAGTAGCTCCAATTGTAGTTCCTTTAATAGCAACGTTAGCGCCAGGTAAAGATCCTTGACCGTCAGTAATAGTTCCAGTAATTTTTCCTTGCGAGAATACAGTTGTTACTATCAAAAACAGTAATCCAGAGAGTAACCAATTTTTCATTGTCTTCATTTTTTTTAGTTTATTTATTTTTGGCAAAATTCTAACATTTAATTACAAAAAGTGTTAAGAAAATGTTAAGAAAGATGTTTTTAATGTGTTATAGTTAATAAATACATGTATTTGTTAATAAATCTTCATGCAATAGATTTTAAATTATTGGTAATCAAATAAATAGTTTTTTTTAAAGTATTATTATTGTGATAGAAAATTAGAATAAATGTAAGATTGTACTCTAAATTACTTGTTGTTCAAATAATGTTTTAATAAGAATTGCGTAGAGCTGTCGTGATTGTTTACATTTTTAGCCTGTATTTCGTCTAAAATTGAATTGGCTAATTGTTTACCAAGTTCAACTCCCCATTGATCGTAACTAAAAATATTCCAAATAATTCCTTGTACAAAAATCTTGTGTTCGTATAATGCAACCAAAGAACCTAGTGTTTTAGGTGTCAATTTTTGAATTAGAACTGTATTTGTAGGTTTGTTTCCAGAAAACACTTTGAATGGTAACAGAAACTCAGCTTTATCTTTAGAAAGTCCTTGTTTGTCAAATTCAGCTTGAACTTGTTCTGCAGTTTTTCCGTGCAATAAGGCTTCGGTTTGAGCAAAAAAATTAGACATTAATTTGTTGTGATGATCTTCGTTGCCGTGTAATGGTTTTACAAAGCCAATAAAATCGGTAGGAATCAACTTTGTCCCTTGATGAATCAATTGGAAAAAAGCATGTTGAGAGTTTGTTCCTGGTTCACCCCAAATAATAGTTCCTGTTTGATAATTTACTGTTTTTCCGTCACGCCCAACGCTCTTACCATTACTTTCCATGATGCCTTGCTGCAAATACGGCGCGAGTTTTTGTAAATATTGAGTATATGGAATTAAAGCTTCACTTTCGGCACCAAAAAAATTATTGTACCAAATGCTCAATAAGGCCAAAACTACGGGTATATTTTTATCGAAATCGGCAGTTTTGAAATGCTCGTCCATTTCGTTTGCTCCCACTAATAATTCGTCAAAATTATCAAATCCTACTGCTAAACTTATTGATAGTCCTACTGCGCTCCAGAGTGAAAATCTTCCTCCAACCCAATCCCACATTGGAAAAATATTATCTGGATTTATGCCAAACTCGGTTACCTTATGAATATTTGTAGAAACGGCAACAAAATGTTTGGCTACATCTTCTTGTGAAGCTGATTTGAGAAACCAAGTCCTAATAGTTTCTGAATTTGTTAATGTTTCTTGTGTGGTAAATGTTTTAGAAACAATAACAAAAAGCGTCGTTTCTGGATTTAATTTCTTGATGATTTCGTTAACATGATCGCCATCAACATTAGACACAAAATGAACATTCAAATGGTTTTTATAAAATTGCAACCCTTCTACAACCATTGCTGGTCCAAGGTCTGAACCTCCAATTCCAATATTTACTATATCGGTAAACGATTTGCCTGTAAATCCTTTTCGATCTCCGTTTACAATTTCGTTTGTGAAGTTTTTTATTTTGCTTTTTACAGCATAAATTTCTGGAATAACATTTTCACCATCAATTTTTATATTTGAAGTTGATTTTGCTCGCAAAGCGGTATGCAAAACGGCTCTGTTCTCTGTTTGATTTATAATATCTCCTTGAAAATATTGATTAATCGCGTCTTTTAAATCCAATTCATTTGCCAATTCAAGCAACAAATCCATGGTGCCTTGGTTAATGATATTTTTAGAATAATCGATCAAAAAATCATTCCATTGAAAATGAAATTTTGCAGTTCTAGTGTTATCGTCATTAAACATTGCAGACATGGAAACGTTTTTCATTTCGTGAAAATGTTTCTCGAGTTTTTGCCATGCAGCGGTAGTTGTGGGATTTGTATTTTGTAAAGCCATTTTGAAATTTATTTTTAAAAATGCAAATTTACACTTTTAGTTTGTAAAATTAACATTTATGGTTTGCAGCCAAAAACATGGTTGGAAACTATAAAATAAATTAAAGTTTGATTTACAATTTTGCAACACTGTCTAATGTTCGTTTTAAAGGTTTCATCTGTGTCATAAATCGAGGTAAATTATTTCTGTCCATGGGCTGAGAATTGGGCAGTTTTAATCTTAAAGCATCAACTTGAACACCGTTTTTCCAGAATCTATAGCATACATGTGGTCCAGTTGCAAGTCCAGTACTTCCTACTTTGCCAATAACGCTTCCTTGATTGACTCTCTGACCTCTGCGAACTAGAATTTTTGACATGTGTAAATATTGTGTAGCGTATGTTCTATCGTGTTTTACTTTTACAAAATTTCCGTTTCCGGCGGAATAGCCTGTCTGTTCAACAATACCAGATGCCGTTGTCATGATGGGTGTTCCTGTTGGCGCAGCATAATCAGTTCCTTTGTGGGCTTTCCAAATAAGTTGTACCGGATGAAATCTTTTTTTAGTGAAATGCGAAGTGATATTTACATACTTCAAGGGCGATTTTAGAAAGAAATTCTTGAGTGCTTTTCCTTGATCATCATAATAATCATGTTTCCCTGATGTTGCGTTTTGAGCAAATGGGAACGCATAAATTAATTTTCCTTTGTATTCAAAAAAAGCTGCTTTAAGGCTATCAACTCCGTCATAAATTGTGTCATCAATATACCTTTCGGTAAATGTTATCCCAAACTTATCGCCCTTTTTTAATTTAAAAAAATCAATTGACCAGGCATACACTTTGGTTAATTTATTGGCCAAAGCCGCATCAACGCCTTGTTTATTTAAGGCTTCGGACAAGGAACCGTCTAGTTTACCGGCAATTGTACGTTGCTTTATAGTAATGGGTCTGGTTTTCTTAAAAACCGTGATAGAATCTCTTAAATCTATAACATAATAGTTTGCTCTATCAGGTTGATAGACCAAAACTTGTAGTTTTTTTAAACGATCTTTTGTTCTTAAAAAAGTAAATGCTTTGCCAATTCTAACGGTTCTTACATCAAAGCTGTCTTTTACTTTTGCAATGAGGTCATATACTTTTTTGTCTCCAATATTTTGATGCTCTATAATACTCCCAAAAGTATCTCCTTTTGCAATGGTGTCGTGTTGGATATTAAAATCGTTGAAGTTAAACCCGAATTGTTCCACTTTTGGCAATGGTTTAAATGTTTTTTCAACTGTTTCATCGTCTGATTTTTTGCAAGAAAAAATACAGAATAGTATTAGGAGTAGGAATGCTTTTTTCAAAGATGGTTCTTTTATTGACAATTAAACTATTTCTCTTCTCCCCAATTTTTTAATTCCTCGACACTCCATAATTCTGGGAAAAATATTCTTCGTTGAAATTTTGGGTGCATGTATTTTTTCCAATCACTTCCACCAGTTGCTTCACCGTTTCCATTACCATTGTCTATATATTTTCTTGCGGCGTTCAAATGTCCCATTACCCAAGTAATATTTACAGTATGATCGTAATGACGCATGGCATTAATTAATTCTGTGTTTTTTTGATCTGACTCTGGTAACTGCTTGAATTTTTGCCAAAGATTAATAGTATTGTATTCCTTCATTTTTATTAAAAATGAAGCTTTATATTTTTCTTCAAATTCTTCTAACAAATAAGATTTTTTACCCGTTTGATGATCTTTTCCTGCGGCTTGCCAATACAAGTGTTCAAAAGCATTCTCAAAAGAAGTGTCTCTGTCAATATTTGCTCTAAAACGATAATCTATTAAATTAATCAAATCCGTTGATGCAAATTCAATAAATCTGTATTGTGCACTTTGAAAACCACTAGCTGGTGTAAGTGTATTTCTAAATTTCAGGTATTGTTCGACTTCCATTCCGTCACCCATAATATCAAATGAAGTGGTTAGCATATCAAAATACCTGCTGATTCGAGTTAACCTTTCGGTGAAGAACGGTGTTTCAAGATTTTGATGATGCGAAATTTGATTCATTTCCCATAATATCATTTTAAACAACAATTCATTGACTTGATGGTACATAATAAAAATCATCTCGTCCGGTAAAACTGTTCTCTGAATTTGAAGATTTAATAGCGCATCTGTTTGAATATAATCCCAATAAGTAATGGGTTTTGACCAAAGTAATCCTTCGAGTTGGGTTTCGGTCTTTTGATTTATGGCTTGGTATTTTAGCTCAATTTCTTTTAAAATTGCAGCCGAATTATCCTTTATTTTCATTATATTTTTATTTTAAACGGATATTTTAATCCTTTAAATCCTTCTAAATCAGCTTTTATGGAACCTACGGCTAAACTTGCTTTTATTCGTAATGGTAATTTATTATCATCATCTGAAATCCATACAGTCAAACTTTCTTCTTCTTTAAAAACACGCCCTGATTGCACTAATGGTCTAAAAATCATGGTTGATATTAATCCAAATTTAGTTTTAATATCTTCTCGACCTATAAATTTTAACTTAAATTTTGTGGTTTCATCATCAAAAAACAGGTCTACTGCAACTGATTCTCCTATCTTCATCTTATCAATATTTGGATAATTCCTCAAATAATAAAACGTAGATAAAATGTCTTGTGTGTTTTTTGGAATTATAAATGTTTTCTCACTTTTATTTTTATAATCTTTTACTAGAATTTTATTTTCTGTTTGATTAAAGAATCCTTCTTGATTTTTAGTATAACCACCTTCATTAATTTTTCTGACAAACTGATATGGAACACCTGTTTCTTTATCAATATAGCTCTCATATAAATCGTCTACTTTGAAAAAAAATCGAGACATTCCAGTAGTGTAGCCTTTCCCGATTACATGAAAAACTTTTTTGCTTTTTATTGTAGCTTCTTTTACCTCAACTGTCGAATATCCAGCGTTGACAAATCCGTAATGGATCCGAAATTTAAACCATTCGCCTACTTCAAAAGCATCTTCTTTAGGGGAACTGAAACCAGCAGTAAGGATAAATAGAATTAATAAAACTACTTTTTTCATGTTTTCATTTTTATAAATAACCTTAAATACAAATTTTGTTCCAAATGTATTAAAACAAAAAAACTCAGTCAAGTAATGACTGAGTTTTTATGCTATTAACTAACCAAAAAAACTATAAATTATGAAATTTATATGAAACTATTAAGGGAACCACCCCTTTCTAATTTACAAGTACAAAGTTAATTAATGAATCTAGTTATTGTTATCAAAAAATAAAGTTTAACACAATATTTGTAAACAAACCTGTCGTTCGTCGGTTATTTTTTTGCATAATGTAAAAAAAAGGCGCTTTTATAGTGTTCCTCGCAATTGTTGCTCTCTTTCTATAGACTCAAACAAGGCTTTAAAGTTTCCTGCGCCAAAACCTTTGGCTCCCATTCTTTGAATAATTTCAAAAAACAGTGTTGGTCTATCCTCAATAGGTTTGGTGAAAATTTGTAATAAGTAACCATCTTCATCTGCATCAACCATAATAGCGAGTTTCTCGATTACGGCTAAATCTTCGTGCATCATTTCCATGTGAACGCCCAGCCGTTCTGGAATAGCTTTATAATATTCGTGTGGCGGAGCAGAAAGAAACTCAATTCCTCTGGCTTTTAATTCTGACACTGTTGTAATGATATCATCCGTTGCAATGGCAATGTGTTGCACTCCTGAGCCTTCATAAAAATCCAAATATTCTTCTATTTGAGAACGTTTGTTTCCTTTTGCGGGTTCGTTGATGGGGAATTTTATACGTCCGTTTCCGTTGCTCATTACTTTACTCATCAAGGCGGAATATTCCGTATGAATTTGTTTGTCGTCGAAAGAAAGAAAATTGACAAATCCCATGACTTCTTCGTACCATTTTACCCAAATATTCATTTGGTTCCAACCTACATTTCCAACCATATGGTCAATGTATTTCAGTCCAATAGGAGTTGGGTTATAATCTGATTTCCATGCTACAAAACCTGGAAGAAATGCTCCAGTATAGTTTTTTCGTTCTACGAACATGTGGACGGTTTCTCCATAAGTATAAATTCCAGCCCGAACGACTTCGCCATATTCGTCTTTCTCGACAACGGGTTCCATATATACTTTTGCACCGCGACTGGTGGTTTCTTCGAATGATTTTCGCGCATCTTCAACCCAAAGTGCGATTACTTTGATTCCGTCGCCATGCTTTTTTACATGTTCGCCAACAGGTGAGTCGCTCGTTAATGCAGTTGTTAATACCAACCTGATTTTGTCTTGTTTTAAAACATACGAAACTTTATCTCTTGATCCTGTTTCTAATCCGCAGTAGGCATGGGATTGAAAACCAAAGGCAGTTTTGTAGAAATGTGCAGCTTGTTTGGCGTTTCCTACATAGAATTCTACATAGTCTGTTCCCATTAATGGAAGGAAATCTTGTGCTCCTTCGAATATTTTTTCGAGTCCGTAGTTCACGGATTTTATTTCTTTTGACATGATTTAGTTTTTTTAATTTAACCAAAGCTTCCAGCCTTAAAAAGGCTGGAAGCTTTTTAAAACATTCAGATTAATTATTCTACCCAAGATTTATAATATTCTCCATCGTCCAATCCCATGGCTTCTTGAGTTACCATAAGTGGACGAAACGTATCTACCATAACCGCCAATTCTTGAGTTTCGGTATGACCAATACTTCTCTCCATTGCTCCTGGTGCTGGACCATGAGGAATTCCTTTTGGGTGCAGAGTAATGTGTCCTTGCTCGATATTATTTCTCGACATAAAATCGCCATCTACATAATACAAAACCTCATCACTGTCTATATTGCTGTGGTTGTATGGCGCAGGAATTGCTTTTGGATGATAATCGTACAATCTTGGACAAAAGGAACAAACTACAAAAGTCGCCGTTTCGAATGTTTGATGTACTGGTGGCGGTTGATGCACACGACCGGTTATGGGTTCAAAATTTTGAATGCTAAAGCCATACGGAAAATTATAACCGTCCCAACCTATGACATCAAAAGGATGTGTGGCATACACTACTTCATGTATCATGCCTTCTTTTTTTATTTTGATCAGAAAATCTCCTTTTTCGTCGTGGGTTTCAAGCTCGGATGGGAGTTTGAAATCGCGTTCGCAAAATGGTGCATGTTCTAGGTGTTGTCCCGATGTGTTTTTGTATCGTTTAGGTGTGTAAAATGGCGCAAATGATTCTACATAAAATAATCTGTTTTCGGGTGTGTCAAAACTTATTTGATAAATCATTCCGCGAGGAATAATGAGGTAATCTCCGTATTCAAAAGGGATGTTACCCATCATGGTGCGCAATTTTCCACTTCCTTTATGGATGAAAATTAGCTCATCGGCATCGGCATTTTTATAGAAATAATTGGTTAATGATTTTTGTGGCGCTGCCAGACCAATGGTACAATCTTTATTGACCAACATGGGTTTTCGACTGTCCAGAAAATCTTCTTCGGGTTTTAAATCAAAGCCTTTTAATAATAATGATTTGATGTTTTTGCCAATGGCTATTTTTGGTTCAACCGAATAGGATTTGATAATTTCCTTGACTTGTGTTGGTCTGTGTACATGATAAAGCAAGGATGAATGCCCATGAAAACCTTCGGTACCAAAGAGTTGTTCGTAATAGAAGTTTCCGTTGGGTTTCTGGAATTGTGTGTGTCTTTTTTGAGGGAAATCTCCCAATTTATGATATAGTGGCATTTGAATTTAGATTTAAGATTTTTGAATTTAGATTTAAGATTTCTTTAAAGCTAAAAACGCTATCACTCCGGATTTCTCTTGATGAGAAATTGAAGATAGTCTAACAAACCGGTCCATATTGCTTTCATAATAGCAAATATCGTTATTTTTATTGAACTAAATTAAAATCAGAACGAAAAACCAATACTGAACCAAGTATAGCCTTTTGAAGTTTCTGGTGACCAAGAATGTTTTATTTCTATTGGCCCAACAATAGTTTCTAAACCATAACCTAGTGCATATCCAGAATATTTAGGCAATGATATCCAATCTATAGTTTCAAAAAGATTGTTTTCTATATTGGCGAAATTTGCAGAAAAATTTATGTGTTGTTTTTTAAAAATCTCATAATCTATAGTAAGGCTTGATTTTAAATAACTGTTTCCGGCTATACTTAAAAAATCATATCCATAAAAAGGTTTGAAATTATTTATGTTGTTGAACCCGTATCCTCCAAGTATAAAATTAAAAAACGGAATACTTTCATCTCCAAACGTAAATCCGGCTTCAGTTTGCAATTTAACAGTGGTGTTTTTAAAAACTGTTTTTACTATACTTACGTCTGCTTTTGCAATTGAAAAGGGATTGAATTCGTTTGTGTAATTTGATGAATATAAATACGATTGTATGTCTCCAGAAAAGCACCATCCTTTTTTGGGAAAATACTTGTTGTCTAATGAGTCATATTTCAGGTATCCAAAAACACTTAAATAACTGCTTTTGTCAATTAAAGGGGAAGCACTTGACAGCGTTTCTGAAGCGATTTTTAAAAGCTTAAATTCAACACCGCCACCTATTAAAAATTTTTGCACAAACAAAGACTGGAAATAGGCTTGATTTGTAAAATCCGAAAAGTCAATATTTATTGAACTAATTCCTGGAATATTATTGCTAAAATCACTTATTTCTGAAGTTACATTCTTGTTGAATTGATTGTAATGTGATTTAAAACCAAAACTCCAATAAAATCCATTGTCAATATAATAATCAAAATTATACCTGAAATTATCTCCAAGTATTATGTCTATAGATGCAATATCATTTTTTAAAAACGTCTTTTTTTGCGTAAGATTTACTAAAATTGCACTTTTAAATAAACCATCATAATGCAATCCAAACTTTAAAAATGTTCTGTTTAGGTTTTCTGTTAAAGTTAATTTCAAATCGTCTTTTTGATCGTTTTCATCAAAAAAATAATTGATTGTGCTGAAATTTTGAGTAGCATTAATGTTGTTTATTCCGTTTTTTAGATCGTCATAACTTATTTTATCACCTTCCTTAAAACGCAATTTCCCTTTTATATAGGAACGTGTATAGTTTTTTAATCTATTTGTACTTATGGAATTTATGTGCAGACTATCATCAACCCATAGTTGCCTTTTTTGTACAGAATTGTCTTTACCTCCATACTTTTTAATCTGTTCATAAACAGCGAATGCTGCTTCTTCTCCTTTCTTGATAATATCTATTCCTTTGTCAAATGAAATTACTCCATAGTTTTTGATGTCTGGTTTTATATAAATATCCGTGTCTTTTATTTTTTTCTTCATCTTTTCAATAGATTGAAGGTTGGTGATTTGTCCTAATATTTTAGTAGCATTCTTAAGTTCTGATTTGTCTAACAACCCATCTTGAACATCTACCCCAATGATGATGTCTGCACCCATAATTCTGACGGCTTCAATTGGATAATTGTTTGCAACTCCGCCATCGACTAGAATTTTTCCTTCTATTTCAACGGGTGAGAACAAAGTAGGAAATGCAGAACTGGCTATTAATGCTGTTGCTAAATTACCTTTGTTTAATATAACCTCTTCGCCAGTTTCTATATCTGTAGCGATACCTATAAAGGGAATTTTTAATTTATTGAAATCTCTTACATGTCTAACGTTTCTGGTAAGTGCGCTTAATAAATTGAAGTTATAAATCCCTTTTGATAGTGCATCGGGAATTCCTACATGAAACTTGTTAAATGGCAATACAACAGCATAAACTTCATCATTTTTTTTTTCATAAAAAGTCTTCGAGGATCTAGGAATAAAGTCTTTTATTAATTCGTTGAAATTTATGGTTTTAAAAATAGAATCGATTTGAGTTGCATTATATCCTGATGCATATAATCCTCCAACTACTGCTCCCATACTTGTACCGCCAATAAAATCAATTTTAACTCCCGCAGATTCTAGTACTTTTAAAACGCCAATGTGTGCAAATCCCTTTGCTCCACCTCCGCTTAAAACTAATCCTATCTTCGGTTTTTTCAGGGTGTCTTGTGAATAGCTGTTTTGAGATAAAAAGCAAAATATAAAAGCTAAAAGACTCGAAAAGCCCCAGATTGTAGTGGAAAGTCGCGATAGTAAAAAAGCCATTTTTTCTTGAAAAAAAAGAGCGACCAAAGAAGCTCCTTTTTTTTTATTAGAAAAAAAGATTTTTTGCAGAGCGCTTGAATCGGAAAGCTGGAATAGGCTCATAAAAAATTTGCTAATTTGTTTTGTAAAAGTCGGCAATTTTTTTGGCTTTTGAAACACCTACAACCTCAGAAACTTCTTTTTCTGTAGCTAATTTCAATCTTTTAACACTTTTGAAATGTTGTATTAAAGTTAGCATCGTTTTTTCGCCAATTCCTGGTATGCTTTCCATAGAGGAATTAAGGGCGGATTTACTGCGTTTGTCACGGTGATGGGTTATTCCAAAACGATGTGCTTCGTTGCGCAATTGCTGAATAACTTTTAAGGTTTCTGACTTTTTATCCAGATACAATGGGATTGAGTCGCCGGGATAAAACAACTCTTCTAGCCGTTTTGCTATGCCAATAATGGCGATTTTTCCTCTCAAACCCAATTCATCTAAACTTTTTAATGCCGATGATAATTGTCCTTTTCCGCCGTCAATAATTATTAATTGAGGTAAAGGTTGATTTTCGTCGAGCATGCGTTTGTAGCGACGATAGACCACTTCGGTCATTGAGGCAAAATCATCTGGTCCTTCAACGGTTTTTATATTGAAATGGCGGTAGTCTTTTTTGCTCGGTTTTCCGTCTTTGAAAACTACACATGCTGCAACTGGATTGGTTCCTTGAATGTTCGAATTATCAAAACATTCTATATGTCTGGGTTCTACAGGCAGTCTCAAATCCTTTTGCATTTGAGCCATAATCCTGTTTGCGTGTCGATCTGGATCTACAATTTGAAGTTGTTTTAGTTGTTCTATTCTAAAATATTTAGCATTGCGAACGGATAAATCCAGAATTTGCTTTTTGTCGCCTAATTGTGGAATGGTGATTTTGATGTTTTCGCCCAGATCAACATCAAAAGGTACAATAAGTTCTTTGGATACTAATTGAAATCGCTCTCTGAGTTCAACAATTGCTAGCGCGAGTAACTCCACATCGGTTTCGTCGAGTTTCTTTTTGATTTCCATAGTATGGGAACGAATAATCGAGCCATGTGATATTTGCATAAAATTTACGAAAGCGGCACTTTCGTCCGAAACTATCGAAAACACATCGAGATTGGTAATTTTTGGGTTTATAATTGTAGATCGAGATTGGTAATTTTCGAGAATTTGTATTTTTTCTTTTATTTTTTGGGCTTCTTCAAAATGCATTGCTGTTGCAAAGTCATTCATTACTTTCCTGAAATCCTTTAAGGATTCCTTGAAATTCCCCTTTAGAATTTCACGAATGGCATCAACTTGTTTTTGGTAATTTTCTATGGGTTCAAATCCTTCGCATGGACCTTTGCAATTGCCAATATGATATTCGAGACAAACCTTGAATTTCATGCTTTCGATATTGCTTTTGCTCAAATCATAATTGCAAGTCCGCAGTGGATAGAGCTCTTTTATCAAGTCTAAAATCGTACTTACGGTTTTGAAACTGGTATAAGGTCCAAAATATTCCGAACCGTCCTTGATTAGTCTTCGGGTGGAAAATATTCGCGAAAATGGTTCTTTTTTGATGCAAATCCAAGGATAACTTTTGTCGTCGCGCAACAAGACATTATATCTTGGCATTAACGTTTTTATGAGATTGTTTTCTAACAATAGCGCATCGGTTTCAGTGGCAACAACAATGTGCTTTATGGTAACAATCTTTTTGACCAAAACATTGGTTTTGGCCGTATCATGAATTTTATTAAAGTAAGACGAAACTCTTTTTTTTAGGTTTTTGGCTTTGCCCACATACAATATCTTCCCTGCTGCATCGTAATATTGATATACTCCTGGACTGTCGGGTAAAGTTTGAATTTGAAGTTCGAGCGTAGGGTTTTGCATGTAACAAAGTTAATAAAATGTGGGAACGAAAGACAAGTAATTCACAAAGAGATTCGGAATTTAACTACTTTTAACTTTTGAAATTTATTATGAATAAAAAAGAGTTACGGTTAAAATACAAATCCTTACGAAATCTACTTTCCGAAAGTGAATTGGAGAAAATGAGTTTGGCTATTGCCAATAAAATTTTGACACTTCCTATTTGGGAGAAAAATTATTTCCATATTTTCCTTCCCATCACGGAACATAAAGAGGTCAACACCGAGTTTATTTTGCACTTGCTTTCCGGAAAAGATAAAGAAATAATTGTCTCAAAAAGTAATTTCGAAACCCATAACATGACTCATTTTCTATTGACTGATAATACCAAAATCAAGAAAAACGAATACCATATTCCAGAACCTGTTGATGGTCAAGACGCTTCGGGAGAAGTTCCTGTTAGCAAAATTGATATAGTTTTTGTGCCGTTACTTGCTTATGACAAAACCGGACATCGAGTAGGTTATGGCAAAGGGTTTTATGATAAATTCTTGAATGAATGCAAGCCGGAAACCATAAATATTGGGCTTTCCTTCTTTGACCCAGAAGATTTAATTGACGATGTTTTTGAAAACGACGTGAGGTTGGATTATTGTGTAACTCCAATTGAAGTTTATCGGTTTTAATATTGTCAAGATTATTGCGTTCCAATAATTATTGGAATTTATAATAATTTCATTAATTACCAAAAGGCTTATGGTGAAATGCTTTTCGATTAAAAACAATTAGAATTCCTACACCTGTAGAAATCGCCATATCGGCAATATTAAAAATAGCATTAAAAAATTTAAACTGGCTTCCGCCCCAAAAAGGAACCCAACTTGGCAGATTTGTTTCAAAAAAAGGAAAATACAACATGTCAACAACTCTACCATGAAACCAAGTTCCATAAGGGTTTACGGCATTGAATGTTGCCAAATTATTGTAGCTGTCATCAAAAATAACCCCATAGAAAACGGAGTCAATGATGTTGCCTAAAGCTCCTGCAAATATCAGAGATATAGCAACAATCAAATAATCAGAACTGTGTCTTCTCTCTACTGAATCCCAAAGCCAATACCCAATTCCTGTTACTGCAAAAAGTCTAAAAATTGTTAATATTAATTTCCCGTGCTCGCCCGGTATTTGAGTTCCCCATGCCATTCCTTCGTTTTCTATCAAAAGTATTTTAAACCAACTTGTTATTTCTATCTGTCCGCTTTCGCCGTAGATAAAATTAGTTTTAATATAAATTTTGGTGATTTGATCGACAATTAACAGGATAAAAATAAGGAGGTAAGCTCTTCGTAAATTCATTTTTCTAATTTTAGTGTGGCAAATGTAATGTAATTTTCTAAAAAAAACGCTCCAAATGGAGCGTTAATAATTTAAAAATTAGGTGCTTATCTTTGTAGATTTTTTGCCTCAATACTCATTGTTGCGTGTGGAACTATCAAAAGTCTTTCCTTACTTATTAATTTACCTGTTACTTTACAGGTTCCGTAAGTTTTATTTTCAACACGGAAAAGTGCATTTTTTAAATCGCGTATGAACTTCTCCTGACGGATTGCTAATTGTGAATTAGCTTCTTTAGACATGGTTTCGCTTCCTTCTTCAAAGGCTTTGAATGTAGGCGAAGTGTCATCGGTTCCGTTATTTAAATCGTTCATGTAGGCACTTTTTATCAAATCTAAATCTGCCTGTGCTTTAGCAATTTTTTTAAGGATAAGCTCTTTGAACTCTGCTAAATCAGCTTCTGAGTATCTTGCAATTTCATCTATCATTTTCGAATTATTTTGTAATTACTATTTTTGTTTTTATTTCGTCGAATTCTATTTCTGTACCTTCTTCTATTTTTTCTTCAAAAACGAGTTCCCGTGAGAGCGTTTCAGATTTAATATAGGCTTCATTTGCTTTTACTGCTTTTTCTAATGCAGCATTTTTTTGCAAATGTACTTTAATTTTATCAGTAACTTCAAAACCAGAATCTTTTCTTATATTCTGAATTCGGTTCACTAATTCCCTTGCAATTCCTTCTTCTTTCAATTCCTCTGAAATTGTGATGTCTAGCGCAACCGTTATTCCGTTTGAATTAGCAACAAGCCAACCTTCAATATCTTGAGAAGAAATTTCTACATCTTCTTGAGATAAAATTATACTATTTCCAGCAATAACAAGAACTAAACTTCCTTGCTTGTCTAATTGATTGATTTGCTCCGCAGAAAAATTTTGTATCTCTTTGGCAATCAAACTCATATCTTTTCCAAAACGTGGTCCAAGTGCTTTAAAATTAGGCTTAATTTGCTTTACTAAAACACCCGAAGCATCATCCAAAAGCACAATTTCTTTGACGTTAACTTCGGCTTTTATAAGATCAGAAACAGCTTCAATTTCGGCTCTAAAACCCTCTTCAAGTACCGGAATCATTACCTTTTGCAGTGGTTGTCGTACCTTAATCATTTCTTTCTTTCGAAGTGATAATACCAGTGAAGAAACAATCTGTGCTTTCAGCATTTTGCTCTCTAACGATTTATTAACATAGTTTTCAACCGAAATTGGAAATTTTGCCAAATGTACAGAGTCAAATTCTTCGGTATGTGTTGTTTGCGTTAAGTCTCTGTAAAGCTTGTCCATAAAGAAAGGAGCAATTGGCGCACCGAGTTTACTTATGGTTAACAAACAGGTGTATAAAGTTTGATAGGCAGCGATTTTATCTTGCGCATATTCGCCTTTCCAGAAACGACGGCGACACAAACGAACGTACCAGTTGCTTAAGTTTTCTTGAACAAATTCTGATATCGCACGAG
The DNA here is from genome assembly GCF_031409475.1 of Flavobacterium sp. Lineage (GTDB taxonomy): Bacteria > Bacteroidota > Bacteroidia > Flavobacteriales > Flavobacteriaceae > Flavobacterium. The sequence continues at coordinate 87,302 of NZ_JANNXH010000027.1, read as the reverse complement.
CGGCTTTTGTAGGCTCATAATCTGCATACGCTTCATCAACAACTTTTACTAATGTGTTCAATTCCGAAATAATCCATTGATCAATTTCGGGTCTTTCGTTCAACGGAATTTCCGCTTCGGAATAAATGAATTTATCGATATTAGCATACAAACTAAAGAACGAATACGTGTTGTATAGTGTTCCAAAGAATTTGCGTCTTACCTCAGCAATTCCCTCTAAATCGAATTTCAAGTTGTCCCAAGGATTCGCATTCGAAATCATATACCAACGTGTGGCGTCTGGACCATATTCATTTAATGTTTCAAATGGATCGGCTGCATTTCCTAAACGTTTTGACATTTTTTGTCCATTTTTATCCAAAACTAAACCGTTTGAAACTACATTTTTAAATGCTACTTTGTCAAAAACTAATGTTCCAATAGCGTGCAAAGTATAAAACCAACCCCGAGTTTGATCGACGCCTTCGGCAATAAAATCCGCAGGGAAATCTTTGTTTTCGTCAATCTTGTCTTTGTTTTCAAATGGGTAATGCCATTGTGCATAAGGCATTGCGCCAGAATCAAACCAAACATCAATCAAATCAGCTTCGCGTTTCATTGGTTTTCCAGTAGCAGAAACCAAGGTGATTTCATCGACTACATTTTTGTGCAAATCAATTAAGTCATAATTGGCTTCAGACATATTTCCGATTTCGAAACCTTTGAAAGGATTAGTGGATTGGAAACCTGCTGCGATAGATTTTTCTATTTCGTTGTATAATTCTTCGACAGAACCAATTAGAATTTCTTCTTCCGAACCTTCGGAACCAGGTTCGGTTCTCCAAATAGGCAATGGAATTCCCCAAAAACGGGAACGTGATAAATTCCAGTCGTTGGCGTTTTTTAACCAATTTCCAAATCGTCCTTCGCCCGTTGCTTTTGGTTTCCAGTTGATGGTTTCGTTGAGGTCAAACATTCTATCTCTCACTTCCGTGATTTTGATGAACCACGAATCTAGCGGATAGTATAAAATTGGCGTGTCGGTTCTCCAGCAATGTGGGTAACTGTGCACGTATTTCTCTACTTTAAAAGCTTTATTTTCTTCTTTTAACTGAATAGCGATTTCAACATCAATTGAGCGTTCTGGAACTTCGCCTTCGTTGTAATATTCGTTTTTAACGTATTTTCCAGAATAACTTCCTAAACCATCGATGAATTTTCCTTGTAAATTGACTAATGGAACTGGATTTGCGTTTTCGTCAAGAACTAACATTGGCGGGACTTCTGGTACAGCTTCTTTGGCAACTTTAGCATCATCAGCTCCAAATGTTGGAGCCGTGTGTACAATTCCTGTTCCGTCATCGGTGGTTACAAAATCTCCTAAAATTACTCGGAAAGCATGTTCTGAATTTTCGAAAGGCAACGAAAAAGGTAATAATTGTTCGTAACGAATTCCAACTAAATCAACTCCTTTACATTCGGCAATAATTTGGTATGGAATTGATTTATTGTCTTCTTTAAAGTTTTCAAAATCAGTTGGCTCGGTTGATGCAAAAAATCCTTTCGAAAATTGTTTTCCAACTAGATTTTTAGCCAAAATCACATTCGAAGGTAAAAAAGTATACTGATTAAAAGTTTTAACTAAAACATAGTCAATTTTTGGACCAACAGTCAACGCGGTGTTTGAGGGCAAAGTCCACGGCGTCGTCGTCCAAGCCAAAATATGAATAGGTCCAAAACCTTGAAGAAAACTAGGTAAAGTTTCGTTTAATGCTTTGAATTGTGCCACAACAGTTGTATCCGATACATCACGGTAACTTCCGGGTTGGTTCACTTCGTGAGACGATAATCCGGTTCCTGCTTTTGGCGAATACGGCTGAATGGTATAGCCTTTGTACATCAAATCCTTATTATAGATTTGTTTCAAAATCCACCAAACCGATTCCATATACTTGGATTTGTAGGTGATGTATGGATCTTCCATATCAACCCAATAGCCCATTTTTTGGGTTAAATCGTTCCACACATCGGTGTAACGCATAACGGTTTTTTTGCAAGCTTCGTTGTATTCTTCGACTGATATGGTTTTGCCAATATCTTCTTTAGTTATACCTAATTCTTTTTCGGTGCCTAATTCTATTGGTAATCCGTGTGTATCCCAACCTGCTTTTCGTTTTACTTGAAAGCCCTTTTGGGTTTTATATCTGCAAAAAATATCTTTAATCGCACGTGCCATAACGTGATGAATTCCTGGCAAACCATTTGCGGATGGCGGACCTTCAAAAAAAACGAACGGCGGGTTGCCTTCGCGAGTGGTTACACTCTTCTCAAATATGTTTTCTTTTTTCCAAAAATCAAGTACTTCAGATGCAACTTCGGGCAAGTTAAGTCCTTTGTATTCAGTAAATTTTATGCTCATTTTATCCTTTTCTTAAATCGTGGTGCGAAAGTAATAAATAGTTATGAGTTATGAGTTATGAGTTATGAGTTTTTGCGATTGTGCAGAAAATTTAACCACAAAGTTCACAAAGAAAAATCACAATGCTTACAAAGCTTTGTGTACTTTGAGCAAAAACTTAGTGTGCTTTGTGGTTAGATTCTAAGAAAAAACAGCTGCCAAAACCTCCAAAGATTTTGGTTTTCTGAAACCATCCAGATGAAATGCGTAGTAATCTATGAGGATTTTCAAGACGATTTGACGCTCGATAACGTGAAAAATTTTCTGGTCGTTATCGAATTTTAAATTAATGAGTTTTTTGAAAAGATTGGTTTCGTGTTCGGTAAGTGAATTAATGCCGTGAAAAGGTGTGAAAACGCCTTCAATCATTCCGAAAAAAGGCATGTCAATATCCGATACATCTGGGTAAAAACCAAGGTATTTTGTAATTTCGAGCATTAAAATTAGATGAAAATTAGCGGTTTGGTCGTGATTGTCGAGCCAATGTAATGCGGTTTCTAGAAAGGTAAAAAGTGACTCGTTTTTCTCTTCTTCGTGAATAGAATGGTGCAAAATTTCGGAAAGAAACATTGCAATGGTACTTTTATAAATATCCGAATGAATGGAATGAAATGGCGTGGCAATTTTAATCTCTTTGAAATTCTCAAGTGTTCCTTTGTTTTTGTGAACGGCTTCGATTTCGAGAATGGTCAGCGGCTGGAAATAAGCATTTTTTGTCCCGAGGCTTCGGGAGGATTTTCGGGACGAAAAAGCATCGCGGACGAAATACGATTTCAAACCGTGTGAGAGTGTAAAGCATTTGACAATCAAACTTTTCTCCTGGTATTTGAGGGACGAAATAACGATGGCTTTGGTTTTGACTTGCAATTTTAGATATTAGATTTGCCACGCCAGTTCGCTGACGCTGGGGTTATATTTTCAGAAACTGAAATCTGATTTTACCTTATAATCATTACTTTTTTGACTTTGGTTTCAATTCCGTCTTCAGCCGATATGAAAATCATATACACTCCTGATGCGACTTTATATTTTCCAAAAGCGCTGGTGTCCCATTCTATTGTTCCTCCTTCGGAAGTGGTTTCGTGAACAAGATTTCCTTCGATATCGGTAATTTTAATTGTTGCTTTATTGAGTAGTCCCGCAATTTTAACTGTGCCATTATATTCTGGTCGAACTGGATTTGGGTAGACATAAACATTGCTTAAATCATCATTTGCCTTTGTGGCTGTACCTTTGAACGAAACTAATCCTTTTTGGGTGGCTATAAAAACTTCTCCGGTTGTACTGTTGATGTCAATGTCATTTATTTCGTTACTGGGTAATGGGGAGTTTGTTGTCGTGAAATGATATTTTGTTTCTTGCCCGTTTGGTGATACAAAAAAAATACCAGAGTCTGCTGTGCCAATCCATTTGTTATTTGCACCATCAACAACTATGTCTGTAATAAACTGTTCGTATAACAGTTCTTGCGCAAGGTCATCCTCTAAAATAATTATTGGATTGGTTTTTAATTGATCATCGGTAAGGAAACTGCCTACATTTGGCAAAACCCGCAATCCTTTTGTGGTTCCTATCCATAATTGATTTCTGTTATCTACGGCAACAGCTCTCACGTCTATGAATGGTAAATTTCCGGTATCGTCTCCTGTTCCTATTTTTTTAAATTTATTACTACTTTCGTTAAAACCTATTACGCCATCTCTATAAGTGCTTAACCATTTTGTTCCGTTTTTATCTATTGCTATTCTTCCAAAACTGTTGTCTTCGGCTTTAACTAGTATGTTTTCAAGCGAAAAACTTTGCCATTGATTGCCTGGTTTTAAAACCTTTAATCCGTTTTTTATTCTACTGTTTGTAACCCAAAGATTACCAGATTTGTCGAATGCTGTTCCATTTATTCTAACATCAAAATAATTTGGCCCTGCAAAAGTTAATGTTTCTAAACCGCTATTGGTTTGGTTGTATAAAAATGTGGGAACATCTTCTTCAATTTTTAATAATCCCGAAAAAAAAGAGCTTGCATAAACCTCACTTTCGTTATTAGGATTTACAATTATTCTTGAAATGGCTTTTGCTCCTAAAACTTTTTCGTAGGGTAAATTTAACCAGCCTGTTTCGCTATATTTACTTATACCATAGGTGTTTAACTGATTTGATGGCGTGTAAGAATAAGGATTATAGTTTACTGAATAACCGCCATAAACCGTCCAAAGGACAGTTGAAGTGGCTTGCAAAGCAAATATTTTATTCCTAGAAGGTCCGTTTGGGGTTGTGTTTTCAAAAGTTACACCATTCGTTATTTCGGTTGAATAGATTCCGTTTTCGGAAGTTCCTAGGTAAAGTGTTTCGGAAATTTCTGTGGCACAAGTAAACCTTATGTTGGTTTCTGGTATTTGACTATTGTTTATTTGACGAATTAATGCCATTTGTTTATTGTAAACAAAAACGCTGTTTGGTGTAGTTATAATTAAATAATTAGCGGTTGCTCTCATATCCATAGTGGCTTGAGAAAGTGCTAAATAACCCGGAAAGGAATTTGAAGCTTCATTATATTTATGGATGTATCCTGCAGAATTTATTGCAAAAAGTGCGGTGTCAAAAGTTTCAATGCTAGACCAACTTCCTGCAATGACTTGTGACCACTGGTTAAAGTCAATTAAATTTTTATTGGTACTGTCGGCTCTTCGTATTCCGTCTACAGTTGCCGCATAAATAAATCCGTTGAAAACTGCTGTTTGAGCAACGCGTAATTCTGCTCCGTTAGTTCCTATAAAATAAGTATCGCCAAACAACATGGTTGCTAAGTTGAATTGTACAATTCCAAAATCACAAGAAACATACACAATCCCTTTGTATTCCATAAAATGATTGACCCTTTTAATGCTTGAGGGCAATTGTTTATTGATAATATCTACAATGTTTAACATGCTGCCATCGGCTTCGTTTATTACAATCATTAAGCCATTTTCATAACCTACAATAGTTTTATTAAAGGTTTTGCTATAATACAAAGAAGTTATTGTTTGTCCTGAAAGCCCATCGATAGTATTGGTGGTTTTAAGGAGATTTGTGTTCGTATTTATGGTAAACAAAGCGTTTTCTGCTGCCGCAAAAACGGAGGTTTCTGATTGCGACAAGTCTTTTATTTCATTATAAGAAAAATAGCCTTGCCACAATAAATTATTTTGTGCAAAAGCTATTTGTATGAATAAGAGAAACCCTATGTAAAAAACCTGCTTTTTCATTAATCTATTCCTGATTTTGTTCACAAATATAATACAAACGAAAGTATTAGAATTTTGTTATAAAAAAAACCTTCTTCCAATCTCGAAGTCTCGATAGGAAGAAGGTATTTAAAATAATAAATTAGATTTATACTACGCCTTGCGCAAGCATAGCATCGGCAACTTTTACAAAACCTGCAATGTTAGCTCCTTTTACGTAGTCTACATATCCGTTTGAATCCGTTCCGTATTTTACACATGAAGCGTGAATGGCTAGCATAATTCCTTTTAATCTTTCGTCAACTTCTTCAGACGACCAGCTCAAACGCAATGAGTTTTGAGACATTTCTAGACCTGAAGTGGCAACTCCACCAGCATTTGATGCTTTTCCTGGAGCGAATAATATTTTAGCTTTTTGAAAAACATGAACTGCATCTGGTGTTGTAGGCATGTTTGCTCCTTCGGAAACACAAATACATCCATTAGCAACAAGCATATTAGCTTCGTCTGCGTTCAATTCGTTTTGAGTAGCACAGGGTAATGCAATATCACATTTTACTTCCCAAGGACGTTTTCCAGCTATATATTTTGCGTTTGGATATTTTGTCAAATAATCAGAAATTCTCCCACGAAGTTCATTTTTAATTTCCATAACATGTGCTAATTTTACACTGTCAATTCCATCGGCATCATAAATATATCCAGCAGAATCTGACATTGTTACTACTTTTCCTCCTAATTGAGTAGCTTTTTCGGCTGCATATTGTGCCACATTTCCTGATCCTGAAATCACTACTGTTTTTCCTGTAAAGCTATCTCCTTTTGTAGCTAACATGCTTTGTGCAAAATACACATCGCCGTATCCTGTAGCTTCTGGACGAATTAGTGAACCGCCAAAAGAGATTCCTTTACCTGTTAATACACCGGTAAACTCGTTTCTTAATCTTTTATATTGCCCAAACATGTAGCCTACTTCTCTTCCTCCAACTCCTATATCTCCTGCTGGAACGTCTGTATTTGAACCTATATGTTTTGAAAGTTCTGTCATAAATGCCTGGCAAAAACGCATTACTTCATTATCTGATTTCCCTTTTGGTTCAAAATCCGCACCTCCTTTTCCACCGCCCATTGGCAATGTTGTTAAACTATTTTTAAAAGTTTGTTCAAATGCAAGAAACTTTAAAATACTCAAATTTACCGAAGGATGAAAACGAATTCCGCCTTTGTATGGTCCAATTGCTGAATTCATTTGAATTCGATATCCTCGATTCACTTGAGTTTCTCCTTTATCATCTATCCAAACTACACGAAACATAATGATACGATCTGACTCGACCATTCGTTCCAAAAGCATTTTGTTTTGGTATTTTTTATTTTCTTCGATAAAAGGAATTACGGTTTCAGCAACTTCTAAAACAGCTTGCATAAATTCCGGCTCGTTTGGATTTTTTTTGGCAACCAATTCGATAAAATTCGTAATACTTTGTGACATGATAATTAGATTATTAACGTTTAAGAAAACGTTTTCGTTAGTGGGTACAAATATACATTTTATCATAATATTTAGTAATTAATTTTAAATTTCTTATAAATTTTATGTTCTTTTTATAGATGCTGAAACGTTTTTTATTAAAATCAATGTTATCAACAGATAAATTAAGTAATCAATATATTTTATTTATATAATCTCCGTTATGATTGATGTTTTTATATATTTGTAGAAAGTAATTTAGTACAAATGGTCCCAAAGTCTATTATTTTATTCTGTTTACTGTTTTTTGGATTCTCAAATGTGGCTATAGCCCAGTTTGGTTTTTCTCATGAAATTGGCGTTATTGCTGGACCTGTTGCCTTTCAATCCGACTATGGCGAAAGGTATGATTTGAGCACAAATGCTGGGAATACAGGTTATGGCATAGGTTTAATTCATTATTTAAACTTTTCTTACAAAGCCGAATGTAATTGTTACACTCCTGAGACCTATTTTAATGATCACTTTAAATTACGAAGTGAGTTGTCTTATAATAAAACAAAACTAGAACATTTTGGGCGATGGGTTGAGGGCAATAATTCACTTGGAAAACAGCAGTTGCGTGCGATGACTGGAAGTACTGCAGTTACTAATATAGGTATGCAATTAGAATATTTTCCATGGAGCATTCGTGATTTTACCTCAAGAATTGAAAGTTGGGGACCGTTTATAAGTCTTGGCGGACAGTTCAGTTATTACAATGCAGAAGCTTCATCAACCCTAGGTAAATTAGGAACTCCTCTGACCACTTTCCCCAAATATTTAGTACCTACTGACGATCGTCCATTTGGTTTTTCGACTGAAAGCAATTCGGTTTGGTCCGTTGTAACTAGTGTTGGGACACGTTACAAATTAAGTCCATTGCAAGATTTAATGGTAGATTTAAGATTTCAGTATTATTTTTCAAACTGGGTCGATGGCTTAAACCCCAACCCAACTTTTTTTAAAGAAAACAAAGCTAACGATTGGTTGGTTTGGTTCAATGTAGGCTACATCTATTATTTACAATAGCCAAACACAAGGATATAAAAAATAAAAAACGGTGTTCTAAAAATTTTAGAACACCGTTTTTTTATGCAAAATCAGCTTATCCTAATGCTTGTTTCAAATCTTCGATTAAATCATCAATATCTTCGATTCCTACACTCAATCGAACCATGTCATCAGTAATTCCTATTTCTTTACGTTTGTCTTCTGGAATTGAAGCGTGTGTCATTAATGCTGGATGGTTTGCTAGTGATTCAACTCCACCAAGCGATTCCGCCAAAGTGAAGACTTTTAATTTTTCTAGAAATTGTACTGAATCTTCTTTTTTTTCTGAAACGAAGGTAAAAGAAACCATTCCGCCAAAATCGCTCATTTGCTTTTTGGCAATTTCGTGATACGGATGACTTGGTAATCCTGGATAGTAAACGGTTTTGATTTTTGGGTGATTTACTAAAAATTCTACCACTTTTACACCATTTTCGCAATGTCTTTGTACTCTTAAATGCAATGTTTTTATTCCTCGCAAAACCAAAAAACTATCCATTGGTCCCAGTGTTGCGCCTGTGGCAAATTGTTGAAAATGCAATTGATTTCCCAACTCTTCATCTTTTACAATCAATGCGCCCGCAATAACATCAGAATGTCCGCCAAGATATTTAGTTGCGGAATGCATCACAATATCTGCGCCTAAATCCAATGGTTTTTGTAAATAAGGTGTTGCAAAAGTATTATCTACGGCAAAAAAGATTTTGTTTTCCTTAGTGATTTTGGCAATTTCTTGAATGTCTGCCAGTTTCATCAAAGGATTTGTGGGTGTTTCAACCCAAACCAGTTTTGTGTTTTCATTGATATGCGATTTAAATTTTTCTATATCATTCATATCTACAAAGTGAAATTTTATTCCACTGTCTTTATAAATACGCGTAAACATTCTGTACGTTCCGCCATACAAATCGTCCATAGCGATAATTTCGTCTCCTGCTTTGAAGGAACGCAACAAACAATCTGTTGCGGCTAATCCTGACGAAAAAGCCAGTCCGCGAGTTCCGTTTTCTATGCTTGCCAATGCATTTTCAAGCGCTGTCCTTGTTGGATTTGCGGCGCGAGAATATTCGTAATCAGGATTTAATGGTTTTCCAGGACTGGTTTGAACAAAAGTTGATGTTTGATAAACTGGTGGCATTACGGCTCCAGTTGACGGATCATGATGCTGTCCTCCGTGTATGGTTTTTGTATTGAATTTCATTTTAGAATAATTTTTTGTAAATTTAAGTTTAATTCTACTTTATATGTCCTTCAAAAAATAAATAAATACAATTTTAAACTTACTTCCTAAATTTTAAAAAGGATATGCCTAAATAAATTTTTGATAAAAATAAACATTTTCAAAGTCAAATGAATTTTCTTTGCACAAAGAAATTCTTCAGACTATGAACAAAATATATTATCTCGCTTCCTGTGATACGTGTCGAAAAATTATAAAAGGTTTGCCAAAAAATAATGATTTAGTTTTTCATGACATCAAACAAAACCCAATTTCAATTGAAGAATTAGAAGAAATGCACCGCCTTTCAGGAAGTTACGAAGCACTTTTTAGCAAAAAAGCACAACTTTACAAAACGATGGATTTAAAAAACAAATCCCTGACCGAAGAAGATTTCAAAAAACACATTATGGAACATTACACGTTCTTGAGTCGTCCCGTTTTTATTATTGACAACAAGATTTTCATTGGCAACAGCCAGCAAAACATGCTACAAGTGATGAAAGTTTTCAATGGTTTGTAATATTTCAGGCTGAATACTAATCCCGTAGCCTCGGGACTGAACACTGACCACTTTTTCCTTATCTTTGAGAACTTTTAGAATAAATTTATGATACAATCAATGACTGGTTTTGGTAAAGCCACTTTGCAATTACCAACCAAAAAAATTACAGTTGAAGTAAAATCCCTGAATAGCAAAGGTTTGGATTTAAGCGTGCGCATGCCATCGCTTTATCGTGAAATGGAATTGGGTTTACGCAATCAAATTGCTTTGAAACTGGAACGCGGAAAAGTTGATTTTTCCGTTTTTATCGAAAGTACCGCTGAGCAAACTTCGACTAGAGTTAATGTTCCAATTGTAAAAGGATATATCAATCAGCTTCGCGAAGTTTACGCTGATGCTGACGAAACCGAACTGATGAAAATGGCAATAAGAATGCCCGACACCATGAAAATTGAGCGTGATGAAATCGACGAAAATGACTGGATTCAAATTCAAACCGTAATCGAGGAAGCTTTGCAAAATATTTTGAATTTTCGTCGTGATGAAGGATTGTCATTAGAAAAAGAATTTCAGTTGCGCATAAGTAATATTCGCCAATACATGAACGACGCATTGGTGCTTGATCCAGAACGTGTTAAAGCCATAAAAGACCGTTTGCAAACCGCGATTTCAGAGTTAAAAGTCAACGTTGACGAAAATCGTTTTGAGCAAGAATTAATTTATTACCTAGAAAAACTAGACATCACCGAAGAAAAAGTTCGTTTAACAAATCACCTAGATTATTTCTTGGAAACCATCAAAGGAACCGAAGCCAATGGTAGAAAACTAGGTTTTATCACTCAAGAAATGGGTCGCGAAATTAATACTATGGGTTCGAAATCGAATCATGCCCAAATGCAAAAATTGGTTGTGATGATGAAAGACGAATTAGAAAAAATAAAGGAACAGGTTTTGAACGTGTTGTAATTACAATTACTAGTTGTAAAGACGCCATTGTAAAGACGCGATTGTAAAGACGCGATTGTAAAGACACGATTGTAAAGACACGATTGTAAAGACGCGATTAATCGCGTCTCTACCAAAAAAAATATCAATGAAAAAAGGAAAATTAATAGTGTTTTCGGCACCATCAGGTTCAGGAAAAACAACCATAGTCAGACATTTATTAGGTATTCAAGAATTGAATCTGGAGTTTTCGATTTCGGCAGCTTCACGCGAACCAAGAGGTGAGGAAGTTAATGGTAAAGATTACTATTTTATTTCAACCCAAGAATTTAAAAAACACATCAAAGCCGAAGATTTTTTAGAATGGGAAGAAGTCTATCGTGATAATTTTTATGGCACTTTAAAAAGTGAAATAGAACGCATTTGGGCAATGGGAAAAAACGTTATTTTTGATATTGATGTTGCGGGCGGATTGCGTATAAAGCATAAATTTCCGGACGAAACTCTAGCAGTTTTTGTAAAACCACCAAGTATTGACGAGCTAAAAATTAGATTAAAAAAACGCTCCACAGAAAGTGATGATAAAATCAATATGCGAATTGCAAAAGCATCTGTGGAACTTGCAACAGCGCCACAATTTGATAAAATTATTAAGAATTACGATTTAGACATTGCTAAAGAAGACGCATATCAGTTGGTAAAAGAGTTTATAAACACCTAAATCGAAAAATTTAATACTTGAAAAATTACGAAAAGTGACTTAAATTTTTAAATCTTACAATTAAATTAATGAAAATAGGCTTGTATTTCGGAACATTCAATCCCATTCATGTTGGGCATTTGATAATTGCAAACCATTTTGCAGAGCATTCTGATTTAGAACAAATTTGGATGGTTGTTACGCCACACAATCCCTTAAAAAATAAAGATAATTTACTGAACGATTATAAACGTTACGAAATGGTGTTTTTGGCCACAGAGGATTATCCAAAAATTAAACCTTCGGATATTGAATTTAAATTACCCCAGCCTAATTATACTGTAAATACATTAGCTCATTTGCAAGAAAAATTTCCGCAACATGAGTTTTCGTTAATTATGGGGGAAGATAATTTGAAATCATTACACAAGTGGAAAAATTTTGAAGTGATTTTACAAAGTTATTCGATTTATGTTTATCCAAGATTAGAGGTGAAAGACCAAACTAAAGATGCAATTTTAAAAGCCGCTGTAAATTCAACGTCAAATGAATTGTATAATAAATACCTAGATAAAGGAGTAAGAATACACATTATAAATGCTCCTGTAATAGAAATATCATCTACATTTATACGAGAAAATATAAAAAATAAGAAAAATGTTCAGCCACTTTTACCTCAGAAAGTATGGGAATATATAGAGTATGGAAATATTTATAAAAAATAAAAAGGCGCTCTGGTACTACCTTTAGAACGCCTTTTTCAAAATACTAAAACAAAACTAACTAATTCAAATTGCATACTATAAATTTATATTATTTAACAACGGAATTCTAATTTAAATATTGTGTAGATTAGTATAAAAGTTTTATTTATATCTAAATTACATTCACTTGTTCTAAAATAAAAAGGACTGCTTACTTTCAAAATAATTTATTTATGTTAAGAAATACATTTTTAATTACTATTGGTTAAATCAAAAAATATGACAGAAAATCTAAAATTTGCAGTAATTGGCGGTGGAAGTTGGGCAACTGCAATAGCTAAAATGCTATGTGTTAATCTGCCTGAAATTGCTTGGTATATGCGAAATGAAGATGCAATACAACATCTGAAAACACATCGTCACAATCCAAATTATTTAAGTTCGGTTGAATTTGATATTTCAAAACTTAAACTAACCCATGATATAAATGAAGCAGTAGCTTATGCTGATTACATCATTTTTGCTATACCATCGGCTTTTTTAAGCAATGAACTCAAAAAATTAACGGTGTCTTTGAGTGATAAAGTCATTTTTTCTGCGATAAAAGGGATTGTTCCAGAAACGAGTCTAATTGTTGGAGAACATTTTAACAAAACCTATGATATTCCGTTTGAAAATATTGGCGTAATTACTGGACCTTGCCACGCCGAAGAAGTAGCGCTGGAACGATTATCCTATCTTACAATTGCCTGTGGCGATGCAAAAAAAGCTAAAATTGTTGCCCAATGTTTGTCTGGAGATTTTATCAAAACAAAAATTTCTGATGATATCATTGGTACAGAATATGCAGCAATGCTCAAAAACATTTATGCAATTGCAGCCGGAATTGCACACGGTTTGGGTTATGGTGATAACTTTCAATCGGTGTTGATGAGTAATTCTATTCGTGAAATGAAAAAATTTATCAAGAAAGTGCATAAAATGAAACGTAATATTAACGATTCTGCTTATTTAGGTGATTTATTAGTTACTGGCTATTCTGTGTTTTCTAGAAATAGAATGTTTGGTAACATGATTGGCAAAGGGTATACTGTAAAATCGGCTCAAATGGAAATGAGTATGGTTGCCGAAGGCTATTATGCTGTAAAAAGCGCTTATAATCTCAACTTGGTTTATGGCGCAAAAACACCTATCATCGATGCGGTTTATAGCATTTTATATGAAGGAAAAGAAGCGAAAGCCGTGTTTAAAAAACTAACGGAGGTTTTGGATTAGATAATTTATAAATTCTCATAAACAAATAGCAATTTATTTTATATATTTGAATTATGAAATACACGAATGCTCCAATAAAAGAAGCTGTTTTTGATATTCAAGTTTTTAACATTAATGAAATTTCTCAAGTTAGTCTTGATGAAATACATTTATTAATTAAGGAAAAGTATCCAAACAAAAGAAAGGTTTTTAATTTTTCAAGTAGTATTGATTTACAAGAAAGCGGGTCTATTTCAAATGATACTAAATCGGAATTTAAAGGGGTTATTTTTTCAAATAAAAATAGTCAAAAACAAGTTCAGTATAGAAATGACGGTTTTTCATTAAATTTTTTATCTCCATATTCAAATTGGAATGAATTTTTTAATGAGGCTGTTGAATTATGGAATATATATGTATCAATATTGAAACCTACAAAAGTTAATCGAATTGCTTTAAAATATATAAATAAAATAGACATTCCATTACCTATAAATAACTTTCAAGATTATGTGACAAATATGCCACCAATACCTAAAAGCCTTCCTCAAATGTACAATCATTTTTTTATGCAGATACAGGTTCCGTGTGAAGATTCAAGATATTCAGCTGTCATTACTGAAACTATGGAAACGCCAACTGATAAAATTATTCCTTTTATATTAGATATTGATGTTTTTAAGAATGTTGAGAATGATTTTGAAATAAATGATTTTAATTATTTACGTGATGTAAAAAACATCATTTTTGAGGATTTTATTACAGATAATACAAGAAAATTATTTAACTGATGTATTCATATAAAACTGAAATAACTCGAACCACAAGTATTACAAGAGAGGCACAAGTTGTGTCTTGTAATTTCTCTAATGCTATCATTGCGTTTAAAGGCAATAGCATACTTGTTTCTGAAAGGATTGAAAATAGGCAATATAAAAATTTCTTAATTTTAAAAAATAAATGGAAATCAGAAACGTTATTTCTTTCAAGTTCAACTTCTATTTATAATAATTCAGCTTATAAAGAAATTATAAATTATGGAAGAAAGTCTATCCCATGGATAATTAGAGAGTTAAAAAAAACTGATGACCATTGGTTTTATGCTTTAAGTAAAATAACAGGTGTAAACCCTGTAAACCCTGAAAATTACGGCGTAATAAGCAAAATGAGAGAAGATTGGATTAAATGGGCAGAACAAAACAATTATTGATGCTTATAATCCCTGATGCTTTCCCTAATACAATAAACGAACCCTTCATAATTACAAGTCCGGAAACAACACATTATAATTGTATTGCTTGGGCATTTGAAGATGATTCCAGATGGTATTGGCCAGATCCTTTTGGCATGGCATATTGGCCAGAAAATATACCTAGAACAATAGAAACAAATTCTTTTATTGAGTTATATAAATTAATCCGCTATAGTTTATGTGAAAACGGTGAATTAGAAATAGGAATTCAAAAAATTGCAATTTTTACAGATAATAATTCTTTACCTACTCATGCCGCAAGACAGTTATTAAATGGTTTCTGGACAAGTAAACTTGGAGAAGGTAACGATGTTCAGCATACTTTATTTTCTATAAGTAATGGATTTTATGGTAACGCTACTGTTTTTATGAGTCGTAAAACAACCTCACAATCACACCATCCACGAACAAAATAGACACTTCCTAAACATTTCGACAAAGGAGAAGTTAAAAAATTATAACTAGAAATTGAAAAACATAAAAAAACCTGTAATTACTTTACAGGTTTTCATGTATTAATAACCACTTCCAGCGCCACCAATTTGTTCGATAGGATGCCAGGTTGTTTTGGTTTCTTGAAAATCGTAGATATAATGCAAATTATCATGTTTTTCATCAATATAATCGCTATTCTCACGAATAACAAAACGTTTCATATTCTCGATGGCAAGGTCCTGAATGGATTTAATAATATTCGAATCGGCACCGCAATACAACAACGCATTTACATTCATATGAGAAGCAAAAACCGAACTTAACTCTGCAATTTTGCCTGTTAAAATATTGACAACCCCATTGGGCACATCAGATGTAGCAATAACTTCCGAAAAAGAAACCGCACATAACGGCAAATGCTCTGAAGCTAAAACTACACAGGTATTTCCGCCAGAAATAATGCTGCATATTTGCGTTACTAATCCTAACAATCCGCTGTCTTCTGGTGCAAAAACTGCCACAACTCCCATTGGTTCCGGAACAGAGAAATTAAAGTAACTTCCTGAAACCGGATTCACGCTACTGTGCATTTGCATGTATTTGTCGCACCAACCCGCATAATAAATCAATCGGTCGATGCTTAAATCCACTTCATTTGTAGCTTTGCTTTTCGCAATGCCCTGTGTTTCCAATTCGCTTACAAACTGCGCTTTTCTTCCTTCTAAAACTTCGGCCATTCTATATAAAATCTGGCTTCTGTTGTATGCGGTTTTATTCGCCCAAGAACCTTGTGCAGAACGAGCAGCAACTACTGCATTTCTAAAATCTTTTACAGAGGATAAACACATGTTTGCGATTATTTTATTGTTGTTTATTAATGGATAAAAACGCCCAGATTCCGTTCTTGGGAATTTTCCACCAATAAAAATTTTATACGTTTTTAAAACTTCAATTCTAGACATAACTTACAATTTTAAACAAATTTTAAATACTGATCCAATCCGTGAACGCCGCCTTCTCTGCCAAAACCACTTTCTTTATAACCTCCAAAAGGTGATGCTGGGTCAAATTTATTGAAGGTATTTGCCCAAACTACTCCTGCGCGTAGTTGTGAAGTCATATTGAAAATCTTAGAACCTTTATCAGTCCAAACTCCAGCTGAAAGACCATAAGGCGAGTTATTGGCTTTGTCAATGACCTCATCAATGGTTCTAAAGGTTTGAATGGCTAAAACGGGTCCAAATATTTCTTCCTGTGCAATTCGGTTGGATTGCGTCACACCAGTAAACAAGGTTGGTTTACACCAAAATCCTTTGTCTGGAACGGTACAATCTGGTTGGTAAATTTCAGCACCTTCAGCCAAACCAATTTCAATATATTTCTGAATCGTTGTTAATTGCTTTTTAGAATTAATCGCTCCAATGTCGGTGTTTTTATCAATTGGATCACCAACGGTTAAAGCCTGCATCCTGTCTTTTA
The DNA here is from genome assembly GCF_031409475.1 of Flavobacterium sp. GTDB lineage: Bacteria > Bacteroidota > Bacteroidia > Flavobacteriales > Flavobacteriaceae > Flavobacterium. Next base: position 70,585 of record NZ_JANNXH010000027.1, on the reverse strand, counting down.
ATTTCTGAACTACTTTGTTATAAACTGATTCCTGCACATATAATCTTGATCCAGCACAACAAACGTGACCTTGATTAAAAAAGATTCCGTTTACAATACCTTCTACCGCTTGATCTAAAGCCGCGTCTTCGAAAATAATGTTGGCGGCTTTTCCACCCAATTCCATGGACGCTTTTTTAGGTGTTCCGGAAATGGCTTTCATAATAATTTTCCCAACAGCAGTTGAACCAGTAAAAGCAATTTTATCCACATCGGGATGGTTGACAATATGCGAACCTGTCAATCCTGCGCCGGAAACTATGTTTACAACTCCGTCTGGTAATCCAGCTTCCTGAATAACTTCAGCCAATAAATAAAGCGTTAAAGGAGTGGTTTCTGAAGATTTGATTACAACTGTATTTCCTGTGGCTAAAGCGGGTGCGATTTTCCACGCTGCCATTAACAATGGGAAATTCCACGGGATAATTTGTCCTGCAACACCAAGTGGTTTTGTTTTTCTATTGGGGAAAGCGTAGTCTAATTTATCCGCCCAACCTGCATAATAGAAAAAATGTGCTGCTGCTAAAGGAACATCAATATCACGTGATTCCCGTATGGCTTTTCCGCCGTTTAAAGTCTCAACAATTGCAAATTCTCTAGAACGTTCTTGGATAATTCTGGCTATGCGATACAAATATTTACCACGTTCTTTACCTGAAAGTTTTGACCAAGAGCTAGTATATGCTTTTCGCGCTGCTTTCACAGCCAAATCAATATCTTCTTCGTTTGCTTCGGCTACTTTTGCCAGTACTTTTTCGTTAGCTGGATTAATCGTATCGAAATACTTCCTAGATTTTGGCGCTACAAATTTTCCGTTTATGAACAGATTGTATGTTTCTTTCAACTTGATATTTGCTGTACTTTCGGGAGCTGGAACTAAATTCCAATCTGAACTAAAATCTATATTATGTTGTTTCTTCATCTGATTTAAACTTTAGAAAAATAATCCCCTGATTGATAAATACCTGATTTTTGTTTTACAACTTGCATCAAAACATCGTTGGCCAAACTGCTTGCTCCAAATCTAAAATATTCATTGGTAAGCCATTTTCCTCCCAATGTTTCTTTTACCATTAAAAGGTATTGAAGTGCTAGTTTTGAATTGGATATTCCGCCCGCAGGTTTCATTCCAATCCTGATCCCGGTTTCGTAATAATAATCTCTGATGGCTTCAAGCATTACCAAAGTAACGGGTAATGTTGCTGCAGGACTTATTTTTCCGGTAGATGTTTTTATAAAATCTGCTCCGGCAAACATGGCGATATCACTGGCACGACGCACTTTGTCTAGTTCTCCTAATTCGCCTGTTTCCAGAATTACTTTTAGTCGTACGTTTTTTCCACACGCTTCTTTAATCATGGCGATTTCGTCAAAAACAAAATTATATTCGCCACTGTGAAATTTACCGCGACTGATTACCATATCGACTTCGTGAGCACCATTGTCCACTGCCATTTTTACATCGAGTAATTTTACTTCTGCACTAGATTGCCCGCTTGGGAAAGCAGTTGCAACAGAAGCCACTTTTACATTTGTCCCTTTGAGTTCATGTACTGCTGTTTTTACAAAATTGGGGTAAACACAAACGGCTGCCGTTGAGGGTAAACCTGGCATTGAATCGTGTAAATGATGTGCTTTGTAGCAAAGTTGTTTTACTTTTTCTTCCGTATCAGCACCTTCTAATGTAGTCAAATCTATCATGCTAAGTGCCATCATTAGCCCTTGCATTTTAGCTTCTTTTTTGATGCTTCTTGCGGTAATTCTACTAATTCTATCATCCACTCCAACTTGATCAATTGTAGGAGAATTCAAAAAATTATAGTGTTTCATTACTGTTGTTTTTTAATGGAAATTTTACCGTGTGGTTCAATTTTGATAAATTAATTTGATTTTTATTAAACAAATTAACAACTTTTTATCTTACAATCACTCCATCTACAAACAAAATTGGAACTTCTTCTACATAATCTGGTGTTATGGAATTTGCCTTAAAAATGTATTTTCTATCGAACAAAGTGGAACCTATAAAGTAAGTTACCATGAATTCATTATTCAAGAGTAGGACATTTTTTTCTAGCATTTCGATTTTTACGACCGAAACTGGTGGAACTTCTACAAAAGCGTGTCGCAAAAGTGAGGTTTTTTTCATTTCGCCATCAATTGTTCCAAAAGCTTTTGAAACTATCATTACGCTTTCTATTAGAAAATCGCTGTCGTTAATTAAATATGCGAACCAAACTTTTTCCATAAAGTCGTCGCTCCATTCTTGAACTGCAGCTAGGAAAACGTTTTCTACTTTTGGGATTTGAATGTCTGATTTCATAAAATTAAAACTTAACCACAAAGTTCACAAAGTAGGCACAAAGTACACAAATTTTGAACTTAAATATCTATAAAGTATGGGAATTAGATTGATGCTTTGAATTGTTCCAAGAAACGTACGTCGTTTTCATAAAACATTCGGATATCGCCAATTTGGTACAATAACATGGCTATTCTTTCGATTCCCATTCCAAAAGCAAAACCAGTATATTCCTCTGGGTTGATGTTGCAATTTTTCAAAACATTGGGATCAACCATTCCACAACCACCAATTTCTAACCAACCAGTTCCTTTGGTAATTCTATAATCGGTTTCGGTTTTTAAACCCCAATAAATATCAATTTCGGCGCTTGGTTCTGTAAACGGAAAATATGATGGGCGAAGTCGAATTTTCGATTTTCCGAACATTTCTTTGGTAAAATACAAAAGTGTTTGCTTCAAATCAGCAAAAGAAACGTCTTTGTCAATATACAATCCTTCGACTTGGTGAAAAATACAATGCGAACGCGAGGAAACAGCTTCATTTCGAAAAACTCTTCCTGGCGAAATGGTACGAATAGGCGGTTTGTTGTTTTCCATATAACGCACCTGTACCGATGAAGTGTGGGTTCGCAATAAAACATCGGGATTGGTTTGTATAAAGAAAGTGTCTTGCATGTCACGTGCCGGATGGTATTCTGGCAAGTTTAATGCGGTGAAATTATGCCAATCATCTTCGATTTCTGGTCCTTCGGAAACATTGAAACCTACGTTAGAAAAAATATCGATGATTTGGTTTTTAACCAATGAAATAGGATGGCGTGAACCAATAATTACGGGTTCTGCTGAACGGGTTAAATCACCATAAAATCCCTTGATTTCTTCTTTACTTTCCAAAGATTCTTGTATGGATTTTACTTTTTCTTCAGCTGAAGTTTTTAACAAATTGATGACTTGGCCAAATGCTGCCTTTTGGTCGTTTGGGACATTTTTAAACTCAGCAAAAAAATCTTTTAAAAGTCCTTTGCTTCCTAGAAATTTAATACGAAAGGCTTCGAGTTCCGCTGCATTTTGTGTTGTGAAAGCTTGAGCTTCGCCTATATATTCTTTGATCTTGTCTATCATCGGTCTTTTTGTAAAGGTGCAAATTTAGGAAAAAGTTAGAAGTTAGAAGTTAGAAGTTAGAAGTTTTTATGCTGATTCCTGCCTTATGTCACGGAATACTATTGAATGACTTCTTTTTCGAGGAAATAATTGACAATCGCTTCTTTCATCAAAACGGATTGTTCTCCTGCTTTGAGTGCCGGTAATTCTTCTTTTACGGTGTAATGTGGCCAACCTTCTTCATCGAAAAAATCGAATTCGTAAAATCCATAAGGTTCTAATAATCTACAAATTGCAATGTGCATCAGGTTTAGTTTCTCGTCTTTGGCAAACGATCGATGCACTTTGCCGAGTTCTTGCACACCTATTAAATAAATTATGGCATCAAGGTCTAAATCTTCGCCTTGTGAAAACTGGTTAGATAGTATTTGAACTAGGTTTTCCCAGCGTTCTTTGAGTTGTATATCTCTTGACATTCAGATTTTAGATTTTAGATTTTAGATTTTAGATTGCAGATTTTTAAATCTTATCACTAAAATTATTCGTGCAAATATACCAACATAATTCTTTTATCTTTGTTCTTTATTCTTATCTCTTTTTATATGAGTTTTTTAGATATTGTTTTGGGTGTATTGCTAGGGTATGGTTTGTATCAAGGAATCAAAAATGGACTATTTGTAGAATTGGCTTCCTTAATTTCATTGCTATTAGGAATTTATATTGCTATAAAATTTTCTGCGGTGGCACAAGAAATACTTTCTGGTTTTGTGCATTGGAATCCTAAAAAGATTCAAATTTTGGCTTTTATAATTACCTTTATTTTAGTGGTTATTGGAATACATCTTTTGGCTAAATTTTTGACTGGAATTGCAGATTTTGCTTATTTAGGTTGGATTAACAAACTGGGCGGTGGTTTTTTTAGAATGTTGAAAACCATATTGATTGTGAGTATATTTTTAAATCTATTCGAAAAGATAAACTTCAACAATACGTTTGCAAAAAAAGAAACTTTAGATAATTCGCTGTTTTATCGTCCAATTCAAAAAACGGCTAGTTTTATATATCCTTCGATTGAGAAATGGGTTGAGGACTTGAAGAAGTAGGAAGTTGGGAGATGGAAGTTTGAAGCTGAAAACTGCACCAGAATACTAAACGCTAATCTTTCACTTCCTTAATTGTTGAACTTTCAATCCAACCTTCGGTTGTGTCTGTCAATTGAATTTTTTTCCAAATCCCAACGGTTTCTAGAATAAAAACTTTTGTTCCTTCGTGTATTGTTACAACTGTTGAACTTGATTTTTGTGGCTCGCTTTTTACTATTACCATTTCTGCAAAAACAATCGCTGGTTTTTCATTTTCGTAATGATTTTTTTCAAAAATTGATGCTGAAACGCTGATCAATAATAGAGAAAGGATTACAAACATTCCAAAGAAAAACGTTCGTTTTAAAACTGTGGTTTGAGAGAAATAATACCCCATAAAAAACAACAGGAATAGTGTTGAAAATGACACCGATATCCATGCCCAAGTGTTGTAGTGAAATGCCGAAGTAAAGTCTTGAATTAGTTTTGAAAAGCCCACTTTTGGGATAACTTTTATCTCGTCAATTTGTAATTTTTGAGCAAATTTAAGATTGTTTACTGTTTCAGTATCATTAGGATTGAGCACCAAAGCTTTTTCATAATAATAAATTGCTGGAGCTACTTTGTTTAATTTATAGTAGCAATTTCCTAGATTAAAATACAATGCTGCCGAATGCTTTTTTGATGTTAGAACGTTTTTATATTCAGCAATGGCTAGGTCGTATTTGCCTTTTTGATATAAGGAATTCCCTTTTTCGAAACCGGTTTGGGCAAAGAAAATATGAGTTGATAGTAGGAAAATATAAAGTGTGTTTTTCATAAATAAAAAATTTAACCACAAAGGGCACAAAGAAGGCACAAAGCTCACTATTTAAAGCACTCCAGAAACCACTCTTCTTACTCCATCTTTGAGTAATTTTACATTAAAATTGATTAATAATCCTAATTTACAGTTTGATAATTTTAACTAAAAACCTTTGTGAACTTTGTGTTAAGCAATTTGTTTTTCTAAATCAGAAATTATCACTACAGCTTTGTCAAAATCCTCTTGAATTGCTGTGCTTGAGGATTGTGCAAAACGGACTAATTCGCAATTTTCGGTTAGCGTTATAAAATCGGTTACGGTTGCTGAATTTGCTTTTCGAGACAATAAAAGTTCTTGAATGTTTGCTTTACTCATTTCGGATGTTTCGATATGTAGCTTTGCTTTCAAGAAATTATGCATTGCTTTTTCGAGTGCAACATAAAACGGTTCTTTATTATTGAGTTGTTTTTTGGCTTCGGATAAATATTTTTTGGCTAGCTTGTTGTTCATTTTTATTCTGTTCCCAAACACATCTCCATCTATTGCTTCTTTTTTCTTTTTGAATAAAACGATTATTGGCAAAATTAAAAAAGGAAAAAATAGCAATCCATAAAAAAAGTTTGATTGGAAAAAATCCGTTGGTTTTATTGAAGCCAGATTGGTTTTTAGTTTAATAAATTTGAATTGTTCGTTACTATAAATTTTATTTTTGACAACAGCTGTTGTATCCTCAACTCCTGCGGTTGCCATTGGACCATCGAGAACATTGATAATTATTTCAGGTGAATTTATGGTTTTGTATGTTCCAGAACCCAAATCGAAATAAGAAAATTGCATTGATTTAACGGGATAATTTCCTCTGTATTGCGGAATAATTGTATAGCTATCCGAGATTTTTCCTGACGTTCCTGATAAAACTGTGGATACATTTTCTTTATGTACAGGATCATACATTTCGAGTGAATTTGGGACAACTGGTTTGGGTAAAGTGAATAATTTCATGTTGCCTTTTCCGGTTACACTTACAACTAAATCAAGGCTTTCGCCATTTTTTAGGTTCGTTCTTGAAGGCATTACTTTAAAATCAAATTTTCCTACTGCGCCTGTAAATCCTTCTGGTTTTCCTGCTTCGGGAAGTACTTTTACTTGTATCGTTTTGGCTCCAGCCGAAACTCTTTTATTCCCTTCGGCAAGGATTACTCGTCCAAAAACATCTCTACGGTTTGTAGGTAATTGTACATCGATGTCTAACGAAAGTGGTTCTATTTCTAATTTGCCTGATTTTTGAGGATAAAGTACGGTTTTCTTTAAAACTACAAAACGATATTTTTCGCCTTTGAACATTCCTTCTTCGGCTACAAGTTGTTTTATTTCGATGTTTTGGCTCCAAAAATCGTTGTACTTTGGTTTATTTAATTCTCGAAAATTTGAGATTCCTATATTGTTAAAATACAGCTTATAAACTACTGTTATTGGCTCATTTATGTATGGATTTGTTTTGGAAATATCAGCAACTAGATACAGATTATTATCGGCTGTAACTTGTGTATCGTTTGGATCTTTTGGCATTTCGACCGCTGCGGTAACATTAATTTTTATGGGTGATGTTTTGAAAATTTGACCGTTGTATTCAATCGAAGATTGTTTGATTACTAAAGTTCCTTTTTGAGTAGGCAATAAATAATAGGAATAGGTTTTCTCGAATGAACTGCGGCCATTGACCCAGGATTGACTTACTTGCTGGCTTGGACCAGCAATGATTTTAAATCCTTCGAAAGTAGGTTGTATAAAATTGTCGCCATCAACATTCATTATAAAATCAATGCGAAGTCTTTCGTTTAGTCCAAGTGTAGTTTTGCTGACTTTTGCTTCAAATTGTACTTGAGCCAAAAGGGCGTTACAGAGAACTAATGCGAATGCTATTATAAATTTTTTCATTTTTCCTCTCCCCAACCCTCTCCAAAAGAGAGGGAGTTGAAACGGGGTATTTATTATTTTGTTATTATTTTAAATCTTAAGAATAGAATTCTAAAATCCGTTTTTTATCTAATTGGACTACCAATCTTTTTCTGTTTTTCTTGGTTTTCCCTTTACTTTTTTGGCGTTTACTTTATCTTGAATCTTTTTTTCTTCGTTGTTTACAGCGTCTAAAAGATTTTCTAATCGTTGTTTAGAAATTCCACCTGGTTGAGGCTTTGGTTTTCCATCCTCTTTTGGTTTATCTTCTTTATTACCGTCTTTGTCTGATGGTTTATCCTTGTCTTTTCCTTTATCGTCTTTCTTGTCTTTGTCTCCGTCCTTTTTCTTGTCGTCTTTTTTGTCGTCTTTCTTATCTTTATTTTTATCGTCTTTTTTCTTATCGTCCTTTGGCGGGTTTTCTTTCAGTTTCTTTTTGGCCAAAGCAAAATTATATCTTGATTCCTCATCCGAAGGATCGTTTCTTAATGCGTTTTTATAGGCTTCGACGGCTTGTGTGTAATTTTTTTCTTTCATTAAAACATTTCCTAAATTATGAAATGCTTTGTGTTTTTGAACTCTTGATTTTGTGTTTTCGATCGCTTTTAAATAGGCTAATTTCGCTTCGGAATTTTGGTTTTGTTTGTAAATTGAATTTCCTAAATTGTATGGAGCAACGGTTCTTTTTGGGAACTTTGAATTTGAAACTCTGTAATTTGCTTCGGCTTCCACAAATTTATTTTTTGCATATTCTTCATTTGCTGTTGGCAACACCTTGTCTTTCTGTTGTGCAGAGATACATAGTGTAGAGGTTAGCAATATATATAAAATAAAATTTTTCATTATTGTTTTTCGTTAAATAAATTCAACTTTTTTACCCAGTTTGTTTTTCTTTCTAAAAAGAAAACATCCAAAAATAGGAGCATAAAAGCAAATCCTAAAAACCATTGAAACTGTGATTGAAAGTCCGCCATTTGCGTCGATTCGAATTCGGTTTTTTGTATGGTATTTAGTGTGTTTTTTATATATTCCACTACTTTTTTGGTGTCATTCCCATTGATATAACCTCCTTTTGTTGCCTTCGCAATTGTGGTTAAACTCTCCTCATTTAATTTGGTTACAACCACTTCGTTGTTATTGTCTCGTTGAAAACTTTCTACAATTCCGTTTCTTTTTAACGGAATTGTGCTTCCTTTTTCGGTTCCAATACCAATAGTAATGATTTTGATTCCTAGCTTATTTGCTTCTTCGGCAGCGGTTTCTGCTCCTTCTGAATGGTCTTCTCCGTCTGAAATTAAAATTAATAATTTGCTAGTTTTGCTTTTATCGTCAAAATAAGTTGCCGATAAACTTATGGCTTCGTCAAGTGATGTTCCTCTGGAAGAAACCATTTCGGTATTCATGCTTTGCAGAAACATTTTAGCAACACCATAATCTGTTGTGATAGGCAAAACAGGGAATGCGCTTCCGGCGTAAGCCACAATTCCTATTCTATCATTTCCTAATTGATTGATTATTTGGGAAACTATTTGTTTGCTTTTGTCCAATCGATTTGGCGCTACGTCTTCTGCGAGCATACTTTTGGAAACATCCATAGCGAAAACTATATCGATTCCTTCGCGTTTTACGGTTTCCATTTTGGTTCCCATTTTTGGGTTTACCAATCCTAAAATTATTCCTATTAATGCTAAAATTAGTACCACTAATTTCAAAACTGGTTTGAAAATAGACTTTTCAGGGCTTAATTTTTTTATCAATTCTAAATCCCCAAATTCATGTTGCTTTTTGCGTTTCCAGTATTGATTATACAAAAAAAGCAACACCAATAATGGTAGTATGAATAAAAGGTATAAATATATTTTTTCGTCTAATTCCATTTTTATTAACCACGAAGGGCGCAAAGTTTTCTCACTAAGCTCACAAAGTTAATTGCAAAGTTAATTGCAAAGTGTATTTATAATGTTCCGTTTATTACTCTTTTAACACCGTTTTTTAATAAATTAACAAGGTATAAATATTTTTTTTCGTCTAATTCCATTTTTCTTAACCACGAAGGGCACAAAGTTTTCTTACTAAGCTCACAAAGTTAATTGCAAAGTGTATTTATAATGTTCCGTTTATTACTCTTTTAACACCGTTTTTTAATAAACTAACATTGAAATTAATTAACAATCCTAATTTACAATTAGACAATCTCAAGTAGGTTAAAAGTTGTGCCAAATGGACATCATTCAAGGCTTCAACTGATTTAATCTCAACTATAAATTTATCTTCTATAATAATATCAATTCTATATCCTGCATCTTGTTTTACATCTTCATAAACCAAAGGCAATTTTTTTTGCTTTTCAACTTTTAAATTATACTTCTTTAATTCATAAAACAAACACTCTTCATAAGCGCTTTCTAATTAATCTGGACCTAAAGTTTGATGCATTTTTAAAGCACTTTCAAAAACAATTTTTGATATATCATTTTCGCTCATATTTCAATATCGTTTACTTTGTGCTCTTTGTGGATTCATTGTGCTCTTTGTGTTTAAACCTATATAAAACTTCTATAAACCGTATTTCGTAATCCCAACTCTACAAGTACTAATATAAGTGCGATGCCTGCAAATAGCCTAAACTTTTCATCGTAATCATAGAATTTCAATTCTTCAATTTCGGTGGTTTCTAGTTTGTTGATAAAGGCATAAATTTCGGCTAGTTTATTGTTGCTTGTTGCTCTAAAATATTTTCCATCGGTTTTACGAGCGATACTTTTTAATAATTGTTCGTCAATTTCTACTTGCATCATTCGAAATAAAAACTGTCCGTTTGGTGCAATTGCATAAGGAAACTCTGCCATTCCGTTTGTTCCTATTCCTATTGTGTATACTTTTATTCCGTATTGTTTGGCTATATCTGCTGCGGTTTCTGGCTCAATAAATCCTGCGTTATTGACTCCGTCTGTCAATAGAATGATTACTTTACTTTTTGCTTTGCTGTCTTTTAAACGATTTACAGCTGTGGCCAATCCCATTCCTATTCCTGTTCCGTCTTGCAAAACGTTGTCGTATTTTATGCTTTTGATTGCTTCAAGAACGACTGCTTTGTCACTTGTTACTGGAGTTTTGGTGTACGCTTCTGAGGCATAAACCACAAGTCCTATTCTGTCGTTTGGTCTTTCTTGTGCAAAATCTGCAGCTACTCTTTTTAGCGCTTCCATTCTATTGGGTCTCAAATCTTTAGCAAGCATACTTCCAGAAACGTCAATTGCCATAACAATATCGATACCTTTGGTGGTTTTTGTTTTATTGCTTACATCCACTGTTCTTGGTCTTGCCAACGCAATAATTAAAAAACACAATGCTACTAAACGCAATACATTTAGATACGGTTTCAGTTTTGCCAAAATAGAATTTGACGCTTTAAATCCTTGTATTGAACTCATTTTGAATGTTGCTGATTGTTCGTTTCTTTTCCAATACAACCAAACAATAGCAACTGGAATGAATAGCAACAACCAAAAAAATTCTGGATTTAAAAAGGTTATATTTCCCATTAGTTATTCCCTTTATTAAGTTCCACTGAGTTCAAGATCCGAGTAGCTATTTCATTTGCGTATGTATCGCCTTCTTGATGAATCATCATGATTTGTTGCAAACCTCCATTTTGGCTAAAAAGTAATACTTCATAATACAATTTAGTACTGCTTTTTTTCTCTCCATCAATTTTCGAAAAAGTTCCGTATCCTTTAATTCCTCTGATTCCTTGACCGGTTTCAAACTCTTCTTGCTTGACAATCATATTTTGCGCACCTCTTGATTCAATGGCTTGCAAAGTTCCATCTAATGATTTTGACAAATCGATTTGCTGGTCTTGTTTGTATTGAAAGGTGGAAATCATGAGATAAAAATTATCGGTTAAGGTTCCGTATGCAAAGGATTGCATTTCCTTAATCAAAGCCATGCCATTTCGAGGTAAGGTTTTTGTTAAATCAACTCGTGTGAGCACTTTTGGGGTTTCGATTCTAATACTTGGATTTCCGTATTCACTTTTTACCCATTCGCCTTCAAGCAGTTCTTTGGATGGATGACCAAAAATATTGTCTTTCACATAATCGAATCCTTTGGTTGCAACCAAAAAAATAAATACTGTTAGCACCGAACCGACCAGAACACCAACTGCGGTTTGTATCCGTTTTTTTCGTTGTTTTTGTAGTTCTTTTTTTAATTGTTCTTGACGTTGCATTTCGTTCAGCAACATATCATCTTCTGCTTCAACAACTTTTGGAATGGATTTGTCCAATGTAACTATGGCTCTTTCTATCTTTTTTCTATCTTCGGTGATTTCAAAATCCAATGGTTTAGATTTAGCAAATTTTACTAAATCGGCTTGTTTTAAAACCACGAATAAATTTTCGATGGTTTCTTTAGAAAGATTCATCTTCTTTTTAAGAGAGGCTAATTTAAGTCCTTCGATCAATTCAGATGTAGTGCTTTCCATGGCCGGAATTTCTATGGCTTCTTCGATATAATTCCGAACAATATCAGTCAATTCGCTATAATATGCTTTGATTTCACCGTGTTGCCAAAGTTCTTTTTTTTCTAAATTGTTAAGTAAACTGGTGGCTTTTTCAATAGGTGTTTTATAAACTTCTTCTTGGGTTTTCTTCTTTTTATACTTTGTTACAAACCAATAAATACCTGCTGCAATTCCTGCAATCAATAGTAAACCTAAAATATATTTCCACCAATTTCCAATTGAATTCTCTGCTTGAATAATATCTTTTATATCAAACATTTTTTGTTTCAAGGTGTCCACTTGTACATTGTTGACTTCGACTAATAATGAATCCGATAAAAACGGTTTGTTATTAATCAGAATTTTTATACTCGGAATGGTATATTTCCCTGAATCAAATTGGGTCAACCCGTATTTTTTTATCAATTCATAACGGTCATTATTCTTGATAGTATCAATTGGATAGGACTGAATCACCTCGAGAGCACCAAAGTTTCGTGCATTAGGAAAGACCACTTTAGACAAGGTATCAACATTGGTTTTTAAGGTCAGTTTGAACTCCGCGCCAATTTTGTTTCTGGTCGTATCAATTGAAGTGGTCACTTTTTGAGCAAAAAGTGATGTAGATAGTAGAAAAAGGAATATATAAAATTTAATTTTCATTTGTTTTTAATCTTAAACCCATCAGGTTTTATAAATCTGACGGGTTTAGTTTATCTCGATTTAAAATACCCTAATAATTTGGTTACATAACTTTCGTCAACTCTTGTATTTACTACTCCAGCACCCGATTTGCTAAACGTTTCCTTAAAATATTTTAGCTTTTCTTGATAGTATTTTTCATAATTGATTCGTACTGATTTTGAGCTCGTATTGATCAACTGGATTTCTCCAGTCTCGGCATCAAGCATGGAAACCATTCCTAAATTTGGAATTTTTTCTTCGCGAATATCATACACTCGTATTCCTGTAATATCGTGTTTTTTTGAAGCTATTTTCAACGTTTGCTCATAATCATCTGACATGAAATCAGAAATTACAAAAACTATCGCTTTCTTTTTCTGAGTACTTGATAAGAATTTTAAGGCTTGAGCAATATTTGTTTTGTGGCTTTTAGGCTCAAATTCTATTAGTTCTCGAATAATTCTTAAAACATGTGAACGTCCTTTTTTTGGTGGAATGTACAATTCGATTCGGTCAGAAAACAAAACCAAGCCAATTTTATCATTGTTTTGTGTAGCCGAAAATGCCATTGTTGCAGCAATTTCGGTTACAATATCGTTTTTGAATTGGTTTTTTGAACCAAAACTTTCTGAACCCGAAATATCGACCATCAACATCATCGTCAATTCCCGTTCTTCCTCAAAAACTTTGACGTGTGCTTCATTATATCTGGCGGTAACATTCCAGTCAATCGCCCGAATATCATCGCCATATTGATACGGACGCACTTCGCTAAAAGTCATTCCGCGACCTTTGAACGAGGTGTGATATTCCCCCGAAAAGATGTGATCGCTCAATCGTCGGGTTTTGATTTCTATTTTTCGAACTTTTTTTAAGAGGTCTTTTGTTTCCATTTATGAGAGTGTTCAGTGTTCCGGTTTTTAGTATTCAGTACATCACTGACCACTTATAAACTGATCACTGCTAACTGATTTAAGGTACTTCAATCTCGTTTACAATTTTATTAATAATGTCAACAGACGTAATGTTTTCGGCTTCGGCTTCGTATGTAATTCCAATTCTGTGACGCAACACATCGTGAACAACGGCGCGAACATCTTCGGGAATTACATATCCACGACGTTTGATAAAGGCATAACATTTTGCTGCATTGGCCAAATTGATACTACCACGTGGCGAAGCTCCAAAACTGATTAGTGGTTTTAAATCAGCCAATTTATATTTCTCTGGAAAACGAGTAGCAAAAACGATATCCAGAATGTATTTTTCGATTTTTTCATCCATATACACTTCACGAACTGCCTCTTGTGCACGCAAAATTTGTTCTACCGAAACTACCGGATTTACTTTTTCATAATTTCCTTTTAGATTCTGGCGAATCACCATGCGTTCTTCATCCATTTTTGGATAATCAATCACGGTTTTCAACATAAAACGATCGACTTGTGCTTCTGGCAAAGGATAGGTTCCTTCTTGTTCGATTGGGTTTTGTGTGGCCAGTACTAAAAACGGTTTGTCTAATTTAAAAGTCGTATCGCCAATAGTTACTTGTTTTTCCTGCATGGCTTCTAGTAATGCCGATTGTACTTTGGCTGGAGCACGATTGATCTCATCGGCAAGAACGAAATTGGCAAAAATGGGTCCTTTTTTTATCGAAAACTCATTCGATTTTATATTGTAAATCATAGTTCCCACAACATCTGCAGGCAATAAATCTGGAGTAAACTGAATCCGACTGAATGAACCATGAACGGCTTGCGCCAAAGTGTTTATCGCTAATGTTTTTGCTAATCCTGGAACACCTTCCAGCAAGATATGTCCTTGCCCCAAAAGTCCAATTAATAATCGCTCAATCATGTGTTTTTGACCCACGATTACCTTATTCATTTCCATAGTAAGTAAATCGATAAAAGCGCTTTCTCTTTCTATTTTTTCATTGATGGCTCTAATGTCTAAAGTCGTTGTATTTTCTTCCATTTTATTATTTTTAAAAACCTTGAATTGAATGTCTTTGTTTTGAGGGTGCAAATTGAAATTTTTTTTAGAAGTAAGATGTTAAAAAATGGTTAAAACTTCAGTAAATCCCTTAATTTTAAGGACGAATTATGATACTATTTACCTATTTTTAAGAACTTAAATGAATATCGAATGAAAACACCTTTTTCTAGAATTATTGCCGGAACTATGACTTGGGGAGTTTGGGGTAAAAACCTTGACAAAAATCAGATGATTGACTTAATGAATTCTTGTCTCGAAAGTGGAATCACCACCTTTGATCATGCCGATATCTATGGTGGTTATACAACCGAAGCCGCTTTTGGAAACGCTTTTGGCGAAAGCCAAATTAATAGAAAAGACATTCAGTTGATTTCAAAATGTGGCATTCAGCTTATTTCCGAAAATCGAAGCACAAAAATCAAACATTACAATTGTTCGAAATCACATATCATTTGGTCTGCAGAGCAATCGCTTAAAAATTTAAAAACCGATTATCTGGACTTGCTTTTATTGCACAGACCAAGTCCGTTGATGCAAGCTGAAGAAGTTGCTGAAGCGATAGAAAAACTGAAATCTGATGGTAAAATTCTAGATTTTGGCGTTTCGAATTTTACCCCGTCGCAAACCAATTTAATCCAGACAAAAACCAAGATTAATTACAACCAAATCGAGTTTTCGTTAACTCATTTTGAACCGATGCTCGACGGAAGTCTTGATCATATGAAAGTGAATCAAATCACACCAATGTGTTGGTCTCCGCTAGGAACTGTTTTTAAAAATACAGATGAAAAATCAATTCGAATAAAAAAATTAGCACAACAACTTTTGGAAAAATACAACACCACTCTTGATGTGCTTTTACTGGCTTGGATTTTGAATCATCCAGCGGGTATTTTACCGGTTTTTGGTACTGCCGATAAAACTCGGATTGCTAATTTGATACAAGCAATCAAAATTAATTTAGAATTACAGGATTGGTTTGCTTTATGGACAGCAAGTGCTGGCAAAGATGTTCCTTAAATAATTTCAGATTTATAAAAAATGATTAACAAGCGTCTCTTAATTAAAAACCTTTTAGCTCACAATGACGAGAGCAGTTTTTATGACAAAAAACGCCAATTGAATTTGCACACTCGTGAAGGAAAAGCCAAGTTTTTGAAACACATTTGTGCCTTGTCGAATTCAAATCCTACAAATAATTCCTACATAGTTGTAGGTGTTGAAGATCAGGAAAACGAAATCGTAGGCGATGACTTTTTTGACGACAGTCATATTCAAAATCTAGTAAATGCTTATCTCGAAAATCCTCCAAAAATCCTTTATGAAAACGTGCCTTTCCCTAATTTGACTAAAGATAAAGTGGTGGGTTTAGTTACCATTAAAGCCAAAAGTAAAACGTCACATTTCAAAAAAGCGATTCACACTATTCTAGTCAATGCTGTTTTTATACGTCGGGGAAGCAATACGGTGCCAATTGAAAATGAGTTTGAAAAAAATTATCAAAACACAGAAACTGTCATTGGTATTGAAAATAATTCTAGAAACAGTATTGGATATACACTGGATGGCGTGATTGATTTTATGAATTTCAGGCATAAAGACATGACGCCAAAATACAAAGTCTTTAAAGAATTATTTGTTATTTGCTGGGCTGGAGTGGCGAAAAAATCTCGTGATAAAACCTATTTATCTCGGGTTGATATTGAATTGATTAACGAACAAATTAAGTTGTTTTATTCCGCTCAAGATGTGGTCACAATTACCTTTGACGACGATAGTTTTACCATAATTGAGTATGTGCCTTTAGGATTAAATGACAAAACAAGTTTGTATCCGTTAGAGAAACAAAACATTCGTTTTTATGATAATGGCTATTATAAAATTGATAGAGAAATACTTTTTCAACCACCAGAATTCAATAAAAAAATGTTGTTTCACATTTATAATTCAAATATTTCATTATTATCCAAACTACAAAAAGGACTTGAATTAAATGATCGAGAAGCAAAAGATTTAGAGAATTTGCCGTCTACTTTTATGATTTGTTACCTCAACGGTTTTGACGATGCCAAGCAAAAACTCATTGATGCCAAAGCACTTTTGAAGCCTTTTCCAACAACCTATTTGTCGTTTAAGGAAGCGTTGCGCGTTTTGAGAAAAATGAAATATGATGTGCAATAAAATCATTTCGCCGGAAACAAATTGGGGTAATCGGTTATTATCCCATCGACACCCATTATTATGAGTTTTTTAATAATTTCAGCGTCATTTACTGTCCAAGGAATTAATTTTACTTTTTTAGACTTGCATTCTTGAACAAGTTGTTGGGTTACTAATTCGTGAGCTGGACTATAAATTGTGGGCGTAAATCCTAAATCAATAATTTGTTGCGAAAACTCCTTTTTATCAAAATCTTCAATTAACAAAGCGGTTTTTATTTTGGGATACATTCGATGCAGATATTGTAATGTTCGAATGTCAAAAGATTGAATAATTACCCTTTTCTCTATTTTTTTTTCAATAATAACTGCCATCAATAAATCAACAAACTCTTTAGGTTTTGGATGGAAAAGTCCATCCGTTTGAGGCGTAGTTTTCGTTTCTATATTATAATAAAGGGCTCTTTTTTTATTGATTTTGGCATACTTTTCTACTGTATCAATCAGTTCAGACAACAATGGTTTGCGAACTTGCATTTTAAGTTGTTCCGGAAATCTGGGATGCAATTTTTGTCCAACATCGTATTTTATAACTTCAGAATAAGGCATTTTGTAAATATTCAATGCTTTTTCATTGGTTTCTAAAACAAATTCTCCGTTAGGTAAAGTGGTGATTTCGTGGTTAAAAAAAGGTTCGTGACTCAATATTGCCTGATTATCTTGGGTGAAAACCACATCCATTTCAAGCGTGTTTACGCCCAAATCAATTGCTTTTAAGAATCCTGAAATCGTATTCTCTGGCATTAATCCGCGACAACCTCTATGTCCTTGTTTGTCTATAGTATACATTACTGATTTCTCTTTTTTAGGCAAAATTGCACATCTATTAAACAGCAACATACAAATTAGTATAACAAATGTAGTTCTCATACCCTTTTTTATCTCGAACAAATCTAATAAAATACCATCAATAATAATTAGAAAAAGATTAGTTGTTTTCGACTATTTTTGTATTCAAATCAAACTACAAAACAATAAATGAGAACACTTGTAATAGGTGATATACATGGTGGTTTACGTGCGCTTCATCAAATTATAGAACGAGCCAATGTGAACCCAAACGATACTTTAATTTTTCTGGGTGATTATGTCGATGGTTGGAGTCAATCGCCAGAAGTGATCGATTGTTTAATTGCATTAAAGGCAACTAATAATTGCATTTTTATTCTTGGCAACCACGACGAATTATTTTTAGAATGGCTCAACGAAAGCAAGGATAATCCGCTGTGGTACAAACACGGTGGAGAATCGACCGTTTTGGCTTACGCCAAAGTTTCACCCGAAACCATAAAAAAACATATTGATTTCCTGCAAAATTTAGAAAAATATTATCTTGACGACCAGAATCGTTTGTTTATTCATGCCGGTTTTACGAATCTCAATGGTGTGGATTACGAGTATTTTCCTAAATTATTTTGCTGGGATAGAACACTATGGGAAACAGCTATGGCATTGGATAAAAACATGAAAAGTAATGATTTAATGTACCCAAAACGCCTGACTTTGTATAAAGAAATCTATATTGGTCACACGCCAGTTTCTAGGATTGACCAAACCATTCCGGTACAAATGGCAAGCGTATGGAATGTTGATACTGGCGCAGCATTTTATGGCCCATTGACTATCATGGACGTTGATACCAAAGCTTTTTGGCAAAGCGAACCGTTACACAATTTGTATCCCAATGAAAAAGGGCGAAATTAAAATTTATTAAGTATTTTTGTCAAAACTTTTTAACCTATTAAGATTATGAAAAAAATTAGTACCATAGCTTTATTATTTTCTTGTTTCATGATAAATGCGCAAGCTTATAAAGGAAAAGGAGATGCTAAATTTAATATTGGAGCCAACATTCAAAACGGAGGAACAGGAATTCAAGTTTCGACTGATTTTGGAATTGGTGAAAATTTATCCTACGGTTTTGTGGGTTCTTATTTATTAGGAGTAGATGATTTTTTAGGTGTAAAACCTGAATTCAAAGATCGTTTTGATGCTAAATTTAGAATTAATGCAAACATTGGTAATGTCTTAAAAATCAATGAAAAACTAGACGTTTATCCTGGTTTGAGTTTAGGGTTAAAAAACTTTGGTGGACATTTAGGCATGCGTTATTTCTTTTCGGAAGGGTTTGGTGTTTTTACAGAAGCTGGATTTCCTATTGCAAAATACGACCAAAATATAACTGGTTTTGATCACTTGAACAACCAATTTACGTTTAGTATTGGTGCTTCGTTCAATATGTAGATTGGTATAATTTATAAAGCAAAAAGCCTATTATTTTTAAAGATAAGAGGCTTTTTTTATGAAATTAATTGTTCTACAAATCAAATTTTATTCCTTGTGCCAAGGGCAAACTTGTAGTGTAATTAATTGTATTAGTTTGTCGTCGCATGTAGATTTTCCAAGCATCAGAACCGGATTCGCGTCCGCCACCAGTTTCTTTTTCTCCACCAAATGCGCCACCAATTTCGGCGCCAGAAGTTCCAATGTTTACGTTTGCAATTCCACAATCAGAACCTACTACAGAGAGGAATCTTTCGGCTTCACGCAAATTGTTGGTCATAATTGCAGATGATAATCCTTGAGCCACTCCGTTCTGAACATCGATTGCGTTCTCTACTTCGCCTGAATATTTTATTAAATATAAAACGGGCGCAAAGGTTTCGTGTTGTACAATTTCGAAAGAATTTTTGGCTTCGGCAATAGCTGGTTTTACATAACAACCGCTTTCGTAACCTTCGCCCGAAAGTACGCCACCTTCTACAAGTATTTTTCCGCCTTCGGCTACTACTTTTGTCAAGGCATTGTTATACATTTCGACTGCATGAATGTCAATAAGTGGTCCAACATGATTATTCTCGTCTAATGGATTCCCGATGCGCAATTGTTTGTATGCTGCGACAACAGCATCTTTTACTTTGTCATAAATACTTTCGTGAATAATCAAACGACGTGTTGATGTACAACGTTGTCCTGCTGTTCCTACTGCGCCAAAAACGGCACCGATTACAGTCATTTTTATATCCGCATCCGGTGTTACAATGATGGCATTGTTTCCGCCCAATTCTAATAATGATTTTCCTAAACGACCAGCAACTGCTTGAGCAACGATTTTTCCCATTCGGGTGGAACCTGTTGCAGAAACTAGTGGCACACGTTTATCGGCAGTCATTAATTGTCCTATTTTATAATCGCCGTTGATCAAACAAGAAATTCCTTCGGGAAGGTTGTTTTCTTTGATAACTTGGGCGATGATGTTTTGACAAGCTATGCCACAAAGTGGAGTTTTCTCAGATGGTTTCCAAACGCAAACATCGCCACAAATCCAGGCTAATGCTGTGTTCCAAGCCCAAACTGCTACTGGAAAATTAAATGCCGATATGATTCCAACAATTCCCATTGGGTGGTATTGTTCATACATTCTGTGTCCCGGTCGTTCGGAATGCATGGTTAATCCGTGTAATTGACGAGACAATCCTACTGCAAAATCGCAAATGTCTATCATTTCTTGAACTTCGCCATAACCTTCTTGCAATGATTTGCCCATTTCGTAAGAAACGAGTTTACCCAATGCTTCTTTGTTTTGTCGTAATTTATCTCCAAATTGTCTCACGATTTCTCCACGTTGTGGCGCTGGCATGAGTCTAAATGTTTTGAAAGCTAGTGTTGCGGCTTGCATTACTTTTTCGTAATCTTCTGGAGTTGATGTTTTTACAGCTGCAATTAATTGTCCGTCAACGGGTGAATAACTTTCTAGAATTTCGCCTGATGAAAAATGATTTATCCCTGTTGATGTGCCTTCGTTTATGGCTTTTACGCCAAGTTGCGCCAAGGCTTCTTTCATTCCGAATTGAGTTGCTATTGTTATCATTGTAACTTTTTTGGTTATAATTGTTATATTTTTTTACAAATATATTATTTAAAGGCGAATTAGAGAGTAAATGTATAAAAAAATTAACCCTTAAATTATTGAACCATATAAGACATTTAAGTTCATTTAAGTAGATTTACTCCGATAGAATTTAGCCTCGATTACTTCACTTTGCTTCTACTTTTATCTGAGTTCAGTGAACTTCGTTTGTAGTGGAAATTCGACACTTTTGCGCGTGGATTGAAGCGAAAAGCGGGACACGAGCAGAGCGAACTGACGAGGTAAATAGCCCCAAAAAAGCCCTAATTTATGATATTATTTTAAGATTCGTACGTTTTGTCCTTGTTTACGAATCTCGGGTCGGTTTCCATGATTGTTTTGCAATTATCACAAGTTCTTAACTTTTCGGAATTGTAAAAATGCTGAAAATGGGGCAGAAAATCCTTCTCGATATTGTGAAGTTCAAAATATACGTCGTGTAATTTATGGTTGCAGTTGTCGCAAAACCATAGCAAACCGTCGGTATAGCCTTGTCCGGCACGTTTTCGTTCGATGACTAATCCTATTGAACCTGCTGTTCGTGCTGGAGAATGCGGAATTTTGGCCGGATGCAAATACATATCTCCAGCATGAAGTTCCATTTCTTTGCAATCTCCGTTTTCTTGAATGATAACTTTAATGCTGCCTTCGAGTTGGTAAAATAATTCTTCGGTTTCGTTGTAATGGTAATCTTTACGTGCGTTTGGGCCAGCTACAATCATGACTATAAAGTCTCCAGAATCAACGTATAAGTTTTTGTTGCCTACTGGTGGTTTTAGTAAATGACGGTTTTCGTCAATCCATTTGTTGAGGTTGAAAGGTTTTCCTATTGCCATTGTAATTTATTTTGGAAGTATGAAATTACTCTTTTTTAACTACGATACTTACGGGATTGAAAATTTGTGGGATTTGTTTTGGGTCGTTTTTGTAGGTTGTGATTTTGCCTTTAGCATAGATGGTTTTACCCATTAAATCTTCTAATTTAAGGTTTAGCGTTTCAAGGTAACGGTTAGAAATCACTACTGTAAAAACGCTTTCTGGATAGGGTTTATCGATGTTGATGTAATTGGTGCTTTTACCTTCGGAGGCGAGTTTCATTGAAACTACTTTGCCAATTACACAAACTTCTTTATCTAGGTATTCATTGACTTTGGCTGTTGTGATTGTGTCTTGCGAAAAACAGTTGATCGAAAATGTTGTGAATAGAATTACTAGTAGGTTTTTCATTTTTTTTAAATTATTTTACTTCTTTTATTAAATAAATATAAACTGGAAAGTGATCGCTAAAACCTATTTCATTGGCTTGATGTCTTAACGGATATCCTTTGTATTGACCGGTGGTTTGTATCATAAAAGGCTTGTTGTAAATACCCGATTTCCAATATCGAAAGGAAGAATAATCGTCTTTTATTAATGTTTCAGAAACCATAATTTGGTCAAAAATATCTCCCGCATCTCTGTAAAATAATGAAGCATGACCTTCTTTTGCCATTTGTTCGAATGGATTATAAACTCCAAATTGTTGCACTTCTGATTTTTTTAACTTTGCTCCTACGCCTTCTTTTACACTTTTGTTATAAGCTCCATCATTTAAATCGCCCATTACAATGATTTTGGAAGTTGGATTTACTTTGTAAATTGAATCCATGATTTTTTTTGTTAATCTTCCTGCGGCTTCACGAAAAGGGCTGCTCTTTTTTTCGCCTCCTGAACGTGAAGGCCAGTGATTTACCATCACATTGACTTCTTCCCCTTCTAGAAAACCAGTCACTAATAATATATCTCTGGTATAAACCCGATTGTCAATTGCGATTTCAATCTTGTCCTTATCTGCTTTATCCTCTTCGGTTTCTTTTTCCTTTTTTTCTGTAGTTGCAGCATTTCCTCTGTAAACTAACAATGGAATATTAACAAAACTTGTGGGTTTAAAATATTTTTTTCTATACAATAACGCTACGTCGATACCTCTTTTATCGGGAGAATCAAAATGTACAATTCCATAATCTCCTTCACGCAAATTTGGTTCTTTAACCAAGTCTTCGAGTACGCCACGGTTTTCGATTTCTGAACCTCCAATAAAAGTTGGCGGTTCTTTTTGTTGGTCATTAGTGCCTATTTGCATGAGAACTCTTGAAAGATTTACAAGTTTTTGTTTGTATTTTTTTGTAGTCCAACGCTGTAATCCGCCAGGCAACCATTCTTCATCGTTGTTTGTTCCTTTAATCGTGTCAAATAGGTTTTCGAAATTATAGAATGCAACTGTCCGCACTGTGTATTTTTTTGCTTGACCCTGAACAACAATTGTCGAAGTTGCTACAATTAAAAAGGCTAAAATAGTTCTTAACTTCATGGATTTATATTTTTGATTATTCCAAAGTTAAACAAACTTTAGGGTTACAAATGTAAAATAATATTACAGATGGAATGAAATAGTTTTGTTAAGAAAATATATTTAAAGAAACGCCTTACAATTGATACAAATTATTAGTTTGTATTGCAAAAATTTTAGTGAGAAAAGGGCTTTTGAAGCCAATGATTTTGACTAAAATGTTAATTTAAGGTAAAGATTAACATAACTTTAGTTGCTATTGTACAAAATGCAATTAAATCATGTAAATTTGCTTCCCCGCTAAAATTAATTTATTAAACTAAGCGTGATAAACCTTAAATATATTTATGAAAAAACTTATTTTTAGTACGTTATTTGTAATACAAGTCGTTTTTTGTTTTGGACAAACTAATACTGGTGTTACAGGAAAAGTGGTCGATTCTAAAACACAAAAACCGATACAAAGTGTGGTGGCGTCAATTCAAAATACAAACTTAACACAGTTGACAGATTCAGAAGGTAAATTTTCATTTGATAATGTTGGACTTGGTAGACAATTATTACTTATTAAAAGTAATGGTTTTAAAGAACAATTACTTCAGATAGAAATTGCATCAGGACAACTCATAGATATTGGAATTGTTGTTTTAGAAGAGGATCAAACGCAAGAACAACAGTTAAGTCTAATTACTATTACCGAAAATGATCTGGGCGATGACAATAGTGGATCCGAAAGCACTTCAAGTTTATTACAGTCATCCAGAGATGTTTTTTTACAGGCCGCAGCATTTAATTTTGGCGCAGCTAGATTTAGTGTCAGGGGAATCGATAATGAATATTCTAATGTGATGATAAACGGCATCTCTATGAATAGAGTTGCTGACGGAAGACCACAATATGGCGATTGGGGTGGATTGAATGATGCCACTCGTAATCAAGAATTTACAAATGGTTCAGCGCCTTCTGATTATGCATTCGGTGGAATTGCTGGAACACAAGAGATCAATACCAGAGCCTCTATTTATAGACCAGGAACAAGGGTTTCCTTTCTTACTACAAATACTAATTATAATTACAGAACGATGGCTACTCATGCCTCCGGTATGAATAAAGAGGGTTGGGCTTATGTGGTCTCGGGTTCAAGAAGATGGGCACAAGAAGGGTATTTTGAAGGCACAAATTACGATGCAAACTCTTTTTTTGCTAGTGTTGAAAAACGTATTAACGACAGTCAAAGCTTAAATTTTACTGCAATATATGCCCAAAACAAAAGAGGCAAAAACTCTCCAAACACACAAGAAATAAGCGATTTAGCTGGGATAAAATACAATTCGTATTGGGGTTATCAAGAGGGCGAAAAAAGAAATTCTAGATTTAAAAAAACCGAAGAACCATTATTTATGTTGTCCCATTTTTGGAAAATAAATCCTAAAACAAATCTGAATACCACCGTTTCTTATCAATTTGGACAAATCGGAAATAGCAGAATAGATTACACAAAATCAGACAATCCAGACCCAACCTATTATAGAAAATTACCTAGTTATTACACTAATTCTTTTTTTAATGGGGTTTATACCGGAAACTCAACTGAAAACATAGCAAATGCGGCAACAACCAAATCTAATTTTCTAGAAAATCGCCAATTAAATTGGAGTGAAATATATAGGATAAATAACGAAAACATCACGAACGGCAGTCGGTTTGTGCTCTATGAAGATAGAAATGACGAAAACATTACCACTTTCAACACTAATTTTTCATCACAACTTTCTGACAATGTTTTATTGACGGCAGGTGCAAATTACTTGATTTCAAAAACAAAGAATTTCAAGAATATGCTTGATCTTTTAGGAGGAACTTATTTTGTAGACATTAGTACTTTTGGTTTAAATGAAGACCAACAACAATCAGACTTAAATAATCCTTTTAGAGTAGTTGGCGTAGGAAATCAATATGGATATAATTACAATATAGATGTTACAAAATTAAATGCCTTTACACAATTTAAATTTGTTTACAATAAAGTTGATTTTTATTTAGCACAAACTTTTTCTCGTTCTAGTTATCAAAGAGAAGGACTTTATAAAAACGGTTACTATCCAACAAATTCATTGGGTAAAAGTGAAAAAATAAGTTTTGATAATTTTGGATTTAAAGGTGGCGCAACTTATAAATTAACCGGTAGAAATTTCATTGATTTTAATGGTATATATATGACCAAAGCACCAAACTCTAGAGATGTTTTTCCAAATTCTCGAGTGAATAATTATATTGTTCCAAATCTTAAAAACGAAACCATAAAAGGTCTTGATTTGAGTTACATTATTAAAGCCCCAAAATTCAAAGCGCGTTTCACTGGATATTTCTCTGAAACGTTGAATGTTACTGATATCAATTTTTATTATGCTGATGCAGTTAGCAGTAATGGAAACGGTGCCTTTGTCTCCGAAGTTTTAACCGGTTTAAACAAAAGAAATAAAGGAATTGAAGCCGGATTAGAATACCAGATAACCTCTACAATAAAACTTACTGGTGTAGCTGCTTATGGCGAATATAAGTTAACCAATAATCCAAATGTAAGCATAACTAATGATGCTTCTGCAACAGTAACCGATTATGGTAAAACTAAATTAGCTGGATTAAGACAATCTGGAATGCCACAACAAGCCTACTCTGTAGGGATTGAATATAGAGATCCTAAATTCTGGTGGATTGGGGCAAATGCTAATTATTTAGCCGATAATTTCCTCGATGTGTCTTCCATATTAAGAACTGATAATTTCTATACTTCAACTGATAATGCAGGATTGACTATTGATCAAGACTTGGCAGATAGTTATTTAAAACAAGAAAGATTTGACTCTTTCTTGTTGTTTAATTTGGTAGGTGGAAAATCTTGGCGAATAAACGGAAAAACATTAGGTCTATTTGCAACGGTAAATAACGTTTTAGATATCACCTACAAAACAGGAGGTTTCGAGCAATCAAGAAATGCTACTTACAGACAAGAATTTGAAGACCATCAAAGTAGCGGCGCAAGTGTTTTTGCACCAAAATATTTTTACGGTTATGGACGAACCTATATGGTAAATATATATTACACTTTCTAAAAAAAAATTATGAAAAATTTAATTAAAAATTTAATTTGCCTTACACTAATTGCAACCCTCATTTCTGGTTGTGTAAATGATACTTTTGACACTCCTGTTCAAGACACATGTATTAGTCCAGTAATAACAAAAAATAAGGAAGTCGCCGATATTTATGCCATAGCTACAAATGCTACTGCAACCTATACAGCTGATGATGTTGTAGAAGCTTATGTAATTTCTAGTGACGAAGGTGGAAATTTTTATAAAAGCATGTACTTTCAACCCGTTGATGGCTCTAAAGGATTTAACCTTTCATTAGATGAAGTAAATGCCTATACGAAAAACTTACAACCAGGGAAAAAAGTGTTTTTAAAACTTAAAGGATTGGCATATGCAAACCCAACCAGTTTTGGTAGAGGATTGATTTTTGGAGCACCACCAACAGATATATTTGCAGTAGACAGATTATCCGGGTTGGTTTATAAAAATAATCTTATTCCCTCATGTGATGTAGTAAGTGAGGATGCAATAGTACATAAAATTACTCTAGCTCAAGTAGGCGATGCTTATTTGAATACATTGGTGGAGTTTGACAATGTACAGTTTACAGATGAAGCTGCTGGAGGAACATTTGACTCTAACCGTAACGATGATTTTGACTCTAGTGTTTTTATAACAAATGGAACAAATACTTTAACCGTAAGAACGAGCCGATTTGCCAATTTTGCGGGTTATAAAGTAGCTACAGGTAAAGGAAAAATAAGAGGTGTTTTGGCTAGATATAATTCCACCTATCAAATTGTACTTCGTACAGAACGTGATGTCAATATGCCTAATCCTAGGGTAGATTACAATTTACCTTTAGTTGGAACTAATTTACAATATTTAGGTGCTTTTACGGAAACTTTTGAAAGTTTCGCAATTACATCTTCTGGAGCAAGCTTTCCTAGCTATATTAATGATGCTTTTGTGGGTTCAAGATATTGGGATATAAAAAGTTTTTCTTCAAATAAATACATACAAATGTCCGCTTTTGGATCAGGAGGAATAAATAAATCCTATTTTATTGTTCCCGTAGATTTAACTCTCGCAAATACTATGTCGTTTAAATCAAATATGGGGTTTTGGAATGGTGCCGTTTTAAATGTGTACTATGCAACAGCTACAAATTACACTGTAGGAAGCGCTATTGATATTTCAAAAATGGTAAAAATTACTTCTAGTTTTAACATCCCAACATCGCCAACATCAGGTTATGGTACTAGTTTTACATCCAGTGGAGTCTATACTATTCCGACTTCTGTAACAGGAAATGGATTTTTTGTGTTTGAATATACAGGAAATGCTGCTGCATCGCCAGCCGTAACAACAACTGTGCAACTGGATAACATTACCGTAAATTAATTTTATAAAATAAATGTAAAAAAGGCTTCTAAAATAGAAGCCTTTTTTGGGATTACTATTATTATATAATTCTCTAAAACATGAAACATTTTTTATCTCTATCTTTTCTACTTTTCGCTTACTTTGGCTTTGGTCAAGTGGTCATAAACGAACTGGATTGCGATACACCAAGTACAGATGATAAGGAATTTATAGAATTAAAATCAACTGTCCCAAATTTTCCGCTTGATGGCTATGTATTAGTACTTTATAACGGTACAGGAACATTGATTAATAAAAGCTACTATGTGGTTGACTTAGATGGATTCACTACGGATGTAAATGGAATACTAGTCATAGGAAATAGTTTAGTTTCGCCAGTGCCAACTAAGTTTTTACCAGATAATATTTTTCAAAATGGCCCAGATGGTGTTGCACTATATTTGGGAAACTCCTCTGATTTTCCAAATAATTCAACCGCAACTTCATTGAATCTAATAGATGTATTGGTCTATGATACAAACGATGCTGATGCTACTCAATTAATGAGTTTATTGGGAGTTACAACTCAAATCAACGAAGGTCAAAATAACCTCCAAACTACACAATCCATACAACGAAAAAACGATGGAACCTATGAAATAAAAACACCAACACCTAGTGTTAATAATGATGGAAGTGGGATTGCTTTTAATGGAATAACAATTTCAGTAAATACAGCACAATACACTGAAGGAAATACATTTTCTATAGCATTTACCACACAAAATAATGTTACGGCAGATTTAACTTTTGGTTTCACTTTAAATAATTCTTCGTTTACAACAGCTGATTTTACGGGCAATACAACAGTTTTTATTCCTGCTGGTTCTAAAAGTTTTTCAACAACAATAACACTTATTGATGATGTTTTTGACGAAGGTGATGAAGTTTCAACAATAAGATTTGGCACATTACCACCGCTTTATAATAGACTAAATGATTTTATAGAAATCCGAATTGTTGATAATGATTTTACTGTTGCTCCATTTGGAACCCCTTTAAATCCAACTCACGGAATTGTTTCTAGCACAGCTCCAATGGGCTATTATGATTCACTCGAAGGACTTTCGGGTAATGCTTTAAAACAAGCAATTCAAGATATTATAGCAAATCCAGCAGTCGTTCATGCCCATAATTATGGTGATATTTTAGAGATTTTAATGAAAGCGGATCAAAATCCATTGAACAGCAACCAAGTTTGGCTCATGTATGTAGAACAAGCTCGGTCGAAATTAGAGGTACAAGAAACTGGAATAAATACCGGAAAATGGAACCGCGAACATATTTATCCGCAATCTCGTGGTGGTTATACTGATGGAACTTCGAGTATTGCCGATGGCATAACTATTTGGTTGCCTACAAATGCAAATGATATTCTTGCCGGTCATGCCGATGCACATCATCTACGAGCAGAAGATGGTCCTGAAAATAGTTTGCGCAGCAATAAAGATTATGGATTAACAGGATATAATGGCCCAACCGGAACTATGGGTTCGTGGAAAGGCGATGTGGCGCGTGCTGTTTTTTATATGGCTATTCGGTATAATGCTTTGAGCGTGGTAAACGGAGATATTGCTGATACAACAGTAGGTCAACTCGGAGATTTAGCATCGCTTTTATTATGGAATGCATTAGATTCTTCGGATGATTTTGAAATGAATAGAAATAATTATATTTACACTTGGCAAGTAAATAGGAATCCATTTATTGATTACCCTGAGTTGGCAAATTATATTTGGGGTGCAAATGCGGGTCAAGTCTGGCATTCGAATTTAGCAACTAATGATTTTATAAATTTGAATGTTTCTGTTTATCCAAATCCTGCCCAAAAAACAATTACAATTTCTGGAATAATCGAAATGGCAACAATAGAAATTTATAATACGATTGGGCAAAATGTATTAAAAGCTTCCTTCACCGGCGAAACTAAACTTGATATCAATTTTGAACCAGGAATCTATTTTGCCAAAATTAGGAGTGAAAATAAAACAGTGGTTAAAAAAATTATAGTGGAATAAAACATGGATCTTAAATCGATAAAATATATAGTTTCCAATACCGTTTTTTATAAACTACTAATCCTTATTTTTGTTTTACAATCAGTTCATGTACAAGCACAAACTCAAATGATAACACCACCTTATTTACAAAAAGGAGACACCGTTGCCTTATTGGCTACAGCCAGAAAAAATATTTTTGACAACCTTAATCCTACAATTGAATTACTACAAAGTTGGGGTTTAAAAGTTGTGATTGGAAAAACTATTGGATTAGACGACAATCAATTAGCTGGAACTGACGAACAACGCACACAAGATTTACAAGCCCAACTTGATAATCCAAACATCAAAGCGATATGGTGTGTTCGTGGCGGTTATGGAACGGTGAGAATCATTGATGCGTTAGATTTTACTAAATTTAAGCAAATCCCAAAATGGATAATTGGCTTTAGCGATGTCACTGTGCTTCACAACCATCTCAATACAATGGGTTACAAAAGCATTCATGGAATTATGCCCATAAGTGTTCCAAAAGCTTCGGTTGATGCTAAAAATTCATTAAGAATTGCTTTGTTTGGAGAACCATTATCCTATGAAATTGCACCAAATTCTTTGAATAAATTAGGAAAAGCTACTGGCGAGTTAGTTGGTGGAAATTTATCTATTTTATACAGTTTATTAGGTTCGAATTCTGCTATAAATTGCGAAAATAAAATACTGTTTCTGGAAGATTTAGACGAATATTTATATCACATTGATCGAATGATGATGAATTTAAAACGAAATGGTTGTCTTGATAGTATCAAAGGAATAATTGTTGGTGCCATGTCAGACATGAAAGACAACGATATTCCTTGGGGTAAAAATGCACTTGAAATTATTCAGGATGTAACCCAAAAATACAACATTCCTATTCTTTATAATTTCCCAGCTGGACATATTCATGACAATCGAACCTTGATTATGGGCAGCACAGTATCATTAGAAATTAATAAAAATTCGAGCAAATTAACATTTGAATAAGGCTTATTTATTAGTTAAAAAAAATGGCAGAGCACAACGAATTAGGAAAACTTGGAGAAGAATTAGCTGTTGAATTTCTCCAAAAAAACGGTTACAAAATTCTAGAAACCAACTGGACTTTCCAGAAAGCCGAAGTAGATATTATCGCTCAAAAAGAAAATACACTAGCCATAGTCGAGGTAAAAACACGCTCTTCGATAGAGTTTGGATTGCCGCAAGATTTTGTAAAACCTAAAAAAATTCAACTTCTCGTAAAAGCAGTTAACGAATATGTGCTGTCGAATGACTTAGATATCGAAGTCCGTTTTGATATTATTGCAGTTCATAAAGAGGGCAAATCCTTTGCAATCGAACATTTAGAAAATGCCTTTTATCATTTTTAAAATAAAAAATCTTGTTGTATTTGTAACAAATTGTTTTTTTATTTATATTTGTGGTGTTTTTTGTTAGATTACTTATAACCATTAAAAAACTTTAAAGCGCAACATTATGAAAACTGTATCTTCAATTGTAGAAAATTACATCAAAACAAAGCCTTTCTTACTAAATGCTTTGTCTCTTGGAATAATCAATTTAACCTCCTTATCCAGAAACATTATGGTCGAATTGGAGTCTGAATTTGGCAAAGAAGTAAAACAAGGCGCTGTTGTAATGGCATTAAAGAGACTAACCGAAGAACTCGATTTTAGACTTAATCACAAAATTAATAAAGTCATAAAAAACATTGGCGAGATCACCGTTCGCTCTGCACTGACCGATTATACATTTGTAGTATCAGAAACCGTTTTGAATAAACAAGCTGATTTAATAACTGAAATCAACACATTGACAGATATTTTTTATACCTCATCTCGTGGCGTAAACGAAACCAATATCGTGGTAAGCAACAGTGTCAATCATCTGGTTGACAAACATTTTGCAAACGAAAAATTGATTCAAAAACTCGAAAACCTGGCTTCTATAACGGTAAAATTACCCAAAGAAAACATCGTTGTACCGGGAATTTATTATTTCATTTTTCAGCGTTTGGCTTGGGAAGGAATCATCATCAACGAAGTAATTTCAACTTCAAACGAATTTACGATTTTAGTCAGTGAAGATGAAGTAGACGTTGCTTTTAAAGTGATTAAGGATTTGAAGAATTAGGAAATATTATCTACAATACAAGGCTTCCAGCCTTTTTATACCAATGCTTCCAGCCTTTAAAAGGCTGGAAGCTTTAAAATAAAAACAAATTAACTATGAATCCAATTCCTCTTGAAAATGGCAAATATTACCACATATACAATAGAGGAAATAACGTAATAGATTTGTTCTATGAAAATGAAAACTACAATCATTTTTTAAAACTTTACGAAAAATATATTGACCCAATAGCAGAGACTTTTGCTTGGTGTTTAATGAAAAATCATTTTCATATTCTGGTTTATATCAAAGAAACAAATGAAATCGACACAACAAAATTAGAGTATTCTTCAACCGATAAACCAAAGATTGTCAACGCATCAAAACAGTTTTCAAATTTATTCAACGCTTATACTCTAGCAATGAATAAACGTTATAACCGAACTGGAAGTTTATTTGAGAAAAACTTTAAAAGAAAGCTCGTCAGTTCTGAAAATTATTTTCAAAAGCTAATTTTTTACATCCATAATAATCCTGTACATCATAGATTCACAGAAAATATTGTAGAATATCCTTGGACTTCTTATGGTACAATTATTTCTACAAAAGACACAAAATTGCAACGAAATAGAGTTTTAGAATCTTTTAATGATTTGGAGAATTTTAAATACTATCATTCTATAAACCAGAATTTAGATGAAATTGAAGGTCTGATTATTGAGTAGGTTTTCCAAAACTTCAATACTCGAAAATTACTTACAGTTACCAAAGCTTCCAGCCTTTAAAAGTCTGGAAGCTTTAAAAAAATTTACTTCCCCAACATCTCCATCAACTCCAAAGCTCTCCTCGTAGTTTTTACATTATCAAAAGTCAATAAAAGTCTTAATCCCGCTGGAGTTTGTTTTTCTTTCATAACACAAATACTAGTATGTTTTTGGACAAACTGTATCACTTGATGAAAACGTTTCGAGGTATAAAAATCTGAATTTTGATCCGCTACAAAATAGCCAATCATCTTACCTTTTTTCATTACTAATTTCTCGATTCCCACTTTTGTAGCAATCCATTTTATACGGATACTATTCATCAAAGCCAAGGCTCGTGGTGGCATCGGACCAAAACGGTCAACTAATTTATTTTGGAAAACTACTAATTCTTCTTCGTTTTTTACAGCACCCAGTTCGTTGTACAAACTCAATCGTTCCGAAATGTTATTGATGTATTCGTCTGAAAACAGCAATTCAAAATCGGTGTCGATTTGTAGGTCTTTTACATATTCTTTCTCTACTCCACTATCTTCGTTTTCATACAAATCCTTGAATTCGTTTTCTTTTAATTCGTCGATGGCTTCGTTCATAATTTTCTGGTAGGTATCAAAACCTATTTCGTTAATAAAACCCGATTGTTCACCTCCCAATAAATCTCCTGCGCCACGAATTTCCAAATCCTTCATCGCAATGTTGAAACCACTTCCCAATTCCGAGAATTGTTCCAAAGCTTGAATTCGTTTTCGAGCATCATCCGTCATCGCAGAATAGGGTGGACAAATAAAATAACAAAATGCTTTCTTGTTGCTCCGCCCAACTCGACCTCGCATTTGGTGCAAATCAGACAAGCCAAAATTATTGGCATTGTTGATGAAAATAGTATTTGCGTTAGGAACGTCTAATCCGCTTTCGATAATCGTGGTCGCCACCAAAACATCGAATTCGCCGTTCATAAAAGCCAACATCAATTCCTCGAGTTTGCTTCCTTCCATCTGACCGTGACCAATTCCCACTCGAGCATCGGGAACCAATCGTTGAATCATTCCTGCCACTTCTTTGATATTTTCTATTCGATTATTGACAAAGAAAACTTGACCATTCCGCTGAATTTCATACGAAATAGCATCCCGAATCAACTCTTCGCTAAAACCAACTACATTAGTTTCAATAGGATATCTGTTTGGTGGAGGCGTTGTAATCACAGATAAATCACGTGCTGCCATCAACGAAAACTGCAAAGTTCTCGGGATTGGCGTTGCAGTCAAAGTCAGCGTATCAATATTAGCCGCAATAGTTTTGAGTTTGTCTTTTACGTTGACACCAAATTTTTGTTCCTCATCGACAATCAACAAACCAAGGTCTTTGAAAACTACATTTTTGTTGACCAATTGATGCGTTCCAATGACGATATCGAGTTTTCCTTCTGCCAATTGTTTTAACGTTTCGGCTTTTTGCTTGGCAGTTCTAAAACGATTTAAGTAACCTACCGAAACGGGCATGTCCTTCAACCTTTCGGTAAAAGTTCTATAATGTTGGTACGCCAAAATGGTTGTAGGAACCAAAATAGCGACTTGTTTCGAATTGTCTACGGCTTTGAAAGCCGCACGAATCGCCACTTCTGTTTTTCCAAAACCTACATCGCCACAAACCAATCGATCCATTGGTCTGTCGCTTTCCATATCGGCTTTTACTTCCGCAGTTGATTTAGTTTGGTCGGGCGTATCTTCATAGATGAAGGAACTTTCTAATTCGTTTTGCAAATAACTGTCAGGGGCAAATTGAAATCCTTTTTCTAATTTTCTTTTGGCATACAATTGAATCAAATTGAACGCAATGTGCTTGACTCTTGCTTTGGTTTTTTGTTTTAAAATTTTCCAAGCATTCGAACCGAGTTTGTAAATTTTGGGCGGCGTTCCGTCTTTTCCTGTATATTTCGAAATTTTATACAGCGAGTGAATGCTCACATACACAATATCATTATCGGCATAAACGAGCTTGATTGCTTCCTGAGTTTTACCTTCGACTTGTATTTTTTGCAAACCGCCAAATTTCCCAATTCCGTGATCGATGTGGGTCACATAATCGCCTACGGACAAAGTCGTCAATTCTTTTAGCGTGATATTTTGCTTCTTCGAAACGTTGCTTTTGATACTGAATTTATGATAACGTTCAAAAATTTGGTGATCCGTATAACAGGCAATTTGATTTTCCTCGTCTATAAATCCTTGATAAATAGGCAACACGATTGTATGATACTGTTTACGAATACTTTCGTGATTCACCTCATCCAAACTTTCAAAAATATCGTGAAAGCGTTTCGCTTGAGCATCATTGGAACAAAACAAATAATTTTTGTACCCGTTAAAATGATTGTCGTTCAAATTATTCAACAACAAATCAAATTGTTTGTTGAACGACGGCTGCGGTTTAATGTAAAAATCAAAAGATTTAGTTCTCTCCTTTGTCGGGATGACAAAAAAGGGTATAGATGCCAATTCGACAATCGAAAAATCAAGACTTTTCTTGATGAATTCCGACTGATTCAAAAACAATTGGCTAGGTTCAACATGATTAACAGTAGCATTCAGATTTTCGAAAATCTCGGAGGCTTTGGCAAAAAGTTTATCCAATTTAGAAAAAAGCAAATCGGTATCTTGAATAAAAATAATTGTCTGATTGTTGATGTATTCCAAGAAACTTTCGCGGTTTTCTTGAAAGAATTTATTTTCGACATTAGGAATTATGGTGATTTTATTCTTTTTTTCGATAGACAATTGGGTTTCTACATCAAAACTTCGGATGCTATCGACTTCATTACCAAAAAACTCAATTCGGTATGGATTATCATTCGAAAAGGAAAACACATCGACTATTCCGCCACGAACCGAAAATTCGCCCGGTTCAGTAATAAAATCCACTCTTTTGAATTCGTATTCAAACAACACTTCATTAATAAAATCAATGGAAACTTTATCGCCAACCGCTACTTTTAAAGTGTTTTTATCCAACTCTTTTCGGGTTACCACTTTCTCGAAAAGCGCTTCGGGATAGGTGACAATAATTGCAGGTTTTTTGCGGGAATTGATGCGGTTCAGGACTTCGGCACGCAATAAAACATTGGCGTTATCGGTATCTTCAATTTGATATGGTCTACGATAGGAACCAGGATAAAACAGTACATCCTGTTCACCAATCATTTGCTCTAGATCGTTCAAATAATACGCCGCTTCTTCCTTGTCGTTTAGGATAATTAAAAACGGCTTTTCGGTTTTTTTGAAAAGCGATTGCGCCACAAACGAAAAAGCAGAACCTATCAAGTCGTTCAGATGGATTTTTTGTCCAACTGTTTTTAGGTTCTCGACAATTTGCTTTGTTTTTGATGAATTATCGTAGATCGAAAATAAAGTAGCTTTACTCAACGCGAGGTATATTTGGGTCGGGTTTTACATTTGGAATTGCTCTTGCGGTGTCTAACATTTTTAATAAATCCGATTCGCCTTCTTCTAGCGGAATCAAGCTTTTTTGAACAATTTTATCCATTTGCATTTGCAAAGAAACCAGTTCTTCATTGATTTGTGTAACTAATAGTATTACTTTTTGATCGGGAATAGCATCCAAGTGGATAAATAAATCTAACAATTTTACTTTGGTAATAAGTGTGGCAATTCTAGCTTTTATTTGAGGCGTATTAAAAGTTTCTGGAATATTTTCATTTAATACCATTGCTTTTATAGAAAGTTCTGTTGCTTTTTTTTGAAAAGCGCCGATATTTTTTTTAGGTTTTTGAGCCAATTCTCTCAAAAACAATCGCCATTCATTCCAAGACAAGGTGTTTTTTTGTGCTGTTGCATTGATAGGATTGGCATTAAAAATCCATCCTTTATTGATGTTTGCAAAAATTAGTTCCTTTTTTTGAGTGTCTTTTAAATTTTCAGCCAATCGAATTTCATCTTCATTTTTACACGAATAGACAACAAAAAAAACCATTAAGAGTTGTACTAATTTAATTTTCATTTTCATTTTATTAGATTGCAAAGTTACAAAGTAAATTTACAATTACGAATTACGGAGTTAGAATAACAGAGCAAATGCTTTTGAAAATAGCAACCACAGATTCACAGATTTTAAAACTAAAATAGTGTGGATTGATTTCACAAATATATCAACTTTATAAAATCAATGAATCTGTGGCAAACTTTTTTAAAGGCGTTTGTACTGATTATAATAACAATCTAACAACTTTGAAGTGTTTTTTAGGTTTTAAAAATTAAAATGTTAAGAACTTACTACAGATTATGAATGCTTTTTTTCTAAATTCATTACATTTTTAACAAAATTTTGCTATTTACGAAATCGTTATCTTTGTATTTCAAAAATCATTTAAATGAATCCTAAAATACTAATTATTGGTGCTTGCGGGCAAATAGGAACAGAACTAACCCATAAACTTCGAGAAATCTACGGAATCGATAATGTCATTGCTTCGGATATTCGAAAATTGAATAATGATGTAGTCAATTCTGGCCCTTTTGAAGTGGTCAATGCGCTTGATTTTAACCAGATCGAACATTTGGTAGAAATACATCACATCACCGATATTTATTTGATGGCAGCTTTACTATCGGCAACAGCCGAAAAAAACCCTGCATTTGCTTGGGATTTGAATATGAATTCCTTGTTTCACGTATTAAATTTGGCGAAAGCCAAGAAAATAAAAAAAATATTCTGGCCCTCGAGCATAGCGGTTTTTGGACCAACAACTCCTAAAGAAAATACGCCACAATACACCATTATGGAACCCACGACGGTTTACGGAATTAGCAAACAAGCTGGGGAAAGATGGTGCGAATATTACCATAATATCTTTGGTGTTGATGTTCGAAGCGTGCGTTATCCGGGATTAATTAGTTGGTCAACGCTTCCTGGTGGTGGAACTACGGATTACGCAGTTGATATTTATCACAAAGCGTTGAGCGATGGTAAATACGAATGTTTCCTTTCGTCTGAAACCAAAATGCCCATGATGTATATGGATGATGCTATAGCTGCAACCATAAATATAATGAAAGCACCAGCGCTACAAATCAAAATCCGCTCTTCGTATAATCTCGCCGCGATGAGTTTTACTCCTGCTGAAATTGCCTCCGAAATCAAGAAACACATTCCTGATTTTACCATTTCGTATAAACCTGACTTTCGTCAAAAAATTGCCGATAGTTGGCCTGCAAGTATCAATGATTCTCAAGCTAGAGCAGATTGGAATTGGCATCACGAATTTGATTTAAAAAGTATGACGGTTGATATGCTGGAAAATTTGGGTTAGGGAAATCTATATTACTTATTCCAATATTTCTTCACAACTAAACCGCTCTTTCATTCGAACACCTTTCTCTGTTTGTTCGACCGTTATGATTTCGTTGTGCGCATCGTGTTCTAGGAAAAGATAATAATTATTTTCGGCAGCGGCAGTAAGAAATTTTGCTTTTTCAGGCATTGTTAGTAATGGTCTGGTGTCATATCCCATAACATACGGCAAAGGCAAATGCCCAACTGTTGGAATTAAATCCGCCATAAAACAAATGGTTTTATCCTGATATTGAATGTGTGGAATCATCATTTTTTCGGTGTGACCATTTACAAAGAAAACCCCAAAACCAAGCTCTGATTTTTCGACAAAATCACTTTCTGGACTTTTGATAAAATGCAATTGTCCACTTTCTTGCATGGGTAAAATATTTTCGGATAAGAAAGACGCTTTTTCCCGAAGATTGGGTTTTGTTGCCCAATTCCAATGGTCTTCGTTAGTCCAGAATTTTGCGTTTTTAAAAGCAACTTCGTAACCGGTTTTGGCTGCGTTCCATTGCACACTTCCGCCGCAATGGTCAAAATGCAAATGTGTCATAAAAACATCCGTAATATCATCGCGATGAAAACCGTATTCCGCCAATGATTTGTCTAAAGAATGTGTTCCCCAAAGCGAATAGTAACCAAAAAACTTCTCGGATTGCTTGTTTCCCATTCCGTTATCGATCAAAATCAGGCGATTGCCGTCTTCAATAAGCAAGCATCTTGCGGCAATATCAATCAAGTTATTTGCATCGGCTGGATTAGTTCGATTCCAAATTGTCTTTGGCACAACACCAAACATGGCACCGCCATCGAGCTTGAAATTGCCGGTTTCTATTGGGTAGAGTTTCATTTATTTGGCGTTAAATACTTTGTTCCCTTTTAAAATAGCTTCGTTTATTCGTTTAGAAATTTTAGAAAACGGAAGTGAATTTTTTAGAATTGGTGGGTCAATATTTGGATCAATATCTTCAAAGAAATTAACCGCCCGAAGTGGAATCATCTTATTAGAATGTTGGTATTTAGTTTCATAAAAAGATAACATTTGATTCAAAGAAAAATGTTCGAGTAAAAAATAGATATCAATAAAATCCTTTACTCTTTTGCCTGAATTAACTATTGCATTTAACTTCATTGCAGCTATATCATCCAAAGAAAGATAGGTAATTCCTTCTTCAGAAATCGGCTCATTTAATAATGGATAATTATGACGAATAAAATCCGTTTTTACCTCATTTATGGAGCATATTATTGTATTTCTCCTATTATAAACTAGATTTATTTTATATTTCTCGGAAAGATTTTCAATCAATTGAGCATCATCAAATTCGTCTTGAGTAAATAAATCAATATCAATTGAATTACGATGCCCTAATTTTAAAGCTAAAGCTGTTCCACCAACCAAATAAAATCCTTTTAAAAAATCCAAAGATTGCAAATCTTGAATTAAAGTAAATGTTTCTGGTTTGATTATAAATGGGTCTTTACACAGCATAAAGCATATCTGAATTTAAAAAGAATTTACTAAAATCTTTATCTCTTTTGTCTAATTGCGCAGACCATTCTATGGTTTCTAAAATTTTTTCTAATGGATAATACCCCATCATTTCTTTCCAATCGTTTATAGTTCCCATTTGTAGAATACGTTCAATAACAATTTTATACGATTTGTCGTAGTTAAAGGTTTCTAAATCGTATTCCCATAGCAGGAACGCTGGAATATTTGGCTTTTTATTCTTTTTCATATATGCAAAAGTTATTTATCAGAGGTCATATATGGTATCGCTTTTATTTATAGGTGTTTGCCTGCGCAAACGGCTTGTTAATGGCGATTTCATAGCTACACAAATTTAAGCATTCTAAACCTAAATATCAATTTTTTCTATTTAAAGATTTGTTATAAAAATGGCTTCAATTATGCAAAAAGGTTTTTATGCACTATCTTTGTCCTTTATTTAGACAAAATCAATATAACAATGATCAAAGTTTCTGAATCTGCTAGTAAAAAAATTGTCGATATGATGAAAGACGATGGTTTTGACGCATCAGAAGATTACGTGCGAGTAGGCGTAAAATCTGGTGGTTGCTCTGGATTATCTTATGATTTGACTTTTGACAAACAAATAGGCGAAAACGACAAAGTTTTTGAAGATAATAATATAAAAATTGCCGTTGAAAAAAAATCATTCCTTTATCTCGCAGGAACTATTCTCGAATTCTCTGGTGGTTTAAACGGAAAAGGATTCGTTTTCAACAACCCAAACGCGAGTAGAACCTGCGGTTGCGGAGAAAGTTTTTCCTTATAAAACAACCCTTTCAGGGTTTTAAACCCTGAAAGGGTTAAATAAAATAAAAAAATGTCAAAATACACCGAGGACGATTTAAAAATCGAACTAGAAACTAAAGAATACGAATACGGATTTTACACTGATATTGAATCAGACACGTTTCCTATTGGTTTAAATGAAGATATTGTTCGTGCCATTTCACACCGAAAAGAAGAACCACAATGGATGACCGATTGGCGTATCGAAGCCTTTCGTGCTTGGGAATTAATGACCGAACCAGAATGGGCAAATGTGCATTATGCAAAACCGGATTTTCAAGCTATTTCGTATTATTCTGCGCCTAAAGCAATAGATCCAAACAAATCATTAGACGATGTTGATCCGGAACTTTTAGAAATGTATAAAAAGTTAGGAATATCAATCGACGAACAAAAAATGATGAACAATGTCGCTATGGATATTGTAGTCGATTCGGTTTCGGTAGCAACGACTTTCAAGAAAACATTAGGCGAAAAAGGAATTATATTCATGAGTATTTCCGAAGCCATCAAAGAACATCCTGAATTAGTACAGCAATATTTAGGGACAATAGTTCCCCAAAAAGATAATTTTTATGCAGCCTTGAACTCCGCAGTTTTCTCCGACGGAAGTTTTTGTTATATTCCAAAAGGCGTTCGTTGCCCGATGGAACTTTCTACTTATTTTAGAATCAATCAAGCTGGAACTGGACAATTCGAAAGAACATTGCTGATTGCAGACGAAGGAAGTTATGTTTCGTATCTCGAAGGTTGCACCGCACCAAGTCGTGATGAAAATCAATTGCATGCCGCAGTGGTAGAACTCATCGCTTTAGACAATGCCGAAATAAAATATTCGACCGTTCAAAACTGGTATCCTGGAAACAAGGAAGGAAAAGGTGGGGTTTTTAATTTTGTAACCAAAAGAGGATTGTGTGAGAAAAACGCAAAAATTTCGTGGACGCAAGTAGAAACTGGTTCGGCTGTAACTTGGAAATATCCTTCTTGTATTTTGAAAGGCGACAACTCTGTAGGCGAATTTTATTCGATTGCGGTTACTAATAATTTTCAACAAGCCGATACAGGAACCAAGATGATTCATTTGGGCAAAAACACCAAATCGACCATTATTTCTAAAGGAATTTCGGCAGGAAAATCACACAATAGTTATCGTGGTTTGGTTCAAATAAGTCCAAGAGCAGAGAACGCTAGAAACTTTTCGCAATGCGATTCGTTATTAATGGGAAACAATTGCAGCGCCAATACTTTTCCGTATATCGAAAGCAAAAATCCTTCGGCCAAAATTGAGCATGAAGCCACTACTAGTAAAATTGGCGAAGACCAAGTTTTTTATTGCAATCAACGAGGAATTCCAACCGAGAAAGCCATTGCTTTAATCGTAAATGGTTTTAGTAAAGAAGTTTTGAATAAACTGCCGATGGAATTTGCCGTGGAAGCGCAGAAATTATTGGAGATTTCACTCGAAGGTTCAGTTGGGTAATATTTTATAAATTTGAAGAATTAATACTAAATTTCAAATAGTATGGAACTCATTCTAAAAAACGTAAAGAAAAAAGATTTACCAGTGTTGAAATCATTGGCTAAATCATTAGGTTTTGAAATTGAAAAAGAAGAGAAACCCTATAATCCAGAATTTGTAAAAGAAATTTTGGAGGCCGCAAAAGAAGTTAAAGATGGGAAAGGAATTAGAATGTCAATGGAAGAATTGAAAGAATTATGCAAATAGATTTTTAAAGTAAAGCTAAAGCAGATTTAAATTTTTGGATAAAATCTGGGAATAAAGCAATAATGAATAAAATATCTGCTTTAATCGAAGATATTCAGCTTCATCCGTAGGAATGAAATGGTAAACCAGAACCTTTAAAACATAATTTGTCAGGTTATTGGTCAAGGAGAATAAATCAGGAACATCGAATTATTTATGAAATTATAGACGAAAATACTGTAAATATTTTAAGTATTATTTCATTAAAAGGTCATTACGAATAAGAATTAATGGAAAATAGTAAAGTAATTATTGTCGGTTCATCAAGAAATAATGGCAACACAACTAAAATAGTTAATGAAATTGCAAAGCAATTTAATATTGATATAATTAATTTGAACGATTATCAGTTTTCTTATTACGATTACGAAAGTAAAAACAGAAACGATGATTTTTTGCCTTTAATAAAATCCATTATTGAAAAATATGACACTTTGATTTTTGCAACACCCGTTTATTGGTATTCAATGAGCGGTATAATAAAAGTGTTTTTTGATCGTTTTTCGGATTTAATTAGAATCGAAAAAGAAACTGGACGACAACTTCGAAGTAAAAGCTTAGCAGTGATTTCAAATTCACACGACAATGAAATTGATTTTGACTTTTATATCCCATTTAGAAAAACAGCGGATTATTTAGGAATGAAATATCTTGGTGACAGACATTTCAACGCAGACAAATTTATAGAAACAGAAAAAATAGAATTAGATTTTATATAAAAAATTATGTTAAGTATAAAAAACCTTCACGCCTCAATAGGCGATAAAGAAATCTTAAGAGGAATAAATATCCAAGTAAACGCTGGCGAAGTTCATGCCATAATGGGACCAAATGGTTCTGGAAAAAGCACGCTTTCGGCAGTGATTGCAGGTAACGAAAACTACGAAGTAACAGACGGTTCAGTAGTTCTAGACGGCGAAGATCTTGCTGATTTAGCGCCAGAAGAACGTGCACACAAAGGCGTTTTCTTATCTTTTCAATATCCTGTAGAAATTCCCGGAGTTTCTGTAACCAACTTTATGCGAACTGCCATAAACGAAACCCGAAAAGCACAAGGAAAAGACGAAATGCCCGCCAACGAAATGCTGAAATTCATTCGTGAAAAATCAGAGTTGTTAGAAATTGACAGAAAGTTTTTGTCCCGTTCATTAAACGAAGGGTTTTCAGGCGGTGAGAAAAAGCGTAACGAGATTTTTCAAATGGCTATGCTAGAACCAAAACTCGCCATTCTTGACGAAACCGATTCTGGTCTAGATATCGATGCGCTTCGAATTGTGGCAAATGGTGTTAATAAACTAAAAAGTCAAGACAACGCCGTAATTGTAATTACGCATTACCAGCGCTTGTTAGATTATATAATTCCAGATTTTGTACACGTTTTATTAGATGGTAAAATCGTAAAAAGCGGTGGTCCAGAACTGGCACACGAGTTAGAAGAAAAAGGATACGATTGGATTAAAGCAGAGAATTAAAATGGAATTGAAAGAAAAATTACTATCGTCTTTTATGGCTTTTGAAGAACGTGTGGATGTTCACTCTGAACTTCACGATGTGAGAACTCTGGCTATAAAAAACTTTGAATCCAAAGGCTTTCC
Source organism: Flavobacterium sp. (assembly GCF_031409475.1). GTDB lineage: Bacteria > Bacteroidota > Bacteroidia > Flavobacteriales > Flavobacteriaceae > Flavobacterium. The sequence continues at coordinate 27,184 of NZ_JANNXH010000027.1, read as the reverse complement.
AACAAAAAAGGAAGAAGCGTGGAAATATACTTCGCTGAATACAATTCTGAAAAATGATTTTTCGGTTTTTCCAAAAAAGGAAAACTCAATTGAATTTTCGGAAGTGAAAAAATACTTTCTTCACGAAATTGACACCTACAAAGTTGTTTTTGTAGATGGTGTTTTTAGTTCGTTTCTTTCCTCGACTACTCATGATGAGTTGGATGTTTGCTTGATGTCATCGGCATTGAACAAACCAAAATACAAAATGATTATCGATGAATATTTTAATAAAATTGCCAATCATGACGAGAGTTTAACGTCGCTCAATACGGCTTTCGCCAATGAAGGTGCTTATATTAATATTCCTAAAAGTAAAGTAGTCGAAAAACCAATTGAAATTATTTATTTCTCTACAGGATCTGAAGCTGCACTCTTGGTTCAACCACGAAATTTGGTGATTGTTGGCGAAAACTCTCATGTGCAAATCATTGAACGCCATCAAAGTTTGAATGAATCCCGAATTGAGTCGGGACCAGTTTTAACAAATTCAGTTACTGAGATTTTTGCGCAAAAAAGAGCCATCGTAGATTATTATAAAATTCAAAACGACAACCTCGAAGCCAACCTGATTGACAATACGTATGTTTCCCAAAAACAAGAAAGTATTGCATCCGTAAACACGTTTTGTTTTGGTGGAAACCTGACCAGAAACAACCTGAATTTTTATCATTTTGGCGAAAGAATTGTAAGCAACCTCAACGGAATTACTATAATTGGCGACAAGCAACACGTGGATCATTATACTTTGGTTCAACATGCCACACCCAATTGCGAAAGCCACCAAGATTACAAAGGAATATTTTCGGATCGTTCAACAGGCGTTTTTAACGGAAAGATTTTTGTAGAAAAAGAAGCGCAGAAAACAAATGCTTTTCAAAAAAGCAATAACATTTTGTTGAGCGACAAAGCGACCATCAATGCCAAACCACAATTAGAAATTTTTGCTGATGATGTCAAATGTTCTCACGGTTGCACCATTGGACAACTCGATGAAACCGCCATGTTTTATATGCAATCGCGCGGAATTCCAAAAAAAGAAGCCAAAGCATTATTGATGTACGCTTTCTCGAATGCGGTAATCGAAAGCATAAAAATTCCAGAGCTCAAACAACGAATCACAAAGATTATTGCCACAAAACTAGGCGTGAAAATTGGATTTGACTTATAAAGTCTGTAATTAAAACTTCAAATCCGATAGGTTTTAAAAACCTGTCGGGTTTTTTTATTTCTTAAAACTCCCAATAATTCCTTTCAAAAAAGCATTCAAATCCAGTCCTTCCCCTTTTTTCAAGCCCATACGAACAATTACTAAATCTAGTGATGGAATTATAAATACTTTTTGCCCTTGAAACCCATTTGCGGAATATAAATCACGAGGAACATCAGGATATTTTCCGCCAGCATTAAGCCAAAAATGTGCCCCGTATTCTCCGTTAGAAGTATTCGTAGGAGTCGCTACGTATTTTGCCCAACTTTCATCAAAAAGTTGTTCTCCATTCCAATTGCCGTTGTGTAAATACAGCAAACCAAATTTTGCCCAATCTCGTGTTGTTGCCCAAGCATAAGAAGATCCAACAAAATTTCCTGCCATATCTGTTTCTACAAGCATGGAGTTCATCCCAATTTTATCAATCAAAGCCGAATACCAAAAATCTAAATATTCTTGGTGCGTTTTGAACTGATTTCTCAAAATTCCAGCTAATAAATTTGATGTTCCTGAAGAATAATTCCAGTGCGTATTGGGTTTATATTGTGCCGGTTTTATTAGTTGTGAACGTGTTATGTCCTCGGACAAATACAGCATTTTAGTCAAATCGGAAATTGCATCGTCTTTTTCGTCCCATTCTAAACCAGAATTCATGTGCAGTAAATCGTTGATGGTAATGTTTTTTCTGTCATCGTTTTTCCAATCGGCAATTGGAGCTGGTTTATTAACATCTAATTTTCCTTGTTTTTGAAGTATTCCAAAATAGGTTGCGGTAATACTTTTGGTCATGGACCAACCTAATATTTTTGAATTTTTATTGAAACCGGTATCGTACTTTTCGGCAATGATTTTGTCTTTATAAATTACTAAAACCGACCGTGTTCTTTTATTCAATTCTCCTTTTTTATCAAAAGCAAAAGCAACTGCATTTTTCAGTTTTGAATAATCAACATTTGCAAAAACCGTGTCCTTCGGTTCGTTATTTCCGTAAGGAAACGGTAAATTATTGACAAGTTTTGTTCGTTTTGGGACTTGATAGGGTTTCGAAACATCGAAATCATCGTTGATTAAAGTTACACCCAAACCTACGCGGTAAATGGCTTTTCGCTCATTTAAACCATAAACTGATGCGATTGTATATTTCTTGTTTTCGTTAATTGCATATTTTGCCAAAGTGATTAACGGAATATCGTTGTCGCTTTTTTCAATCATTTCTTGCGAACGATTGTCTATGAAATGTCCTGAAGCCATACTTTTGGCCGAAAAGCCACAAAGTATATCTAGTTTAGGATAATTGGTGTAAACCAAATATACTAAACACAGTACGGTTGCTAAACCAAGAATTTTAAAACTTTTTTTCATAAAAAGAGAATTACAAGAACAGGCAATTTAAGAAAATTTACCAAATAAAATATTTAAGAAAATATAAGAAAAACGGAAACGAGCTTAAATGACCATAAATGCCCTAGATGGTTTAAGAAATGTTCTGATTTATTAACAAATGTTTGCGAAAAAGTCATTTCAAATATATTACTTTTGTATTTAGAAAAATTCTAAATAATAAGATGTTAGACATACAAAAAATAAGAGCCGATTTTCCAATACTTTCCCGAACTGTAAATGGGAAACCATTAGTGTATTTTGACAATGGAGCAACCAATCAAAAGCCACAAATTGTAATTGATGCCATATCAAAATATTACCAAGAAATCAATGCTAATATTCACCGCGGTGTCCATACTTTGAGCCAATTAGCGACTGATGCTTACGAGGTTTCACGTGGCAAAATTCAACATCATATAAATGCAAAGTTTGCTCACGAAATAATTTTTACATCAGGAACAACTCATGCAATAAACGCAGTTACAAATGGTTTTGCATCGCTACTAAAACCGGGCGACGAAGTGCTAGTTTCCGCATTAGAACACCACAGCAATATTGTACCATGGCAAATGTTGTGCGAACGAACTGGCGCAATTTTGCGAGTAATTCCGATGAATGACAACGGAGAATTAATCCTGGCAGAATATGATAAATTGCTTTCTGATAAAACAAAAATCGTAACCGTTAATCATATTTCGAATGCACTGGGAACCATCAACCCCATTAAATATATGATTGACAAAGCGCATGAATTTGGTGCAGCGGTTTTGATTGATGGTGCTCAAGCTGTTCCCCATCTCAAACCGAATGTTCAAGAATTAAATTGCGATTTTTATGTTTTTTCGGGACATAAAATATGTGGACCAACAGGAACTGGGATTCTCTACGGAAAAGAAGCTTGGCTTAATAAATTACCCCCATATCAAGGTGGAGGCGAAATGATTAAAGAGGTTACTTTCGAGAAAACTACTTATGCTGATTTGCCACATAAATTTGAGGCCGGAACACCTAATATCGCTGGAGGAATCGTTCTTGGAACCGCTATAGATTATTTGAATTCCGTTGGTTTTGAAAACATTCAACAACAAGAATTAGAGTTGCTCGAATACGGTACAAAACGATTATTAGAAATCGAAGGTTTGCGTATTTTTGGCACAGCCAAAGAAAAAACTTCTGTGATTTCGTTTAATATCGAAGGAATTCATCCTTATGACATTGGTACAATTATTGACAAATTAGGAATAGCCGTAAGAACTGGGCATCATTGCGCACAACCCATCATGGATTTTTATAAAATTCCGGGTACAATTCGTGCATCTTTTTCGTTTTATAATACCAAACAAGAAATAGATTTGATGGTCGATGCAGTTAAAAAAGCAAAATTAATGTTATCCTAAACCAATTTATTATGAAAATAATCACCGTGATTTTATTGAGTTTTTTTCTAGGTAAAAGTTGTAGCGGTCAAAATAAAAACGACATAAAAGCTACAATTATAGAATACACAGCTAATACAAGAGGTTTTTATAAAAAAATAAGTGTGCAAAATCAAATGATTTCAGTTTCTAAAAATAGAAATGAAGTTGAAATGCCAGCAGGAAGAAAAATTTCTGATACGGACTGGAAAGAACTTATTAATTGTTTTGAAACCGTTAAATTAGAGAATTTAGCAACGCTAAAAGCACCGACCGAAAAACGTTTTTATGATGGTGCTGCAATTGCAAATTTAAAAATTTCGACTAAAGATACAATTTATGACTCAACCAGTTTTGACCACGGTTATCCTCCAGAAGAAATAAACAAACTTGTAAAAAAATTAATTTCAATTTCAGAAAAAAAATACTGAAATCAATTCAGCATACTATGACAATAAAAAAAATACAAGACGAAATCGTTGATGAATTTTCGATGTTCGATGATTGGATGCAGCGTTATGAATACATTATTGATTTGGGGAAAAACCTTCCGTTAATCAAAGAGGAATTCAAGACCGATGACAATATTATTAAAGGATGCCAATCAAAAGTTTGGCTTAAAGGGGAACGAAATGAGGATACAATTATTTTCACCGCCGATAGTGATGCCATTTTAACCAGAGGAATCATTGCTATTTTAATTCGAGCTTTTTCAAACCAGAAAGCAACTGATATTCTTGCTGCAGATATGAATTTCATTGACGAAATTGGACTGAAAGAACATTTGTCTCCAACCCGCGCCAATGGATTGGTTTCGATGATAAAGAATATAAAAATGTATGCTTTGGCATTCAACACACAAAATTAATTTAGCTGACATGAGTAAATTTTGTTTAGGAATATTACTAGTAGTAAACTTTGTTTTTTCTCAAAATAAAGCGCCTGTAACCTTTTCTAAAATTAAATTTGAGTATGAACAAAAATCTAATTATTATGTTGATCAGGATGGCGTTTACGCTGATACCTTATTATTAGCTTTTGATTATCCAAATTTGAAATATACGCTGAAAACGAATCCCGTTGATGCAAAAACTCAGGTTGGTTTTGTTTCTTTTATAACCCTTTCCAAGGAAGACAAAAAGAAACTTGTAGGCACATTATACCACAATACTCAAAAAATCATTGGCATACATGATGTGAAAAAAAACACAACAAAATTAAAGATTACTAGAAGTGATATTGGTCTAAAGGAAATATTTAAAAAATATTTAAACGAGAATTATTATTCTTTTAAATATTCTGTATCGATTAATTACAATGAAAAATCTATAAAAATAGATTACCCATCAGTTAAATATGTCCAAAATTTTGACTCACAGTTAAGAAGTATACTATTTGATAACGATAAAAAAACAGGGATATATAAGTTTACAATTGATAACACAACTTATAATAATTTAGTTTTATTAAACGAAAATTGTATTAATAAAATTACTCCAGGTGATGTGTTTTCTAACAATGAGTTTGGAATTGAAAAAATAATATCCTTGCACTATACAACTACTTTAAAATTTTATAATTACGAATAGTCTATACTATTTTAAATTTTTAATGAGAAATAAATAAAAATGGAAGAAACTACAATAAACACCGCAGAATTAGGAGAATCTATCGTAAAAAAACTAAAAACCATTTACGATCCAGAGATTCCTGTAGATATTTACGAGTTAGGATTGATTTATGACGTCATGGTCAATACCGATTACGAAGTAAAAATCCTAATGACATTGACTTCGCCAAATTGCCCAGTTGCAGAGAGTTTACCTCGAGAAGTCGAAGAAAAAGTAAAATCTATCGAACATGTAAAAGATGCAGAAGTTGAAATCACTTTTGATCCACCATGGAGCAAGGATTTAATGAGCGAAGAAGCAAAACTAGAATTGGGAATGCTTTAAAAAAAAGTGTTTAGTGTTCAGTATTTAGTTCGTTCGCTGATTACTAAAAAACTGACCACTGACCACTAATCTTTTATATGGAAGAAATTGTAAATAAAGTTGCCAATAGCGTTTTGGAAGTTTTCGATCTCGAAGATTATTATCCAAAAGGAATACGTGCGCAAATAGATATTTCTGGTTGGCTTTTAGACGGTTTTTTATTAAAAGAAAAAGACTTTAGAGAACACCTAAAAAATCACAATTGGGCGCAATATCAAGGACAATATGTAGCCATCAATTGTGGGACAGATGCTATTGTTCCAGCTTGGGCTTCGATTCTGGTCGCGATTCAATTAGCGCCTTTTGCTACTAAAATTATCAACGGAAACCAAGAAGATTTAGAAGCGTCATTATACGAAGAATTGCTTTCTAAAATTGATTATTCGGTTTATGAAAACAAGCCTGTTATCATAAAAGGTTGTTCTAAAAAACCGGTGCCAATGCGTGCTTATGTCTTGGCAGCTCATTATTTACAGCCTTTTGCAAGAAGTATCATGTATGGCGAAGCCTGTTCAGCTGTGCCGCTTTTTAAAGCTTCCAAAAAATAAATTTCTTTTTTTTCTAAAAAAAGTACTTCCTGCTATTTAACTGTTTTTAGTATATTTGCGAAACAACATATCCTAAAAACATGAAAAAAATAATTCTAACTTCCGCATTTTTATTGATACTGATTTCTGTAAAGGCACAAGAAGTTGTAAAAGACACCACGAAACTTTGGACAAAAAAAGGAACTTTTACTTTACTATTGAACCAATCAGCTTTTAACAAAGAATGGTTGGCTGGCGGTACTTCAAACATTGCTGGAAATTTTGATATTAATTATGATTTCAATTATAAAAAAGATGGTGTAGTTTGGGACAACAAGCTGATTGTGGCTTACGGTTTAACCAAAATAAAAGACGCCGAAAGAACTGCAAAAACGGATGATAGATTAGAATTAAACTCGCTTTGGGGCAAGAAAGCTTCAGGGAATTGGTATTATTCTGTGTTTTTTAATTTCAAAACACAAATGGACGCTGGTTTAGACAAAAATGCAGTTCGGCTTTCTCATTTTTTCTCGCCTGCTTATTTTCAATTTGGACCGGGAATGTTGTGGAAAAAAAATGATAATGTAAGCGTCAATTTTGCGCCAGCAACTGCAAAAATGATTCTAGTTCACAATCATTTTACTGAATTCGTCCCTTCATTTGGAGTACAACAAGGCGATACGTCTCGTTTTGAATTTGGAGCCAGTATTTCAGGTTATTACAAAGTAAATGTGATGACGAATGTGTCGATTGAAAACCGGTTGAATTTGTATTCTAATTATTTAGAAAACCCACAAAATATAGATATTGACTACCAAATGAGTTTGGTTATGAAAATCAACAAATACTTGTCCGCCAATGTTGCTCTGCAAGCCATTTATGACGACAATTCCGTGAAAGCGGTGCAAGTTCGAGAAGTATTTGGTTTGGGTGTTAATTTTGGGTTTTAAAATTGAATAGTTGCAATTTTTGGTTTGAACCGAAGCCTCGGAATTACCACAAGAAATAACCTCCTATTTGTCATTCTGACGCAGGAAGAATCCCAACAAACGTGAGCAAAAAATGAGATTCTTCCTGCGTCAGAATGACAAAATTAAACATGATTTTCAAAAATCTAAAGCCAAAATTATTGATTTTTTTCGACTACTTTTCCCTCTCCTTTGGAGAGAGTTAGAGAGAGGATTATTACTCTTCCTTCTCCACTGCATCCTTATAATCTGGATATAAAAACTTGTTGTATGGAAATCGTGTAATGTGAATTTGTCTCACGGCTTCGTAAACGCGTTCCCGAAATTCTTCGAAATTTTCTTTTTGTGTAGCCGAAATAAATAAGGCGTTTTCTTCGCCTACACGACACATCCAAGTGGTTTTCCATTCGTCAAGCGTGAAATGTCGAGGTGTTTTTTCGGTGATTAAATCATCCTCATCAATGGTCAAATGTTTGTACGCATCAATTTTATTAAAAACCATAATCACGGGCTTATTGTTGGCTTTTATATCCAATAAAGTTTGATTTACTGATGCAATATGATCTTCGAATTCAGGATGCGAAATATCTACAATGTGCAATAATAAGTCAGCTTCACGAACCTCATCAAGCGTACTTTTGAACGAATCTACCAATTGTGTGGGTAATTTTCGAATAAATCCTACCGTATCCGAAAGCAGAAATGGCAAGTTTTTTATCACCACTTTTCGAACGGTTGTGTCTAAAGTTGCAAAAAGTTTGTTCTCAACAAAAACATCACTTTTACCAACGGCATTCATCAAAGTTGATTTTCCAACATTTGTATAACCTACCAAAGCCACACGAACCATAGCACCACGATTGCCGCGTTGCACACCCATTTGTTTATCGATGGTTTTGATTTTTTCTTTTAGTAAAGCAATTCTATCCCGAACAATTCGTCTGTCAGTTTCTATTTCTGTTTCTCCTGGACCACGCATTCCGATTCCTCCTTTTTGGCGTTCAAGGTGTGTCCACATTCCGGAAAGTCGGGGCAATAAATATTGACATTGTGCGAGTTCTACTTGTGTTCTCGCATACGAAGTTTCGGCTCTTTGAGCAAAAATATCCAAAATAAGATGCGTTCTATCCAAGATTTTACAATCGATAATTTTGGAAATATTTTTTTGTTGCGAAGGTGATAATTCGTCATCAAAGACTAAGGTCGAGATGTTATTTTCTTTTACAAAAAGATGAATTTCCTCTATTTTTCCGGTTCCAACGAAAGTCTTTGGATTAGGTCGTTCCATTTTTTGTGAAAAACGTTTTACCACTTCACCACCAGCTGTAAAAGTCAAAAACTCCAACTCGTCGAGATATTCTTTTAGTTTCTCCTCACTTTGGTTTTGAGTAACGATGCCAACGATTGCGGTTTTTTCGAAATTTATTGTTTCTTTTTCTAACATGTCTTTAAATAAGAATGCAAATTTAGTGATTTGCTAGGTACTTTAAAGAGTTGTGGGTTTATAAAACTACTCGATCTCCTTAATTTTTGAAACCATCAATGCAATCATAAACCCAAAAATGCCAATAAATGCAAATGAAAATCGCAAACTCGATAGTTCTGCAATGTAACCAATAACTGGTGGTCCTAATAAAAATCCTAAAAAACTAACACTCGAAACTATGGTCAAAGCTTCGCCTGGAGGAACGGTTTTGTTTTTTCCTGCTAAACTATAAAGTGTTGGAACCACAGAGGCAACACCTAACCCAACAACCATAAAAGCAAGCGTTGACGGAATTAAATACGGGAAAAACACTGATGTGAAAAGCCCAATAGAAATCATGATTCCGCTAATCTGTAGGACTTTGCGTTTGCCAAATTTATATATTAATCCATCGCCTAGAAATCTGCCGCTTGCCATCATAATCATAAACGAAGTGTAGCCCAAAATAACTAAAGCACCTGGAGCTTTGACCACATCTTTAAAATAAACGCCGCTCCAATCAAACATAACGCCTTCGCTGGCCATGCAACAAAATCCAATTACACCATACCAGATCAACTCTTTGTCTGGTTTTGTAAATAATTTCTTTTTTTGGGTTACCAAAGTTTCTTTTGCTTTAATTAAAAATTTATAATTAAAAACCATTATCAAAATCACTATTCCTGCAACTATTATAAAATGAATGTAAGGCGAAAGCTGCAGTGCTAACATTCCTAAACCTACAAATGCTCCTGTAAATCCCGCAAAACTCCACGTGCCGTGAAACGAACCCATTATGGTTTTTTTGAACAAAACTTCGGCGTAAACTCCTTGAGTATTCAGGGCGATATTGCATACATTCCCGAAAATTCCAAAAAGCACCAAAGCCAATGCTAATTGCCAAGAGTTTGTGGCGAGACCAATATTTGTCAAACTAAAAGCGTAAAAAAATAAGGTTATAAAAAGTATGCGATGACTCCCAAAACGGGTTACTAATTTTCCTGAAAAAGGCATAACAAGCAATTGTCCAACGGGTAATGCGAATAAAATAAGTCCTAAATCGCCTGAACCAAGATGCAATGCGGTTTTAATGTCGGGAATTCTGCTTGCCCAAGTGGAAAAACACAATCCCAAACCAAAATAAAACATCGAAACTGCCCAACGAACTCTATTGAGGTACGACGCTTTGGCATTTTTATAGGTTTTTTTATATTTTGCTTTGGTTTTAAACCAATTTATAAAATTTAGATTTATCAAAACCGATGAAGTTAAAAATTTGATGTATCAAAATTACAAAAAACCAGCTACTTTTTTGAAAAGCGAACTAATCCGTTGAAAATTACATCGTTATTGTTTATAAATTTATTGCGATTTTCTTTGTGTTGCTTTGAATTGCAGCTTCAATAATTTGCATGACGTTTGCGCCTTCCTGAGCTGTTACGGGTTCGATGGTGTTGTTTGTAATACTTTGGTGTAAACCTTCAAAAAAATCGTAATAATTTCCCGCAAGAGTTTCGATTTTTTCTTTTATGATTTTTCCGTCGATTTCGGTGTGTAATAATCCTTGGTTTTCCTCGGATTCCTTTCCCCAATTTTTCGTATTGGTTTTTTTTCCTAGTTTTAAATCCTCTTCTTGAACATCGCCACGGGATTTTAAAAAAGAGCCTTTTGTACCCTGAATAATATAAGCCGGAATACTCTCTCGAACAAAAAATCCTGCTTTGAGTCGGACTCTAAAGTCAGCGTAATAGAGTAAAATATCGAAACAATCATCAACTAGTGAACCGTGTCGTGTGATGCGAATATCGGCAAAAACAGCTTTGGGTAAACCAAATAAAAACAAAGCTTGATCGATTAAATGTGGGCCTAAATCTTTGAGAATTCCCGCACCAGAATTGGCAGTTTCCTTATGCTGTTTTGGACTTAAATTAGGATTATAACGGTCAAAATGAAACTCGGCTTCTACAATTTGGCCCAATAATTTTTCCGAAATAATTTTGGTGACCGTTTTGAAATCACTGTCCCATCTTCGGTTTTGAAAAACGGCTAGTTTTAATTTTTTTTCTTTGGACAAAGCTGCTAATTCATGTGCTTCGGCGAGTGTTGTGGTAAATGCTTTTTCGACCAAAGCATGTTTTCCGGCTTGAAGTACTTTTTTAGTATACTCAAAATGGGTTTCAACTGGCGTGTTTACGATTACTAAATCAATGGTTTTATCTTCTAAAATCGATTCGAGAGTTGGATAACTTTTCGCATTTGGATAATCTATTTGTATCAAATTTTTGCTTCTTTCCCATGAACCAGCGAGTTCAAAACCTTGATGAAGGGCAATAAATGGGGCGTGAAATACTTTTCCTGACATTCCGTAAGACAGTAATGAGGTTTTTATTTTTTGCATAACTGTTATAATTTGAGTAAAAATAATGGACAACTTGCTAACTAAAAAAGGAAATGACACAATTATTAACAAATAATTATAGTCTGGCATAAAAGTAAACCTTTGGAACTAAAATAGAAAACCTTACTTTTGTGCGTTATAAAATTAAATTAATAAGAGGATGAGATTGCTTCGCTCCTCGCAATGACAAAAAAATGGAAATAGTTATCAAGCTTTCTCAATTTTTATTGAGCTTATCATTACTCATCATACTACACGAATTAGGGCATTTTATTCCTGCAAAATTATTTAAAACTAGAGTAGAAAAATTCTACTTGTTTTTTGATATTAAATATTCCTTATTTAAAAAGAAAATTGGCGAAACCGAATACGGAATTGGCTGGTTGCCACTTGGTGGTTATGTCAAAATTTCGGGTATGATTGACGAAAGCATGGACAAAGAACAAATGGCATTGCCGCCACAACCGTGGGAATTTCGTTCTAAACCAACTTGGCAACGATTAATAATTATGCTTGGTGGTGTAACGGTTAATTTTATTTTGGCCTTTGTTATTTACATTGGGATGGCTTTTGCTTATGGAGATACGTATGTTGCCAATGCAGATTTGAAAGACGGTCTTTTGATTGAAAATAAAGCAATGCTGAAAGCTGGGTTTAAAACTGGAGATAAAATCATTTCTTGTGATGGTGACCAAATTGTAAAATTTGACAATGACATCAACATGAAAATCATTATGGCAAAGGAAGTTCTTATCGAAAGAAATGGAGCGCAACTAACTATCAAAATGCCTATTGATTTTGTAGATCAATTATCAAAACAAGAAAAATCACCTTTGGTAACTATTAGAATGCCTTTTGTTGTTAGTGCTGTTACGGATGAATCTCCAAATAAAACGTTATTGTCTAAAGACGTAATTGTATCGCTAAACGGACAAAAAACAAAATATTTTGATGAATTAAAAGCCGTTTTACAAAGTCATAAAAACAAAACTATTACTGCTGTAGTGCTCCGCAATCAAAAAGAAGTACAAATCCCAGTAATTGTTAATCCAGCAGGAAAATTAGGAGTTCAAATGGCGGGTTTAGATATAGAATCTCTAGAGAAATTAGGCTATTATAAAATAAGTAAGCAAGAATTTAGTTTTTTTGAATCGATTCCCTTTGGAATTGAAAAAGGGAAAAATCAATTGCTGGGTTACGGCAAACAATTAAAAATGATTTTCAATCCAGAAACCAAAGCTTACAAACAAGTAGGTGGTTTTGCCGCTATTTTCAATATTTTTCCAAGCTCATGGAGTTGGGAAGTTTTCTGGAATATAACGGCTTTATTGTCGATTATGCTTGGTGTTATGAATTTATTGCCAATTCCTGCGCTTGATGGCGGACATGTTATGTTTTTATTATACGAAATGATTTCTGGCAAAAAACCAAGTGATAAATTTTTAGAAAACGCCCAAATGGTTGGTTTCGTATTACTTATCTCATTGCTTTTATTTGCTAATGGAAACGATATTTATAAGGCAATTGTTGGTAAATAAAAAAAAATTAAAAAAAATTAATTTTTGTTTGCATCAAATAAATTAAGCCCTATATTTGCACCGCTTTAAAAGTGAAATACACTTTCCTTCTTAGCTCAGTTGGTTAGAGCATCTGACTGTTAATCAGAGGGTCCTTGGTTCGAGCCCAAGAGAGGGAGCAATAAAAGAGTAACATGAAAATGTTACTCTTTTTTTTATGCCTATTGTTTTGGGCGAGAAGTTCATCCCGAAGTAGCGCAGCGGATTTCGGGAAGCCCAAGAGAGGGAGCAAAAGCAGAAAGGCTATCAGAAATGATAGCCTTTTTTTATTTTTTGGATTATAGAATTATTATTGTCTTTATCGGAAAATTATAATTTTACTGCTAATAAAGAAATTAACAAACTACTTATAATTAACAGAGAAGCAACTTGTATGTTAATAATAAATGTAACTATTATAAAAAGCACAAGCAACCACAAGGGAACTAAAGTTATGCCAATAGCAAATCTAAACGTAGCTCTAAATTCTATATCTTCGATTTTTGGTTCAACAAGAAATTTCCATATTAAATAAGGCGGAAATAAAGTAAATATCATTGCTGATTTTAATCCTTTTTTAAGTAATATTAGCTTTTTTTTCGGCTCTTTTTCACAAATGGTAAACCCTGAATTAATACACTCATTTACTACTATTGGATTTAAATAGTCAACTCCTAGAGTATCTAATTTATTAATTGTTTCTTGGTAAAAATCCGAGTCTATATGAGTGGTTAATATACTTAGCTGTTTTTGCATGTCGTTTTTAAGTGCCAGTGTCATTGTGTGTCTTTCGCCTTGAGAATAGTCTTTAGCTTGTAACGGTTTACCAACATATATGGCAACACTATCCATGGCGTCTTCGGGTTTTATATAATTAAATCCTATAGGCACCAATTGCAAATCACATTCTTTATTTGTAGCTATTGTATCAAATACTAAACGAGTAAATCCTTTGCTTAAATTTCTTACAGTTCTATTGATATTATGGCTGCCTTCGGGGAAAATAACGACACATTTATTTTGAAGTAATAACTCACTGCATGTTTTAAAAACAGAATTGTTTTTAGATACCGTTTTCCAACCGTCTCTTATTCTATAAACAGGCAACATGTTTAAACTTTTTAAAATAGAAGCTGCAATCGGGTTATTAAAAGCACCTGCTCGAGTTAAAAAATAGGCAGGTCGTTTTGTTTGTGTGGCAATCAAGAGTGCATCTAACAACGCGTTTTGATGATTGGGAAGCAGTAATACCGGCTTGTTTATAGGAATGTTATGAGCATTAATAGTTTTTATCTCTTTAAAATAAAAAAACAATCCTGCTCTAATATATGTCCTTACACTAAACAGCCATAATTGTTTCATCCTTTTTGCAATTTAAATATTGTATCGAACCCGTGAAAATTGTTTAACTATTATTCCCTATCTATTCAAAATCCCAACAACGGTTCCCAACATCACGTTCGCGCCAATTGCCAAATCTTCATAGGAAGAATATTCTAACGGATTATGACTGATGCCGTCTTTGCAGCGCACGAATATCATTCCGTAATCACAGGCGTAAGAAAGTGCCAGTGCATCGTGAAATGGTCCACTCATTAATTCAGGTGCGTCTAGTTGTAATTTTTCACATTCAGCATGAATAATTTGCTTAATCCAATTGGCACAATAACGCGGATCACTTTTGGTATCTTCAGAGATTTCGTAGGTTAAATGATGTTTGGTACAAATAGCATCAATTCTATCAAGCAATTGTATTTCGTAGCGGTTTCTTCTGTCCAAATCAATGTCGCGCAGGTCAACGGTAAACGTTACTTCTTCAGGAATAATATTTCTTGATGCTGGAAAAACATTGATGGTTCCAACTGTACCAACGGTTGGCGCACCGGGAATCTGCGTAGCAATTTCATTGACTGCCACAATAATTTCAGCAGCACCCACTAATGCGTCTTTACGGATTGGCATAGGAACTGAACCTGTGTGTCCTGCCATTCCTTTGAGTTTGACTGTCCACCATAATGGTCCTGAAATTCCTGAAACTACACCAATAGGTTTGTTTGCCATATCCAAAACCGGACCTTGTTCGATATGTAATTCCAAGAAGCAAAAAATACTTCCCTGCTTGTATTCTGACTCCTTAAATTTGGTAATATCACAACCAAAATCCTTTAACGCTTGTTCGCGTGTAATTCCATCTTTATCTGCGCGTAGTAATTCGCCTTCTTCTAGTTTTCCTAAAATGCCTCGCGAACCAAATAATCCTTTGTTGAAACGCCAACCTTCTTCATCGGCAAAGGAAATGACTTCGATGCTTCGTTCGGGAACGATGTTGTTTTCGGATAAAGTTGCAACGACTTCAATAGCACACAAAACACCAGCTACGCCATCAAATCGTCCGCCATAAGGTTGTGAATCGAGATGAGAACCCATGATTAAAACGGGTAAATTTGGATTTTTTCCTTCGAGTCTTCCTATTAAGTTTCCGAAATTGTCTATGCGGGTTGTCATTCCAGCAGCTTGCATCCACGAGGAAGCAATTTCGAATCCTTGTTTTTCCAACGCGGTATGTGCTGGTCGACAGGTTCCTGTTTCGCCAATTTTACCAATTAAGCTCATGGCTTCGAAGTGTTGTTGGAGTCGGGTTGCGTTTATTTTCATTTTATAGTTTTATAAGTACGGTTAGTTCGCGTGAGGGATTGCAGTGAAAATCCTTGTTGTTGTGATCTTGCGAAGCAAGCTCACAACAACAAGATTGTAACGGAAAGCCCGACCCTTTTCGGGTCACGCCCAAATTTTAATGATTATTCAAAGGTAATCCTTGTGCTTGCCAATCTTTCCAATTTACATATTCTGGAGCAACTCGATGTTCTTCCATAGTGATGCATTCGTCGACGGGACAAACCAATTTACACAAATTGCAACCTACACATTCTTCTTCTTTTACGGTGTAATGGTTGTATGGATTGCCTCTATCCACATTGATGGATTGGTGCGATGTATCTTCGCAGGCAATGTAACAAAGTCCGCAATGGATGCATTTATCCTGATCTATTTTGGCAATGTGATGGTAATTGATATCCAAATCTTCCCAATGGGTGATTTTTTCTACCGATTTTCCGATGAAATCTGTCGTTTTTTCGAATCCTTTTTCGTCCATCCAATTGTTTAATCCTTCGCACATATCTTCTACAATTCGGAAACCATGAGTCATGGCTGCTGTGCAAACTTGTACTGATGTTGCTCCTAAAAGCATAAACTCCACTGCATCTTTCCATGTACTTACGCCTCCAATTCCTGATATGGGAACTCGTGAAGCGACATCATCTTGTGCAATTGTAGTTAACATTTTCAAGGCGATTGGTTTCACAGCTGGACCGCAATAACCACCGAAAACACTTTTTCCAGCCACATAAGGATTTGGTACTAAAGTATCTAAATCTACTCCTGTAACACTTTGAATGGTGTTGATTAAACTCAATGCATTCGTTCCGCCTTCGACTGCGCCACGAGCTGTTGGCACTACTGAATGTACGTTGGGTGTTAATTTTGTAATCACGGGAATCGTTGCTTTTTCCATTACCCATTCCACCACCATTTTGGCAATGGCCGGATCTTGACCTACCGCTGCTCCCATTCCGCGTTCGGTCATTCCATGTGGACAACCAAAGTTGAGTTCAAATCCCATCGCACCTGCATCTTCACATTTCATAATCAATTCGTGCCAAGATTTTCTATCATTGTCTGCCATAAGCGAAACAATCATGGCTCGATCAGGAAACATTTTTACGACTTCTAAAATTTCTTTAAGATTGATATCTAAAGGTCGATCACTGATGAGTTCGATATTATTGAAACCCATCATTCGCTTTCCACCATAATTTACAGAAGAGTAACGAGAGGAAACATTTTTAACTTGTGAGCCTAATGTTTTCCATACAACTCCGCCCCAACCTGCTTCGAAAGCACGAACTACATTTATTAATTTGTCGGTTGGTGGCGCACTGGCTAACCAAAATGGATTGGGTGATTTTATGCCTAAAAAATCGGTTGATATATCTGCCATATTTTTATTATTTAAAGTTTTTTTGCCACTGATTAAAAAGATTAAAAGGATTTTCTTTTAGATATTAAAACAATCTGTGAAAATCATTTAATCTGTGGCTTTTTATTAATTATTAAATGTTGATTTTGGTTCTTCTATATAAGTTGATCCCAATATGTATTTGAGAATTGAATGTGCTCCATCTTTTCCAGCTTGCACTGCATCGACCACTTCGCGCCCGCCATTGACACAATCACCACCAGCAAAAATCCCTTTTTGATTGGTTGCTGATTTGTCTTTTACAGTAATTTTTCCATTATTGTTTTCAAATGAATTACTGTTTACTAAAGTTTCGAAAGGCATTTGCCCTGCGGCTTTGATGACCATATCAACATCTAAAGTGAATGTTTCACCAGAAACTATTGGGCTTCTTCTGCCACTAGCATCGGGTTCACCCAATTTCATGACGTCGCAAACCAATTGCGTTACTTTTCCGTTTTCACCTTTGATTTCTTTTGGAGATGCCAACCAAATGATTTTGCAACCGTCTAATTTTGCGATATTTAATTCGTGATCCGTACACGGCATTTCATCTTGAGTTCGTCTATAAACTAAAGTCACATCGCTTGCTCCTAATCTTTTGGCTTGCGTTGCAGCATCGATAGCGGTCATTCCCATTCCGATTACAGCTACTTTGTCGCCAACTGCAATTTTGGAATAGTCATTATTTCTCAATTCGTAAATAAATTTTATGGCATCTTCAACACCTTCTAAATGTTCGCCAGAAATTTCTAATTGACGCGCTAATCCAACTCCAAAAGCTAAATAAATAGCATCGTAATTTCGTTGTAATTCATCAAGTGAAATATTTTTTCCTAATTCTTGATTGTATTTAATGTCGATTCCTCCAACAGAAGTTATATAATTTACCTCATCTTGGCAAAATTCTGGAGTTACTTTATAAGCTGCAATTCCGTAAGTCATTAATCCTCCACCTTTGCTTTCTTTTTCATAAATTGTTACATCAATTCCTTCACGACTCAAAGTATGAGCGCAACTTAATCCGGCTGGACCAGCACCAATTATAGCAACTCGTTTTCCTGTGGATGGTTTGCGTTCGAATAATTGCCAGTTGTTTGCCATGGCTTTTTCGGTGGAATAACGTTGGAGTTTTGCAATATGAATTGGTGTTTCGTGCATTAAATTATAGACACATGCACCTTCGCATAATTTTTCTACGGGACAAACTTTGCTACAACCTGCTCCCATTATGTTGGATGAAAAAATGGTATGAGCAGAACCTTTTAGATTTTCGGTTGTGATTTGTTTGATAAATTTTGGAACATTAATCGATGTTGGACACGACTTCATACAAGGCGGATCATAACAAAATAAACAACGATTGGCTTCGATTAAAGCCGCTTCATTTGTTTCAAAAGGTGGATGAATATCGGTGAAATTCTCCTGATATTCAGCTGTGGTTAAACGGTTATTTTTTATACTCATATTGTGGTTGGTTTTATGATTTTTGTCATTCTGACGCAGGAAGAATCTCTGAGTTCCCTCCTTCGTCGGGATGACAAGTTTGTAAATATTTATTAAGGCGCTGTGATTTCGCCATAAGTTTCTGGTCTTCGGTCGCGGTAAAACTGCCATTTGCTTCTGATTTGTTCGATTAAATCCAAATCAAATTCAGCTATCAAAAGTTCGTCTTTATCTTCGGAAGCAGTCGCAAAAATTTCACCCAACGGATTTACAAAATAAGACGTTCCGTAAAAGCGTCCCAAGTTCCAAGGTTTTTCAATTCCTACACGATTGATGCAACCCATAAAATAACCATTGGCAACTGCGTGTGCTGGTTGTTCGAGTTTCCATAAATTTTGGGATTGACCCACGGTTGTTGCTGATGGATTGTAAACTATTTCGGCACCGTTTAATCCAAGACATCTTGCTCCGTCTGGAAAATGCCGATCGTAACAAATGTAAACGCCGACTTTAGCATATTTGGTTTGGAAAACAGGATAGCCTAAATTCCCTGGTTTGAAAAAGAATTTTTCCCAAAATCCACCTGTTTGTGGAATGTGATTTTTGCGGTATTTCCCTAAATACGTTCCATCGGCATCAATCACAGCTGCAGTGTTGTATAAAACGCCGGCTTGGTCTTTTTCATAAACTGGAACGATGATTACCATGTCATATTTTTTGGCATAGACTTGCATTCGTTCCGTTGTTGGTCCAGGAACAGGTTCTGCCGATGCATACCAAGCACTGTCTTGTCCTGGGCAAAAGTAAGGCGTGTTAAAAATTTCTTGAAAACACAAGATTTGAACGCCTTGTCTTCCCGCTTCTTCAATATATGGAATGTGTTTTTGCACCATGGCTTCCATGATTTCGGGAATGGTTCCTTCGCCTTCTGTTTTGGCTAAACTCAATTGAATTAAGCCTGATTTTACTATTCGCGCCATTTTTAGTTGATAGTTTATAGTTGATGGTTGATGGTTAACTTGTCTTTCCGACAACGAACAACTTTCAACCAACAACCAATTAAATTTTTCCTGCTACTTTGTTTCGTTTTACAAATTGACCGTAGCCTTTTTGCACTTTACATTCGTTATTATCGATTACGACTTTTCCTCGGAGCAAAACGGTTTTTACTTTTCCGGTTACTTCCCAACCTTCGTAGCCACTGTAATCTACATTCATATGATGCGTTTTAGCTGAAAGTGTATGCTTTTCATTCGCATCAAATACTACTATATCAGCATCACTCCCCACGGCGATTGTTCCTTTTTTTGGAAACATGCCGAAGATTTTAGCGGCATTAGTTGAAGCTACTTCAACATATTTGTTCAAGGTAATTCTACCTTTGTTTACACCTTCGCTGAAAAGCAATTCCATACGGTTTTCGATGGCGGGATGTCCATTTGGGATTTTGGAGAAATCGTCTTTCCCCATCAGTTTTTGTTCCCACATGAATGGACAATGATCGGTTGCGACTACCTGAACCAAACCTTGATTTAATCCCGCCCAAAGCGTTTCCTGATCTTTCTTTTCGCGTAATGGTGGCGACATTACCCATTTTGCTCCTTCAAAGTTTTGTTCATACAAACTGGCATCCAAAATCAAATATTGGATACAAGTTTCAACGAATAAATTTTGGTTTCTTCGGGTTGCATTTCGCACTGCATTTAAAGCACCTTCGCAAGTTAAATGTACAATGTAACCTGGGCAACCCGTATAATTTGCCATATCTACAAACCGCTCGCTGGCTTCTGCTTCTGTGACTTCGGGTTGCGATAAGTAATGGTATAATGGCGAAAGTTTGCCTTCTTCTCTATGTTTTTGGATCAGGTAATCAATCATGTCGCCATTGGTAGCGTGCACATTGATTAATCCGCCATGCTTTTTTACTTCTTCCATCAGACCAATCATCTGACGGTCATCAATCATCAAAGCGCCTTTATACGCCATAAATGTTTTGAACGATGTGATGCCTTCAACTTCTATAAAATGCTGAATTTCTTTTTTGGTTTCATTATTGAAATCGGTTACTGCCATGTGAAAACTGTAGTCGCCAACGGCATTATTATCACTTCGGCTTTTCCAATCTTTTAATGCTGATTGTAAACTTTTTCCTTGCGTTTGCAGAATGAAATCAATCACGGTTGTCGTACCGCCATACAATGCGGCACGTGTTCCGGTTTCGTAATTGTCGCTGCTGTAGGTTCCCATGAATGGCATGTCGAGATGCACGTGTGGATCAATTCCGCCGGGCATAACTAGTTTTCCGGAGGCATTTATTTCGGTATCCGCAGTAACTTTTAAGTTTTTGCCAATGGCTGAAATCGTTTCGTTTTCAATGAAAATATCGGCAACATAATCATCGGTTGCAGTTATTATTCTTGCGTTTTTAATTAGTATTGACATAATTTTATTTTTTGATACTTTTTTCAACCACATAGAAACATAGATTTTTAAAATATTGAAAAGGCGCTTTGCTTTTCAAAGATTGTAGCGCTATGCGAAAAAAAATTGTTTTTATGTGTTACTTTCACATCTTAAAATCTATGTTTCTATGTGGGTGAAATATTTTATTTTTTCTTCATTACAATCCAATAAATAAATCCGCTAATTCCAAACCCTACAAACCAAGCATAATTGTACAAACCTGTTATCCATTGTGGAAAAACAGTAGCATCAACAACTTTAATTGTTGCTAAAAACCCTGGCACATTGGGTAAAATTCCAAGTAACAAAGCCCAAACTGCTTTTGTGTTAAACCCATTTGAAAAAGCGTAAATCCCTTTCGAATTGTATAAATCATCGACTAGTAATGTTTGTTTTTTTATAAAATAATAATCAACAATCATAATTCCGCCTACTGGTCCAAGCAGACTTGAATAACCAACTAACCATGTAAAAATATAACCTGTTGGATCAGCGATTAATTTCCATGGGAAAATTAAAATACCGATGATTCCTGTGATGTAGCCGCCTTTTCTAAAATCGATTTTTGATGGGGATAAATTAGCAAAATCATTGGCTGGACTTACAATATTAGCCGCAATATTAGTTGCTAATGTGGATATTGCTACTGCAATCATTGCCACGCTTACCAATAGTTTGCTGTCAAATTTTGAAGCCAAAACAACTGGATCCCAAATGGTTGTTCCAAATACAATTGCTGTTGCCGAAGTAACCACTACGCCTACAAAAGCAAACAAAGTCATGGAGGTTGGTAAGCCATAAATTTGTCCTTTGATTTGCGCTTTTTGCGATGTCGCGTAACGTGTAAAATCAGGGATGTTTAGAGAAAGTGTCGCCCAAAAACCAACCATTCCTGTTAAGGCAGGAAAAAAGAAATGGAAAAAATCGACCGAATTGGTGAATTTAGATTTTATTTCCAAAATTGGTCCCAAACCATGTGCTGCGCTGATTGCCCAAAACAATAACGCCAATGCAGCCACAGGAAGAAAAATGGCTTTGAAAACTAGTAATTTTTTGATGCTATCAACACCTAAATAAACGACATACATGTTCAACAGCCAAAACAGAATAAAGCAAATTGCTGGACCAGTTTGCAATCCGAACCAATCGGGGAAAACTTGAGGTACCGTTTCAATACTTGGGATCCATAATCGCAGCATTTGAAAGATTGCAAATCCACCTATCCAAGTTTGAATTCCGAACCAACCACAAGCTACAATAGCACGAAGTAATGCTGGAATATTTGCACCTTTGGTTCCAAAACTTGCTCTTGCAAAAACCGGAAATGGAATGCCGTATTTTGCTCCAGCATGTCCGTTTAATAGCATTGGAATGAGGACAATTGTATTGCCTAGAAATATTGTCAAAATGGCTTGCCACCAATTCATTCCGCCTTCAATCAACGAACTTGATAACATATAGGTCGGAATACATAAACTCATACTTATCCATAATGCAGCATAATTCCAAGTGGTCCACGTTCTTTTATCAGAAGTTATTGGAGCTAAGTCTTCGCTATACAATGAAGAATTTGTATGATTTAAGTTTTCAGCCATAATAAATTTACTTTATTAAATTAGACGTATTCTTTAATAAAAATACAAACTATTTTAATGCAAACCTGTTTTGATAGAAAATTATCAATAAAACGCCATAAATATAATTTTTTGCTTTCGCAGAAACTCATTTAAATAACCGTTTTTTAAAATAAAAACAGCCCAATTTTATATATAAAAGGGCTGTTTTTGAATTCATTTACAAAAACGATCACATAGACAACCAATTTTGAGGATTGTTATAGGTGGTGTTTTGTAGAATTAAAAATTTAATAATCGTTCTTCCTTCGCCATTGGTTCTTATTTTTCCAATGCTTTGTTTTCTATTGACTTTATCCCCTTTGCTGACACTTACCGAACTTAAGTTTTGATATACTGTGAAATAATCTCCATGTTGAATAACCACAGCTATAGTTACAGGAGTTGTTCGTTGTACGCTTGTAACTTCTCCGTCAAAAACCGCTCTTGCATTTGTTCCTTGTTCTGTTGTGATTTCTACACCACTGTTGTGAATAGTTAATGATTTAAATTGCGGATGTGGTTGATCTCCATAACCCAAAGAGATAAAACCTCGTTCAACAGGAAATGGTAATCTGCCTCTATTTGCCTTGAAGTTATCGGCTAATATTTTTGATTCTGGAGTTAATACAATTTTTGATGAAGATATAGGAGTTACAGAAACCGGTGCTTTTGGATTTGCTTTTGCGTTTTCTGCAGCCGTTTTTCTATTAGCTTCTGCGATGGCTTCACGAATTAATCTGTCGATTTGTCTGTCTATCGCTCTTGATTCTTGTTGCTTTTTCTTTATTTCCGACGCAATTTTATTTTTATCCTTTTTGATTGAATTAACAAGTATTTGTTGTTCGCTTTTTTCTTTCAAAAGGGAAATTCGTTCTTTTTCATTTTCATTTATTAGTTTTTGTTTGGCTGTTTTTTGAACATTAAGTTTATCATTTGAATCAACAAGCTGACTTGATTTTGATTTTATTTCTTCTCCTTGTAGTTTTCTATAATTTGTATATTGTTTCATATACTGTGCTCGTTTATAAGCCTGTAGAAAACTTTCGGAGGAGAGTAAAAACATTGCTCTACTTTCCTCTGAACGACTTTTGTATGATTTTACTATCATATTGCCATAATCCTCTTTTAAAACTTTGAGCTCTCGATTTAACTTGTTGATTTGCAACTGATTAATATACATATCGTTTCCAAGCAATTTAGTTTGCTTTTCGGTGGTGTTTATCAGTTTTTCTTTGAGTTTAATTTTATTACTTTGAATTACAATTACATTCACGGCAGATTTCTCTTTTTTCTTAACGGATTGTAACAGGACTTCGTTATCTCGAATTTCTTTTTGGATTTGTGCTTTGCGCTGTTCTAATTTTTCTTGTGGACTTTCTTGACTCCATAAAAATGAAGTCATACTTAAAAAAATTAGACTAAGGAGGAATTTTGGCATATTAATATCTATTTGTGCAAATTTACTTAATTAAAATTCTTGTGTACCCATCCGGTACATTATAAGGAAAAGAAAGTTCTTCGTTGAACGTTACGGTATTGTAATTCAAATTAATTTCTGTCTTTTTACTTTTTTGGTAGGCATCAATATTGATGGTTAAAGGTAAAATTATTTCGCCAAACGATTTATAATTTGAATAATCTGCTTGAAACATTCTTTCTTCTAGGATTTGTGTGATTTCTTGTTTTTTGATATTAAAATTTTGATTGTCAAAATAGAACGTTTTTTTTGTGTTTTCATTCGAAATAGCATCTAATCTATAGGTTTGGTCCATAACTGTTTGAGTATATTTTCCTTCTTTTAAATTATCTATTGCGTGACCCAATAACATATTTTGAATTTTATTAAAGTCTAAATCTGTTCCCAGCCATTGACTTAATGAACTAAAATCACCTTCAAAATAATCCCCATTTATTTTTTCATAATAGCTTACTGATGTTGGTGTAATCAATGCTTTGGCCATAGTAATTCCTAAAAACCGAATGCTTACTAATATAAGTTTGTCTTTTTTAATTTTTATTTCTGCTGTAACACTTTGTGTTTGTTTTTCATCCGTATATTGTACATTTGACTTTATGTATAATGTAGAAAATTCATTTTTATTGTTGTAATAATTTTCTATTATGTTAGTCGTAGTTATGCCCGTTTCTGGTTTTGGCTTATCGACCAATACCGATTTTGACTTGCAGCCAATTAGAAAAATTACGAATATTATTACAAGATATTTGTTCATTGTTTATTGTTTTTTTAATAGTTGATTGGCCTTCATCAAGTATTTTTCTTTATTTTTAATATCTCCCAATCCATTGTATGCTTCGCTAAGTTGGTTATTGAAATTAATTTCTAAAGGAATATCGTCGACTAAATAATCCAGTCCCATTTCGAGAATTTCCTTTGCATTTTTAAACTGCTTTAATTGATTATTAGACTTGCCAGAATAATAATAAAACTGTGGTTGAGATGGAAATATTTCAATCATTTCGGTTGCTTTTCTAGCAGCAAATTCAGGTTTTTTTGTTTCAATATAAGCTTCAATCAATAGTAGATTAGTTTCAATATCTGGACTGGAATTCTTTTTTAAATCTTGTTCGAAATAGTAAATGGCTCTTTCCCATTGTTTCTTGTTGTAATAATATTTTCCAATTTCCTTGGAAACATTTACTTCTTTATCTGTATCAAAAAAAGATATTGCTTTTTCTAAATCGGCTGAATATTGTGGGTTTTTATTAACATAAATCAGAAACTCGTTGAGCATTCTATGTTTTATTTTAGAATCAATTTTAGAACTGGCCAACACATTATTCATTGTATTTATTGCTTTTGGGGCATCATTTTTGTCTAAATAATTTTTAAAAGCGCTCGCTTGCGCCCAAATAGAAGTAGGAATTTCTACTTCTAATTTTTTTTCAATCTCATTCGCCTTTTCCTCTTGATTGCCTACCGTGTACAAATGAATGAGCGTCAGGTAATTAGACTCTTCTTTTGGGTTTTTATTTATTTGAGAAATTAGATTGGCAATTTCTGCATTTTGATATTTCCCTTCCGATAAAATTTGTGATTTGTAAAATTCTCTTTTTTCTGTTTTTCCAATACTGTCATTTAATTCATTTATAAGCGCCAAAGCTTTGTCAAATTGCCTTGAATTCATGTATAATGAAACTAAGTCTTCTTTGTATTTTGGATCAAATTCTATAAGTTTATTAATTGTGATTATGGCCTGGTTATAATCGTTAGTTTTATAATTCACGTCATACATTCCTACCCAAAACCACTTGTTTTTCGAATCGATTTGTGTTGCTTTTTCGAATGAAAAATAAGCATTTCGATAGTCTTTTAAGGCTAATTGATTTTTCCCTATTTCGAAATATATAGTTGCATCATTAGGTTTTATAGTTAAACAATTTTCCAATGCAACTATAGCTTTGTCGTAATTTTCTATTCCTTTTTGCAATAGGGATTCATAAAAATAGTCCTGAAATTTATCCGAGTCCAATTTTATTTCTTCTGGTTCGGTTTGTGCCAATACAATTGCAGAATTGCAAAGCAAAACGAAAAAGATAATTATGAAAAATGTTTTTCTCATTGTTTTTTGAATACCTACAAGGTCAAAAAAAGACCTTGCAGGAAATAAAATACTATTCCAACACCGAATAATCTCCTATACTAATACTGGTAAAATTACCATCAAAACTGGCGTGATTTCCTATCATGGCGTTGTCTAAATTGGCGTTTTTTATGTGAGCGTGAGTTTGTACTAAACTGTTTTTTATCGAACTATTAATAACGTGACATCCTTTTCCTAAAGAAACATTTGGCCCCACTGTTGTATTTATCAATACCACATCTTGCCCAATATAACACGGTGGAATTATTGATGCGTTTTCTAACTTAACGTCATAATCGACTAAATGTTCTCCATCGTTGTGCAAAAAACCTAACATTCTAGAGTTTGTTTCTACTGTTACATTTTTATTGCCACAATCCATCCACTCAGCGACTTCTCCAGGTACAAATTTCATGCCTTTTGCCATCATTTGCTTTATTCCGTCATTAATTTGATATTCTCCGCCGTGAATTATATTATTGTCTAACACGTATTGCAGTTCGTTTTTTAAAACCGCTACATCTTTAAAATAATAAATCCCAATAACGGCAAGATCAGAGACAAATTCCTTGGGTTTTTCTACTAGTTCAATGATTTGATTTGCTTCGTTTAAATTGACTACGCCAAAAGCTTCTGGTTGATCTACTTTTTTAACCCAAATCACGCTGTCGGCATTTTGATCTAAATCGAAATCGGCACGAATCAAGGTGTCGGCATAAGCAATAACGGCTGGTCCGCTCAAAGAGTCTTTGGCACACATAATGGCGTGTCCCGTTCCAAGCGCTTCATTTTGATAATATATTGTTCCTCGTGCACCTAACTTTTGAGCAATTGCGATTAAATCTTCTTCTACTTTTTTGCCAAAACTTTCGTGAATGATAAAGGCGATTTCTTCGATATCTTGATTTAAAACCCCAGCAATATCTTCGACTAAACGGTGAACGATAGGTTTTCCAGCAATGGGAATTAAGGGTTTCGGAATGGTTAATGTGTGCGGTCTTAATCTGGAACCTCGTCCAGCCAT
>NZ_JANNXH010000026.1:0-6908 GCF_031409475.1 Flavobacterium sp. | reverse complement strand
AAAACCAAGTTGACAAATGCATCGCGCGCCTTCTGTTGCGTCCGCAATGACCGTCAACAGCCTTACCGCTATTTGCCGATGTTCGACGATGGAAAACACAATGACGACGCGGCGGGTGATGGGATTTTTGGCGTTGTGATGGATGTTAAAAATATCCAATATTACATCATGGCGGAAAATGAAGAAGCCGTCGGATTGATGCCCGAACGCGCAGGATTTGAGTTTTTGGAAATTAAAAATTAAAAATTTGCCCATTAGAATTAAGTGTTTTAGATTTGTCAAAAATTTTAATAAAAATGAACGGAGCAATTATTTATCGGCGAATGCCATTTTCCATAAACAGTAAGTTCAGTTTCCCTCAAAAAAAGCCGAAAGCCGTTTGACTTTCGGCTTTTTTTAAATTACGGATTTTAATACTTTAAAGGTTTGACAACTTTTGAAAAGTTGTCAAATCTGTTAAATCATTCACCTTTATCATAAAATGAAAATGGTTTCCTAATAAATTATAAGCATAAATCTTGACGTAATTAGACAAGTATTTATCAAACTGACGAATAAAATAGGCGTAATTTTCATCAGATGTAAATAAAGGTTTTCTATCAACTGTTCGATTGTAAACATGATATATTCCATCGTTTTCAAATCGAGTGTAATAATGTTCTTTTTTTGCCATATTTGGTTTTTATTTAGATTTGACAACATGTTTATTTCAGATTTGACAACTTTTAAAAAGTTGTCAAATCTCTTCGAAAGTGTAGACTAAAGTATAGTTTTCGAATTCTTCAAAATGTATTGTGAATTTTTGTTTTAAGTTTTCTATTTCAAGGATAGCGGTTGTTGTTCCGTCACTGATTTCAAATGAATTTACTTGTATGTGGTCTTTGAAACTGATTCCTGGCTCGTTTCGAATCTTGAAGATGGCTTCCTTTGCTCCCCATTTTACCGTTAGTTTTTTTATGTAATCTTGACTGTTTTGGTTTTTTAAACGGTTCAACTCCTTGCTGTTTACAAATTTATCAGCGATTTTTATTATTTTTTCGCGTTGCATTTCGATGTCGATTCCCACTTTTTGATCGCTGATTATTAGTGTCGAAAACTCATGGGAATGGGAGATTGACACTTCGTATTCCCGAAGCTTCGGGAGAGTGTGAGGTACATTTGGATTCAAATATGGTTTTCCTGATTGGTCATAATACAAATCAAAATCTGAATAATTTGCTTGTTGCAATAGCTTTCGAACACTGAGAAAGGCACGTTGATGCAACTGAGATTTCATTCCGTTTAATCGTAGCAAACTTTTTTCGTTCAATTGTACCTCCGCGAACAATTGCTCGTAGGATTCGGTTATTTTCCATACGAGAATTTGGGTTGAAGAATTATAGTTTATCGTTTTGTATAGAGGCATTTATTGATATTGATGTTTTAGCCCTGATAGAAGCGGCATCCTTTTTTTGCGCTTTTTTGCGCAGAAAAAGATAGAGCGGATAGCAGGAAATAGCTCCTAATTGCCCCGCAAACTAGCAATGATATTATTATTTCATTAAAATTCAAAAGATTACGGTATTAAACAATTCATAAATAGTACTAAATGCTTTTTAAATTATAAAGTTATTACGTAAATTTGCAAAAAATTTTATAATTACAAATATACTATAAATGAGTACAGCAACTATGCCTTATGTGGCTTTCAAAGTAAAAGACATTTCTCTTGCGGCTTGGGGAAGAAAAGAAATCGAACTAGCCGAAGCTGAAATGCCAGGTTTAATGGCACTTCGTGCAGAATACAAAAACGAACAACCGCTTGCTGGTGCTCGTATTGCAGGATGTTTGCATATGACGATTCAAACTGCGGTTTTGATTGAGACTTTAATTGCTCTTGGTGCTGAAGTTACTTGGAGTTCTTGTAACATTTTCTCAACTCAAGATCAAGCTGCTGCTGCAATTGCTGCTGCTGGAATTCAGGTTTATGCTTGGAAAGGTTTGAACGAACCTGATTTTGACTGGTGTATTGAGCAAACCTTATTCTTTGGCGAAGACAGAAAACCATTGAACATGATTCTTGATGATGGTGGCGATCTGACCAACATGGTTATTGATCGTTTCCCAGAATTGGTTGCTGGAATCAAAGGATTGTCAGAAGAAACTACTACTGGTGTGCACCGTTTGTACGAAAGAGTAAAAGCAGGAACTTTGCCAATGCCAGCAATAAACGTAAACGACTCAGTTACTAAATCAAAATTTGATAATAAATACGGTTGTAAAGAATCTGCAGTTGATGCAGTTCGACGTGCAACTGATATTATGTTAGCTGGAAAAAGAGTAATCGTTTGTGGTTACGGTGATGTTGGAAAAGGAACTGCAGCTTCATTTAGAGGTGCTGGTTCTATTGTAACGGTTACTGAAATTGACCCAATTTGTGCGCTTCAAGCGGCAATGGACGGATTTGAAGTTAAAAAATTGGCGTCTGTTATTCCTACTGCTGATATTGTAATCACTACAACTGGAAATAAAGATATCGTATTAGAAAGTAATTTCCGTGCTATGAAAGATAAAACGATAGTTTGTAACATCGGACATTTTGATAACGAAATTGATATGGCTTGGTTGAACGGAAACTACGGGAACACAAAAATTGAAATTAAACCACAAGTGGATAAATATACTATTGATGGTGTTGATATTCTAGTACTTGCCGAGGGTCGTCTAGTAAACCTTGGTTGTGCTACAGGTCACCCTAGTTTTGTAATGAGTAATTCATTCACCAACCAAACCCTAGCTCAAATCGAATTGTGGAAAAATAGCGCGGCTTACAACAATGACGTGTATATGTTACCAAAACATTTGGACGAAAAAGTAGCTATGTTGCATTTAGAAAAACTAGGTGTTGAATTAGAAACTTTGCGTAAAGACCAAGCAGATTATATTGGTGTAGCGGTTGAAGGTCCATTTAAACCGGAATATTACAGATATTAGTATTAAGAAATTAGTATCAAGTATTAAGATAGAACCCTTGCAGAAATGTGAGGGTTTTTTATGCTAAATAAATGTTGTTTTTACATAAATTAGCAAAAGAATATAAACTTAATAAATAATACAGTATCAGTTTAAAATATTAAAACATGAACGACCCTATTGTTGAATCACTTAATTACATTTTAAAAACATCCGATGAAATTTCGTTTGACAATCCTCCAATATTAGAAGAAGAATTTACTTCATTTAAACTTAGACTAGAGAATGGATCTTTAAATGTTGAGATAAAGAATAATTGCGCAACAGAAGATCAAGCACGTTCATTTGTTGACCCTTATTTAAAAGCATGGGAGCTTGACTATTTCTTAACTTTTGGACGCAAAGAATTTTGGTTTGAATTTATTAATTCTAAAATTGTGGACAGAAACCCAACTATTGTTGAAGGTTCAAATACAGTACGCGTAAATATTAGTGCATCGATTATCAGTTTTTCGGGCCTATCAGCAACAGTACATGTTACAAGAAATAAATATCCATTACCTCCAAAAAAAATAAAATATTCGCCAGACGTTGAAAGTCTAATTAAAAGGGTTGAAGGTTTTCAAAACGGAAAAGAACCTCTTCTTAGTATGGCATATTTTTGCCTTACAATTATTGAATCAAGTGCTGGGTCTAGAACAAAAGCGGTAGAAAAATATTCAATCCGTAGAGATGTCCTTAATAAGCTTGGAGATTTAACTTCTGAACGAGGAGATAAATCGGAAGCTAGAAAAGTTAAAAACAGATTGTTTTTTGAACCATTGACCATGCCTGAACAAAATTGGATTATTGAAACCATAAAACTTCTAATTAGGAGAAAAGCTGAATACGATTTTGACCCAGACGCTACATTTCAAGAAATCACAATGGGCGAATTGCCTGCTATTTAAATATCTATACAAATTTCTATTTGTAAATATTTAATTTTATATTCTCACAAAAAGTCTAGGAGTTTTTTCTTTCCAAACCAATTTATTCCGCTCTGTTTTTTTACGTAAATTAGCCATTGCTTTATAAAGTATAAAATACGATTCAAATCATAACATTAACAGATATGAAAGCAAAAAGCATTTTAGAAACCATAGGAAATACTCCAGTGGTTCAAATCAACAAGTTGTTTGGAAACAGCAAAGAAGTTTGGATTAAATTAGAAAGAACGAATCCAGGAAACAGCATCAAAGATAGAATTGCTTTAGCGATGATAGAAGATGCCGAAAGTAAAGGCTTATTGAATGCTGATAGTGTGATTATAGAACCAACTTCTGGAAACACTGGAATTGGTCTGGCATTGGTAGCCGCTGTCAAAGGATACAAAGTGATTCTAGTAATGCCCGATTCAATGAGTATAGAACGCCGAAAATTAATGGAAATTTATGGCGCTGAATTTGTGCTTACGCCTCGCGAGATAGGGATGAAAGGCGCTATGGCAAAAGCTGCCGAATTAGTCAAAGCAACACCAAATGCTTGGTCTCCAAAACAGTTTGAAAATCCAGAAAATGTTGCCATTCACGAAAAAACAACCGCACAAGAAATTATTGCAGATTTCCCTGATGGATTAGATTATGTAATCACAGGCGTTGGAACAGGAGGACACATTTCGGGTGTAGCAAAAGTATTGAAAGCTAAATTCCCTAAAATAAAAATAATTGCTGTTGAACCAGAATTATCGCCTGTATTGAGTGGCGGAACTCCAGGACCTCATCCTTTGCAGGGAATTGGAGCTGGTTTTGTTCCAGCTAATTATCATAGCGACTTGATTGACGAAGTAATACAAGTAAGTAAAGACGAATCTTTTGAATTTACCAGAAGAATTGCTAAAGAAGAAGGAATTCTTGTAGGAATTTCAACTGGTGCATCATTGGCGGCAGTGGCTAAAAAACTAAAAACTATTCCCGACGGAGCAGTTGTCCTGACTTTCAATTATGACACAGGTGAAAGATATTTGTCTATCGAAGGGTTGTTTTAATTTTATATAATAATCCACAAATTAAAAAAACTTATAGAATATAGTTTGACTTATCTTTTCTTATCTCTCATTCCCAACTTCCACAGGATAAGGTTGGGACAACACAATTAAATCAACATCAATTCTCAACTAATAAATTAATAACGGAATCATTATAATCTAAGTTTATGGTATATTTGAAATAATTATAACCTGTTCGGGGTAATTAATTAAAGAATAACTAACAAATTAAACCTAATAAAAAGTCCTATTTAAACAAAGAAACCAACTTTAATCCTAAGACTATGAATATTTACACTATTATTGCCCAGCTAGTAATCGCCTTGTCTGTATGCTATGTTTGGATTTTTAGGTTTAACAACATTGTTGCCGAATTCAAACACTACGGTTTATCTGATTTGACAAGAAACGCCGTAGGTGCATCAAAAATTGCCTTGTCAACCTTGTTAATAACGGGAATATGGTTTCCTGAATTAGTATTTATACCGTCACTTATGATGGCTTTTCTAATGGTAAGTGCACAGTTTTTTCATTTTAAAGCAAAAAACCCTTGGTCTAAACATTTTCCCTCTCTATTACTTTTGGCATTATCCCTTTTTGTGGCACTGTATGCATCCAAATAATTAAAATATGAATTTCTTAACTGTACTTATTTTCTTTTCGGCAATCTCTTTTCTTTTCTACGGAATCGCTTATTTTGTCTCTACAAATATGAAAAATGAATTCAAACGATTTGGTCTTGAAAAGTTTGGAACATTAACCGCTGTTTTAGAATTGACAGGAGCTTTTGGCCTATTTATAGGCTTTCAGAATCATACCGTTTTAGCTCTTGCTTCATCTGGGTTAACTTTGTTAATGCTTCTTGGTGTAGGTGTAAGAATAAAGATGAAAGACTCTTTATTAGTTTCCTTACCTGCTTTTTTTTACTTTCTACTAAATGCCTATATTTTATATAAAACCTTGGAATAAATCAATTTCTAGTTAAATTTTTATTAATAAAAACTGCGTATTTCACAAATAAAAATTAATATATATTTCAACTTCTACCTCAGTTAAAGTAAAAAAACGTTTGCATAGAACAAATTCATAATTTATGCCTATCATTTTAGATACAATATGAATTTTAAAAACAAAAAACCCGTTCGCCTAGGCGAACGGGTTTTCTAATAATATAAAATCTTTATGATTATGCTTCGAAAGGAAGTATAGATACATACGATTTATTATCTCTTTTCTTTTGGAAGAAAACAACTCCATCTACTCTTGCGTGTAGGGTGTGATCTTTACTAATGTAAACATTTGCACCTGGATTATGTTTTGAACCTCTTTGTCTTACGATGATGTTCCCAGCAATTGCAGCTTGACCACCAAAAATCTTAACACCTAAACGTTTTGATTCTGATTCTCTACCATTCTTGGAACTACCGACACCTTTTTTGTGAGCCATGACGTATTAGTTTTATTTTGTTATTATTCTACTGTATCTTCTTTTTTAGCTTTTGGAGCTTTTTTTACTTTTGGAGCTTCAACTTCTTCAGTTGCAACTTCAACAGTTTCCTTTTTTGCAGCGACTTTTTTAGGAGCTGATGCTGTAATACCTTCGATTACAATTTGAGTAAGATACTGACGGTGTCCATTTCTCTTTTTGTATCCTTTTCTTCTTTTCTTTTTGAAAACGATAACTTTATCTCCTTTTAAGTGTTGTAACACTTTGGCTTCTACTGAAGCACCTTCTATAGCTGGGGCGCCTATTGTGATTGTACCGTTGTCGTCTAACAAATAAACTTTGTCGAAAGAAACTTTAGTTCCTTCTTCATTTGTCAAACGGTGAACGTAAACCTTTAGGTCTTTGCTAACTTTGAATTGTTGCCCTGCTATCTCTACGATTGCATACATAACAAATTGTTTTATAAATTTTTAAGGTTGCAAA
>NZ_JANNXH010000025.1:0-21656 GCF_031409475.1 Flavobacterium sp. | reverse complement strand
GTTTTTTCGGTGTCAAAAAAGTTACGTTCCTCAATAGAAATGTATTCGTCAAGATTGGCATTTTTGATATTGTCTTTGGCTTTTTGAACCGCACTTGGCGCTTTGTCAAAACCTTTTATGGTGTAATGAAATTCTCGAATTTTTTTCATCAAGGAATCCATAATCGAATCGAATAAATCGTTGTCCCAATCGTTCCATTTTTCGAAAGCAAATTCCTTACGGTTAATATTTGCTGGAATATTGCAGGCAATCATTGCGGCTTCCGCCAAAAATGTTCCCGAGCCACACATTGGATCCAAGAAATCACCTTGACCATCCCAACCCGAAAGCAACAAAATCCCTGCTGCCAAAACTTCGTTTATAGGTGCAATATTTGTCGCGGTTCTATAACCACGTTGGTGCAACGAATTTCCGGAAGTATCTAGCGCAACCGAAACTTGGTCTTTGTCAATATGAATATTTATTCTCAAATCAGGGTGCACTTTTTCGATACTTGGACGTTGACCTGTTCGTTCCCGAAACTGATCGACAATGGCATCTTTACATTTTTGCGAAACAAACTCCGAATGATTAAAATACTCCGAATGCACCGTTGCATCAATCACAAAAGTTTGATTAGCATTGATGAATTTTGACCAATTCACACCCGAAATTCCTTTGTACAAAGCTTGTTCGTCTCTCGCTTTAAAGAAATATATGGGTTTAAGAATTTTTAAAGCCGTTCTTAATGACAAGTTTGCCTTGTACATAAATCCTTTATCGCCTTTAAAACTTACCATTCGCACACCTTGCTCTACATCTTGTGCGCCAAGCATTTTCAACTCATTTGCCAGTATTTCTTCAAAACCAAAAAAGGTTTTGGCAATCATTCTAAAATTCTCCATTTATACTATTAATGTCAATTGCAAAAATTAAATAAAACCAAATCAATCAAAAATTAATCTTGGAATTAATTACGCAAAAATAGTCTAAATTTGCACTTTAATTGAAATTCAAATAAATAAATGTCAGATTCCAATCAACCAAAAACCAAAAACGATAAACCAGTAACAAAAAATTGGTTTGCTTCTTGGTTTGATACGCCCTATTATCACATTCTTTACAAAGAACGAAATTACAGAGAAGCGCAGGTTTTTATGGACAATTTGACGCATTATCTTAATCTTCCCGAAAAGGCAAAAGTATTGGATTTGGCTTGTGGCAAAGGACGTCATTCTATTTATTTGAACCAGCTGGGTTATGAAGTTGTAGGCGCAGATTTGTCCGAAAACAGTATAAACGAAGCCAACAAGAACAGCACCGAAACGCTTCATTTTCAGGTACATGATATGCGAGATGTTTTTGAAGATAAGTTTGACGCCATCTTTAATTTATTTACCAGTTTTGGTTATTTCGAAAATGACGAAGACAATCTCACCACTTTAAAAGCAATGAAAGAAAGCCTTACTGAATATGGTTTTGCCGTAATTGACTTCATGAATGTCAATCAGGTTATCAATAACATCGTTCCCGAAGAAATAAAAACAGTTAACGAAATTGATTTTCATATTAAACGTTATGTTGCTGATGGTCATATTTACAAAGAAATCGATTTTGAAGATCAAGGGGAGAAATATCATTTCACCGAAAAAGTAAAAGCATTAACGCTCCAAGATTTCGAAGTATTAATGGAAGAAGCTGGCATTTTCTTGTTGGATATTTTTGGAGATTATAAACTAAAGAAATTCCACAAAACCGATAGTGAACGATTAATTATGATATTTAAATAACGTAGTTTCGGTTATTTGTTTATTCGGTTAATTGTCTATTTTGACGAATCACCAAATAAACGAATTAACGAATTAACATATAAACATGAATTACCTATTACCCTTACTTTCAGTACTATTAGGCTACGGAATTGCTTTGTTTTTAAAACCAAAAAACATTTCAAACCTCAAATTATTGCTGGCTTTCAGCGGTTCGTTTTTGCTATCACTTACTGTAATGCATTTGTTGCCAGAAATTTACGAAAGTAAAAACCACAACATTGGACTTTTTATCATGTTAGGGATTTTATTCCAAATTGTTTTAGAATTTTTCTCCAAAGGTGCTGAACACGGTCACGTTCATGGTCACGAAAAAATGCATCAAATGCCTTGGTTACTATTTATAAGCCTTTGTATTCATGCCTTTATGGAAGGTTTTCCGGTGAGTCATCATCACGATTTAGCCGTTGGAATTGCTATACACCATTTGCCAATTGCTATCATACTTACTGCCTTTTTTATCAATGCAAGTCTAAACAAAAAAGCCATTTTTATCTTTATGGTAACTTTTGCAATTATGACGCCACTAGGAACAATTGTGTCAGATTATTTACCAATATTAAACGACTATTACACCGAAATTACAGCCATAGTCATCGGAATATTATTCCACATTTCGTCCACTATCATTTTCGAAAGTAGCGAAGGACATAAGTTCAATATCGCCAAGGTTTCGATGATAATTTTGGGGATTGCGTTGGCGTATTTTATTTAGCCATTTATTAAAATATTTCACTAAATTTGTAAAAAAATTAAAATGGAAGCAACTATTTTAGAAAGAATCACCATAAAACCAGACGTTTGCAATGGAAAACCAACGGTTAGAGGAATGAGAATAACTGTAGAAACCATTTTACAGTACTTATCCGCTGGAGATGCTGTGGAAACTATTTTAGAAGCCTATCCTTTTCTTGAAAAAGAAGATATTCAGGCTTGTATTGCCTTTGCTTTAAAAAACTTATCCTCCAATAAAAATGATATTCAATTAGCCAGTTAACTATGGATTTTTCATTTTTAGTAGATGTCAATTTACCAAAATACTTCAGCTTTTTTAATGATAATCGTTTTGCCTTTGTATCCGACATTGATTTACAAATGAGTGATACCGAAATATGGGATTATGGTTTGAAAAATAAATTGGTCATTCTCACAAAGGACACTGATTTCTACAACCGTTTCTTGGTTTCTTCAACTGCTCCAAAAATAATTTATTTCCAATTAGGCAATTTTTCATTGAAACAATTATATCAATATTTTAATGAAAATTGGGATAAAATTCAATCGGAGATTGAAAATACAAAACTTATTATTGCAAAAGAAAATCATATTGAATGTATTAAATGAAAACAATTTTTAATTTAATACTAATTACAAAACGACAATAACTTTCTTAAAATGTAAATTATTAAATAACTAGATGAAAAAAAAAATAAAAATTTCAACAATTACCCTATCACTTTTGCTTTTAACATCCTGTGGTTTTAAACTAAAAGTTATACCTGGAGAGCATTTTACAAAACAAACCACCTTATCAATAGGTAATTACGATGATGCAATTGGAACAGTAAAAGAGCTCACTTATCTTTTAAAATTAGAAGGATTTAATGTTATTTCTCCATCTTCAGCTTCAAATGCAGTAAACTATAAGGATCCATTTAATGACATTTCTAAGAATAAAGAACTTCAAAAAATATTCAGTATAAGCGACTTAAATTCAATTTATTCAATAAAACTAGATTACCATTATTCAAAAGATAAAAAAGGTTATACTAATTTTTATTTATCAGTTATTGATCCTAATGGTAGGGTTATTATGTATGGTCATTTTATGAATGAAATGATAGGGCAACATAGCTTATTAAAAAAGGTTGCAAAAAAATTAGCACAACAAATAAAATGATTTTCAAAACTTACAAATAATTTTAGTGTCGAATACAAAATATACCGCATTTAATCAAAACTTTGTAACTTTGAATCTTTACAATTTTTAATCTAAAAAATGACCTTCACCAAAACCACCGAACAATCCTCGAAATACGAACATTTAGAAAAAATGTCCGTTCCCGAATTACTTTCTAATATCAATCAGGAAGACAAAACGGTTCCTTTTGCTGTAGAAAAAGCCTTGCCACAAATCGAAGCTTTGATTATTGAAATCGTAGCAAAAATGAAACTCGGCGGAAGATTATTTTACATTGGTGCCGGAACTTCTGGGCGATTAGGTGTTGTAGATGCATCGGAATGTCCGCCAACATTTGGCGTTCCTTTCGACTTGGTCAACGGCATCATTGCTGGTGGTGATAAAGCCATTCGCCGTGCAGTAGAAAATGCCGAAGACGATGCAAACCAAGCCTGGATTGATTTACAAGAACACAATATCAACGAAAATGATGTCGTAATTGGCATCGCCGCATCGGGAACAACACCTTATGTTATTGGTGGTTTAGAGGCTTGCAACCTAAATAACATTATTACAGGAAGTATTTCTTGCAATGCTGGAAGTCCACTTTCGCTAACTGCAAAGTTCCCAATAGATGTTGTCGTTGGACCAGAATTCGTTACCGGAAGTTCTAGAATGAAAGCAGGAACTGCACAAAAATTAGTATTGAACATGATATCGACTGCCACAATGATTCAGCTCGGGAAAGTGAAAGGCAATAAAATGGTAGACATGCAATTGAGCAATAGCAAACTCGTAGATCGTGGCGTAAAAATGATTATGGGAGAAATTCCTGTAACTTATGAAAAAGCAGCTGAATTACTCAAAAAACATGGCAGTGTGAGAAAAGCAGTTGATTCATTTCAATCACAATTATAATGCATATTTTTGCAGTAAATTTTAAATTTAAAATCACGAAAAATGCCAACTAACCAACAACTTTTGTCCAAAGGAATAAAATACATCGCTGGAGCTTTGCCTTGTCTTTTTATTGGTCCACCAGTGCTTTATTTTGCTTTTATAAATAAATTGCAACCCTTATTTTGGTTGGTTTTCGGTATTGGCGCAGCACTTTGTTTGGCGGCGATGGCGTTATTGTTTTTTGGATTATTGACAATCATGAAAAGTTTATTTAATGACTGAATGCAACTATTAATGCACATTTTGAAATAAAAACCATAGACCACAACAATATTTATATTGAAATTGTAAAAAAGAATTAAAAACGTTACAAACGATTCTTAAAAATTAATTAATTGTATATTATGCGATTATTTATCCTACAAATATGAAAAAAATAACAGTACTCCTACTAGTTTTAAATTTCGTTTCCTGCTATAAAGTAGAACACAATTGTAACGATTTCAAAACGGGAAAGTTTAAATTTACTCAGGAAATTAAAGGAGAGAAGAAAACCTCAACATTTGAGCGAACAGAAAATTTACAAATTGAAACCTTCGATGGCAAAACAGATACCGCTAGTATTCGTTGGGTAGGCGAATGTGAATTTGTGTTAGAAAAATTACATCCAAAAAATATGCAAGAAAAAAAAGCCATCAGCATGAAAATTATCAGTACAAAAAATAAAACCTATATCTTTGAATATTCATTTGTGGGTAATGATCAAAAACAACGTGGCACGGTGACAAAACTGAATTAATTCAGTAACAAATAACTATAAAGAATCAATAAATGGAAGAATTATTGCTTAATCCAAATGCTTGGATTGCCTTATTAACATTAACTTTTTTAGAAATTGTTTTGGGAATTGATAATATCATTTTTATCTCAATTGCAACAGGAAAGTTACCCGAAGCGCAACGCAAAAAAGCCACCAAAATTGGAATGTTTTTGGCCATGTTCATGAGAATAGTGTTGCTTTTAGGTATTTCCGTTTTAATTGCCATGAAAGAACCTTGGATTAGCTTTAATTATGGATGGTTAAGTGCCCAAATTTCTGGACAAAGTATTATTTTATTGCTTGGTGGTTTATTTTTGATTTATAAAAGTACTAAGGAAATTCACGAAAAAGTAGATGAAAAAGGCGAAGAAGAAAAAGAGCTAAAAAAATCGGCTGCAA
The DNA here is from genome assembly GCF_031409475.1 of Flavobacterium sp. Classification (GTDB taxonomy): domain Bacteria; phylum Bacteroidota; class Bacteroidia; order Flavobacteriales; family Flavobacteriaceae; genus Flavobacterium. Next base: position 15,829 of record NZ_JANNXH010000025.1, on the reverse strand, counting down.
AATCTTTTGGAAGTGTTATTTTTCAAATCATATTGATTGATTTGGTTTTCTCATTCGATAGTATTTTAACCGCTGTTGGAATGACAAACGGAGTCGATGGTGCTTTGTATATTATGATAACCGCTGTTGTTATTTCCGTTTTAATCATGATGCAATTTGCGGTTCCTGTTGGAAAATTTGTCAACAAAAATCCTTCTATTCAAATTCTTGGATTATCATTTTTGATTCTAATCGGATTTATGCTAATAACAGAAAGTGCACATTTAGCAAATGCTTCTTTTTTTGGGAATCATGTCGATGTAGTTCCAAAAGGCTATCTATATTTTGCGATTTCGTTTTCGCTTTTAGTAGAAGTTTTAAACATGAAAATTACAAAAAACAAAAAATAACTAATCACAGAAAAGCGCTTCAATCGGAGCGCTTTTTAGCATTTAAAATAATGTAATTTGACCGTCTTCGTTAGGTTGTATGTCTTCAATGTCCTCATCTGAAATTTCAATTTCTGTCTCTCCTATGACCTCCAGATCTTCAGGGATAACTTCGGCAGGAACTTCATAAACTAATGGTTCTAACAAATTCACTTGTTTTAATTTATCAGTCGTCAATTGATTTCCAAGTGCTTTAAAGCCTTTTACTGCAATAAAACTCTCGATATCCACCGTTAGATTTTCTTTCTGAACACCTTTCACTTTATTAAAAACCAATTCGGCAACCGGGCGATAATCCGTTGAAACGATTTCTAATTGGGAGTTGGTATGTTCTGTAATAAAACTCTCTTCTTTGCCTTCGGTTTCCACCAAAAACCGTTTTACATAATAGCGTTCTTTTTCGCCATCATAATAAATCGCTGAAATGGGTTTCTTGGGATGCCATTTTTCCAAAACTACCATGTCTTCATCAAAATGGGTGGACAATTCCGGAATAATAACTTTCAATTTTCCCGTTTGAGAAATCACAAGAATTTTATCATTAGGTCGGAATTCGCCCAATAATTCACCTCTTGCATCCACATTTAATTTCTGAACCGTATCATCAAACCATACTTTTCGTGGTTTTAAAGTAGAGATTCCTTTTTCCTTAATTTCAATTTTCTTGATGGGATACTTAGTTACCAAATTCCCTTTGGATGAACGACCTTTTATAGCCATTGCGGCAAAATCTAAATCCCATTTTAATTTTTTAATGCTTCCCACTTGACGCAATAAAATAGTAATTACTTCCGCTTCACCATTAGGATTATGGGTGAAATACAAAACCTGCGAGCCTTTGTTTTCATTGGTTAAATCGTATAATTTATCACGAGTAACACCCGAAACATTAAAACGTTTGATATACGCTGGACCCGATTTTCCATCGCGATAAATCATGTTGTAAATGGTACGTTTATCACTTTTGTCAAAAATAGCGATGTGAATAATATCTTTCCCAATGAACTTTTTATCATCCACTTTACAGATCATCATATTTCCGTCGCGAAGGAAAACAATCACATCATCAATATCAGAACAATCGGTAACGTATTCGTCTTTTTTCAAACCTGTTCCTACAAAACCTTCTTCCCTATTGACATACAATTTGGTGTTACGCAAAGCGACTTTTGTAGCTTCAATATTATCAAAACTTCGTAGCTCCGTTAGACGATCACGACCTTTTCCGTATTTCTCTTTTAGTTTAGTAAAATAGGCAATTGCAAAATCGATTAGATGTTCTAAATCGTGTTTTACTTGTTCGATATCGCTTTCCAAAGCTTCTATTTTATCTTGTGCTTTGTTACTGTCGAATTTCGAAATACGCATAATTCGAATGTCCAATAAACGGAGAATATCCTCTTCGGTAACGGCGCGTTTCAAGTTCTTGGTAAATGGTTTTAATCCATCGTCAACAGCTTGTATTACACCTTCACGAGTGGTTTTATCTTCAATGTCACGATATATTTTATTTTCGATAAAAATACGTTCTAACGAAAGAAAATGCCATTGCTCTTCCAGTTCACGCAACTGGATTTCGAGTTCACTCTTTAAAAGTTGTACCGTTCTTTCTGTCGAGATTTTCAACATGTGTGAAACACCAACAAAAAGCGGTTTATTGTCTTCAATGACACAACCTAAAGGCGCTACCGAAGTTTCACAAGCAGTAAAAGCAAACAAGGCATCAATGGTTTTATCAGGAGAAACGCCTGGAAAAAGATGGATTAATATTTCCACTTCAGCGGCAGTATTGTCCTCTATTTTTTTGATTTTGATTTTGCCTTTTTCATTGGCTTTCAAAATACTGTCAATTAAAGTGGTGGTATTAGTCGAAAACGGAATTTGGGTAATAACCAACGTATTCTTATCCAATTGTGCAATTTTGGCACGTACGCGAACTCTTCCGCCACGCAAACCGTCATTATAATTAGATATATCGGCAATTCCTGCCGTTTGAAAATCGGGGAAAATGGAAAATGGTTTCCCTTTCAGAATTTTTATCGAAGCATCAATCAATTCGTTGAAATTATGAGGCAACACTTTCGTGGATAAACCTACGGCAATTCCTTCCGCTCCAGAAGCTAGAAGTAATGGAAACTTTACAGGAAGATTATTAGGTTCGGCACGACGACCATCATAAGAAACGCCCCAATCGGTAATTTTTGGCGAATACAAAACCTCCAAAGCAAACTTCGACAAACGTGCTTCAATGTATCGAGAAGCCGCAGCGCTATCACCCGTTAGGATGTTTCCCCAGTTTCCTTGGCAATCAATCAACAATTCTTTTTGGCCAATTTGCACCATGGCATCGCCAATACTCGCATCTCCGTGAGGATGATACTGCATGGTGTGCCCTACAACATTGGCAACCTTGTTGTACCGACCATCATCCAACTCTTTCAACGAGTGCATGATTCGTCGTTGTACAGGTTTGAAACCGTCTTCAATAGCAGGAACGGCGCGTTCTAGAATTACATACGAAGCATAATCCAAAAACCAATCTTTGTACATTCCTGTAACTTTGGTAATGGTATCTTCGGCATTTTCATCATTCTCGTAGAAATGATTTCCACCCGAAGAAACGATGTCATCAAAGCCTTCGTCAGCTGATGAATCGTTTAAGTCGTCGTTGGTTTCGTCTTCTGGAATGTTATCTTCTTCGTCTTTCATTTATGCTGAATTGTTTCAGTATTTCTTTTATAAAAGGTTTTACCGACTCTTTGTATATGTTCTTCCAAATCTGGAGAATTCAATAAATCAAAAATGGATATATCAAACAAATATGGCGTGTTTAAATCTTCAATATCAGAACTTACACTTCCAATTAAACTATAATTTAAATCATCTCCAAACATTGATAAATCTATATCTGATCCAGTTCTATAATTACCTTTAGCTCTTGAACCATAAATAATTACTTTGTTAATTTCAGGATATTTTTCAAACACTGAATTAATTTTATTGATTGTTTCTTGATTTATACCAAATTCCATTATAAAAAAGTTTTCATTTTTTTACTAAAATTTGTTATTTCTAAAAAATAAACTTCATTTATTTTATGCACTATTTTATCCGCAGTTTCTTGATTATAAGTATGTACACTTTCATTTCGACTATCTATCATATCCATCCAAACTTGTCCTTCTTGAATCAAACCTTTATTAAAAGCTTCTCTTGTTGCACTTCTTGAACCAATAATATTCTGAATTCCTTCAAAAGTCAAAAAATCTTTCATAACATTCCATGCTAATTCGTGCGTATATTCAAAACTCTGAATTAAGCCTTGTTCTTCTAAATCATTAAGTTCCTCTTTGACTATGAATTTTGTAAGTTGACTTAATGCTTTTTCAAAATTAGCATATCTTTGTTTCCAGCGTACATCTTGATTTTCCATACTTTATAATTTTAATTTGCCTCAATTGTATCCAGTTCGACCTTCAAGTTATTTATGATAAAAATCTGACGATCTGGCGTATTTTTTCCCATATAGAATGATAACAATTGTTCTACCGAGGTGTTTTTATCCATCATCACTGGATCTAATCGAATGGTTTCTCCAATAAAATTTTTGAATTCGTCGGGCGATATTTCTCCCAAACCTTTAAATCGTGTGATTTCAGGTTTTGGCTTTAATTTTTCGATAGCGTCTTTGCGTTCCTCATCGGAATAACAATAGATGGTTTCTTTTTTATTTCGAACTCTAAAAAGTGGCGTTTGCAAAATATACAAATGTCCTTCTTTGATTAATTCCGGGAAAAATTGGAGGAAGAACGTAATCAATAATAATCGAATGTGCATTCCGTCCACATCGGCATCGGTAGCAATAACAATATTATTATAGCGCAACTTTTCTAATCCATCTTCAATATCTAAAGCGGATTGCAATAAGTTGAATTCTTCATTTTCATACACAATCTTTTTACTCATTCCGTATGAATTCAAAGGCTTACCGCGCAAACTAAACACGGCTTGTGTATTGACATCTCGAGATTTGGTTATCGAACCCGAAGCAGAATCTCCCTCGGTGATAAACAGCGTGCTTTCTAAATTCCTTGGGTTTTTAGTATCGGGTAAATGCGCACGACAATCTCTTAATTTTTTATTGTGCAAATTGGCTTTCTTGGCTCTATCGGTAGCTAATTTACGAATACCCGATAATTCTTTTCGTTCGCGTTCGGCTTGCAAAATTTTACGCAACAAAGCATCAGCAGTTTGCGGATTTTTATGCAGGTAATTGTCTAATTTATTTTTTACAAAATCGTTGACAAACGTTCTAACGGAAGGCATTCCAGCTTCTGAACCCATATCGGTAGAACCTAATTTGGTTTTGGTTTGCGATTCAAAAACAGGTTCCATGACTTTGATGCTAATCGCAGTTACTATCGATTTTCGAACATCCGAAGCTTCGAAAGGTTTGTTATAATATTCCCGAATGGTTTTTACAATGGCTTCACGATAAGCCGCCAAATGCGTTCCTCCTTGTGTTGTGTTTTGTCCATTTACAAACGAATGGTATTCTTCTGAATATTGCGTTTTACTGTGTGTTAAGGCAATTTCTATATCATCGCCTTTCAAATGAATGATTGGATATTCAAGATCATCCGCATTAATAGTTTCTTCTAGTAAATCTTTCAGACCATTTTCGGAATAGTATTTTTCGCCGTTGAACAAAATGGTCAAACCATTGTTTAAGTAACAATAATTTTTGAGCATTTTAATCACATATTCGTAACGGAATTTGTAGTTTTTGAAAATAGCTTCATCTGGAATGAAGGTTACTTTGGTTCCTTTACGCTTCGTGGTTTCGATAATATCTTCATCGAGCACTAAATTTCCTCCCGAAAATTCTGCTGCTTTTTGTTTGTCATCACGAACAGATTCTACACGAAAATAATGGGATAAAGCATTCACGGCTTTAGTTCCAACACCATTTAAACCTACAGATTTTTTAAAAGCCAAAGAATCATACTTCCCACCCGTATTCATTTTAGAAACTACGTCAATTACTTTTCCTAGCGGAATGCCACGACCATAATCGCGAACCGTAACGGTTTTGTCTTTTATAGTAACTTCGATATTTTTTCCTGCACCCATGACAAATTCATCGATACAATTGTCCATGACTTCTTTGAGCAAAATATAAATCCCATCATCTGGCGAAGAACCATCACCTAGCTTTCCGATGTACATTCCGGGACGCATACGGATGTGTTCTTTCCAGTCGAGTGAGCGTATATTATCTTCGTCGTATTTCGTGGTTTGGTCTGACATTTTAAAAATTATCGAATTTAACTGTGTTCTGTTTGGTCTTTGCAAAGAAAGTCGACCATGAGTTTGCTAATGTAGTGTAAATTGACAATCTTTAAAAGAGGGAAATATCAAAAGTTATTAAGAATGTTTTTGACAATAACAGATTGCAGATTTAAAACTTGCTATTTGGAAATTTTCCTATATTCAAATTCCCCACCAAGTTTTTTTAAATTTAAAATACGTTTAAATTCAGTTCTTGAAGGTTTGAAAATAAAAGAGGATGAATCAAGCCTTATTGATTTTACTTTTGTCAATGAATCTATTCGCTTTAAATCTTGCTTAGAATATATAAACTTGATTTTAAGGCTAGTTTTTTCTATACTTATTGATTTTATTTTCCAATAAATCGAATCCTTGTAGTTAAGAACCAATTTGCCATCGAATCGTTTGGCTTTCTGTGTGGCTGAAAAAATAAAAAAAGTATCAATTTGTTTATTTGAAAATTCTATAGAATCTTTTAGTAGCCTATAATCAAATACTTCATTGTCATCTTTGGATATATACTTGCCATTTGAAAAAATAAATTCATTTTCCAATGAATCACTATATTTTTTGTGAAATTTAAATTTAAAAAAACTTTCTTTAAGTATAATATTCTCATTAATATTCAAATAAACCGAATCTGAATTCATAAACAATCCTTTAAATTTATTGGGGATTTTAGACAATTCAGCATCATTTATGGGTTGGGGATTTTCGAAATAAAAATCGAGTCCATCAGGCACATATTCTTCTTTTTTACAAGAAAGAAAAATAAATAAAGACAACACTAAAAAATATTTTTTCATTTTCTTTAATTCTAAAATTTGATGTGAAATTACAGATAAAAATCATAAATCCAATTGAATTGCAATCACGATTATACCCCAGATTGAAGTACAAAACATCAATAATTGCTGTAAATTTTAGCTCTATATCATTATGTTAAGGTTTTATTTGTCATTCTGACGCAGGAAGAATCTTGATAGTTTTGAGATTCCTCGTGCCTCGGAATGACAAAATTATGGAGTTTGTTTCCTAATTTATTGACATTGGGATAAAACCAAGGGCAATTCAAAAAAAAACCGCTCAATTTTTTGAACGGTTCATCTTAATACTTGATACTTAAATCTTGATTCTTTTTAAACGTTAAACCTAAAATGCATTACATCGCCATCTTTAACAACATATTCTTTTCCTTCTACTTTGAATTTTCCCGCTTCTTTGCATTTGGCTTCTGAACCATAATGCACGTAGTCTTCATATCCAATTACTTCGGCGCGGATGAATCCTTTTTCAAAATCGGTATGGATAACTCCTGCAGCTTGCGGTGCGGTTGCTCCAATATTAATCGTCCAAGCACGAACTTCTTTGACGCCTGCGGTAAAATAAGTTTGTTGTTTTAGTAATTTATAAGCGGCACGAATCAAAACTGATGCTCCAGATTCGGTTAAACCCATATCTTCCAGGAAAATTTGGCGTTCTTCGTAACTTTCTAGTTCTGTAATGTCGGCTTCGGCACCAACAGAAAGTACAATAACCTCTGCATCTTCATCTTTTACTAGTTCGCGAACTTGATCAACATAAGCGTTTCCATTAACCGCTGAATTTTCATCAACATTACAAACATACAAAACGGGTTTTGATGTTATTAATTGAAAATTTTCGAACAATTCTTCTTCTTCGTATCCTTTTGGAATAACGGTTCTGGCTGATTTTGCTTGAAGTAATGTTTCTCTAATTCTGTTGAGTAAACCTTCTTCGAGTTGGGCTTCTTTGTTTCCTGTTTTTGCAGCGCGTTTTACTTTTTCGAGACGTTTTTCAACAGTTTCTAAATCTTTTAATTGCAATTCAATATCTATGGTTTCTTTATCGCGAATAGGATTTACATTGCCATCAACGTGTACAATATTATCATTGTCAAAACAACGCAAAACATGAATAATGGCATTACATTCTCTAATATTTCCTAGAAATTGATTTCCCAAACCTTCGCCTTTACTTGCTCCTTTTACTAAACCTGCAATATCAACGATATCAACAGTTGCCATTTGAACCCGTTCTGGCTTTACTAATTCTTCTAGTTTTTCGATTCTTGGATCTGGAACGTTTACGACTCCTATATTTGGTTCTATGGTACAAAACGGAAAATTAGCACTTTGCGCTTTGGCATTTGATAAACAATTGAATAAGGTTGATTTTCCTACGTTTGGTAATCCTACAATTCCTGCTTTCATTACAATTTTAATTTAATCCCGAAGTTTTGGGAGTGCAAATATACCAATTAATAAAGGTTGGTGAAACAAAAAAAAGCATAATACACAAATGACAATAATATCAATCTATTTTTACCAAATAAATAATTTAATCAGCTACTATTATTGATATGATAATCATATTGTTAAAATGTACTTTTATGAATATTCTAAAAAATGATAACTTTTTTATAAAAAAATAAATAATTTGCACATATTTTGCCAAAAAAAATTATATTAGCAACTTAATACAAACCAAATTTTAACCAAATTAAATTAATTATGAAAAAATTTACATTATTATTTCTTTTGCTAAATGTCAGTTTTCTTTTTGCTCAAAAAGAAGTTTCAGGCGTAGTAAAAGATAATGCCGGTAATGGTTTACCAGGCGTTAACATTGTTGAGAAAGGTTCTACGAATGGAGTCTCGACCGACATTGATGGTGCTTACAAAATTAAAGTACAAGATGGTGCTACTTTAGTTTTTAGCTATGTAGGATTTGCTAATGTTGAAAAAGCAGCAACAAGCAATTCTATAAACGTGACCATGTCAGAAAATGGTGGTAACCTTGATGAAGTTGTGGTTGTAGGAACAAGAACTGCTCCTAGAAGTAACACAACATCTGCATTACCCGTTGATGTACTGTCTGCAAAAGACTTGACTTCAACCGGTCAAGCATCATTTGACAAAGCATTACAATACAGAATTCCATCGTTTAACACGGTTCAAACTCCGGTAAATGATGCAACTTCTTTATTGGATCCTTATGAAATTAGAAATCTAGGACCAAGTAGAACCTTGATCCTTATCAATGGGAAACGTAAAAACATGAGTGCCTTGTTGTACACACAAACGTCTCCTGGACGTGGTGAAACTGGTGCAGATATTTCTGCAATTCCTACAGATGCTATCGAAAGAGTAGAGATACTTCGTGATGGTGCATCGGCTCAATACGGTTCTGATGCTATTGCTGGTGTTATGAACATTATTTTAAAGAAAAACACTGACGGTGGTTCTGCAACTGTAAGAACTGGTATTACTGGCGAAGGTGATGGCGAAATGTTGGGCGTGAGCATAAACAACGGTTCAACTGTAGGCGAAAAAGGATTTATCAACTACACAGTTGATTTTTCTAAAGTTGCTTTAGCAAACAGACCTGGAATTTTGAGTGCACAAGATGAAGCAAATTATTGGGGAGTTCCATTGGCAACAACGCAAGCTTTCCTTTCAAAAAAACCAGATGGTGGGAACATCAATGGTTCACCAGAAACTTCGGCAGCTAAATTTGAAGTTAACGGAGGAAAAGATTTGAGCGAAAACTCTAAAATGTATTATAATGCAGCTTATGTTTACAAAAAAGTAAACTCGTATGCCAATTACAGAGCTCCATATTGGAGAGATTTAGCTTCATATCCTTATCTATTAAGTTTGTACGGTAATGGTACTAATGCAAGTTCTTACGTAGGCTATGTACCAACTTTTATTGGTGACTTAAACGATTACAACGCCACTTTAGGTTTTAAATCACTAAAAAATGGCTGGAATACTGACGCGAGTGTTACAATAGGTGGAAACAAACAAACCTATACCGTAACCAACTCACAAAACAGATCTAAAGATGCTTCTGGTAATTTCATTTATGCTGCAAATCCAAATGTATATACAGGACAAACTACATTCAAACCTGGTGGAACAGCATTTAATCACCTTGTAGGAAATATTGATATTTCAAAAGCACTTTCTGATATTGTAAGTATTGGTTTTGGATCGGAGTTCAGAAGTGAAAATTTTGAAATTATAGCTGGAGACGAAGCCTCTTACGTAGGTCTTGGTGCAGATTCATTTCAAGGAAACACTCCAGAGAGTTCAGGAAAATTTAATCGTTACAATGTAGGTGGTTATTTTGATATTGCTTTTGATTTCACTAAAGATTTCCTAGTTAATGCAACTTTACGTCATGAAGAGTATAGCGATTTTGGAGCTGCTAATGTTTGGAAATTAAGTTCAAGATATAAATTTGCAGATGATAAATTTACTGTAAGAGCATCATTATCTACTGGATTCAGAGCACCATCATTGCACCAAATTTATACTGAAAAATCACAATCAACATTTTCTGGTGGTGCAATTGCCATCACAGGAATTGTAAACAATGTGTCTACAACTGCAAGAAGTTTAGGTGTTCCTAAACTTACTGCTGAGGAATCACAAAACTTTACAGCAGGTTTTGGTTTTAAACCAACTAAAAACTTCAACTTGACACTTGATTATTATGACATCAAAGTTAAAGATCGAATTGTTTTAGGAAACCTTGTTAATGGTCAAGCTTATTTTGTAAACGCAATTGATTCAAAAACTTCAGGATTAGATTTTGTAGCTGGATACAAAAATATTGCACTTGGTTCAGGAAAATTAGCATTGAATCTTTCTGGTAACTATACTCTGGAGAACAAAAGAGTTGGTTCGATTAAAAACCCTGCAAGTGTAACTGCACTTCCTGGAAATCAAACTGTGTTTAATCATACCCAAGATGCATTAATGTTTACTTCTAGACCAAAATTTAAATATATTTTTGGTGGAGATTACGAAATAGGTAAATGGATATGGTCAGTCAACAACACTGTTTTTGGACCTACAAAATTCAAAAATGCTGATTTTTCTAATGTTGATTTAAACACTGAATTTTTAACTAAAATGGTTACTGATTTAGGTATCAATTATAGAGCTACTGATAAAATAACTATTGGATTTAATATGAATAACATTTTTAATGTAGTTCCAGAATTTAAAATTACTGCTGATGCTCCATCAACTAGTGCATTACCAACAGCACAAACAATCATTAGTACACCTGCTTTGTTGAAAAATGAAATCGTAAATATTACTTTTGACGGTCGTTATGACGTCATGAGTTACGATGGTTTTCACTTTAGTCAATTGGGAACAATGTATAATTTATCTTTGAATTATAAATTCTAAAAAACTTTGAAACTTTGTCAAAGTTGTGAACTTTGACAAAGTTAAATAATAGAAAGAGGCACGTTTTACGTGTCTCTTTTTTTATAACCCTATCAGGGTTTAAAACCCAAATACGTTAAATTATTTCCAAAAAAAACCTGTCTTGTTTTAGAACAAGACAGGTTTTTTAATTCAAAATTTTAAATTGAATTTATTCGTTGTGCAAAAAAGCTTGTCTATTGAGTAAGGTTTCTTCGCTTTCTACATGATTTTCATCTGGAATACAACAATCTACAGGACAAACCGCAGCACATTGTGGTTCATCATGAAATCCTTTACACTCGGTACATTTTCCTGGAACGATGTAATACACTTCGTCAGAAATCGGTGTTTGAGCCGCATCTGCATCTACTTCTTCACCATTTGGCAAAATTACTTTTCCTGTTATTTTTGTTCCGTCTTTGTATCTCCAATCATCAGCACCTTCATAAATTGCTGTATTCGGGCATTCTGGTTCACATGCTCCACAATTGATACACTCGTCTGTTATTATTATTGCCATTTTTCCATTTTAGGTTTTAGATTTTAGATTCTGTTCACAACAACAATCTAGTATCTTATGCATCTATTTACTTTTGACTATAACTTTTTATAGCTTATTTTAGCGCAAAATTACAATCAAAACATTACATAAACAAGCATTATGACATTAGAAACAAAAAAAAGTGTTTTTGTTGCATTAGGAGAATTCTTAAGCCAATTTTCTGAAAACGATTGCGTTAAAAAAAATTCTGTTTTACACAACGATTTATTTTTTGATAAATTCATTGCATTAATACACTTATCGCAATCTCATAATGGCTGGTACACGCCAGAACAAGTCTATTTTTCGATACAGTCTTGGACAAAAGCTTTGACTGAAACTAACTTGAATCAATGGATATCGCCTTATTCCTTCGACTGCGCTCAGGATGACAAGAAGGTAAAAACAGTAGCCTTAATTCTTGCGGGAAATATTCCGTTAGTTGGGTTTCACGATTTCTTGTCGGTTTTAATCACAGGAAATAGCGTATTGGTAAAAACATCCTCAAACGATCAGCATTTATTACCTTTTTTGGCAAATTATATTATTGCAATAGAACCCGAATTTGCTGATAGAATTACTTTCGTCGAAGGGAAACTCGAAAATTTCGATGCTGTTATTGCAACAGGAAGCAATAATACTGCTCGTTATTTTGAGTATTATTTTAAAGACAAACCAAGTATTATTCGAAAAAACAGAAACTCGATAGCCGTTTTAGACGGTAACGAAAGTAAAGCACAATTAACCGCTTTAGGCGAAGATATTTTTCGCTATTTTGGATTGGGTTGTCGCAATGTTTCTAAACTTTTTGTTCCAAAAGGCTACACTTTTGATGCTTTTTTCGAAGCAATTTTTGAATTTCAAGAAGTAATTCATTACGAAAAATATGCTAACAATTACGATTACAATAAAGCCGTATTTTTGATGAGCAATTATAAATTACTGGACAATGGCTTTTTGACTCTTAAAGAAGATAAAAGTCATGCCTCACCAATTTCGAGTGTGTTTTATGAGTTTTATGAAAGCCCATCGGATTTACAAACCCGATTGCAATCTGAAAGTGAGCAAATTCAGTGTATAGTGAGCAACAATTTAGTAAAAAACAGCATTGATTTTGGACAAACTCAACAGCCAAAATTATGGGATTATGCAGATAATGTAGATACTATTTCGTTTTTGTTAACAACAAAGTGAAAAATTGTGTAATTATTTCGAATTATTTAACGCTTTTTAAACTCCTATTTCCGAAATTTGCATCTTTAAATTTTGGACATAAACTACACTATGAAAAAACACAACTACAGCGCAGGACCATGTATTTTACCGCAAGAAGTATTTGATAAATCAGCTCAAGCTATTTTAAATTTTAATGATTCGGGATTGTCGATTTTAGAAATTTCGCACCGAAGCAAAGATTTTGTTGCCGTAATGGACGAGGCAAGATCTCTTGCAATTGAATTATTAGGATTAGAAGGCAAAGGTTATCAAGCGCTTTTTCTTGCTGGCGGAGCTAGTTTAGAATTTTTAATGGCACCTTATAATTTAATGAAAGAAGGCGGAAAAGCCGCTTATCTTGATACCGGAACATGGGCAAGTGCAGCTATAAAAGAAGCAAACTTTTTTGGAGAAACTGTAGTTGTAGCTACATCAAAAGCTGAAAATTATAATCATATACCAAAAGGATATGAAGTTCCTAGCGATGCTGATTATTTTCATTGCACGAGTAACAATACCATTTTTGGTACACAAATGAAGGAATTTCCAACGCTGGATATGCCAATCGTTTGCGACATGAGTTCGGATATATTTTCTAGAGTTTTAGATTTCTCAAAATTTGATTTGATTTATGCTGGAGCACAAAAAAATATGGGACCAGCTGGAACAACTTTGATAGTTATAAAAGAAGAAATTCTTGGCAAAAACGGACGTACAATTCCAAGTATGCTCGATTATGCTAAACATATCAAAGCAGAAAGTATGTACAACACACCGCCAGTTTTTCCTGTTTATGCGTCATTATTGACCTTACAATGGTTGAAAAATTTGGGTGGAATTGCGGCCATCGAAAAACTAAATAATGCAAAAGCCACCTTACTGTATACAGAAATAGACCGAAATCCTTTATTCAAAGGAGCATCAGCGGTTGAAGATCGTTCGAATATGAATGCTACTTTTTTACTAAACGATGAAGCTCACGCACCTATTTTTGATGCCATGTGGAAAGCTGCAGGAATTTCTGGTTTGCCCGGACACCGTTCTGTAGGTGGTTACAGAGCATCTATGTACAATGCATTGCCATTAGAAAGTGTGCAAGTTTTGGTTGATGTAATGAAGGAATTAGAAGCAAAAGTTTAGTCAAAAAGCAAATAACTTAGCCCCGATAGTAGTGGAAATCCTTCATTGTTTTTCTTTAAAACAATAAAGATTGTAACGGATAGCGGGAAATAGCTTCTAAAAAATAAAAATAAAAAATTAATTGAGGATGAGATTAGTTTGCTTCAAACTTCGCAACTCCTCGCAATGACAAAAAAATGAAAGTATTAGCCAATGACGGAATTTCAAAAAGTGGAATTCTAGCTTTAGAAAAAAGTGGTTTTGAAGTAATAACTACAAAAGTAGCGCAGGAACAAGTTGCCAATTTTGTAAACGAGAATAACGTAAGCGTAGTTTTGGTGCGTAGCGCGACCAAAGTTCGAAAAGACATTATTGACGCTTGTCCGGGATTAAAAATTATTGGTCGCGGTGGCGTTGGTATGGACAACATCGATGTTGATTATGCCAAAAGCAAAGGAATTCATGTTATAAATACACCTGCATCTTCATCAGAATCGGTGGCGGAATTGGTTTTTGCCCATTTGTTTTCTGGTGTTCGTTTCTTGCATGATTCCAATAGAAATATGCCTCTTGAAGGCGATTCGAACTTTGATGGTTTGAAAAAAGCCTACGCAAACGGAATCGAGTTAAGAGGAAAAACACTAGGAATTGTTGGTATTGGTCGTATTGGTCAAGCTACTGCAAAAATGGCGCTTGGATTAGGCATGAAAGTGATTGCTGCTGATATGTTTATCCCACAAGTTGACGTAAAAGTGGAATTTTTTGACGGTCAATCGGTAACAACAACTATAGTTTCGCAATCATTAGAATCCTTATTTCAAGAAGCTGACTTCATAACATTACACGTTCCTGCACAAGATGGCTATATTGTTAACGAAGCAACCTTGGCAACAATGAAAAATGGCGTAGGTATTGTAAACTGTGCTCGTGGCGGTGTTATTGATGAAATTGCTCTGATAAAAGCATTGGATTCTGGAAAAGTATCTTTTGCAGGATTAGACGTTTTTGAAAGCGAACCAAAACCAGAAATAACAATTTTAATGCATCCAAAAATCTCGTTGACCCCACATATTGGTGCTGCAACTGGCGAAGCGCAAGATAGAATTGGAACAGAATTAGCGAGCCAAATCATTAGTATATTAGGATAATATTTTTGCATTAAATAGTAAAGGGTAATTTATCAACAAGTGTGATAGATTACCCTTTTTTTATTAGATTTGAATTCTAATCTAAATTAAAATCCCATGTTTGAACAATTAACACAATTAGTACAACAATTTGGAACTGACGCAGTCGTAAATAATAATGCCGTTCCAAATGAGCAAAATGAAGCCGTAATGGAGGAAGCTGGATGTTCAATTCTGTCTGGTTTAAAAGATATGGTTGCTGGCGGAAATCTTGGTGACATTGCAGGAATGCTCTCTGGAAAAACGCCAATTGATATGAACAATCCAGTGGTTGCGGAATTAGCAGGAAAAGTAACTGGAAATCTAGGTTCAAAATTTGGATTATCACCTGAAGTCGCTGGTGGCGTCGCTGATGGATTAATTCCGAAAGTATTAGGCGGTTTAGTTAACAAGGCAAATGATACTGGCGACAGTAGTTTTCAAATTTCAGATTTGGTAAATGCTATTTCTGGAGGATCAGGAAATTCCGGATTAATGGATGCCGTTTCTAAATATGGTGGGCAATTTGGATTAGACCAAAACGCGGATGGAAAAGTTGATGCAGGCGATGCAATGGCTGCAGTAACCAAAAATACTGGTGGTCTTGGAGGTTTATTAGGTAAGCTTTTTGGAAGATAAGTAAAAGTCAAAATTTAATGTCTCATTTAGTGAAGCACTAAATTAATTTGCCACAGATTTCAAAGATTAACACAGATTGATTCGTTACACAGCTTAAAAATCTTTTTAATCTTTGAAATCTGTGGCAAAAACTTTTTT
>NZ_JANNXH010000024.1:0-11367 GCF_031409475.1 Flavobacterium sp. | reverse complement strand
ATTGTATGCCGGCAATGAATTTCCAAAGGAGTGCTGCAAACAATAAATAGGTCAGCGGGAAGGGTAGCCAACCGGTCAGATAATCAAAAAAATAGCGGATGCCCTGAAAAATGCCCCGGCTGTAAACCTGTTCCGTCCAAGCGGGGTTCGACTTGAAAACTTCGCGGATGATGAACGTGAACAACATAAAAACGGGCCAAAAATATTTCATAAGACAATCAAGATCGCAACGCTAAAAACAGATGCCCCGCAAAGGTACAAATTAGTATCGTAACACCCGCTGAGGCTGTATCATAAGTCGAAATTTGACAACTTTTCAAAAGTTGTCAAATCTTCGTGATGAAAATAAGACGAATACTGATTTAACAACTTTTGTAAAGTTGTCAAATCTTGAATCACCAAATCTACAAAAAACAACACACGATATTGTAAGTCATCAATTTAAGAAGTTTTTTCAAAGTTATGCAATGGCTTTTAATAAAGAACAAAATAGAATTGGAACACTTTTTCAAACACCATTTAAACGTGTTAGAGTAGAAGATGAAAATTATTTACGGGAATTAGCTTGTTATATCAATACAAATGCACAAAAGCATAATTTAGTTAAAGATTTTAGAGATTGGAGATGGTCGTCCTATCATAATATTATATCAAATAAAGACACTAAGTTACTAAAAGAAGAATTGATTAGTTATTTTGGAGACATTGATAATCTAAAATATTGTCATTTAGAATATATAAGTAAAACCGATTCCGTTGAAAGAGACTTTTTTATTGAGGATTAAAAATAATTTCACAAACAGATTTGACAACTTTCAAAAAGTTGTCAAATCTAAATTCACACAATCAATTTCAGATAAAAATAAATGACAAACATTTACAAACAGATTTGACAACTTTCAAAAAGTTGTCAAATCTAAATTCACACAAGCAATTTCAGTTCATAATAAATGACAAACATTTATAAACAGATTTGACAATTTTCAAAAAGTTGTCAAATCTAATTTCACACAAGCAATTTCAGATAAAAATAAATGACAAACATTTACAACAACATTCTACAATCAAAAGCCAATAACGAGAAGCTACTCGCCATTCTCCTCGATCCCGATAAAATCGATGTGACGAACATTCCAATCTTTGCCAAAAAAATAAAGCAATCGCCAGCAACACACATTTTTATTGGCGGAAGCACTTTTTCAGGAAATCATTTAGACAAATTAATTGCTCTAATTAAAGTAAACTGCGATTTGCCCATCGTTCTTTTTCCTGGAAATCATTCCCAGATTTCGAACGTAGCCGATGCCATTTTGTTTCTGTCTTTAATCTCAGGAAGAAACCCAGATTATCTCATTGAACACCAAATAAATGCCGTTCCAATTTTGCAACAAACCAATCTCGAAATAATTTCAACAGGATACATTCTCATCGAAAGTGGAACAGAAACTGCTGTAGAACGTGTGAGCAAGACCAAACCGCTGTCTCGAGAGAATCCTAAATACATTCTACAAACGGCACAAGCTGGCGAAATGTTGGGCAACAAACTCATTTATCTCGAAGCCGGAAGCGGCGCAAATTATCCTATTCCTAAAGAAATTATCAAATTAGTTTCTCAAAACATTCAAATCCCATTAATTGTTGGTGGTGGAATTGTAGATTTGCAAGGAATTCAAAATGCCTATGATTCTGGTGCTGATTTGGTCGTTATTGGAACCGCTTTTGAAAACGATTTAAATTTTTTTAATAAAAATACGTAATCACGTTGTAGTAAAAAAGTTGCACTGCAACATCTCTATCCAAAATAAAAAATCAAATGTTCGAATATCTTTTTGCACAATACAGCACCTATCCAACACATGAAATCATTCTAGAAATTACGGCTGTAATTTTTGGATTATTCAGTGTTTGGTATGCTAAAAAAGATAACATTTTGGTATTCCCAACCGGAATCATCAGTACATCTATTTATGTATATTTGCTTTGGAAATGGGGTTTGTTAGGCGATATGATTATCAATGGATACTATTTCATAATGAGCATTTATGGTTGGTATCACTGGACTAGGAAAAAAGGGGAAGTTGCTCAATTTCCAATTTCAACAATTTCCAATCGCGAAAAACGAATTGCTGTAATTATCTTTATATTTACGGTCGCATTAATAGTTTTGGTTTATCAGTATTTTGACAAATTTACTACTTGGTATGCCTATTTAGATACATTTATTACAGGAATTTTCTTTGTTGGAATGTGGCTCATGGCCAAAAGAAAAATCGAAAACTGGGTATTTTGGATTATTGGTGACCTAGTTTCAATTCCGTTATACTTTGCAAAAGGATATACTTTTACAAGTATACAATATATAATTTTTACAATTTTAGCAGTTTCAGCTTATATAGAATGGAAGAAAACCTTAAACAACAACAAACTAATATCATAAAAATAGCCCTGTTTGGACCCGAAAGTACCGGGAAAACAACATTGTCTAAAGAACTTGCCCAACACTTTGATACGGTTTGGATACCAGAATTTGCTCGTGATTATCTTCAAGAAAAACTCGACAAAACTGGCGAAATTTGTGTACTCGAAGATTTATTACCCATTGCAATTGGTCAAACAAAATTAGAAAACGAAAGTTTGGCGCTTGCGAATAACTATTTGTTTTGTGATACCAATCTTTTAGTTACCAAAGTTTTTTCGGAAATCTATTATAACCATTGCGACCCAATTCTGGACAAAGCCGCACGAAAACACAAATACGATTTATTTTTTCTAACAAATATCGATGTTCCATGGGAAGATGATGGATTGCGAGATAGTCCAGAAAACAGGCAAGTGATTTTTGACACTTTCAAGACCGCTTTAGAAACAAATAACAAACCTTACATTTTGCTTTCTGGAGATAAAAAGTCGCGTTTAAAACAAGCAATTTCAATTATCAATGATTTTACCGCTACTCAAAAAATGGGTTTCTCCTCACAGGATTTTGTCCAAATTTACCAACACGGAATTCCGTTAGAAAACATAAAAAACCAATTGCAAATTTTCAAAACCGGAATTGCAAAAACAATACTCGAAAAACCAGCGATTTTAAACGACGGTATTTTACATTTCTCTGAAGAAGAATTTCGAGAAAAGGCGCTTTTTTTTGATACTAAAAAAGAAAATTTAAAGCTGAAAAAATTTGTTCCAGCCTCAGGCGCAGCAAGTAGAATGTTTAAGTTTTTAAGTACTTTTTTAAATGAGTTTGATCTTGAAAACGAAAGTATAAATGCATATATCAATAGAAAAAAAGACAGTGAACTCTCTATTTTTATTGTTGGAATGGAGAAATTTCCATTCTTTGAAGCCATTTATACAAAACTTCGAGAGAATTTTACGGACTTTAATACGTGGGAAAGAGATCGTAAGAATTATTATTTTATAAAATTACTGCTGTCATCAGATTACTTTGATTTTATAAATAAACCTAAAGGAGTGTTGCCGTTTCATAAATACAAAACTCATATTGCAACCGCCATCGAAGAGCATCTTCACGAGTGTGCTTATTACTCTATTTCGAAGGGTAATTCTCATTTGCATTTTACCGTTTCAGAATCTCATCAAGGTCAATTTGAAAGTATTATAGAAACCGTAAAAAATCAATTTGAAAATGAATCTAAAGTAAAAATAACGACAACTTATTCCTATCAAGATAAAACTACAGACACAATTGCTGTTGATTTGAAAAATAATCCGTACAGAGATGAAAACAATCAATTGATTTTTCGGCCTGGAGGACACGGAGCTTTAATTGAGAATTTGAACAGACTTGAAGCGGATATTATTTTTATAAAAAACATAGATAATGTTATTCAAAATCATATTGAAATCATCGCTTTGTATAAAAAAGCATTAGCAGGAATTTTGTTAGAACTGCAACAACAAATATTCAAGTATTTAGATGAAATTGGAAACTCAACAGAACAAACTTTATTACCGATAATAACTTTCGTCAAAAATAAATTAAATGCTGAATTTGTTGAAGATTTTTCGAAGTACACCTTAGAAAATAAAATTAACTTTCTAATCAATATTCTAAACAGACCTATTCGAGTTTGTGGTATGGTCAAAAATGAAGGCGAACCTGGCGGCGGACCATTTTGGGTACTGAATTTGAAAGGGATTAGTTCATTGCAAATCGTTGAGACTTCACAAGTTGATTTAACCAATTCAAATCAATGTAGAATTCTTGGAATGGCCACTCATTTTAACCCTGTAGATATCGTTTGTGGCATCAAAAATCATAAAGGAGTAAAATTTAATTTAATTGATTTTGTGGATAAAAACAGTGGTTTTGTTGTTGAGAAAAATAAAAACGGAAATCATTTAAAAGGCTATGAATTACCTGGTTTATGGAACGGCGCCATGGCAAGTTGGACAACTATTTTTGTCGAAGTTCCATTGCTTACCTTCAATCCCGTGAAAACTGTAAATGATTTACTAAAACCTGCACACCAACCACAATGATTTTGGACGCAACAAAAATCATATCAGAATTAAGTTTCAAAGCCGTTCGCAGCAGTGGCGCTGGTGGTCAAAACGTGAATAAAGTATCCTCAAAAGTGGTGTTGACATTCGATTTGAGAAATTCGCAAGCATTGTCTGCGGAAGAGAAACTTTTGTTAGAAACTAAATTATCTTCGCGATTGACTTTAGAACAAATTCTGATTTTAAATTGCGACGAAGATCGCAGTCAGTTAAAAAATAAGGCTATTGTAACTAAACGTTTTCTAAATATAATTACTGCAGGACTTGTGATTCCAAAAATCAGAAAAGCTACAAAAATTCCAAAATCAGTAATTCGAAAAAGAATCAAGGATAAAAAGAATTTATCGGATATTAAAAAATCCCGCAGAAAACCAGACGTTTAGTAGTAAGATAATAGTATTAAGTATCAAGACTAGAAAATTAATTCCAAAAAATGGTTCTACTTACTACTTTTGTCGTGATACTTTTCTATCTTTGACCCGTCTCAAAGGGGTGCTAGATTCCAAAAATGGAATGACAGCTGAGATTATACCCAACGAACCTGAGCAAGTAATGTTGCTAAGGGAAAAAATGACAAAATTAGTGTGCACGCTAACTATTTGTCATAGGAAACAATCATAATTTTAATTTAACAAAAGAATAATTCCCCCTTTTATTCGTAATTTTTTTACGGATGAATACTTTATTTTATTTAAAAAACACCAAGTACCAAGTGCTAAGCACCAAGACGAAATCTTCAAATTTTTTATTTCTTCGTCTTTTCTCTATTTTCTTTTTACTATTTTCTTTTCACTCTTTCTCGCAAGTCAAGGACACAACCAAAGTTTATCAACTCGATGAAGTTTTGGTTTCGGCAGTTCGGGTTACAACAAAAACACCGGTTAGTTTTAGTAATTTGGATAAAAAAGAAATTAAATTCCGAAATCTCGGACAAGATATTCCTATTTTAATGAATTATTTACCATCGGTTGTTACTACTTCTGATGCTGGAAATGGTGTGGGTTACACCGGAATTCGGGTTCGTGGTAGCGATGCTACTAGAGTGAATATCACCATAAACGGTATTCCGTACAACGACTCCGAAAGTCACGGAACGTATTGGGTGAACATGCCCGATTTTGCCTCTTCGGTCGAAAGTTTGCAATTGCAACGCGGTGTGGGAACTTCAACAAATGGTGCGGGAGCTTTTGGCGCAAGCCTAAACATGCTTACCGATAGTTATTCAAATAACAGTAATGGCGAAATCTCAAATTCATTTGGTAGTTTCAATACTCGAAAACATACGGTAAAATTTAGTACGGGATTGCTGAACTATTCTACTGAAAAAAATTCAACACAAGGTTTTGAACTCGCAGGACGATTGTCTACTATTGATTCTCAGGGTTATATTGACAGAGCAGCATCGGATTTGAAATCTTATTTTTTGCAAGGAACGTATGTAGGAAAAACTACGTTGATAAAAGCACTAGTTTTTGGAGGAAAAGAAAAAACCTATCAATCGTGGAACGGAACAGATTCTGAAACTTTGAATTCTAATAGAGCATTTAATTCTGCTGGGATTTTTACAGATGAATTTGGAACTACACGTTTCTATGATAACGAAACCGACAATTACCAACAAGATCATTATCAATTGCATTGGAACGAAAAAATTTCAGAAAACTGGAGTGCAAATTTTGCTTTGCATTACACACAAGGCAAAGGTTATTACGAGAATTACAAAGAAGATGCCGATTTTTCGGATTATGGATTACTTACTGTTGTTGGGCAAACTGCGACAGATCTAGTGCGTCAGAAATGGTTGGACAATGATTTTTATGGTACCACATTTTCATTAAATTATAAAACCCAGAAACTAGATGCCATTTTTGGTGGCGGATGGAATAAATACGAAGGCGATCATTTTGGAAAAGTAATCTGGGCACGATTTGCTTCTCAAAGCGAATTGGGAGATCGTTATTACGATGATTTTGGAACAAAAACCGATGGGACTATTTTTGCCAAAGCCAATTATCAAATTAGTGAGAAAATAAGTTTGTTTGGGGATTTGCAATACCGTCATGTAAGGTATAAAGCGAATGGTGTTCAGGCGATTTTAGTCGATGATACCTTTGATTTTTTTAATCCAAAGGCAGGATTGAATTATGAATTCAATGCCAATAACACTTTGTATGTTTCGTATGCAAGAGCCAATCGCGAACCTAATAGAACGGATTATGAAGGTGGTTTTGCCAAACCAGAAAAACTAAACGACTTTGAATTGGGTTGGAGATTTGCGTCGAATAAAATTAAATTAAACACCAATGTGTATTATATGGCCTACAAAGACCAATTGATTTTAACGGGAAATCTCGACGATGTAGGAAGTCCAATACGATCTAATAGCGAAAAAAGTTACCGACTAGGATTGGAGATTGATGCTACTATTGCTTTGTCCGAAAAATGGATTATGAGACCTAATTTCACTTTGAGTAGTAATAAAAATGTTGACTTGGCAGTTGCAGGAGAAAATTACGGAACTAGGAACATTGCCTATTCGCCATCGATTATAGCAGGAAATATTTTGGTTTATAAACCATCCGAGCGTTTTCAAATTTCATGGTTGCAAAAATTTGTGGGCGAACAATATCTCAATAACATCGAGTTGCCAGCAGCAAAACTGGCGGATTATTTTGTCAATGATTTAAATGTAACTTACACTTTTAACCCTAAAACGATTTTCAATGAAATTGTAGTGACAGGTTTAGTCAATAATTTTTTAGACAAAAAATATGTGTCAAACGGATACATGTATGATGTGTACCCGTATTATTATCCACAAGCAGGAATTAATTTCTTGGTGGGATTGACAATGAAGTTTTAGGTTGTTTTATGCATTTCAACGACACACTTGTTAAATTTTTGTTAAAATTATAAGATAATTCGCCAATTACATTTTTTTTTTCACTTTTACAATGGTTAACCAAAAAATTAGTATAAATTTAAACCATTAAAAAAATGAAAAAATTAGTTTTTACAGCTATCGCAGTGATAGCTTTTAGCGGAGCTGCATTAGCCAGTACCGTTGTTGAAGTTAATTGTGAACAAGTTGCTATTGCGGCTCTTGAAGTTGCAGATGCAGACGGGCACATGACTCAACAACAATCACATGATTTTTATCAAGGTCAACTTACAGCTTGTCAAAAAAGTGTAAGTGATGCAATAAATTAAATCTTATTATGGGTAGTAATTAATTCTACCCATAATTTTAAACAAACATATATGTTAAAAAACATTTTAATAATAGTAGGTTTATTTTATTATTCCATTAGTATATCTCAAAATAGAGCAGGAATTATAGAATACAGTATAGCAGACGTAAATGTAACTTTTAAAGAAGGAAATGCACAAAATGATTTAATAAGAAGTTTCATTGTTGCAGCAAAAAATCAAAAATATGAACTAAAGTTTAACAATGCTGTATCTAGTTTTTCATCCATAGAATCATTAACGCGAGAAGGAATAGATGAGCATGCCATTAAAATGGCTAAAATAGCCTTCATCACTTCTGATGCCTTTTATTTAGACCTCAATAAGAAAGAATTAGTAACCAAAAAACAGGATAATATTTTATTAAAATCAGAGGCTCTTTCCTCTGGTTGGACTATTTTAACAGAAACAAAACTTATAGATAAATATCTTTGTTACAAAGCAGAATATAAAAAGCCAAGAATAAATAGATTTGGTAAGGAAATAGTACTTACAATCACAGCTTGGTTTGCTCCAAGTTTACCGTACTCATTTGGACCAATCGATTTTCACGGTTTACCTGGATTAATTCTAGAGTTACAACAATCCTATACTACGTATTTAGCAACAAAAATAATGATACAAGACAAAGAAATTGAAATTGAGTTTCCACAAGGAAAAACTATCACTAGTCAAGAATATGATAAAAAGTTGTTATCAGGGAATTAAATGTTTAGAATTCTATTTTTATTATTTTTTTACACATCCTTCTCACAAACTCACAGCATTATAGGAGTTGTGTCTGACGATGCAAACATCCCATTAGAAAACGCTAACATTATTGCAAAACCGCTACAAGAAAAAGCAAATTTAAAGTTTGCCATTGCGGATAATAAAGGGCGATACCGATTAGAACTTGACGATGTTGTAAAATATGAAATCACGGTTTCCTACATAGGATTCATTGAAGAAGTACTTATTGTAGAACCCAATTCAACTACTGTCACTCATAATTTTAAATTAAAACCAACCGGAGAACAACTCAAAGAAATAATTATAAAACACGATTTCAAACCTATTATCATCAAGAAAGACACCATGACTTTTGATGTCAAATCATTTGCAAACGGTAACGAACGTAAAATGAAAGAAATTCTTGAAAAACTACCTGGAGTTGAAGTGGACAAAAAAGGAAATGTTACAGTGCAGGGCAAAAGGGTAACAAAAATGCTCGTCGAAGGAAAATCATTTTTTGGTGGAGGTTCTAAATTGGCTGTCGAAAACATTCCGGCTGATGCGCTAGACAAAATTGAAGTTATAGATAATTTTAACGAAGTTGGTTTTTTGAAACAAGTTTCAGACAGCGAAGACTTGGCAATGAATGTTAAATTGAAAGCGGATAAGAAAAAATTTGTTTTTGGGGATTTACAAGCAGGAATAGGAAATAATACATACAATTTAGCTCATGCCGCTTTATTTTATTATGCACCAAAAATCAACTTAAGTTTTATAGGCGATGTAAATAATGTAGGCAAAAGCACTTTTACATTCGAAGATTTAATGCGGTTTGGTGGTGGATACAGTACTTTTATTTCAGGAAGAAAATCATTTACAAACTTGTATTCCTTTGCAAATGATAATCAAGACGTGCTACAAAACAAATCAAAATTTGGGGCTGTAAATTTTAGTTTCGATCCTTCAACAAAGTTATCGGTTTCTGGTTTTGGAATTCTTTCCAAAGTATTTACAAATGTAAAATCAGAAAGCAAAAATGATTATTTACAAAATAGTACTATTGTTTTTGAAAACAAATTGCAGAACGGTGATAATAGTTCCCTTTTAGCAATTGCTAATGCAAAGCTTGATTATACACCAAACAAAAAAGAGAAATGGTATTACAATGCACAATATCAGTCAAGTACAAACAATTTGTCGAAAACGATAAATTCAATTACAAATTTAAATTCAAATACTTTTGAATCCATTAGTAAAGCAGATAACAATTCCGTAAAACAATATGTGGAATGGCACAAGAACTATAATTTAAAACACACAACAACATTAGCTATAAATCAAGCGTATGAAAATAATACTCCAACAAATCAATGGTATACCAATCAGCCCTTTTTAGCTGGATTGATACCTTTGCAAAATGATGTTTTATATACGATTGAACAAGTTAAAAAGATAAAAAATAATAGCTTTGATGCGCTTTTCAAACATTATTGGATTATCAATAATTTCAATCATTTATATACAAATATTGGCAGTAATTACGGAACATCAAGATTTGTAACTTCCGAAAAACAAGTACTTACAAATGGTAGTATTAATGATTTTGCTTCTGCGGGATATGGTAACGATGTAAAATACAAATTGAACGATGCATACTTGGGCTTAGAGTATAAATTTAGAATAGGAAAATGGACTAATAAGCCAGGTTTATATTTTCACTGGTATCATTTAAATACACATCAAAATGGAGTTAATTATTTGTTGTCAAAAACACTATATCAACCCCAATGGAACAGTGATTACGAATTTAATAAATCAGAAACATTAAATTTTACTTATAAATTAGTAAACGGCTTTCCTGAGGTTAGCCAACTTGCAAATCAATTTACATTACAAAATTATAATTTGGTTTATAAAGGAAATGCAATGTTACGTAACGAACGGTATCATTCTGCGAATATAAGGTATTCAAAAATGAATATGTATCGAGGTATCATATGGAATGGTATGTTGAATTTTAATAAAAAAACAAAAGCATTCAGAAACGAAATTCAAATAGACGGTATAAATCAATTTAACACCCCAATATTAAGCGATAATCCAGAGACTAATTACGGTTTTAATGGTTCATTTAGCAAAAAAATCTATCGGTTTAACCTCAAATTAAACACCAATTTAAGTTGGTTCAATTATACTCAAACCATTAATAATGTCGCTACAGTAAATGATAGGAATACTCAAAAAATAGGGCTTACTTTTAAAACTATTTATAAAAAATGGCCAAATTTTTCTTCTACTTATACCAAAGGCTACAGTCAGTTTTCAGGATTAACAAAGTCTAATTATCAATCAGATGCAATTAGTTCAAATTTCGAATCCACTTTTTTAAAATTCTGGACAGTTGAACTACAATATGAAAATCTTAAAAACACTAACAATAATAATCAAAGTAATTTTTATGAAATAGCCAATACATCATTGCGCTATCAAAAGAAAAATAACCCTTTTGGTTTTGAATTTTCAATCAATAATTTGTTTAATATCCAAACAAAAAATAATTATTCTTTTTCAGATTATATCATTAGTAATCAAGCTACTTTTGTATTACCTCGAGTGTTTTTGTTTACAGCGAGCTATAAATTGTAATGTATTCTCTAATTATAAACCCGAATAATATTCCCAATAACTTCAACACGATATTGTTTCATAGGATATTGTTTTCCGGCGCTTTGACCAGTAAACAAACTGTATTGCGCGTTATCACAGGCGCAAACCGCATTAATTCCACTTATTGACATGGTGGAACAAGCAGCCAAAGCTTGATTGGGACAAGCCGCATCAAAGGCATTGTAACCCGTTCCGGTTGTATTAAAAATT
>NZ_JANNXH010000023.1:0-87289 GCF_031409475.1 Flavobacterium sp. | reverse complement strand
AAGGTGGTTATTGCGGCGGGGCTCACCTCTTCCCATCCCGAACAGAGTAGTTAAGCCCGCCTGCGCAGATGGTACTGCAGTTATGTGGGAGAGTATGTCGTCGCCTTTCTTTATGAACCCCAACCCGATAAGGTTGGGGTTTTTTTTATAAATTTTTATAATAGCTGCAATTTCTATTCATAACACACGCTTCACAGTTTGGTTTTGGTCTACAAATTTCTTTTCCTAAAAAAGAGATTGCCATCCCAATTTCTCCCCAAATTTCTTTTGGTAGCAGTTGCATGAGTTGCTTTTCTGCTTTGATACCATCCAAAGTTTCTGGAATTAATCCAATTCTTGGCGCTACTCTAATGACATGTAAATCTGCTATAATTCCTTCGGCGGAAACATCTGATTCTCGCATTATGACATTGGCAGATTTTCGGCCAATGCCTTTTAGAGCAGTTAAACTATCCATCGTGAGCGGAATATTTTCATCGTTTTTGATGGTTTTGGCTATTTCTAGTAACCAGCTGGCTTTGGTGCCAAAATTCCTTACTTTTGAAACATAAGGAATTAATGCTTCTAAATTTGACAAAGCTAAACTTTCTATATTGGAAAAGTTTTCGAATAAAGCAGGAGCAATTTTATTGATATTGGCATCAGAATCTTGAGCGGATAAAACAACCATTACTAGTAACTGATAAGTATTTTTAGCTTCTAATGGATGTTCTCGTTGGTTGTATTTTTCTAGAATCGGAGTTAAAATTACTTTCCAATTTGGCACTTCTTCAAACAAATTTTCCATTTTTTAAATATTAAATTTTTTTGAAACATTTGATTACTATTTATTGTTTGTTCTTTAATTTGAAAATGTAAAAATACTTATTTTGTTTTACTATTATAAAAAAGAATTTAGCGTTGTATATTTGAAATCCGATTTTTCAAAAAGTTATCAAAATGATTGTAAAACAAAGGGTTAATTTGACTATTTTGCAAATTCAAGAATACGGTTTATGAGCACAAAAAGACACCTTTTGATTATTGGTTTTGTATGGCCAGAACCTAATTCTTCTGCTGCTGGTGGTCGAATGTTACAATTAATTTTGTTGTTTAAAGAACAAGGTTTCAGCATTACGTTTGCTAGCCCAGCTTTAGATAGTGAGTATATGATAGACTTTGAATCTATTGGAGTTGCCAAAAAATCTATCACATTAAACTGTTCTAGTTTTGATATTTTTATAAAAGAGTTTAATCCTGATATTGTTTTGTTCGACCGTTTTATGATAGAAGAACAATTTGGCTGGCGTGTTGCCGAAAATTGCCCTGATACTTTGCGATTGTTAGACACCGAAGATTTGCACAGTTTGCGTTTGGCACGCCAAAAGGCATTCAAAGAAAACCGACAATTTGAAACCAATGATTTGCTAGTTGAAGATGTTTCCAAAAGAGAAATTGCCAGTATTTTGCGTTGCGATATTTCGTTTATAATTTCTGAGTTTGAAATAGAATTATTGGAGACGGTATTCAAAATTGATAAAACGTTGCTGTATTATTTGCCTTTTTTATTAGAACCGACTCCTGTTTCAACTATTCAAAATCTGCCTTCATTCGAAGAGCGAAATAACTTTATTTTTATTGGAAACTTCCTTCATGAACCCAATTTGAATGGGGTTCAATATCTAAAAGAAACGATTTGGCCACTCATCAGAAAGCAAATGCCGAAAGCTGTTTTGCAAATTTATGGTGCCTATCCTTCTCAAAAAGTATTGCAATTGCACCAACCAAAACAAGGTTTCCATATTATGGGTCGAGCCAATGATGCTCAAGAAGTGGTCCGAAATGCCCGAGTGGTTTTAGCGTCTTTACGTTTTGGAGCAGGAATAAAAGGGAAATTAGTAGAAGCAATGCAATGCGGAACACCAAGCGTAACAACAACAATTGGAGCTGAATCAATGTGTGGCGATTTGCCGTGGAATGGTTTTATTACTGATGAACCACAACTTTTTGCCGATAAAGCTGTGGAATTGTATCAAGACAAAATCCTTTGGATAAAAGCCCAAGAAAAAGGATTTAAAATTATAGAAAATCGCTATTTGAAATCTTTTTTTGAGAATGATTTTGTTGAGTATATTTTAAAAAAACAAACCCATTTAAAACAACATCGATTGCATAATTTTATGGGGACACTATTGCAACATCATACTTTGACAAGTAAAAAATACATGTCGAAGTGGATAGAAGAGAAGAATAAGAAATCCTAGATTAAAATACTATAAATATAATTGTTCCGATAAAAGCATACAAAATGCTAAGCAATATTTCTAAACGAAATTTTTTGATTGTATTTTCCATAATTTGAAGTTTTATTCTACAATAAGTTTTTTTGAAGCTAAACCCTCTCCTGTATTTATTTTTACCATATAAATTCCTTTAGCCAAATCAGAAACATCGTATTGATTTTGATTTTTGAAGGCCTTAATTAATTGACCTTGTAACGAATAAACATTGACTTCGTTGATAATAATGTTTTTATTGGATGATAATTCAAAATTATTCTTCGAAGGATTTGGATGCATTTTAAACGAATCATTAATTGTAAATATGTTAGTTGAAAGTGCTGTTGTGTAATCGTAAATTCTAGCATGACCAGTTGTGTTATTTGAAACAGGAGCACCAACCACTACTTTATTTCCATCTGCACTTATTGCCAAGGCAGTTCCTAATTCATCATTAGTTGCAGAACCCGTTACAACCGTTCCTACAGATGCCCATGCAGTTCCATTATGTTTGTAATAAACCATTAGCCCCGCAAAAGTAAATGAACCATTTATGTAGTTTGGCATTCCCACAACCATAGCGTCTCCTGCATCTGTTATACTTACCGATGTTCCTAAATTACCACCATTCACCCAGCCACTAATAGTTGACCCAAATTGAGTCCATGCAGAGCCACTATATGAATATACTTTTACATTTCCTTGACCAGATGCACCAGCTAATGGAGCACCCACAACAACTCTATTTCCATCGGAAGAGATACTTACACTTGATCCTGATTTATCTGTGCCACCATCGGATATTGTTACTCCTTTTTGAGCCCAAGCTGTTCCGTTCCATGTATATACTTCTACATAACCGTTTGACGAATTTGCCCATTTGCTTCCTGCAACTAAATTAACTCCGCTTGGAGACATTGCGATAGATTCTCCAAATTGATCATTTGCTGCATTACCATTAATATCAACACCTTTTTGAGTCCATGCAGTTCCATTCCACTCATAAATCCTAATATGTCCACTGTCTTCGGTCGTACCGTTTAAATTATTTTTTGGAGCACCAACAGCAATTATAGTCCCAGAATATGAAATTGAAACCGTTGTGCCAAACTCATCTCCTAAAGCTTCCCCATTAATATCTGCACCCATTTGAACCCAAGTAGCAGTTCCAGAATCAAAAGTATAAACTCGAACATGTCCTGAGTTTGCTCCGTTACCATCATTAAATTTTGCTCCAACAATTAATCTAGTCCCGTTTCCTGATAGTTGTACTTCTCCAAAAAAATCACTTGCGGCTTCTCCGTTAATAGTTTGCCCTAACTGATTCCAAACCGTTCCACTTCGTTGATAAACTCTTACATAACCAGACATAGTAGTTGCTAAATCATTGTAAGGTGTTCCAATTGCAACACGGTCACCTAAAATTGTTGAAGATATTGAAACCGATGTTCCTGTATCTTCACCTAACACTGCGCCAATAATATTGGAACCAATTTGTGTTTGTGCAACGGCAAAATTTGAAAATGCCATAACAAACATTCCGTAAAGTATTTTTTTATTCATGATTTGGGTTTTTAATGGTTGTATTTCAACAAAGCAATAAAAAACAATATAAAAGTTGAGATAAAAATGAAAAGTGATATACTTGGGTTTGTAATTGTGCTAATTCGTATTAAAACTGATGGATTGTTCATTATAAATGTTGTCCTTAAAAAAGGAGGTGTTGATTTTTAATTCTAAATTTGTTGAATACACGATAAAAATGATAAGAAAATCCATAATTTTTATTCTCCTCTTATTTTTTCAGAAAAACCATTCCCAAGAACCCTATTCTATCAATATTAATAGAAAAGATGGCTTGCCTACAACAAATGTTTATGCCTCTTTTCAGGATAAAAACAACTTTATGTGGTTTGCAACTGATATGGGAGTGATAAAATATAATGGATTTACTTTTAAACATTTCAGCACTGATGATGGGCTTTCTGACAACGAAAATTTTAATTTTTTTGAAGATTCTAAAGGACGAATGTGGTTCAATTCCTATAATGGGAAATTATCATTCTTTCAGAATAATAAATTTTATAATGAAAAAAACACTAAAAAATTAGCCCAATTAAAGGATTTGGGTTTAATCATTCAAATTTCAGAAAACAGTCATGGCGATATCATAATTACGTATCGCAACGGAACAATTTATACGCTGAATTTAAATTCAAATGGAAGTTATTTAACATTTGAGCAAAATCCTATTTATTTCACTTTGCAAAATGGCAACTACTTTACATCAAGAGGGATTTGTAATAAATACGGAAAATGCATAACGCCTTTTATAAATATCAAAAACATTTCTAATTTTAATATTAAAAATTTCAAATTCAAAAACAAACATTATTTTGCCTACAACAACAAAGTTTTTGTAATAGAAAACAATCAAATTAAAAAAATAACCGAATTCGATTTTAAAAACAATGAGATTATTAGCCTTTTTATAGACTCAAAATCAATGTTATGGATTGGCACAAGAGATGGGGTTTTTGAAAAAAATTTAGATAAATGGAACGCCAAAACTAGTTGTTATTTTAAAGGGAACACCGTTTCGAGTGTTAATGAAGATTTTGAAAATAACATTTGGATTACCACTTTAGAAAACGGAATCTATTTTTTGCCAAACAGAAACACATCAATATTAAATGACCAAAACAATCAAATACTCAATATTAATTGTTTGTCAAAAGATAAGTTCAACACACTTTGGGCTGGTTCTAATGATAACGATTATTTTGCCATAAAAAATAGTTCTGTTGCTAATTTCAAGGCTACTTCAACATCTAAGCCTAATAATATAATCTCGCAGATTTACCACACAAATCAGAAAACTGTAGTTATAGGAAATCATGC
The DNA here is from genome assembly GCF_031409475.1 of Flavobacterium sp. Lineage (GTDB taxonomy): Bacteria > Bacteroidota > Bacteroidia > Flavobacteriales > Flavobacteriaceae > Flavobacterium. The sequence continues at coordinate 82,130 of NZ_JANNXH010000023.1, read as the reverse complement.
AATTCAAATTAAAGATAATAAGAGTACGAATACAATTCAATTTGTGGGTGGTAGATGTTTCCTTGAAGATATTGAAGGAAATTATTGGCTTGGCGCTTCCTATTTGTTTAAATTAAAACCAAATTATTTTCAAAAGTTGACTAATCTGGGACTACTTTCTACAAATTCTTCGGTAATGATAGCCAACAAAACTACTTCTTTAATACAAAATAAAGAATTTATTTGGGCTGGAACAAACAAAGGAATTTTTTGTCTAGAAAACCGCAAAACTATTAATATCTCAAAACAATTTCCAGAAACGGCTACAGCAATTTCTGATTTGTATTTTCACGAAAGTACGCAAAATCTCATTGCTGGCTCTAACTCAAAAGGGATATTTGTTTTTAAAAACAATAAATTAATAAAGCATATTTCTAAAAAAAATGGACTTTCTAGCAACACAATTTATGCTATTAAGAAAGGCTTTCTAGATAATTCAGTTTTAGTATGTAATAATTTTGGAATAGATGCAATCAATTTCAAGGCAAAGAATTATACAGTTAAAAACTTAAACAGCACTTTTGGTATAGAGGGAACTAAGATAAATGATGTCGAAATAATTGGTGACAACTTGTATATTGCCTCTGATAACGGATTGCTAGTTGTGAATTATAAAAACTTAAAACAAAATACGATTAAACCTAAAATCGTAATTGAAAGATTTGTTGTTGAAAACAAAAATTATTATTTGTCAAAAAACAAACGCTTTAATTACAATCAAAACGATATCACTATTTCATATATTGGGCTGTCATATAAATCACAAAAAAATATTCAGTATCAATTCAAACTTTTAGGAAGTGATAAAAAATGGACAAGATCAAAATCATCTGAAATAAACTATAAATCACTTTCACCTGGCAAATATGAGTTCGTAGTTTATTGCGTTAATTCTAGTACTATTTATAGCAATCCTGCTAAAATTTCATTTATAATAAACAAACCATTTTGGTCAACCTATCCATTTATGTTTTTAGTTGGTGCAATTTTAATTGCAATTGGATATTATTTTTGGAAACAAAAGGAGCATTCTATTAAGCGAAAATTTGAAATAGAGCGCAACCAAATTCAGAGCGAAAGAGATAAAGCGAATATCGAAAAGCAAATCATAGCATTAGAACAAAAAGCGCTAAGAATGCAAATGAATCCGCACTTTATCTTCAACGCTTTAAACACTATAAAAGGATACTATTCAGAGGGAAATGATGAAAAAGCAGGAGATTTTATTTCTAAATTTTCTACACTTTTGCGAATGTTACTAGAAAACACAGAACAAATAATTCCGCTTTCGACAGAAATAAAAATGTTATATTTATACATAGATTTAACTAAAATTAGATATAAAAATGCGTTCGAATATAAAATTGAAGTTGATCCAGCAATTCATCAAGACGAAGTAGCTATTCCTATGCTTTTATTACAACCCATTGTTGAAAACGCGATTATTCATGGTCTTTCGCCAAAAAAAGGACATGGTTTTTTGCTTGTTTCTTTTTATAAAAAAGGCAAACAATTAGAATGTGTTGTAAAAGATAATGGGATTGGTAGAATAGCTTCGGCAGAAAAACAAAAACACAAGCTGCATGAATCGAAAGCCATCGAAATTACAAAAGAGCGACTAAATTTATTAGAAAATGATGAAAATATAAAAGCTGATTTAGTACTTGAAGATTTATTGGATGACAATAATAATTCAACTGGAACTTTAGTAACGATCAATATCCCATATAAAAACATTTGGTAATGCGCACAATACTCATTGAAGACGAAGATCAAGCAATTTCTGCACTACTAGCAGATATAAAACAACATTGCCCAGAACTAGAAATTATTGGCACTGCGGGAAGTGTTGAAGAAGGGGTTAAACTTATTCAGAAATTAAGTCCTGAACTCGTTTTTCTTGACATTCAGCTGTCAGATGGATTGGGTTTTGATATTCTGGAGACATTTAAAAACAATAATTTTAAAATAATATTCACCACAGCTTATAGTCAATACGCCATTAAAGCTATTAAATTCAGCGCTTTGGATTATTTACTTAAGCCTATCAATACAGGTGAATTAAAGATTGCGGTAAAGAAAGCTTTCGATACCAATAAAGAAACCAATCAGGCTCAAATTGAAAATTTTATTAAAAATCAAAACTTATTAAACCCTAACAAACGAATTGCTTTGCAAACCTCTCAAGGGGTTTTTCTTTATGAGTTACAAACCATCATACGCTGCAATTCTGAAGGAAATTATACCTCTATTCATTTTACAAATGGAAAACGGTTGTTAATTGCAAAGCCATTAAAGGAATATGAGGATATTTTATCTTCATTTGGATTTGAAAGAATACATCATTCTCATATTATTAATCTGAATCATTTAGTTAGCTACCTCAATAAAGATGGCGGTTATGTAGTTTTAAGTGATAATACTTCTTTGCCTGTTTCAATAAGAAAGAAATCACAATTGCTAAAAATTTTAGAAAGTTTTAATACGTAAACAAAAAATCCCGTTTTGAATTTCAAAACGGGATTTCATATATAAACCAACAAGCTATTACGCTAGCATCGTTACTGGGTTTTCAATATATTGTTTCAAAGTCTGCAAGAACTGTGCTCCGGTTGCACCGTCGATAGTTCTGTGATCGCATGCTAGAGATAACATCATCGTGTTTCCTACCACGATTTGTCCATTTTTTACCACTGGTTTTTCTACAATTGCTCCTACGGATAGGATGGCAGAATTCGGTTGGTTGATAATGGAGTTGAATTCAGTAATACCAAACATTCCAAGGTTAGAAATCGTAAACGTACTTCCTTCCATTTCGGTAGGTAATAATTTTTTGTTTTTGGCTCTTCCTGCAAGATCTCTTACACTTGTTCCAATTTGAGATAAACTCATTCCATCTGTAAAGGGCAATACAGGCACAACTAATCCGTCTTCAACCGCAACGGCTACACCAATATTCACGTGATAGTTGATGGTAATTGCATCAGCAGACCATTGTGAATTGATTTTCGGGTGTTTTTTCAAAGCCAATGCACTTGCTTTTATTACCATATCGTTGAATGATACTTTGGTATCAGGAACGCTGTTAATAATTGCTCTTGATTTCATTGCTTCGTCCATTGTTACCTCAATTACTAGGTTGTAATGTGGTGCAGTGAATAAAGATTCTGCCAAACGTTTCGCAATGATTTTACGCATTTGCGAATTTTTGATTTCTTCTGTAGCAATTTGACCTGCTGGAATGTATGGTTTTGAAACGATTGTCGGTTGTGAGTTGTCGGTTGTGGGTTGAGCAACTTGGCTTGGCATTGCTGAAGCTGATGGTGTGAAATTCTCGACATCACTTTTGGTAATGCGTCCGTTTTCTCCTGAACCTTTTACTTGTGATAATTGAATTCCTTTTTCGCTTGCAATTTTCTTTGCTAATGGCGATGCCAAAATGCGTTGTCCGTCAGTTGCAACTTCTTGTAAAATAGCAGTGGCAGTTTCTGCTGATGCTGCTTTTGCTTCTTCTGGTGTTGCAGTCGCTGGAGTTTCACCAACTTTATAATTTTCGGCAATACCGCTAATGTCTGTTCCTGCTGGTCCAATTATTGCTAATAAACTGTCAACTGGTGCTGTATTTCCTTCTTGAATTCCAATGAATAATAACGTTCCTTCATTGAAAGATTCAAATTCCATGGTGGCTTTATCGGTTTCAATTTCGGCAAGAATATCGCCTTCGGCTATTTTATCACCTACTTTTTTTAACCAAGTCGCTACAGTTCCTTCGGTCATCGTATCGCTCAAACGAGGCATTGTTACTACGATTACACCAGAAGGAATTTCTGATTTTTGAGTAACGATTTCTGATTTTTGATTTTCTAAAAATGGGGTTTCAGCTACAACTGGCACTACAGAACCTCCAGTAATTAAAGCTGAAACATCTTCGCCTTTTTTTCCTATTATTGCTAATAATGAATCTACTGGTGCGGTTTCACCTTCTGGAATTCCTATGTATAAAAGTGTTCCTTCATTAAAGGATTCAAATTCCATTGTTGCTTTGTCGGTTTCAATCTCGGCAAGAATATCGCCTTCACTGATTTTGTCGCCAACATTTTTTAGCCAAGTTGCTACCGTTCCTTCCGTCATAGTATCGCTCAAACGAGGCATTGTTATAATTGTTGCCATAATTGATTAAAGTTTATGAGGGATAAATGGATAGTTTTCTTGGTCGTAAACAACATCGTATAGTTGTTGTATTTCTGGATAAGGTGATTCTTCGGCAAATGTTACACATTCTTCAACCAAATCTTTCACACGTTGATCAATTGCTTCAATTTGTGCATCAGTAGCAAACTTTTGATCTTTGATTACATCTAAAACTTGAGTAATTGGGTCAATTTTTTTGTACTCTTCAACTTCTTCTTTCGAACGGTATAATTGTGCATCAGACATTGAGTGTCCTCTGTAACGGTAGGTTTTCATTTCAAGAAAAGTTGGTCCGTCGCCGCGACGTGCTCTTTCGATAGCTTCGGTCATTGCTTCAGCAACTTTTACTGGATTCATTCCGTCAACTGGACCACAAGGCATTTCGTATCCTAAACCTAGTTTCCAAATATCAGTATGATTTGCGGTTCTTTCTACAGAAGTTCCCATAGCATAGCCATTGTTTTCTACGATAAATACTACTGGAAGTTTCCAAAGCATTGCCATGTTAAAAGCTTCGTGTAAGGAACCTTGACGAGCTGCGCCATCACCAAAATAAGTCATGGTTACACCACCAGTTTCAAAATATTTGTCGGCAAAAGCCAATCCAGCACCAACGGGAATTTGTCCTCCTACGATTCCGTGTCCACCATAAAAACGGTGTTCTTTTGAAAAAATATGCATAGAACCACCCATTCCTTTTGAAGTTCCGGTAACTTTTCCTAAAAGTTCTGCCATTACTCTTCTTGGATCAACACCCATGCCTATTGGCTGAACGTGATTTCTATACGCCGTAATCATTTTGTCTTTTGTCAAATCCATGGCATGCAATGCACCAGCAAGAACTGCTTCTTGACCATTGTATAAGTGTAGAAATCCTCTAACTTTTTGTTGGATGTATAATGCTGCAAGTTTGTCTTCAAACTTTCTCCAAAGGAGCATGTCTTCGTACCACTTTAAATAGACCTCTTTTGTAACTTCTTTCATATGGATTGTTTCTTTTTACTAAAATTTAATGTTATCAATTATCACCTAATAACACAAAATAGTTTACTCACACAAATTTGCATCCCAAAGGTTTGGAAAGCAAAAATAAGACATTCCAAGTAAGTACTAAAACTTATCGTGCAATTTTTATTTTTTTACAAGAATTTTTTATCAAACATAAAGGGAAGTAAGTTTTTTAAGGAGTCAGACTTGTAAATAAGACCTATTTCTCCCATAAAATAAATCTCGATTGGAGTTTCTTGTTTAATTTCATATTCGGCTATAGATTGCCTGCAAGCACCACATGGAGGAATTGGCGCAGTTGTCTTATTAGTGTCCGAAGCTGCTGTAATGGCCATTTTTAAAATTTTTGCATCTGGATAAATTGCTCCTGCATGAAAAATGGCTACGCGTTCTGCACAAAGTCCCGATGGGAAAGCTGCATTTTCTTGGTTTGATCCCAATACTATTTTTCCATTATCCAAAAGAATGGCAACTCCCACTCTAAATTTTGAGTAAGGTGCATAGGCATTTTTTCTAGCTGCAATAGCCTGTTCCATTAGATTATGAATTTCATGAGGTAATTCCTTGATGGAATCAAAAACAAAAAATCGACTGGTTATAGTTATTTCTTTCATTATTTTAAAGTAAAAAAATCCAAATTTAGGTAGCTACTACTCAAAATTTGGACTTTTAATGTATAAATTAATTGCGATTAATATTCATCATATTTGTCTCCAAAATTGAATGTAAGTGAAAATCGTAAGGTGTTCTCTAATGGGTTTTTTACTTTGGATGCTGAAAATAAATAAGAGACATCTACTTTTACTACATTATATTTAAATCCTGCACCAAGTGATAAATAGGCTCTAGCTCCTTTTACGGGACTTTCATGAAAATATCCTAAACGCATGGCAAACGAATCTTGGTATAAATATTCTGCACCAACTGAGTAGGTAAACTCTTTTAATTCTTCACTGAAACCGCCAGGCGCATCATTAAACGACTGGAAAACACCCGATGACCAGCCAATTGAACTGTAATTATCTAGGTTTTGAGCTCTTTCGTCTGGTGTGATTGTTCCATTTCCATCTAAATCTGGGTTTTGAGGTGTAGGAACTAGTAATTTATTTAATTCAATATTTAGGGCTACCTTATTATAATCATCGAGAATAAAATCAAATCCAGTTCCTATTTTTAAATTTGCTGGCAAAAAATTAGTGCTGATTTCGGTATTGTCATAACTGATTTTTGGGCCTAAATTTTGAATATTAAAACCCGCTCTCCATCTTCCGTTAAAATCATTGTATGCAATTTCTTCGGATTGATAAAAACCAGCTACATCAACCGCAAAAGAACTTGCTGGTGAAGCATCGCCATTATCAGTAGCCACTTTTAAACTAGAACGAATGTATCTTCCGGCAACAGCCATAGAGAATTTTTCGCTTAATTTTAAGGAGTAAGATACGTCAAAAGCAAATTCATTTGGTGAAACTATTCTTGGTACTTCGTCAGGATTTCCTGTCTCGCGTAGTTCGATTTCGCCTAAACCAAAAAATCTAAAACTTCCTGCAAAAGCACTTCGCTCGTTTAATCTATTATAATAATTTACTTGCCCTAGTGAAATATCGTTTACTAAGTCTGTAAGATATGGTGTGTAACTTATTGCGAATCCTTGTTTGTCAAGAGCAAAAGCATATTTAGCAGGATTCCATTGTTGTGAGAATGCATCTGCTGATGTGGCAACGCCGTTGTCTGCCATACCTGCAGCTCTAGCATCTGCAGCAACTAATAAAAAAGGAACTCCAGTTGTGATGACGTTTTCAGGGGTTTGTGCTTTGGCAAAAGATACAAAAAACAAACAGATTAAAAGGGCGGTAATTTTTTTCATTCTAGTAAATTATAGATTAAACAAATATAGTATTTTATTAAAGTATTACAAGTTTTTCATATTTTTCGGTTCTTTTATTAGTTAGGCTCGATTTTACACTGAGCTTGTAAATGTAAACTCCTTTTCCAATTTTATCTCCAAAATCGTCTTTGCCATCCCAAGTAATTTCTTTTGATAGAAATCCTTCGGTGTTGATGATTTGATTTTTTGACCAAACGACTTTTCCGGTAATTGTCATCACTTGAATTTGTACCTCTAAAGGTTCATAAGGGTGATTGTGTGTAAACCAAAATTCAGTGTAGTTTACAAATGGATTGGGATAATTCAACACATGTGTCAATGTTAAAGATTCATCCCCAATAACGATAAACTGAATTTCGGCCGATATTGGATTATTGTATACGTCCCAAGCCTTAAAGGTTATGGTGTGTAATCCAACGGCTAAATTCCTAAAAGGAAACCGCAGTGTTCCTTTTGTAATATCATCAAGTGCAGTTTGATAATAGTCATTTAGTATATAGGGATTATTTACATCGCCATCAAGAATTGCAACAATATCATGACCAATACCACTTGCAGTATTTATTCCGTTTTCATCTTCTAAAATGGCCAGTAAAAAAGGCGATTCATTTGTAATGCCACCAGAAACAAATGTTTCGTCGTTCATATATAACTTAACTGTTGGACTTATATTGTCTGCGATAGCATTTTCATTTACTCCGCCAATTTTTATAATGGTATCAAATCCAGTTTGATTCTCTAGGATTAGATTTTTTTTAGAATAAAAACTAATTTTTCCATTAGACAAAGGAACTCTTATGTCCCTTGGAACAACAAAATTAAATTCAAATTGACCATTTGTAACCGATGCATTTCCTCGAAAAATTGTTTCTCCTAATGCATTAAAAGCTATTGGTGCGCCATTCCCATCGTTGTTTAAAGTTGCTCGGGTAATTTTTTTATCAAATATGGTTGTAGAAAGCGCTCCAGAATAGTTTGTAAGTGGGTTGTTATTTTCATCGGTAATTTCACCCGTTATTTTCATTCGAGCCAGTGATTTAAAATCGTCTATAGGTTGCGAAACAGGTACATCGTTTACTTTTGTCAATCGAATTCTAGGTTTTGGTATGGCTAGCATTATGGCTGGATCACCTATATAAAATACTACGTTTGTAGATGAGTTTGGGTTGCTGTTTTTAGATATTCGCAAGGCTTCTGCTATGGAGTTGTATTGGTTTGAACCATAAGAAAATAAATTTCTAGCTAGAAGATCGTTGAAATTTTCTGCACTAAATTGTCCAATTTCTCTAATGGTTGTAATCATAGAAATGGCGCCGCCTTTTGGGTTCCAATAGGTATATTCGCCTGCTGTAGGTCTTGAGGGATTGTCAAATCTAGAAAAATCACAGGTAATAGTTATAAATAATGGATATTTATATTGATTGCTTAAGTTTTGACCATCGGATTTTTCCCATATTCGCTCGCTCGATAATCCGTCTTCACCACCATGCCCTAAATAATTAAAGACTAAAGCGCCTTTTTCAAAAGCACTAAATATATCAGCTCTAGCTTTAGAATATCTAAACCCGCCAGCCGACGCTTCTTGTGTGTAGGAATCTAAAAGAATTTTAGTAACATTCAAAAATGGTTTTTGGCTGGTTATAACATCTGCTAGTTGATTTTGTCTGCTTTGTAACGAAATATCAGAGGCTTCATCTATATCATCGCTAATTGTTACATAATTATTTCTCCAACTTCCGTATGATTTTAGGTCATGATATTCAATTACTTTGTTTACCATTTCTTCGGCTTGTTTATTGTCGCCAACTAACATTCTTCCCACAGCGATATCAATTCCTCCAAAAAAGTTGATAACATTTCCTTCGCTTTCATCCATCAAACCAAAGAAATCATCAGATGCAAAGGAAGATTCTCCAATGGAATTACTGTTTAAAGCATGGTAAATGGGAACAATATTCGTATTATTCGCAATTCGGTTTTTATAATCATAGGAAGCATCCCCAAAAAGGTTTACGTATTTTATTTTTTTTGCAGGATTTAGTGGGTTGTCATAAATATATTTTATACAATTTCTAATAGCAGCAATGTCTTGTTTTCCGGATGAAAATTCTTGATAAATAGATTCAAGGGTTATTACTTTTACATTCAAATTAGAATAGGATCTATGGAAAACAGCTAATTTTTCGGCTTGAGGCACTAAAAAAGCTGGAGCGATTATTACATAATCTATAGTATTCTCAGAAAACATGCCTTTCAAATTCTGGTTGGCAATTTTTGGTTTGTTGCCTTTTAATGGAGTAAAATAATCTGCAGTATCTAGAGCAACATATTTCCGTATTAGACCTAAATTTGCCTTAAATACAATTGAACTTTGATTTAAGTTTTCAACTTTAGTTACATTATAGATATCGGTTACATCCCAAATTTTTGAAATCGTATTTGCATTGGAAATGGTATAAGTCACAATGCCAGAATTAGCTCCAGCTAAATCATATTGAAAGTAAAATTGTTTGCCGTAACCTTGTAGTTTTCTTTTGGCAACGAGTCGAATATTATCAAGATATCCTTTTGAGCCTGGAACTCCGTTGTTATCGTAAGTCAGTTTTATTTTTACGTTTTCGGTTGCAGTAAAATTAGCGTTAGGTAATGATCCAGCTATAAATTGAGTTCCAGAATTAACGACTAATGACGGAAAATTCATAGTGCCCAACTCTTGACCATTTGCGGCAACTTTAAAACTTGTATTTGTAAAAGCTGCAGAAGCTGTAGTTGTACTTAATTTTATAGGAGTTGCAGCGTCAATATTTGGAAAATTAAATGAAAATTCTTGCTCTTGATTAATTTCAAAAGATTCGCCAAACCATTGTCTGCCAAGTCGAGCGATATTTATTAAATCTAATTCATGATATTGATGATCGTCAAAAGTGTCTAGATTTAAAGTACTACTTCCTGAAGGTTGAGCCATTGTTGAGATTCGTTTACCCGTTCCACCTTGAACGGTTACATAATAATAGGATTTTGTATCATATAAATTAGAATTAGTTTGACTTTCGGCGTTATAAGTATCAACGCCTTCTCCATAGAACAAAATATAGTCTTCATTATTAAATACACCATCAATCTCGCCGGAAATTTCAATGGCGTTTTCGGATAAATCCAATGGATAAAAGGTGCTATTCGCCAGTGGAAGCATACGTCCGCCGTTGCCAAAAATTTTTATATTTCTTGGATCAACAGCACTCATGTTTAGGCCTAACTGCTGTAGGAAATTTTTAGAAATTTTGTAAACACCTGATTTTTCTATATAAAATTGATACCAATCTCCAGTAGACAAAATGGAGTTTGTTATAACATTTGTATTTGTGATTTTATTCATTTGGTAATTTCTGGCGCTGCTATTACTCAGAGAATAGGAAAATGATTTAATTCGTTTGTATCCAAAATCATCTTTGATTATTGGAGAAAGAACAAGAAACGACTGACTAACATTGCGTGATTCAGTGTTTTTTATAGTTGCTTTTATTTTTTTTGGAATATTCTCTTTGGATAAATCTCCTAATTGAGACTCTAACAGTGTTTCATAAACAACGTTAGTTATTTGTAGTGAATTATCATCGAATGATGCCGAGCTAGATAAATTTAAAACATAAAAGATAGATTTATTCAAAGCGTCATAACTATAAGTATTTCCTACAAACTGAGGAACATTGACTTTATAATTACTCGTAGAATTTTCTTTTTTTTCATGCCATTCAATAGCAATATCACCTTTGATTTGAGCAATTGAAACAAAAGGCAACAAAACTAAATATAGTATAAATTTTTTCTTCATTATTCTCTTAAACGGGGTTTATGGCTAAATATTACAATCAGTAAAAATATATCATTTAGTGTTATTGTAAATAATAAATAGTATAAATTTGCGTTAGTGTAATGTAAATTAATTTATGTAAATTGTAATCTAAATTAATTCAATAAATGTTGTGGCAGTTTAATTGTTAATTATTATATTGCGACACTGAATTATCACCTACTAAAACAATATGAAAGTAAACAAAATTAATGCCCTGCGACTGATGTTATCATTGTTATTGATAGCTAGTTTTGCTAGTTGTAGCAAGAAATCCAGTACAAATAATACTTCAAGAGCAACGGGTTGGAACGACCCAAAGGGTAAATCAAATAAAGCTTCGGGTAAAAAACAAATTGCTGGACCAGGTCTTGTATTTGTTGAAGGAGGAACATTTACTATGGGTAAAGTCGAAGACGATGTTATGCATGATTGGAACAATACTCCAACTCAACAACACGTTCAATCCTTCTATATGGATGAAACTGAAGTTACAAATTTTATGTATATCGAATATTTAGATTGGTTAAAACAAGTATTTCCTCCAACCGAAGAAAACTATAAAAACATTTACGAAGGTGCATCACCAGATACATTAGTTTGGAGAAATAGACTGGGTTACAACGAAACCATGACTAATAATTATCTAAGACATCCCTCTTATGCAGAGTATCCAGTTGTAGGAGTAAACTGGATTCAAGCAAATGAGTTTAGTAAATGGAGAACGCAACGTGTTAACGAAGCCCTATTAGAAAAAAATGGTTACTTAAAGAAAAACGCAAAAACTTTAGATGTAACTGCAGAAAGCAATTTTGATTCTGAAACTTATTTAAACTCACCAACTCTTGCTTACGGAGGAAATGAAGATATTGTATTGAAAGGTCGAAAAGGAGCAAGAAAAGCACCTAGAGCCGGTAAAGACGGTAAAGTTGTCGAGCCAAAAAATATCTACGCACAACGTTCATCAGGAATATTATTGCCAGAATATAGACTTCCTACAGAAGCTGAATGGGAGTATGCAGCAGCTGCAGATGTAGGTCAAAGAGAATATAACATATACAAAGGGCAAAAAAAATATCCTTGGTCAGGAAGTTATACTCGTTCAGGAACAAGACAAAGCAAAGGAGATCAATTGGCCAATTTCAAACAAGGAAATGGGGATTACGGTGGTATTGCAGGTTGGTCTGATGATGGAGCAGATATAACACAAGTTGTTAAGTTTTATCCGCCTAATGATTTTGGATTATACGATATGGCAGGAAATGTAGCCGAATGGGTTGCGGATGTATATCGTCCGATTATAGATAATGAAGCGAACGATTTTAATTATTTTAGAGGGAATCAATACACCAAAAATAAAATTGGTCAAGACGGTAAAATTCAAGTTGTAACAAAAGATAATATAAAATACGACACTTTAAGCAACGGAAGAATTGTTGCAAGAGCATTTCCAGGTACAATTGCTCAAGTTCCAGTTGATGACAAGGAAACTTATTTAAGACAAAATTTTGATAAAAGTGACAATGTCAATTATAGAGATGGTGACAGACAATCCTCTAAATATTTTAAATTTGAATCTTCAGACTCCGAAGACACTAAGAGTAAAGATGAAAAAACCATGTATAACGCACCCAAACATAATGTGTCAACAGATAGTTTAGGAAAAATGGTAAGGAAATATGACAAAACAAACAAGCGAACCACTTTAATAAATGACAACGTAAGAGTATATAAAGGAGGTTCATGGAGAGATAGAGCCTACTGGCTCGATCCGGCACAAAGAAGATATTTCCCACAAGATATGGCTACAGATTATATAGGATTTAGATGTGCAATGTCGAGAGTTGGAGCAAAATCTGATAAAAGAAAATCAGCAAGAAATTAATTTTTATATATAATCGAAATAAAAGCCCTTTAATTAGGGCTTTATTTTTTTAATAGTTTTTAAAATGGACATCAAATACATTCATAGTTGTTTTTTAAAATGTAAATCGGTTTCAATTGATACGCGTAAAATAGAGTCAAACTCATTATTTATTGCAATAAAAGGAGAAAATTTTGATGCAAATACTTTTGCTAAAACCGCTCTTGGAAAAGGGGCCAGTTTTGTTATAATTGACAATAAAGATTACTACATTGATAAAAGAACAATAGTAGTCGAGAATAGCTTAAAAGCACTTCAAGAATTAGCAAGTTACCATCGTCAATATTTAAAACTTCCCATAATAGCTTTGACAGGAAGTAATGGGAAAACTACAACAAAGGAATTAATACAAGTAGTACTTTCAAAAAAATACAATGTAAAAGCAACACAAGGAAACTATAATAATCATATTGGTGTTCCATTAACAATACTTTCATTTTCTAATGAAACCGAAATAGGAATTGTAGAAATGGGAGCCAATCACCAAAAAGAAATTGAGTTTTTATGCGAAATTGCACAACCTAATTATGGTTATATAACAAATTTTGGAAAAGCACATTTAGATGGATTTGGAGGATTTCAAGGAGTGATAAAAGGAAAAAGTGAAATGTACCAGTATTTGATTGAAACAAAAAAAGAAGTTTTTGTAAACTTAGATGACGCTATTCAAGAAGAAAAAACAAGAAACCTAACTCGTTATACCTTTAGCCATAATAAACATCCAGCAACTGTTAATATTGACTCAATAGAAGCCAATCCTTTTGTTGCTATTAGTGCTTTAGGGACAGAAATAAATTCAAAATTAATTGGCTTGTACAACGCTAATAATATTAATGCAGCATTAACAATTGGCTTTCATTTTGGTGTAGCTATTGATGATATAAAATCAGCCATAGAAAATTATATCCCTGATAATAATCGTTCTCAAATGATTGTAAAAAACTCTAACGAAATTATTTTAGACGCTTACAACGCTAACCCAAGTAGTATGTCAGTAGCTTTAGAAAACTTCATTCAATTAGACAAACCTAATAAATTAATTATTATAGGCGACATGTTCGAATTAGGAACCGAGAGTTTTAATGAACACCATTATATAGTAGAAATGTTAAAAAATAAAACTTCAATACAAAGCCATTTTATAGGAAAAGATTTTTACGCAAATACAATAGAATTACCCAATTTTAATTTCTACAACACATTTGAAGATTTTGTAAAATATTTATCTTCAAATAAATTTGTAAACAAAACAATTTTAATCAAAGGTTCAAGAGGAATGGCTCTTGAAAGAACATTAGAATTTATATAAAAAAAAAACTCCACTATTTCTAATGAAGTTTTTTGTGGGCGATGAGGGGTTCGAACCCCCGACCCCCTCGGTGTAAACGAGGTGCTCTGAACCAGCTGAGCTAATCGCCCTAATGCGAGTGCAAATATAAAGCACTTTTTTAAATATACAACTAAAAAAGAATAAAAATTACAAAATTTCCGCGACTACAAAAGTACTTCCCCCGATATATAAAAAGTCTGTTTTTGCAGCCATACGTAAAACTTCATTATAAGCTTCTGAAACAGAAATGAATACTTCGCCATTCAAGCCATGTTCGTGAGCTTTTTGTTCCAAGATAGTAGCTTCTAGACCTCGAGGTATATTGGGTTTGCAGAAATAATATTTTGCTTTTTTGGGAAACAAAGGTAAAATTTCATCCAAATCCTTATCGTTTACAACACCTAAAACGATATGCAAAGTGTCAAATGTTTCTTTTAATATTTGATTCATGACGATTTCTAGACCGTGTTTATTGTGTGCTGTATCACAAATTATTTTTGGGAAATTACCCAGTTGTTGCCATCTTCCTTGAAGTCCAGTGTTTTTTACAACGTGCAATAAGCCATTTTTGACAGCAATTTCACTAATTTTAAATTCCTTTTGAGAATTTAAAATTGCAATAGTTTGAATAACAGTTTTCTTATTATGTAGTTGATAATCTCCTAGTAAATCCGATGGTTGCGTTTCTGATATCAATTCCGAAGCAAAGTAAATTTCTGAATGATTTTCTTTGGCTTTAGCCAAAAAAACAGGTTTAGTTTCAGGCGTATATTCTCCTATAACGACAGGAATATTAGGTTTTATAATTCCTGCTTTTTCTCCCGCAATTGCCTCGAGTGTGTTTCCAAGAAACTGTGTATGGTCAATGCCAATATTTGTAATTACGGAAATCAATGGTGTAATTATATTCGTTGCATCCAATCTTCCCCCTAATCCTACTTCGATTATAGCGATGTCAACTTTTTCTTTTTTAAAATATTCAAATGCCAAACCAACTGACATTTCGAAGAAACTCATATCGTTTTCTTCGAAGAATATTTTATTTTTTTGGATAAATTCACAAACAAAATCCTCCGAAATTTCTCCCGAAGCTTCGGGAGCATTTATTTTGATCCTTTCCCTGAAATCTTTGAGATGCGGAGAAGTATAAAGTCCTACTTTATACCCAGATTCTTGCAGTATTGAGGCTAACATGTGCGATGTAGAACCTTTGCCGTTAGTTCCAGCGACATGAATGCATTTTATATTTTTATGAGGATTATCAAGGTGTTCAGCCAATAAATGAATATTTGTCAAATCTTTTTTATAAGCCGATGCGCCTTGAATTTGGTACATTGGCAACTGATTGAACATCCAATTTGTGGTTTCTTGATACGTCATCTTTTCTATAAAATAAGCTGGGATTAAAATATTTTTCACTTTTTTTAGTTTAATACTTTAGTGAAAAGTATCTTTAGTGCAAAATTGAAATATTTTTTAGAATTAATCCATAAAATACAATAATAATATATGTTTAGTTTAATACAACTACAAACCGACACTCTTGCTACGGCAGCATCAAACCTAGTTATCGAAAAAATTGCTCCAAATACTGAAATCTCTGTTTTAGGCTTTATTCTAAAAGGAGGTTTTTTCTTAATTCCCATTGCCATCTTACTGTTTTATACTTTTTATGTAATAATTGAGCGCTATTTATACATTAGTAAAGCCTCAAAAATTGATAATAACTTGATGCGGGATGTTCGAGAGAATTTGAATTTTGGTAAATTAGATTTGGCGCAAACTATTGCTGAACGAAGCAATTCAGCATCAGGAAATATTCTTAAAGAAGGAATCCTAGTTATTGGCAGACCAATTGCTGAAATCGAATCGAATATGGAACGCGCTGCTAATATCGAAATTGGCGAAATGGAAAAACGTTTGGGACATCTTGGGCTTATTGCAGGAATTGCGCCTACGCTTGGATTTATTGGAACAATTTCGGGAGTTATAAAAATATTTTATAGTATTTCCGTAACCGAAAATATTAGTATTGGTAATATTTCTGGCGGTTTGTACGAAAAAATGATTAGTAGTGGTGCTGGATTGTTAGTGGGTATTATTGCCTATAGTGCGTACCATTTGCTAAATGGGAAGATTGATATTTTTGCTTTAAACATACAAAAGCAAGTGTTAGAATTTGTAAATATTATTCAAAGACCAAGCCATGTCAATAAAACGAAGTAGAAGATTTCATGCCGAAGTTGCCACTTCGTCCCTGAGTGATATCATGTTTTTTTTGTTGTTGTTTTTTCTAATTATTTCTACTTTGGCAAATCCAAATGTGATTAAAATGACCTTGCCAAAAGCCAAAGCCAACGAAAAAACCAACAAACAATACATCAGTTTATCCGTAACCGAAGACAAACAATTCTTCATAGACAAGCAACCCGTAACTTTCGAAGCATTAGAAACCACCTTAATGTCGAAAATGAATGGCGCAACCGACCAAACGGTTATTGTGCGAATTCCGTTTAATTTACAAGTACAAGATTTAGTCGATGTGTTGCAAATAGGAGTGAAGAATAACCTGAAATTTGTGATTGCTACAAGCCCGAAGTAGAGTTTTTTTTGGAGTTTTCACGAAGCAATATAATTGTTATACACCATTTTATTTATGAGTAAATTATCAAATCTCGACATCGAAGAAATATTCAGACAAGATGCTCAAAAAATAATTGATGCTAGAAAGCGCTCAAAAGTGATTCATGCAACAAGTGATATTAAAGCTTCGGGAAATGAAGTGGAGCATTCTGTACGTGATTTTTTACGAAGTAGAATGCCAAGTAATTTCTATGTTGGTCATGGACATGTAGTGGATTGTAATCAACAAACAAGTCCACAGTTTGATGTATTAATATCTGATAATACTTTCATTCCAATACTTTTAAGAACTAATGATTCTACAGAATATTTTCCATGCGAATCACTTTATGCGATCGGAGAAATTAAATCAACATATAATAAATCTGAAAAACCAATTGAAAAGTTTTGCGAGAATTTAAAACTGGTAAAGGAAAATATGAAAAGAGAAGAAGTATTTAATACAGCATATAAAGGAGAATTTAGCGATTCAACACTAATGCGTGATATGATTTTACAAAAAAACAATAAAGTTTTGAATGCGATTTATTCATTTATGTTATTTGTAGATTCGGAGAAATTTGACATAAGCGAATTTAATGATTGTTACAAAAAATATGGAAACAAGTATCTCCCAAATCATATTATTTTGTTAGATAGAGGCGTTGTTTTTTTTGGAAAAATAACAGAATCACAAATGATATTTGAAAGATATCCAGAATATGATGAAAACGAAGAAAATGAATGGATATTATCAGCTTTTGGCTTGAATGAAGAAAAAGAAAAAGCTGGAAATCATCTTGGATTTTTGTATTACAATTTATTAGAACACATGAATTCAAGTTTGTTAGAACCTATAAATTTGATGCCATATTTTAACAGCTTATTCACTGGAAGAAAAAGTAAAATGATTAAAATAAAAAACAGTGTATAATAACAGTTGATTAAAGTTGGTTTTTATTTGTGCCAATTTTTTTAATCTTTGCAATCCTTGACCCATTCCCCTAATTCAAATTGAAATTATAAACAATCTTCCCAACTTGTTTTTCTGGCGCATCACTACTGGGTTGCCATTTAGTATTCATAGCCGCCATTCTGGCTTGGTCTTTCAAGCATTTTGCCGTAATATTTGTTCCTCGTATTCCCGCAATAGCACTTATGGTATTGCCATTTTTATCAACAGTTACTTCTACAACAACCATTCCTGTTTCGTCGCTACAACTGCTGTTGGGCAAAGGTTTAGAGAGTGCTTTTCGGTTTCCTAACGAGTAACCGCCACCAGAACCAGAACCAGTTCCGCTTCCATTTCCGGAGCCATATCCGCTTCCTGTACCTATTCCGTTTCCAGTTCCGTTTCCTCCGCCAGTTCCACCACCAGAACCGCCAGTTCCATAGTATTCTTTAGAGTTTAAGGTTCCGTTTGCTTTTCCTTTGTTTCCAGCTACTTTGTCATCGCCATCGCCGCCTTTGTTCGACCCTTTTAAAATACTTGACAAAGCATCATTCGTATTATTAGAAACTTTTGGCTTTACAACAACTGGTTTTACCGTTTCTTTTACAACAACTGGGTTTTTTACTTTTTCTTTTATTGGAATAACAACACTTTCTTCGGTGGTGTTTTCTTGGGATAAAATGGCTTCGTCGGGCGTGTTTTTTGTAGGAGTTTGTTTGGCTTGGTTTTTTACATTCAAAACTTCGCTTATATAATTCGCGCCAGAACCCAAATCGCTATCGCCAAAATTTACAGTAACGCCACCACCACCGCCACCGCCAGTTAATTCAGCCAAGTTTGATGGTGGCCAAAACCGAATAAAAAATAAAATCAGCAACAAAGTTCCGTACAAAAGAATTGTAATAAGGAGTGATTTTTTATGATCGGAAGCAATAGTGGAACTCATTTTGACTTTATAATTTAAAAAAGGAATACATGCATTAAAACGTTGAAATTTACTAAAAATTGTTAATAGAAAAAAGCGATACGCTTTTGTTTCTAAAAATTTTACCGCAGATTCACAGATTTTAAATAATCTGCGAATCTGCGGTAAAATTTAATACATTTAATAGTAGTACAGACTTCAGTTTGCTAACAAAATTTGAGAAATTCAAGTCTATAATGTTTTATTTTAAGTAAGCTGTTTCAATGCTATTTCAAAAGCGGTTGCGCTAATATTTGTTTTCGATGCATTTAGCGTATGTGTTTTTTCTAAAGCTTTTTTTATCGTTTCCGATATGTCTAAAAACACAGCTTCATCAGTCATTTGCACTTTCTTTTCCATGAAATAAGCAAAAACTCTTGCCATACCACAATTCGAAATAAAGTCGGGAATTAGGCTTACTTCTTGGTCAACATGCTCCATGATTGGTCCAAAAAAGATTGCCGCATCGGCAAAAGGAACGTTGGCACCACACGAAATCACTTCGAGTCCATTAACAATCAAACTATCAATTTGGCTTTGCGCTACTAATCTTGAAGCCGCACAAGGGGTGAAAATTTCCGCACCAATGGTCCAAATCTTTTTGTTGATTTCTTCAAAAGGAATCATGTTTTCGGCAACTAATTTGTTTCCGTCTTTGTCTAGAAATAATGTTTTTATTTCGTCGAAAGTAAAACCATCTTCGTTAATCAAACCGCCATCTCTATCAATAATACCTATGATTTTTGCACCCATTTCTGCCAAATAAAAAGCAGCAGCCGAACCCACATTGCCAAAACCTTGCACAATGGCTTTCTTTCCTTTTACATCGCCACCATAAATACTATAATAATGACGCACGGCTTCGGCAACGCCATAACCAGTAATCATATCAGCAACGGTGTATTTTCGAGTTACATCTGGAGAGAATTTTGGGTTTTCAATTACCTTAATAACACCTTGACGCAACTGCCCAATTCTATTAATTTTGTCGGCTTCAGTAGGTTTAAAATGTCCGTTAAAAACACCTTCTTGCGGATGCCAAACGCCACATTCTTCGGTCATGGGAATCACTTCGTGAATTTCGTCTACGTTCAAATCGCCGCCAGTTCCGTAATAACTTTTCAATAAAGGAGAAACCGCTTTGTACCAACGTTGCAAAACGCCTTTTTTTCTTGGGTCGTTCGGGTCAAAATTTATTCCTGATTTTGCACCACCAATTGCTGGTCCAGAAACCGAAAATTTCACTTCCATAGTTTTTGCCAATGACAAAACTTCATTCATATCCAACCCTTTTCTCATTCGAGTTCCGCCACCAGCTGCGCCACCACGAAGGGAATTGATTACTGTCCAGCCTTCGGCTTCAGTTTCAGCATCTTTCCAGTTGAAAACGATTACAGGCTCTTTATTTTCGAATTTCTTTAATAAGTCTTTCATTTGTTGCGATATGTTTAATTTTGGCAAATATAAAAAATAGAATAATGCGAATTATGTATTTGGTGTTTTATTTGAATTTGTATATAACTCCAGAGCTGTGATTTGTTTTTGCTCCCGTTACGCTACTCAAAACATTGATTTCGTTGCGCAATTTTAGCACGCCAAGTAATCCAAAAATCAAAGCTTCTTTGAATTCTAGAATTTTACTTTCGGGAATAATAAGGTTCATTTCGGGTAAATAAAATTGCATTCGCTCGATAAGAAAATCATTGTAAGCTCCGCCACCAGTTATAAAAAGACTGCCCTTCTTGTCAGGCAAAGCCAAAGCAATTTGAAAAGCCACATGTTCTGTGAAAGTATGTAATTTGTCTTCGATAGTGATTTGAAAACTTTCGATTAGTGGTAAAACAGTTTCTTTTACAAACTCAAAGCCTAAAGATTTTGGGTATTTTTTTTGATAATAATCCAAAGCGTTTAGCTCGTTTAACAAATCTTGGTTGCAATTTCCTGTTCTTGATATTTGCCCTTTATCGTCATAATCCAAGCCTAATTTGTTTGCATAAAAATTCAAAACGGTGTTTACAGGTGAAATGTCAAAGGCAATTCGGGTATTATTTTCTTCGAAAGAAACATTCGAAAAACCGCCTAAATTAATGCAATAATCGTATCCTGAAAATAATAGTTGATCACCAATAGGTACTAACGGCGCACCTTGACCACCAAGTTGTACATCTTGAACTCTAAAATCACAAACCACAGTTTGATGAATCAAAGTGGCAATTTCGGGTAAATTCCCTATTTGTAACGTGAACCCGTTTTGGGGTTGATGCAAAATCGTGTGTCCGTGTGAGCAAAGGGCATCGAGGTTTTCGATTTTATGTTTTTGGATAAATTCCGAAATAATTTTTGCTAAAAGTTGCGTATAGTTTTGGTTTAAAACTTCGAGTTGTTCTTTTGTAAAATCTACTGCGTTTTTTAACTGCTGAATCCAGTTTTGGCTATAGCCAACTGTTTCACATTCAAGGATTTTGAAAGTCCATTTCTGGTCCACAATTGCAAAGTGAATATGGGCTAAATCAACGCCATCAAGAGAAGTTCCAGACATTACTCCGAAAACGTTGTAGTTTTCTTTTTTCATTGTTCAAAATTACACAATAAAAAAATTATCTTTGCTGAAATATTCAAACAAATCACAACTTTTTATATAAAATTATTATGGATTTTAATCTTACCGAAGAGCAATTAATGATTCAACAAGCAGCCAAAGATTTTGCTCAAATCGAGTTGTTGCCAGGTGTTATTGAGCGTGATGAACATTCTAAATTTCCAACAGAGCAAGTAAAAATGATGGCGGAACTTGGATTTTTAGGCATGATGGTTGATCCCAAATATGGTGGTTCAGGATTGGACAGCGTTTCGTATGTTTTGGCTATTTCCGAAATTGCCAAAATCGATGCTTCGGCTGCGGTAATTATGTCGGTAAACAATTCTCTGGTTTGTGCCGGAATGGAAAAATATTGTAGCGAAGAGCAAAAAATGAAATACTTAGTGCCTTTGGCTAAAGGAGAAGTTATTGGCGCTTTTTGTTTGTCAGAGCCAGAAGCCGGAAGTGATGCGAGTTCGCAAAAAACTACTGCCATCGATATGGGCGATTATTATTTGTTGAACGGAACTAAAAACTGGATTACAAATGGAGGAACAGCATCTACCTATTTAGTTATTGCACAAACGGATATCGAAAAAGGACACAAAGGCATCAACGCTTTTATAGTAGAAAAAGGTTGGGCTGGATTTGATATTGGTCCAAAAGAGAAAAAGATGGGAATTCGCGGAAGCGACACGCATTCCTTATTATTTAATGATGTGAAAGTTCCAAAAGAAAACAGAATTGGCGCCGATGGTTTTGGTTTTACTTTTGCGATGAACGTATTAAATGGAGGCAGAATTGGTATTGCATCACAAGCATTGGGCATTGCAACTGGAGCTTATGACTTGGCATTAAAATATTCACAAGAGCGAAAAGCTTTTGGAAAAGAAATTTTCAAACACCAAGCAATCGCTTTTAAATTAGCCGATATGTTTGTCAAAATAACTGCGGCCAAATTATTAATTATGAAAGCGGCTTGTGAGAAAGACGAAGGAAAAGACATTGCACATTCTGGCGCTATGGCAAAATTATACGCTTCGGAAATTGCTCTGGAAGTGGCAAATGAAGCCGTTCAAATCCATGGCGGAAACGGATATGTTGCTGAATATCATGTAGAAAGAATGATGCGTGATTCTAAAATAACACAAATCTATGAAGGAACTTCAGAGATTCAACGTATTGTAATTTCGAGAGGATTAGTTTCTTAAAACGAACAAAAAAATAGTATAAACCATTAAGAAATTAAGTTTCATTAAGCGAAATAATGCTTAGTTTTCTTAATTTCTTAATGGTTTTTAAATTAAAAAAAAGTTACATTTACCCAAAGAATTTTTATGTCCGAAGAATTAAAATATTGGTACTTACGGGATCACAAACTGTTTTGGACATTAAGCATGTCTCAAATCAAACAATTGTGTATTATTACAGGCTTTAAAAAAGCCAAAAAAGGAGATGTTATTTACTTTTCTTCTTCAGATGTGCCACGTATTTTTTTACTCAAAAAAGGAAATATCAAAATTGTAGAAGTCGATGAAGACGGAAACGAAACCATAAAAGACATTATTCAAAAAGGGGATTTATTTGGTGAATTGACATTAGAAAACGATAGAAATTCTAACGAATATGCCAAAGCACTTACAGATGAAGTAGCTATATGTAGCTTTTTGATGTCGGATTTTGAAAATTTAATGTTGCAAAATCCGAATCTAGCTTTGACCTATACCAAGTTTGTGGGACTTAAAATGAAACGCATCAAAAACAATTACTCCAATTTAATTTCTAAAGATGCCAAAACCCGATTGTTTACTTTTATAAAAGAATGGGCTGAAAAAGAAGGCAAGAAAGACGGCAACAAAATAGCTATTGAAAACTACTTGACCCAAGCCGATATTGCTCAAATCATTGGAACTTCACGCCAAACAGCAACACAATTACTCAACGAAATGGAAGAAAATCAATTGATTTTTTACTCTAGAAAAACCATTTTGATTGATGATATTACAAAATTGTAATTATTTTACACGATTTGTAAACTAGCTGACAAAATCCAAATTGCATAGTTATTACGTTTGTATAAATATAAATAACTATCATCATGAAAAAAACAGTCTTACTTTTAGTATTTTCAACATTTCTGATTTCCTGTGAGGAAGAAGGTATTTTGACACCAGATATTGTTCAAATCGTTCCTATTCCTGTAAATACAACTCCTGTAAATGAGGGATTATTTATGCCTACTTCGGGGATAAATGTAACTGGCGGCGCTAAAATTTATCAAGAAAACGGACAGTACAAAGTTGTTTTAGAGAATTTTAGTATTTCGGGTGGTCCAGATTTAAAAGTGTATTTATCCAAAACAAATACACCAAATGAATTTGTCAATTTAGGAAATTTAACAGCAGCCACAATTTATGCCATTCCTCAAAATGTAGTATTGTCTGATTATAAATATGTATTAATTCATTGCCAGCAATACAATCATTTGTTTGCGGTAGCTCAACTTAAATAATGATAAATATGAAAAAGATACTATTTGTAATAATTACAGTTTTGAGTTTTACTATTACAACTGCGCAAGGTTGCAGTGATGCAGGAATTTGTTCTATAAATAATGGTTTTGTGCCAAACGAGAAAGAACAAAAAAACACCATTGAAATAGGAACTGTTTTTGGAGCAGGCGAAGCAGATGTTACTTATATATCTCCCTATATTTCCTATTCAAGAAAATTGAATGAGCGTTTTTCTTGGAGTTCTAGGGTTACATTTTCGTCCGCCGATGGAAGTTTTGGAACACGTGCTGCTTTTGGGGATGCGTTTTTAATTGGTAATTATACTTTTGTTGCGAAAAACAATACCCAATGGAGTGCTCTTGCAGGCTGGAAAATTCCGTTTACAAGCGCTAATTTAAAAATAAATGGGTACTCACTTCCGTTAGATTATCAATCCAGTTTAGGAACTTTTGATTTGTTTCTGGGAACGAATTTAAATTATAAAAATTGGAATTTTAATGCGGCCGTTCAAATCCCAGTTTTCAATAACAATAAGAATTCCTATTTCTCAGCGTTCTCTGGAACCAATGATTTTCCATCGACAAACTTATTCGAACGTAAATCTGATGCTTTGTTGAGAGCTACATATTCAATTAAAACATCTAATAAAAAATTTATTTTCAAGCCAAATATTTTATTTATTTATCATTTAGGCGAAGATACTTTTGAAAATACTTTTGGCAAAAGAGAAACGATAATAGGATCAGATGGGTTAACTGTGAACGGAAATTTAATCACTGCTTATGCAATAAACAATACGAACAGTATTGAACTTTCATTAGCTTCTCCATTTGTAATAAGAGATAGTAGGCCTGATGGTTTAACTAGAAGTTTTGTTTTGGGTTTGCAATATCAACATTCATTTTAATAGCATTACTAAATTTAATTCAATATGAAAAAATTACTTGTGCTATTTGTGGTTTTGACGACTATATCCATTTTTGCTCAATCTAATTTAAAAAACGGATTGGCACTTCAAGGATTTGACCCAGTTGCTTATTTTGAAAGCAATAAAGCAATCGAAGGGAAAAAAGAAATTACTTCAGCATATAATGGCGCTGTCTATCAGTTTTCTTCCGAAAGTAATAAAGAAATATTTCTTAAAAACCCTTCACATTATGAACCAGAATTTGGTGGTTTTTGTGCCTACGGAATGTCAGAAGGTTATGAAGCTCCGGTCAAACCTGAGGCTTTTACTATTGTTAAGAATAAATTATATTTAAATTACAATTTAAAAGTAAAAGAAATGTGGGCAAAAGAACAAAATTCTAGAATAGAAAAAGCTATTGTGAATTGGGAGAAAATAAAAAACGAATAATTTTTTTATCCCTAATGCAAAGTAGCAGACAAAACGCTTTTAGGATCTATTTTATATTTACAGTATCAAATCAAAAAACATAAAAAAATGAAAAAATTAATAATTGTCTTATTTGTTGGTTTATTCTCAACAATTACATTCGCTCAATCGGCAGCAAAACGAGTAAAAGAATTTAATATTGAAAACAAAGTTGCTATTCAAGGGTATGATCCTGTAGCTTATTTTACCCAAAAGAAAGCCGTGAAAGGAAAAGCGACAATTGCATCAACAAATGAAGGTGTTACGTATTATTTTTCATCACAAGCTAATAAAGATATTTTTACAAAAACCCCAACAAATTACGAGCCGCAATATGGTGGTTGGTGTGCTTATGCAATGGGGTCAACGGGCGAAAAAGTTGAAATTAATCCAGAAACTTTTAAAATAGTCGACGGAAAATTGAATTTATTTTACAATGCTTTTTTTAACAACACCTTAAAAAGTTGGAATAAAGAGGAAGTGAATTTGAAGAAAAAAGCAGATTCAAACTGGAAAAAAGTCATTAATTAATTTAAAATAGTGTCATGAAAAACTCAATTTTTATTTGGATTATTAAAATAGTTGCAGTCGTAATTCTTTTACAAACATTGTATTTTAAATTTACTGGAGCAGAAGAAAGTGTTTATATTTTTACTACTTTAGGAATTGAACCTTATGGCAGAATAGGATCTGGATTGGTCGAATTAATTGCGTGTATTTTAATTTTAATTCCAAGAACAACTTTGTTAGGTGCGCTTTTAGGAATTGGCACGATGGTTGGTGCTATTTTTTCGCACCTTTTTGTTTTAGGGATTGAAGTGAAAAACGATGGTGGGGAACTTTTTATTTTGGCAATAATTACCTTTCTTTGTTGTTTAGTATTGATATACAATCAAAAAAATAAAATTCCAGATTTATTAAAGTTTAAAATTTAATTCTAGCTATTTTAAAAACTATATATGCTTATTCCTTCTATTCATAAAACTTTAAACGAGTTGTCTGATTTACTTTCACAATTTAACGATAGTGATTATACTAATCCTTGTTTTGGACTAAGCAATGCAACCGTTGGGGAACATACGCGACACATTATTGAAATGTTTCAATGTTTAGAAAATCAATATGAAAGTGGAATTGTCGATTATGATAAACGTAAAAGAGATTATCAGATCCAAACGGATGTTTTTTTTGCAAAAGAAACGATTAATTCAATTTTAAATCAATTAGACAAACCTAATAAAAATTTGCAACTACAACAAATTGTTGACGGAGAAGAATTACTAATTGATAGCAATTATAACCGAGAATTACTTTATAATTTAGAGCATTGTATTCATCATCAAGCCTTAATAAAAGTGGCTATTTTGCAAATGGATCACATTCAAATTGATAAAAACTTTGGTGTTGCTCGTTCTACAATTGAATATAAAAAGCAATGTGTACAGTAAGTTTTGTTTCAACGAATGGTAAAATTATTATTACTTCAAATCGGGACGAAAAAGTAATTCGACCAAGCGCAATTCCTCCAAAAAATTATGTTGTAAACGGGAAAAATATTATTTTTCCAAAAGACCCAAAAGCCGGAGGAACATGGTTTGTAGTTGATGCTCAAGGAACAATTATAGTTTTATTAAATGGAGCAACCGAAAAGCATGACGTTAAATTGCCTTATAGAAAAAGCCGTGGTTTAATAGTTTTAGACGTAATAAGCAGTAACTCTCCAAAGGATTTTTGGCAAGAAATCGAATTAGAAAACATCGAACCTTTTACATTAGTTTTATTCCAAAACAGCAAACTTTACCAACTACGCTGGAACGGAATTGAAAAAGAAAAAATTACTTTAGATTCAAATAAAAATTACGTTTGGTCTTCATCAACATTATACCCAAAAGAAGTTCGCGAAAAAAGAGCCAAGTGGTTCGAAACTTTTTTAGAAACAAATCCAGAAATTTCCGAAACTAAAATGCTCTATTTTCATCGGTATACTCAAGAGGAAAATCAAGAAAATGGATTGGTTATAAACCGCAATAACGAAATGAAAACCTTGAGTATTACCCAAACTGTGGTCGAACAAAATAAAGTGGTTATATTGCACAGTGATTTAACAGCAAACATGGATTTTGAAACCACATTTATAACAGTTTAAACTAATTTTATAATTTGAAACTATTTCTACACAAACTTACACACTGGGAATATTGGCCTTTTCAGATTGTTTATATTCCAATTTATTTTTTGTGGATTTATTATTCCATTAAGGCAAAATCGCTGTTTTTCTTTAATGCGTCTAATCCAACAATTAAAAATGGAGGCTTTATAATGGAAAGTAAAAAAGCAATTTATGATTTAATTCCCCAGCAATATTATCCAAAAACAGAACTTATAAAAGAAGCAACCTCTCTTGATGAAATCCTAAAAATAATAGAAAAGTCAGCAATAAAATATCCTTTAATTGCAAAGCCAGACATAGGATTGCGGGGTTCGGCTGTAAAAAAAATTGATACTATAGCAGATTTAAAATCCTATTCCCAAAAAGCTAATTTTGATTATGTAATCCAAGATTTAATTCCTTATGCAAACGAAGTTGGGATATTTTACGTGCGTTATCCTCCCGATGCTTCGGGAGAAAATCAAGGGAGAATTACTGGAATTGTTGCCAAAGAATTTCTAATAATTACTGGCGATGGAGTTTCGACAACCCAGGAATTAATAAAACAAAATCCACGTTACGAATTGCAATTGAAAGTTTTAAAACAAGAATACGGTAAGAAATTATTAGCCATTTTGCCCAAAGGCGAAAAATTAAATTTAGTTCCTTATGGGAATCATGCTCGAGGAGCAAAATTTATAGATGGAAGTCATTGGATTAATCCAAAATTGACAGCCGTGATTAATGAAATGTGTCTGCAAATTCCCGGGTTTTATTTTGGTAGATTGGATGTAATGTACAATAGTTGGGAGGAATTATTGAATGGTAAAAATTTCTCGGTAGTAGAATTAAATGGTGCTGCGAGTGAACCTACACATATTTACGACCCAAGACATTCATTGCTATTTGCATGGAAAGAATTGGCACGACACATCACTTTTATGTATGAAATAAGTGTTGAAAATCATAAAAAAGGCTCTCCCTATTTGACATACAAAGAAGGAATTAATGAATATAGATTGCATTTAAAGCAAAGCAAAAAGATTGTAAATTTTTAAAAAGCAACGCACTTGTTGTTATTCTGAGGCACGAAGAATCTTATGATGAGATGAGTTTCTCTCTATCCCAACGACAAGTCGAAATGAAAAATTATGCAAAAATGATACAACTCAAAAACATATTAGTTGGATTTTTAGTCAGCTTTGTTGGTTCAATTCCTTTGGGATATTTGAATATTGTGGGTTTTGAGATCTACTCAAAATTTGGGATAAACAGTTTGTTTTTCTTTTTATTTGGCGTGATGTCTGTTGAGGTTTTTGTAATTTATTTTACGTTGATTTTTGCAAACTCATTAGTAAATAATAAAAAACTGATGAAATTCATTGAGATTTTTGCTGTTTTCTTTTTATTAATTATGGCCTATTCTTTTTATTCACATTCAAAATTAACAGGAACAAATCAGGATTATTTATCAAGTTATATTGCCTATTCTCCTTTTTTAATTGGAGTTTTACTCAATTGCTTGAATTTTTTGCAAGTACCGTTTTGGACCGGTTGGAATCTGTATTTGATAAATTCGAACTACATTTTAGTAGACAAAAATTTAAAGTTTTATTACATTGCAGGAACTTTGTTTGGCATATTTTTAGGAATGTTGGCATTGATATTGGCGTTACATTCCATCTCCCAAAACTCAGGAAGTATTACCCAATATTTTATGCCCGTAATTATTCCGTTATTTTTTATTGGATTGGCTTTGTTTCAAGTTTACAAAGTGTATAAAAAGTATTTTAAAGCATAATTATCTCTGAACACTTATTTCAAATACAATTACACTTATATATTTTATCCTAACGGTTATCAATTTTTCTATTTATTTCTTTTTCTATTTGACAAATACAACTCATAAGGTAGAATTATTCCTTATTTTTGATATTCAAATGATTTCTTCACTATTTGAAAATCAATTTCTATGATAAATAACAAATACTTTTTTAAATTACTTATAGTATTGTTTGTCAGCGTTTTTCCTAAAATTACGTTTGCGCAAGAGGAATGCAATTGTGAGATTCTCTCTAATAACATAAAAGAAAATATCGTTGACGACAAAGATTCACTTGAGGTGTTTAAAAACATTAATTTGCTTAAAAAGTCAAAATTCAAAAGTTGTGTTTTTGAAGGTTTTCAGATTGAATTCGACTATTATATAAGTAATAGAAATTCTAAAAAGGGATATTATGTACTTCAAAAACAACAAAATTTATTAAAAAAAATGAATTGCAAAGGGCAGTTTGATTCTGCTATTTATTCCAATAAAGCTTACTATTACAAAATAATAAATGATCTTGAAAAATTATCTTTTTATGCTTTTAAATCCTTAAAAGTTGCTGAAAAAAGTAATAATCCAGAGAAGCAAATTCAAGCCATTCAAGCATTAGTTTATTTGTTTACAAAAATGAACGAACACGACAAAAATTGGATTTATATAAAACGAGCTCAAAAATTAATTGAGGTTCAAAATGCAAGTAAGCAAAACGTACGAAATTATAGATGGTTAGCCTTTGAGTATGAGTCAAAGTACACACTTATCAAAAGAAAGACGTTACTAGATTCCGCACTTATATTTGCAAATAAATCAAAAATTGGAGCCTTTAGATATAAAATGTACAACGAAATTACTAACTTTTATCGAGTAAAAGAAGCCTGTTCGTATCACAAAGGCGATGTAAAAAACGCTTTAAAACATATCGATTCGGCTATTTTCTTTGCAAAAAAAGTAAAAGGGAATAAAAACATGGCTCCATTGTATTCTGCTAAAGCTTGGGATCATTTAGACAATGGACAATTAGCAGAAGCAAATAAATGGATGGATACTGCTTTAGTCGTTGTCGATAATTCAAAAGATTCTGCTGGCAAGATGATGATGTATTTTGACTCTTCAAATTTGTATTCGAGCACTGGAAATATTAGTAAATCTTTCGAATCTTTCAAGATATATACCAAAATGAAAGATAGCGTTTGGAACATTAAAAAGGTAGAAAAAGTAAACGAATTAGAACAAAAATACAACAAAGCCAAAAATGAAAAAATGATTTTTGAGTTAGAAAAAACCAAACAATTATATACATTTTTGATTATTGGTGGCGTGTTGGCTTTATTAGCTTTGATTTTCTTTTTCAGGCAACGTACGCTTCAAAATAAGCAAAAAATTATGCAAACCGAACAGCGTTTGAACCGAGCGAGAATAAATCCTCACTTTTTTTTCAATGCTATGGCTTCTTTACAGAATCTATCCCTGCAAGAAAAGAGTACAAAAACAACCTTGTTTATTTCTCGTTTTGCAAAAATAATGCGCCAATCTCTGGAGAGTACGTATGA
This sequence comes from Flavobacterium sp., assembly GCF_031409475.1. Lineage (GTDB taxonomy): Bacteria > Bacteroidota > Bacteroidia > Flavobacteriales > Flavobacteriaceae > Flavobacterium. Next base: position 51,369 of record NZ_JANNXH010000023.1, on the reverse strand, counting down.
AGAATTAGTTTCGGTCGAAAGTGAAATTGATTTTATTACCCAGTATCTTGAGATTCAAAAATTGCGTTTCCCGTCAAAGTTTGACTATCAATTTCATGTAGATGATACTTTAGAAATTAATGAATTGAAAATCCCAGGAATGATTATTCAACCTTTTGTAGAAAATGCAATCGAACACGGTTTTAAGGATGTTGATTACAAAGGCAAAATCGATATTACTTTTGCTGAAAACGGAGACCAAATCAACATTATTATAAATGATAACGGTAGTGGGCATAATTTAGAAAAAAAGGATATAAAACATAAGTCAAGAGCAATGCAAATTATTAAAGATCGATTGTATTTATTCAATAAACAAAATGGTTCAAATGCATCTTATCATGTACAAGATTCGAATGGAACAAATGGTTTTATAATAATTGTATCTTTACCCAAGACCTATTAATATGAAGATACTTGTAGTAGATAACGAAACCAACATTCGCGAAGGCATTGTAGAGCTTATAAAAAACTTTTGCCCGTTTAAAGCGCAAGTATATGAAGCAAATGGCGTAGATTCAGGATTAAAATCTATTGCTGATATTAATCCGGATATTCTTTTTCTGGATGTAGAACTGGATGATGGGACAGGAATGGATTTACTGTCTAAAATAAACGAAATCAATTTCCATCTTATTTTTATAACGGCGCACAACAAATATGCTTTGGATGCTTTTCGATTTAGCGCCATTGATTTTTTATTAAAACCTATAAATCCAGAGGAATTAATTGAAGCTTTTGATAGAGTAAACAAACATATAAAAAATAGTTTTCTGCAAGATCAACTTCTGATAATGCAAGAGAGTTTGAACAAAATTACCCATAGAGAGAGAAAAATCGTACTCAAAGACAGTAATTCTATCTATTTTGTCAACGTTAATGAAATTATCCGATGCGAATCAGACGGACAATACACCGAGTTTTATATCGAAAACACAAAAAAAATCGTCATTTCTAAATCTTTAAAAGAGTACGAAGAAATGTTAGAATTGTACGGTTTTATTCGTCCACATCATTCTCATTTAATCAATACCCATAAAATTTTACGTTTTGACAAAGTGGATGGAGGCAGTTTGATAATGCAAAACAATGATGAAGTTCCAGTTTCTCATAGAAAAAAAGCACAAATACTACAAATTTTAGATTCACTATAGTTTTACTTTTTTGTTATAAACGATAATTGATCCAATCACTTTTTGAAAAATAGGTTACAGTTATCAAGTCATTTGAATCGTTTGTATATGTGTTAATTTTTCGGTTTATATAAGTATGATTTTTGAGTAAACTTTAAATCTACTCATTATGAAAAAATTATTACTTTTTACTTCGATTTTGCTTGCATTTACTTCAAACGCACAATTTAGACTTGTAAGACAATTGAGTAATCAACCAGATTATGGACCAAGTGGTTTTCTTGAATATAATGGTAAATTATATTTTAAAGATTCTAATTCAAGTTATGTTTGGTATTCAGATGGAACCACAGCTGGAACTCAACAATTAACATTAAATGGTAATCCCCCAACTCAATCTGGAGTGACAAATGGAATTGTTGCTACTACTAAGGTTTTTAATGTTGTAAAAAACGGAGAGTTATTTTTTCAAGGCAATACAACATTTGGACAAACGGATATTTATAAATTGACATCTACAAGCTTAACAAATGCTGTCGTAGCTACTACTTTAGATAATAATTTATATCCAGGTTTAAGCTCAGCTTTTTTTTATCCGGAACTTATAAATAATTCAATTGTATTTTCTCCTGCAAATCCAAATCTTACTGGAGTAGGTGTTGAACCAGCTTACTATGATGGAGCTAATCTTGGATTTTTGAAGAATATAGGCGTTGACCTTCCTAATAGAAGAGGTTCTTATCCTATTTTTGGAGATAAACTGAATGGGTATCTTTATTTTTCGGCAACTGACGGAACTTATGGAACAACAGGTCGAGAATTATATAGGACTGATGGTACTGCAGCGGGAACTGATCTTTTTCTAGATTTAAATACGGGTATTACAGATAGCAATCCTACTAATATTAATTTGTTAGGAAATCAATTAACTTTCGTTGGTACACATCCTACATTAGGAAGAGAATTATTTAAAACAAATGGGAACATAAGTAATTTAATATTGATAAAAGATATTAATACAGCTGGTGATAGTAATCCGTCAAATGTTGCTAATGTTGGTGGAACTCTATATTTTTCAGCCACTAACGGAACTTCGGGACAGGAGCTTTGGAAATCAAATGGGACAAATTTAGGAACTGTTTTAATAAAAGACATTAATGCTACAGGAGATAGTAATCCAAATAACTTTACACAAGTTGGTTCAGATATTTATTTTACTGCTGACGATGGTATTAATGGTATTGAATTGTGGAAAACAAATGGGACTTCATTAGGAACAGTTTTAGTAAAAGACATAACTCCTTCTGGAAGTACTGTTTTTAGTGATTTTATTTTGTATAACAACAAATTGTTTTTTATTGCTACTACAAGCGCTTATGGAAGAGAATTGTGGTCTTCAGACGGAACAAGCACCGGAACCATTGTACATGAATTAAATGCTGGAGCTTTTTCTAGTGAAACTAAAAATATTTTTCTGTATAACAATGAATTATATATAGCTACACGTGGGCCAAGCTTCGGGACAGTCCTACATCTATATGCTTATATGGATCCAGCTTTATCAACTAATAAATTTCAATTATCTGACAAAGCAATTGCATTATTTCCTAATCCTTCAAAAACTTATTTCGAATTATTGGGAGAAGTAACAATTGAGAAAGTACAAGTCTATTCAATGTTAGGGCAATTAGTAAAAACATTCGAGAAACAAAATCAATATGCAATTACTGATATAGCAAAAGGGAATTATATTGTAAAAATAAACACAGCCGATGGGGAGTTAAGTAAAACGTTGATAATTGAATAATCAATTTTAGAAATTGTTGTTGGGGTTTAATTAGATAGAAAACATTTTTCTTGAGGTGTTTTCTATCTTTTTTTAAAAAGAAAAAAAATATAAACTATGTACAGAGACCTTAATAAATTTCTAGAAGTTATTATATTTTCCTTTTTTGCTTCTAGTGTTTATTTAACATTTAGCTCTAGTTGGTTGGCAAAAACCATCAATCAATTGCAAATGCAACTTTGTGCAATCGTGAAATTTTCGCCAGCAATTACTGTTTTCTTAATTTCATTACTACCAATTTTATGGGCTTTTCGGCAAAAAAAGATACTACCAAAAAAATTATTGAAAACTAAATTTTCATGAAACCTCTCGTCTCTTTTATCGAAAAATATCGTTTGGAAATTTTATTACTACTATTATATTCGTCATTTGCAATAGTAATAATCCTAGTTTGCATCTAAAAATTTAAGAACTCTAAATATTAAACCACAGGCACTTTCATATCATACCCTAAAATAAAATAGGCATTATTATTGAATTCGAAATCACCAATAATTGTCCATTTAAGTTTTTCGGTGTGGGCTTTTGTCGAAGGAATATTGTTTTTGTTGATAAAAGTCAAACTCAACGGATAGCGTTTTACAATATGAATTCGCATAAACTCAAACAGCGTATTTATCAATCCTTGACCACGGTATTTTTTGTCGATACAAATTGGTCCATACTGAAAACTGCTTGTAGTTGTAATCTCGAAATCTAAAAAAGAGAGTTTAGGAAACAACGTTATCATGTACTCAAAAATAGGATATTGACTAAAAAAATCCCAACTTTCGGCAAAAATATAAGCAATTACTTTGTCGCTGTCTTTAGCCAGAAACAAACCTTCGTTATTGATTACAAAACTCAATTGTTCAACAGAAAAAGGCGTGGTTACAAAGCCAGCTTTCTTTTCTTCCTCCGTTAAATTTGATACGAGATATAGTTTTTGTAAAGCTAAAACACCATCAATGTCACTTAATTTTGCTACTTGGAGTTGTAGGTTATTCATCATTATTGTTTAAATTAGTCATGCAAAAATAGGACAAATTATTTTGGGTATAAATATTTTAGTACATTTGATAAAAATTAAATATTATGGCAACTATTCAAGATATTCAATTTGAGAATGATGCAAATGGAACTCCACTTTTTGTAAAGATAAATCTCCAAAAATACGGCTCGCAATTGGAGCCATTTCTAAAACAAATTGGAGTTTTAGAAGAAAAGGATGATTTTGATTCCGAATGGGATAATGCAGTTACGTCTGAAGAGTTTTTAAAAAGAGCAATTGACACCATCAAAAAATTGCCTTGGAAAAAATAACCGTTTCCTATACAAACTATGTTCAAGATTATTTTGACGAATTAGTTGTAACCCTTTTTGATAAAGAATATTTCAGTTATCAAGAAAACGCGATTAATTATGTTCAAAAATTAGTCTTTTATATTGAAGAGAATATAGATGTGTTACCTCACAAGAAATCTCCAAAAACATTCCTGAAATATGGTAATTTTTATATTTTTTACCAGTCTAATAATCGAACTACTTGGTATATTTTCTTTTCTAAAAAGAATAAAAAGTATTTGATTAAACATCTTACAAACAATCACATTTTCGAAGCTAATTTTTTAAATATACTCCAATCAAATGAGTAAAAACATCATCATCACAGGAACTTCTAGAGGAATTGGTTACGAATTGGCTTTGCAGTTTGCAAATGCGGGACATCATGTTTTAGCGATTTCCAGAAAAACACCTCAAGCTTTATTGGGCAACAAAAAAATCACTTGTCTTGCTGTCGATTTATCTAATGAAAACGAAATGCAAACAGTTCAAAATTTCCTTTCTCAATCATGGAAACAAGTCGATATTATAATTCACAATGCTGGAAGTTTATTGCTAAAACCGTTCTCCGAATCTACTCAAGAAGATTTTGAGAACATTTACAAAGTAAATGTGTTTGGTGTGGCCAATTTGACTCGTGCGTGTTTGCCGTATTTGCAAAAAGGCTCTCACGTGGTTACTATAAGTTCCATGGGTGGAATTCAAGGAAGTCTCAAATTCGCTGGGCTTGCAGCTTATAGTTCCAGTAAAGGTGCTGTTATTACCTTGTCAGAATTACTCGCCGAAGAATATAAGGAAAAAGGAATTGCCTTTAATGTTCTAGCGCTTGGAGCAGTACAAACCGAAATGTTGCAAGAGGCTTTTCCGAGTTACGAAGCACCAATTTCTGCTCAAGAAATGGCAAATTATATTTTTGATTTTGCCTTAACTGGGAATAAATATTATAACGGAAAAGTACTTCAAGTTTCATCAACAAATCCATAAACATGAAATTATTTTTGTATTATGTACCAGCTTAAAACTTATAAAAATGACAAAAGTAAACGCCATACAATTATTCGAAAATAAAAAAGTTAGATCCATTTGGGATGCTGAACAAGAAAAATGGTATGTTTCTATTGTTGACGTAGTTGCTGCTTTGACTGATAGTCCAAATCCAAACAATTATTGGAAAGTTTTAAAAAATAGACTTAAAAAAGAGGGTAGTCAGTTGGTTACAGATTGTAACCAACTGAAAATGGAATCTTCAGATGGAAAATTTTACAAAACCGATGTCGCTGATACAGAACAACTTTTTAGACTAATTCAGTCTATTCCTTCTCCAAAAGCAGAACCATTTAAACTTTGGTTGGCGCAAATTGCATCCGAAAGATTAGACGAAATGCAAGACCCTGAACTCACCATTGATAGAGCTTTAGAACAATATTTGCAATTGGGATATTCTGAAAACTGGATAAATCAACGATTAAAAAGCATTGAGGTTCGTAAAGAACTTACCGATGAATGGAAAAGTAGAGGTTTGAAAAAAGGACAACAATTTGCCACTTTAACAGATATTATTTCTAAATCTTGGTCTGGAAAAACGACCAAAGAATATAAAGTTCTGAAAGGATTAAAAAAAGAAAACCTTCGGGATAATATGACAAATACCGAATTGATTTTGAATATGTTAGCCGAAGCATCGACCAAAGATATTTCGCAAGCGGTAAACCCTGAAACTTTTGAGGATAATAAAAAAGTGGCAAAACAAGGTGGAAATGTTGCCAAAGTTGCCATGAAAGCATTGGAAGCAAAAACAAACAAAAAAGTGGTAACAGGATTAAATGCTAAATCTTTATTGGAAGCTAATAAAAAGATTGACAATTGAGCGAAACCCTTTCAAAATACCTGCCAGAACATTCTGTAAAACCAGTTTTTGACCTGATTGTAGCCAATCAAGTGCATCTCAAAATCGTGAACGAACGCGTAACTCGACACGGTGATTATCGAAAAGGATTGAGCGGAAAACACGAAATTACGGTCAACGCCAGTTTGAATAAATACAAATTCCTAATTACGTTGGTTCACGAAATTTCGCATTTGGTTGCTTTTGAAAAATTTGGTCGCAATATCAAACCACATGGTAATGAGTGGAAACATTCCTTTCAACGATTGATGGTTCCGTTTATTCGCCCAGAGATTTTCCCCAATCATTTATTACCATTGTTGGCTCGACATTTCAAAAACCCTGCAGCAAGCAGTGACACTGACGCCACTTTGTCATTGGCTCTCAAACAGTTTGATGAACAAAACGATAAAAACTATATCTTTGACATTCCCTACGGAAGTGTTTTTAGAATTCATAACGGAAAAATATTCAAAAAAGGAGCTTTAAGAACCAAAAGATTTGAATGCTTAGAAATAAACTCAGGAAGAACCTATCTTTTTAATCCCAATGCTGAGGTGGAATTATTGCCGAGTTGAGGTTTAATGCTATAATTTAAAAATCAAAAATTCAATTATTAAATAAGAGTAATGATAAAAAGCACATTCGAATTTTTAATGATTTCAGGAGTATTACTTGGAATTATTTTTATAGTTTCCACACAATTTTCTAAAAACGGAAGGGATAAATCTATCATTTATTTGAATTTAGTAGTTTTATTTATAATACTCAATAATCTACAAGCATTTTTACTCGAAACCCTTTTTACTGATGCCAATTTTTTTATTCACAAACTACAAGTCCCATGGTATGTTCTCATTTTTCCTTCTTTTTACACCTTTTTAATCTATTATTTAAAGATTGAAAAGAAGATTTCCTCATTTGTGTATGTTTCTATTTCACTATTTATTATTGAAATAGTTGTAAGGATATCTTTAATTCCAAATTATTTTAATGAAAAGAATAATTTTTTTATTGCAAAATATGTTCAAATAGAAGAAATTATAAACGCTTCCTATTCAATATTTCTTTTTATAAAAGCGTTTATTATTCTTTTTAAATATTCAAAATTATATCAAGAAATACTCACTTTTGATAATACAAAATGGCTTAAAAATTTCATGTTTCTGGGGTGTGTAGTTTTGCTCATGTGGGTTTGTGCGATATTATTAAATCTAGACAAAGCGTTAAATCCTCAAGTTTTTATTTATTATCCTTTGCGGTTAAGTACTACGATTTTGCTGTATTGGGTAGGTTATCAAGGATTTTATAATTATTCATTAATGACTGAAAGGGTAAAATTACGAGCCGAAATTGCCAAAGAAAATATTGGTATTGTTTCTAATTTTAGTGCCAAAGAAATTCAAGAAGATAGATTCACCGCAATTAAAGAATATATCAAGAAAAATAAACGTTTTCTAGATCCTTTATTTAGCCTAGAATGTTTATCAGAAGAAATGGATATCAGTACCAGTAAATTATCATTGCTCATTAACCAAGAAAGCGGAAATAATTTCTCCGACTATATTAACATATTACGGGTAGAAAAGGCAAAAGATTACTTGATTAATAAAGATTATGCTGATTATACCATTGTAGCAATAGGTTTAGAATGTGGTTTTAACTCTAAATCAACATTTTACACTGCTTTCAAGAAATTTACTAATACTACGCCTACCGACTACAAAAAGCAAAAAAGCACTACTGTCCTAAATTCTTAAATTTGTCCTAATTCTTACAAATTGGATAATCTCGGACAGTTTTTTTTGAATCTAATTTTAATTTTGAGTGTGAATTTAAAACTCAAAGTTATGAAAAACACGATCTTTTATTTACTCATTGTTTCGATTTTTTTGCAAGGTTGTTATAGCTACAAAACAATAGATTTAAACCAAACAAAATTACAAGAAGGCAAAATTTATAAAATTAAACAAGAAGATAAATTTGTAAAAGCAACTCTAAAAACGTTAAACGTTAGTACAACAACTTTTTTGGTGGGTAAATCCGAAAAACAAATTCCCATTACAAGTATTAAAGAAATTAAAGTTAAGAAGTTTTCGGTTTTGAAAACGGTTAGTTTATTTCCTATAACTATTGCCGTTATTGTAATTGGTTTTACTGCAACATATAACGGACCTCAATTGGGTCCAATTCAATTCCCTAATTAATATACTTATCGATTAAATGTAAAGAAAAATATTTTCAAGACTAATTTTAAAAAACTAAACTTATGAAAACAACAATTTTATTCTTACTATTTGTTATTCTTGCGGGATGCTCGAATGACAGTGATACTGAATATTTCGACAAAAATGTTCCTTATTACAAGTTTACTAATTCAGATTCTAATTATTTGATAGATTCTTTTAATACTATAGGCGAAGTAATATCTTATAAAAACCAAAACAATCAAATACTTAAATTTAAAGTAATGTCTAAAAAAATTGAAAGAGCGGAAGAAAGAACGGGATCTTTTTCTGGGGGAAATTTACTTAATTATTATTATGATATACAAAGAACAGAATTACTTTCAGTAGAGTATCCTTATGAACATTCAATCTTAAGAATGGATGTGAAAAAAAATAGTTCTACGGTAGTAATAGGTGGTTTTAATTTTCATTTATGGAATGGGTATGAAAATGAAGTGAATTTTAATTTATTATCCTCTCCAACTACAAGTTTAACGATTAATAGTATTATTTATAATAAAGTAATTGTAGTTGAGTCAAAAAACAATTATGCATTTCCTAATGATTATTACCCCAAAAAGGTTAACAAAGTCTTTTATGATATCAATAAAGGTATTATTGGATTTGACGATTTAGACAATAACCAATGGAGGATACAGAATTAGCAAGTCCAATTTTTACTCCACTAAATAAATTACTGCAAAAAAGGGTTGCTACAGCATTAGCAACCCAATAAATAGACCAATAAACAATTTTATTAATCAAAAAATCAAAACAAAAGTATGAAAATTTTTCATTATTTTATTTTGGCTTTTATACTTTGTATTAAAGTCAATGCACAAACTGTTCCAGCGGGCCAAAATATAAGTTTAGACCAGCAATTGTCTAATGTAAACCTGTCGAGTGTTACAAGTGGTATTATTTACGAAAGAGTGATGCAAATATCTAATTTGTATAATTTTAATCAATCAACTACTTTTAACACAGCCAATTTTAGCTATTTCAAGCAGTCTTTGATGGAAATGAATAGAGCTAGTAACGGTTTGAAATTTAATACGTTGCAAAATTTTAAAAATATGATTGCTACTACAATATTAGATAGCGAGGTTGATGTTGCTATACTCAATACACAGTTTAATATACTCAATTATAATGAAGATAATCCTTCTCTTGGCGGTTTGACTTATAATCCTACAACTTTTAAATTTGCTCAAATTAGTGGAGCAGTACCTTTTTATATGTTACACAATACTGTTGTTTCTCCCACTAAAGATAATGTTTCAGGTTCTGCTGTAACTTACAAGATTAGGAATGATTTATTTTTTCAAAATGGTACTAAAACTATTAAAACTTTGACGGCTAATTTTGGGGATGGGGTAAATCGAACATTAATAAGTAATGGAATATTTACCAATCAAAATTGTATTGTAAATTATACTTCAAGTGGGGAAAAAATTAGTACTTACACAATTACTTATTCGGATAATACTACGCTTACAACTTATGGTAAGATATACTTTAATTATGTAAGCAATGATCCAATATACAGAACTCTAGCAATAAGTTGTTCTCCAAACACGCAAGATTTTGATTTGCAAGCAGACATTCCATTTACTGGATATGAAGTGGGAGATCCAACAATAAAAGCAAAAATAAAATACCGTATTTATTTTGCAAATACTGACCGAAAAATAAGAAAGCCTATCATCATTATAGATGGGTTTGACCCAGGCGATAAACGAAAATTTGAAGATTGTGATTGTGAAGCAGATAAAGATTGTGCTGACAAAAACACAACAAATGGAGTTTTTGACCCATTAAAACATCGAGCTATGGTTGATTTAATGGAATATTATGATTTAAATCAAACAAAGGTCAATCTGATACCACAACTTCGAGCTTTAGGCTATGATATTATTATGGTCAATCATCCTAAATATACAACGACTAATTTGCAAAATAATCAACAAGTTGCCATAGACGGTGGTGCTTATTATATAGAGAGCAATGCAATGGCATTGGTAAAATTGATTTCTCAAACCAAACAATTGCTTACTACAAATGGAAGCGCAAACCAAATAGCTATTGTTGGACCAAGTATGGGAGGGCAAATATCACGTTATGCACTAGCTTATATGGAAAAAAACAATATTCCTCATAATACCTATTTATGGATAAGTGTAGATAGTCCCCATCTTGGAGCAAATATTCCAATGGGAGATCAGTCATTGCTGAATCTTGCCAAGAAATTCAGTGATGAAGCCAAAGATTTCTATGAAAAAGATTTGGCTTCTCCAGCAGGACAGCAACAGCTAATAGAATTTCATAAAGAAAAATTAGAATATGTTACTCTTTTTGGCACAACTTTTCCAGTAAATAATTATCATTTAGTAGATCAAAATTATTTAAATGCACAAACTGCTTCACAAGGTTTACCTTTAGATCGAGGGAATTCCTATTTTCAGCAACATTATAACAATCAGAACTCTAATGGTTTACCTAACTCGCATGGGTGGCCAGTAAATTTAAGAAAAATTGCTTTAGTCAATGGTTCACTTTCTGGTTCTAAAGCAGCAGTTGCATTAAATGGGCAACAAATTACGCCTTTTGCAAACGATGGTGAAAAAGTGTTGAATTTGCGAGGGTTTCAAAGAATAACCATACCTCTTTTAATTGGTCAAACAACTATGAGAGTTCATATTGCTTCACTTGAAGTTAATTATATGCCTTTAGTAGGTAGCGAAGCTAGAATTGCAAGGTTAAAAAAACTTTTCGATGATAAGACGACAATTGCAACTAACATAAATTCAAGAGGGAATATGGATAATGTTCCAGGGGGATTTCTTGATGCCCAAAACCTAATTGCTGGGCCAATTTTAGGTAAAGACCCTGTGCCAGGAGTTAATTTATATAATACTAGTAATTGGTCATTAAGTAATATTTCTATTGAAAATATATTTAGGTCTATTAGCGAAAGATTGGGTGGATCATATTGGGATGTTGCTGCATTTAATCCAATTCATTCATTTATTTCAACTTTTTCGGCATTGGGACATTTACAACCCAATCAAAATTGGAGTAATCCATTAAATAGAAATTTGACTTGCTCTTCTAATATACTTACTCCTTTTGATAGTTATTTTGGCACAGATAAGAACTCGCAACATACTTCTTTTACAAAAGAAAGTGTCGATTGGTTGCTTAAAGAATTAGCAGGACAGCCACAAACTCCAACATTTCCTATTCAAGGTAATCAGCTAACAGGAGCTTCGGCAGTTTGTTTGGGAATGAATGCTACTTATACTTTTGCAGACATTTGTAAAATACCAAGTACAGCAACTTGGACAGTTACTTCAAATATTCAAATTGTTAGTTCGACAGGATATAGTTTAACAGTTAGTGGTTTGTCCGGTGGTAATGCAACAATTACAGCAACCTTTCAAAATGGTTTGACTTTTACAAAAACCATTTGGGTTGGTACTCCTAGCGCTCCCACATTTTTAAGAGGTCCTGCAGCAGTTACAACTGGAGCATTAGTAAATTATAGTGGAGGTACTTCTGTTGGAGCAACTTCGTATGAGTGGTGGCTGCCTTATCCTTATGATTCTGTAGATACTTTTGATTTTTATGGAAATAACTGGCAAAAACTAACCAATTATAGTGATACAAACTCAATTCAAGTATTTACAGGATTTGCTCAAAACTCGGGACTGATTCAATTTATGGGAAAAAACACTTGTGGCTGTGGTGGTGTTAAATCTATGGCGGTAAATCACGGGAGTATAGGACCAGGTGGTGGCGGTACACCAAGATTAGCAAATCCAGAAAATGCGTGGTACACGATTTATCCTAATCCAACTAGTGATATTATCAACATAGCATTAGTAAATGAAGCTCTAAAACCCGAAACGACATCAATAATTATGGCAGAACTTTATGACATTCAAGGGCAACCTAGAAGAAAAGTTCAAATAAAAAACAATATAGCCTCTATTAGTGTTGTGGGTTTACCAAAAGGGATTTATATCCTGAATATAAATATTGACGAAATGACAGAAGGTCATCAAATTATAGTTGAATAAATTTTAATAAATTTATTTCTTTATAGCGGTTTTAGTACAATTCTAAAACCGCTTTTTTATTTTCTGTTTGAACCAAATGATTTACTATTTTTGTAAAAAATGATTGCTACGTTCTGAACTGCAATCAGAATTTGCAATTACTATGAATAAAAATTATTACGCAATTTTAATGGCTGGTGGAGTTGGTTCTCGATTTTGGCCTGTTTCCACAGCTGATTTCCCAAAACAATTTCATGATATGCTGGGTTCTGGCGATACATTAATCCAGAAAACTTTCAGTAGATTATCAAAGTTAATTCCTGTCGAGAATATTTTGATTCTGACGAATGAAAAATACAATTCTATAGTTTTAGAGCAATTGCCATTGGTAAAACAAGAACAAGTTTTGCTCGAGCCAGCCATGCGAAATACGGCACCTTGTATTTTATACGCGTCTCTAAAAATTCAAAAGCAAAACCCAAATGCAGTTATGGTTGTTGCGCCCAGTGATCATTGGATTGAAGACGAAACAACATTTGTTCAAAATTTACAACAGTGTTTCGACTTTTGTTCTAGTGAAAATGCGTTGATGACTCTGGGTATTCAACCCACTTTTCCCAACACAGGTTTTGGTTATATTGAATACGATAAAACAAGTGTAAATCCAATAAAAAAAGTCTCTCAATTTAGAGAAAAACCCGATTATGAAACGGCAAAATTATTTTTAAAAAGCGGTAATTTCCTCTGGAATGGCGGTATATTTATCTGGAGTGTGAAAGCAATAACTGCTGCTTTTGAACAATTTCAACCACAAATGAATGCTTTGTTTTTAAAAGGACTAGAATCGTATAATACTTTTAACGAAAAATCTTTTATTGATGAAAATTATGTAAATGCAGAAAACGTCTCAATTGATTATGCTGTAATGGAAAAGGCCAAAAATGTATATGTTCTGCCTGCAACTTTCGATTGGAATGATCTTGGAACTTGGGGTTCGTTGCACGAAAAATTAGATAAAGATGAAAATAATAATGCCGTTGTAAACGCAACAGTTTTATTGAATAATTCATCAAGCAACATTATAAGTACTTCCAAGGATAAACTGGTAATTATTGATGGACTTGAAGATTATATTATTGTTGACAAAGACAACGTGTTATTGATTTATCCCAAAAGTAAAGAACAAGAAATAAAAGGAATTGTTTCACAATTAAAATAGTTAAATCACTTTAAGCAATCAGTTCAAATTGAATAAAAACGAAAATAAATTCCTTATTTACCTTGCTTTTGCAGCCATTTATATCATTTGGGGAAGCACTTATTATTTTATATTTTTAGGATTAAAAACGATACCACCATTTATGATGATGGGAATTCGATTTATAATATCTGGTTTGTTATTGTTTTTTATCCTTAAAATTCAAGGGAAATTAGCACAACCAAAACCAATTGATATTTTAAAAAACTCAATATACGGTACGCTATTACTTGTAGGAGGAACTGGCTCTGTAATGTGGGCTGAACAATATGTGCCTTCTGGAATTGCATCCATTGTGGTTTGTAGTTTGCCGTTTTGGTTTTTGGTTTTGGATTTTCCAAAATGGAAAGTAAACTTCTCAAATTTCAGTTCGTTATTAGGATTGGTAATTGGGTTTATTGGTGTTTATATTCTTTTTTCTGGAAATAATTCAGTTGTTTCCTCACGATTTGTTTTAGGAATAAGTGTAATAACTGTAGGTGGAATTATGTGGGCATTAGGCTCTTTGTTTTCAAGATATTTTCCAACCTCATTATCTACTTTGTTCAATGTTGCCATTCAGTTTGTAGGTGCAGGAATTATTTGTTCGGTAATTTCTTATTTTACGAATGAAACAGAAAATTTTAAACTTGCCGATGTTTCATTAGACTCTTGGTTGAGTACTTTGTATCTGGTCGTTTTTGGAGTTGTAGCTTATGTAGCTTATTTGTGGCTTATTACAAAGAGATCATTAATATTAGTGGGAACTTATGTATATATAAATCCTATAATCGCACTATTTTTGGGTTGGTTATTTGCCAAAGAAAAAATAAGCCAAAAAGAACTTTTAGCATTATTTATAATATTGCTAGGAGTTGTTTTAATAAATTATCGTGATTATCGTGCAAAATTAATAGAATTGAAAAAAAATAATTAACCTTTTAAATAAGCTTCTCGTACTTTTTTGAATAAATTTGAAGAGTAAACGAAATCAACTATTGCTTGGTTGTCGGTTCTAAAAATTTCTTCTTTAGTACCTTGCCATGCTTTCACTCCATTTTTCAGAAATAAAATGTTTTCACCAATTTCCATTACCGAGTTCATATCATGCGTATTTATTACTGTAGTAATATTATATTCTTCGGTGATTTCTTTGATAAGATTGTCAATCAATGTGGCGGTATTTGGGTCTAAACCAGAATTGGGTTCATCGCAAAACAAATATTTTGGGTTGTTTACAATTGCTCGAGCTATAGCAACACGTTTTTGCATTCCGCCTGAAATTTCGGATGGTAACTTATGGTGTGCATCAATAAGATTTACTCTTTTTAGCACAAAATCTACTCGGTCTTGTATTTCTGAATTGGAGTTTTTTGTAAACATTTTTAATGGAAAACCCACATTTTCTGAAACCGTCATGGAGTCAAACAAAGCACTTCCTTGAAAAACCATGCCAATTTCAGTGCGAAGTTCTCGTTTATCCTCTGGAGATAACTCGGAATAGATTCTGCCATCAAAACATATTGTTCCTACTTCTAAAGTGTGTATTCCGAGTAAACTCTTTAACAAAACTGTTTTGCCAGAACCACTTTGTCCAATAATTAAATTCGTTTTTCCAGTCTCAAAAACAGCCGAAACATTTTTAAGGACTTTACTATCACCAAATGATTTTTCTGCGTTTTTTACCTCTATCATGATCCTAATAACAATTGAGTTAGTATATAATTGAAAAGGATAATTGTAACTGAGGTCCAGACAAAGGCAACTGTACTAGCTTTTCCTACTTCGAGTGCTCCGCCTTTCATATAATAACCATGAAAAGATGGAATAGTAGCCAAAAGCATTGCGAAAATCAGCGTTTTTATAAATGCATACACAATATGAAACGGAATAAAATCGAGTTGCGCTCCATTTATAAATTCATCACTCGAGGTAAAACCACCATAAACACCAGCAATCCAACCACCAAGAATTCCTAAAAACATGGCAATTCCTATGACAAATGGATAAAGTAATAAGGCTATTATTTTTGGAAAAACAAGATAATTCAACGAGTTTACACCCATAACTTCAAGTGCATCAATTTGTTCTGTAACCCTCATAGTTCCTATGCTGGATGTAATAAACGAGCCCATTTTTCCTGCCATAATTACCGAGATAAAAGTGGGGGCAAACTCTAACACTATCGATTGACGAGTGGCAAAACCAATGAGGTATTTTGGAATCAAAGGATTAGTCAAATTCAATGCGGTCTGTATTGCAACAACTCCTCCAACAAAAAAGGATATGAAAGCCACAATCCCAAGTGAATTTATAATAATATCATCAATTTCCTTAAAGATAAGATGTTTCATAACCGACCATTTGGTCTGTTTAATGAAAATCTCTCTTAACATTAAGAAATATTTTCCTAATTGTGATATGTATCGAATGAGCATCATAGTTTTGCAAATAAAGGCTAAAGTAAAAAGAAGTTATGAGTTATGAGTTATGAGTCATGAGTTTTTTCAAATAATCAAATTAACTTTTCTTTCATTTTTTGTAATCTATAGTTTCTAATGAATTTGGCTTGCTCTTTTGTAACCAATAAAGGAGTTTTTGCTGATTTAGCTTTCCAAAAACCTTTGATGTAATCTATAAATAGTAATGGCTTTTTCTTCATCATCGCCAGTTTTGCAGCTGCAATTGCCGTGATAAAAAACCCGTAACCAAGTGTGTAAAACGCTTCGCCTTGTTTGTAACGAGCGGTTTTATTGTAGTTTGCGCCTGTTGGTTTTAAGTGTTTTACTTTTAGAGTTGCATCAGTTACTACTTTCCAATTGTAAAATTTACAAAGCAATTCATCCACAGTATCCCAACCCATTGCCGGTTTTAATCCGCCAATCTGTTTGAAAGTTTCCTTTCGGTAAGCTTTAAAAGCGCCACGAATGTGATCTTTATCGGTTAGGTTTTCAAGAATAAATTCACTGTTTTTTTCGATATAAGCAAATCCACCAACCATTCCTATTTTGTCGTCTGATTGAAAATGCTGGATAATGGTTTCAAAATAATTATTTGGAAAAATCAAATCGGCATCAGCTTTTACAATAAAATCATAAGCATCATCAAGACTTTCAAAACCTGTCTGAAACGCCTGAATCACTTTGCTTCCCGGAAGATGTAGGAGCGCTGAAGTTTTTTCTATTAAATCTATAAAAGGATATTTCGAAATAAAATCTAAAACAATTGGTGAAGTTGCATCGCTTGAATTGTCATTGACAACTACAATTTTAGTTGGTAAAACGGTTTGTTCTACCAAAGATTGGAGTGTCAAAGCGATGAAAGCTTCTTCGTTATGTGCTGGAATGACAATGTAATAGTTCATATTTTTTAATCTAAAATCGGAACTCTAAAATCTAAATTCTTTCGGCGTAAACAATATAATATCTTGGTGTAAAATAGCGCAATAAAGGCCTGAAACCAATTTTTTTTACGGGATGTGTAAATTTTTCACGAGCGGTAATTTTCCATCCTGTTTTTTCTAAAAGCCAGTCCAGTTGCCAATCTTCAAACTCGTGATAATGTCTGTCCCACAGATCTGTTTTACTTCGGTATGCTGTTGAAAACCACAATCGCAACGGAACTGAAATCAGCAATTTATCACATTTTACATTTTGCAAAATAGTGTAAGGATTCAATAAATGTTCGAAAATTTCAAAGGCTGTAAAAACGGTATAATCCTGAGTTTGCAAAGCAGTTTGATTGTTGTCTAAATCTTCGCCTGTGGTGTTTTTTACGGTATAGCCATTTGCTGACATTATTTTAGAAAATGGATTTGGAACACCTAAATCAAAAATTGTTTCAGAGGTTGCAACGTGTTTTTGTAAAAATTCTAAGGTGTGTTTGAATCTTTTATTAGGAAATGTTTTTTCGTACATGTTGTGTTTTTAGCCCCGATAGCAGTGGAAATCCTTATTGTTTTTTCTTTAAAAACAATAAGATTGCAACGAATAGCGGGAATAGCTTCTAAAAAAATTAATATCTATAAACAAATGCGTTGACATTCATTCCTGCGCCAACGGATGCAAAGATAATAACATCTCCTTTATGTAGTTCTTGATTTTCGATTTTTCCTTGAATTAATAGGTCAAAAAGTGTTGGTACAGTCGCCACACTGCTGTTTCCGAGTTCGTGAATGCTCATGGGCATGATGTCTTTGGGCGGAGTTTTGCCGTATAATTTGTAAAAACGGAGAATAATTGCCTCATCCATTTTTTCATTAGCTTGATGAATTAGGATTTTTTTTACGTCGTCTATGGCAATATTACTTTTGTCTAAACAGCTTTTCATCGCCGCTGGAACTTGGCTTAATGCAAATTCATAGATTTTTCGGCCGTACATTTTTATGTAACGTGTGTCGGGATCTAAATCTGGATTGTAGGATTTCCCGAAGAATAAATAACCTGCTTCTTCATAAGCGAAAGTGGCACTTTCGTAGGATAACATCCCGGTTTCGTCATCCGAAGCTTCAATAATTGATGCTCCAGCACCATCAGAATATATCATGGAATCTCTGTCATGTGCGTCAACTACTCTAGAAAGTGTTTCGGCACCAATGACTATACAACGTTTTGCCATGCCTGATTTTATAAAAGCATTGGCTTGAAGCACACCTTCTATCCAACCTGGGCAACCAAAAAGAATATCATACGCGACACATTTTGGGTTTTTTATTTGTAATTTATGCTTTACACGTGTGGCTAAACTGGGCACCATATCAGATTGAGTTGTCCCAAATTTTACATCGCCAAAATTATGAGCCAAAATGATGTAATCTATTGTTTCTGGGTCAATATTTGCATTTTCTATTGCTTTTTGCGATGCAAAAAACGCCAAGTCCGATGAATCTAAATGATCTTCAGCATAACGTCTGTGTTCTATTCCGGTAATTCCCTTGAATTTATTAATTACGACTTCGTTTGGATAACCAAAAGGAGTTCCGTCTTCATTTAAGAATACATGCTTATCAAAATCTGTGTTGCTTATTTTTTTTTCTGGAATGTAACTTCCTATCCCGCTTATCTTTATTTTCATCATTCTGTTTTCCAAATTACTAGGCAAAATTAAGTAAAAAAAACAATTATCAGCCACGACATTTAGTATGCGTGCATATAATAATGAAATAATCAATTTTTAGCGTTTAAAATGCGAAAAACGCAATTTATTGAATTTTTTGAGCGATTTTAATTTGCATAATGGTAGCAATGCTCAATGCTTGGGTTTTTATTTTTTCGGCTTTTTCTCCCATAAAATTTTCATCAACTGTTGCGAAAAAGTGGTTTAACCAAATTTTGAATAGCTCTGGAGTTAAAGGTTCTATATTGTCAATATCCAAATGAATTTGGGTCAAGTTTTTCACATAACCGCCAGTTCCTAAAATGGCTTGCGACCAAAAAGTGACTAAAATAGGTAAATGTTCTTCTAAATGAATTTTGACAACATCAGTAAAAATATAACTTATCGAATCGTCCGAAAGTAGTTTTTTATAGAATTCGTTAACAAGTAAATATAAATCCTCTTGGTTTTGTATGTCGTTCATTTTGAATGTTTAAAAGTTTAAAAAAGTATAAGGGTTTAAGGTTAATAGATACAACTTTAAACCCATAAACAATTTTAAACAAATCTAAAACTTATAGATAAGCTTCAATTGGAGCACAACTGCAAACTAAATTTCTATCGCCATACGCTTCATCAGCACGACGAACTGTTGGCCAGAATTTATTTTCTGCAATATAATCTAATGGAAATGCGGCTTGTTCACGAGTGTAAGGATAAATCCAATTATCAGTAGTAACCATCATTAAAGTATGAGGTGCATTTTTCAAAACATTATTTTTATCTTCAATTGTTGCTGCTTCAATTTCTTTTCTAATTGAAATCATAGCATCACAAAAACGATCTAATTCTTCTAGATTTTCACTTTCTGTAGGTTCAATCATTAGTGTTCCCGCTACCGGAAATGAAACCGTTGGTGCATGAAATCCGTAATCCATCAATCGTTTGGCGATATCGGTAACTTCAATTCCTTTTTCTTTAAATGGTCGACATTCCAAAATCATTTCGTGTGCTGCGCGACCCATTTCTCCAGAATACAACGTATCGTAATGTCCGTTTAACTTTTCTTTGATATAATTGGCATTTAAAATAGCATATTCAGTAGATTTTTTCAAACCTTCTGCACCCAACATACAAATATATCCGTAAGAAATTAAGCAAACTAAAGCTGAACCCCACGGAGCAGCAGAAATTGCTGTAATAGCATGTTCGCCACCAGTTGGAATTATAGGATTTGTGGGTAAAAACGGAACTAATTGTGGCGCAACGCAAATGGGACCAACACCTGGACCACCACCACCATGAGGAATTGCGAAGGTCTTATGTAAATTTAAGTGACACACATCAGCTCCAATTGTTGCAGGATTTGTTAATCCAACTTGAGCATTCATATTGGCACCATCCATATAAACTTGTCCGCCATTATCGTGGATAAGTTGTGTAATTTCTTTGATAGCACTTTCAAAAACGCCATGAGTTGATGGATACGTTACCATTAAACAAGAAAGATTGTCTTTGTGTAAAAGTGCTTTTTCACGCAAATCTTCTACGTCAATATTTCCGTTTTCTAATGTTTTTGTAACAACAACTTGCATTCCCGCCATGGCGGCCGAAGCCGGATTTGTTCCGTGTGCCGATGACGGGATTAAAGCAATATTTCTGTGATGATCGCCACGAGATTGATGATAAGCACGAATAACCATTAATCCTGCATATTCTCCTTGTGCACCAGAATTGGGTTGCAAAGTGGTACCAGCAAAACCTGTAATTACGTTTAATTGTTGTTCTAATTTAGTCAGCATTTCTTGATAACCTTGTGCTTGATCTAATGGTGCGAATGGGTGAATGTTATTCCATTGTGCCATGCTTAAAGGCAACATTTCTGATGCAGCATTCAATTTCATGGTACAAGAACCAAGCGATATCATAGAATGATTCAACGCTAAATCTTTGCGTTCTAACATTTTGATGTAACGCATCAAAGCCGTTTCTGAATGGTATTTGTTGAAAACGTCGTGTTGTAAAAAAGTAGATGTTCTTTCTAAATTCGATGGAATTTGAGTTCCGTCTTGTAATTCAGATAGTGTTGAAGCTTGTTTGCCAGTTGCTTCGGCAAAAATGGAAACTATTTTATTTATATCGGCAATACTTGTCGTTTCATTCAAAGAAATTGAAACGGTTTTTTCATCAACATAATAAAAATTCACTTCATTTTGTTCGGCAATTGTACGTACTTTTTTAGCATCAGTTTTGATAACGATTGTATCAAAATAAGCGGTATTAATTTGGTATAAACCTAATTTTTCTAATTCATTTGCCAAAGTTACTGCCGAAGAGTGGACTATATTTGCTATATATTGTAGACCTTTTGGTCCGTGATAAACGGCATACATTCCAGCCATTACTGACAATAAAACTTGCGCTGTACAAATATTTGAAGTTGCTTTGTCACGTTTGATGTGTTGTTCACGAGTTTGTAACGCCATACGAAGCGCCCGATTCCCGTTTGTATCAACCGTAACACCAATAATTCTTCCAGGCATACTACGTTTGTATTCAGCTTTGGTTGCAAAAAATGCAGCATGTGGTCCGCCATAACCTAACGGAATTCCGAAACGTTGTGTAGTTCCAAAAACAACATCAGCACCCATTTCTCCTGGAGAAGTTAGTTTTACCAATGATAAAATATCGGCACCAACGGCAACTTTAATCTCGTTAGTTTTTGCTTTAGCAATAAATCCAGCGTAATCATTTACTTGACCAAATTTTCCTGGATATTGAAGAATTGCGCCAAAAAACGCTGCCGAAAAATCAAATTCTTCGTGATTTCCTATCACTAATTCTACACCAATTGGAGTAGAACGTGTTTGTAAAACCGATAGCGTTTGTGGTAAAATTTCTTCAGAAACGAAGAATTTATTCACGTTATTTTTCTTTTGGTCGCGAGTACGAACATCGAATAATAACGCCATAGCTTCGGCAGCAGCTGTACCTTCGTCAAGAAGAGATGCATTTGCGATTTCCATTCCAGAGAGTTCAATAACCATAGTTTGAAAATTCAAAATCGCTTCTAAACGTCCTTGTGCAATTTCTGCCTGATATGGTGTGTATGCAGTGTACCAACCTGGATTTTCAAAAACATTTCTTTGAATCACAGCAGGAATAATCGCTTGGTTGTATCCCAAACCAATATAGGATTGAAACATTTTATTTTTATCGCCTAGCTTTTTTATGTGATTTGCAAATTCGTATTCGGTCATTGCAGGTTCTAAATCTAAATCTGCTTTTAAGAGAATATCACTCGGAATAGTTTCAAAAATCAGTTGGTTCATTGTTTCAGCACCAATAGTTTTTAACATATATTGTAGGTCGTTTTCACTTGGACCAATGTGGCGTAATGCAAATGCGTCTGTTTTCATAAAATCTGAGAATGTGTTGTATTCGATTGCAAAAATAAATATTAATCTGCTAACATAATGCTTTTTTACAATCGTTTTTCTGTTGATTTTTCAACTAATTCCGATTCTTATTAACACTTTGATTATTTTTGTTGAATGAAGGTTTTTAAATATATTCTTGATTTGTACATTAATGCTAGTATTCACGTTGCGATTGCGGTTTTTTCATTGATTCAACTAACGAAATATGCGTTAAACAGTTCTACAAATACGAATCTTGATTTTTTCATTTTTTTTGGAACTATTCTAGGGTATAATTTTTTAAAATATTTCGAAGTTTTTTGGAAACAGGTTTTTACTTTCAAGAAAAATTATGCCATCCTACTTGTAAGTTTGACGGCAATTATAGGAATGTTTTTTTGTTTTTTTCAATTAGAAAAAATAATTCAATTAGAATTTATAAAAATTGGATTATTGGTCTTAATCTATCCGTTTATTAGAAAATTTGGACTAATTAAAATGATTTTTGTGAGTTTATGTTTGACTTTGATTACAGTTTATATTCTAGAAATTAATCACAATTACATTTATCTGTTTCAAAGATTTGCAATTATTTTCTGCTTGTTGATTCCTCTAGAAATTTGCGATTTTGAAGTTGATTCAAAAACTATAAAAACGTTACCGAAAATTATAGGAATTCAGAATTTGAAGGTTTTGGGTTATTTATTATTGGTTTTATTCTGTACTTTGGATTTTTTATTTTTTAAATTAAATCTCACGATAGATTTTGTTATTGCAATTGTTATTGCCATTTCAATCTTTTTTTCAAATGAAAATCGGTCAAAATATTATACCAGTTTTTGGGTAGAAAGCGTGCCTGTTTTTTGGCTATGCTTATTAACATTCACCAAATAAATACTAATATTGGTGAACATAATCACCAATATTAGTATTTATTTGGTGAATATAATCACTAAAAACATATAAAATTTGGTGATTATAAATATTATTTATATGTTTGTGAAAATTTAAAGTAATGATTTCTAGAAGATTATTAGAAAATGTAAAGTCAAGACTCAATAAAGGCAAAGTAATTGTCTTGATTGGGCCACGTCAAGTTGGTAAAACAACAATGATAAACGCTTTGTTAAAAAACGCACCGTATCTATTTCTTGACGGTGATGATTCGTCAGTTTGTGATGAATTGTCAAACGCAAATACCGAAACGCTGAAAAATATTATAGGCGATTATAAATATGTTTTTATAGACGAAGTGCAACGCATTCCGAATATTGGCTTGAAGTTGAAAATTATGGTCGATCAAATCAAAACGGCTCAGATAATTGTCAGCGGTTCATCGGCATTGGATATTGGAAATTTGACCCAAGAGCCGTTAACAGGCCGCAAATTTGAGTTTCAAATGTTTCCGATTTCTTGGAATGAATTTGAAGGGAACGTAGGATATATGAAAGCCCAACAACAATTAGAATTGAGGATATTATACGGCATGTATCCCGATGTAATTAATAATTTGGGTAATGAATATGAAATTCTTAAAAATTTGGTTTCTAGTTATTTATACAAAGATATTTTAGCGTTAACAGGAATAAGAAAATCAGATGTTTTAGAAAAAATTCTTCAAGCATTAGCGTTACAAATCGGTAGTGAAGTAAGTTATAACGAAATTGCGCAATTAGTTGGCGTTGATAAAAACACGGTTAATAATTACATAAATTTATTAGAGAAAAGCTATGTAATTTTTAAATTAAATAGTTTTTCTAGAAATGCTAGAAACGAAATAAAAGCCAATAGAAAAATTTATTTTTATGATAATGGCGTTCGGAATATGTTGATAGGAAATTTCAATAATTTAGCATTGCGGCAAGACAAAGGCGCATTGTGGGAAAACTTTATGGTTTCCGAAAGAATGAAGTTGTTGAGTTATGAAAACAGCAACAAACAACCCTATTTTTGGCGTACAACACAACAACAAGAAATTGATTATATCGAAGTCGATGCTGACGAAGTTGATGCTTTTGAAATAAAATGGAAAGTTAAAAAAGCAAAATTACCAAAAAGTTTTTCGGATTATTACAAGGGAAGTTTTGAGATTATAACAGCGGATAGTTTCAGAGATTTTTTGAAGTAGGAAGTTTTGAATAACCCTGTCAGAGTTTTAAACTCTGACAGGGTTTAAAATTATAAAAGTCCAGCTCTTTTCAGCAAAGCATCCGCTTTTGGTTCTTGACCACGAAATCGTTTATACAATTCCATTGGCAATTCGGTTCCGCCTTTAGAAAGTACATTGTCTTTGAATTTTGTAGCAACTTCTTTGTTGAAAATGCCTTTTTCTTGGAAATAGGCAAACGCATCCGCATCCAGAACTTCTGCCCATTTATAGCTGTAATATCCTGAAGAATATCCACCAGCAAAAATGTGTGAAAAGGAAACCGACATACAATTTTCGGCAACATCAGGATATAAAGTTGTGCCTTCAAAAGCTGCTTTTTCAAATGCTTTTATGTTGGTAATTTGGTTTGGATTGTTGCTATGGAAAGCCATGTCTAACAATCCAAAACTAATTTGACGCAACGTTGCCATTCCTTCTTGAAAACTCGCACTTTCTTTGATTTTTTCGACATATTCTTGCGGAATAATCTCACCAGTTTCGTAATGTTTGGCGAAAATTGCCAATGCTTCTGGTTCGTAACACCAGTTTTCCATAACTTGGCTAGGTAATTCTACAAAATCCCAATAAACTGATGTTCCTGACAAACTTGGATAAACCGTATTGGCCAACATGCCATGCAATCCGTGACCGAATTCGTGAAATAGAGTGGTTACTTCATTGAAAGTTAATAAAGATGGTTTGGCTTCCGATTTCTCGGAAGTGACAATTGGTGGAGTAAAATTACAAACATTAGAAATATGTGGTCGTTCGTTTACTCCGTTTTTAATATGCTGTGATTTGAAACTCGTCATCCAAGCGCCATTTCGTTTTCCTTTTCTTGGGAAGAAATCGGCATAGAAAATGGCAACCAGTTCGTTGAATTCGTCTTTAACTTCATAAGTTGTAACGTCGGAGTGGTATTTATCAATATCGAAAACTTCGGTAAATGTTAATCCGTATAATTTTTGGGCAATTGTAAAAGCACCATTTAAAACGTTTTCTAATTGAAAATAGGGTTTTAGTTTTTCGTCATCTAAATTGAATAGTTTTTGTTTCAATTTTTCTGAATAATAAGAACCGTCCCATTTTTCGAGTTGTTCAATTCCGTCTATTTCTTTGGCGAAAGCTGATAATTGGGCAAATTCACGTTCGGCTGCAGGTTTTGCTTTTATCAATAAATCATTCAGAAACGATTTTACTTTATCTGGATTTTGCGCCATTCTTTCTTCTAAAACAAAATGCGAATGGGTTTCGTATCCTAATAAATTGGCTCTTTCGAAACGTAATTTCGCAATCTTCAACGTGATTTCCTGATTGTCAAATTCGTTATTTTGAAATGCTTTTTTTCCAGCTGCGATAGAAATTTCTTTTCGCAATTCACGATTTTCAGCATAAGTTACAAATGGTAAATAACTTGGCATATCTAAAGTAAAAACGTAGCCATCTAAATCTTTGTTTTTTGCCAAAGCTTTAGCAGCTTCGATTGTTCCTTCTGGTAAACCTTTTAAATCATTTTCGTTGGTAATATGCAATTGATAATTATTGGTTTCTGCCAAAACATTTTCACCATAAGTCAGTTTTAACTTTGCGAGTTCTGTGTCAATTTCACGAAGTTTTGCTTTTTTTTCTTCGGATAATAAAGCACCGTTTCTAGAAAAACTTTTGAATTTTTTGTCTAGTAAAGTCGCTTGTTCTGTAGATAAATTTAAACTGTCTTTTTGTTCGTAAACGGTTTTTATTCTTTTAAATAAATTTTCGTTTAATGTAATGTCGTTGCTAAATTCAGTTAACAAAGGTGTTACTTCTTGTGCGATTTTTTGCATTTCGTCGCTGGTTTCTGCTGAATTCAAATTGAAGAAAATAGAAGATAATCTATCCAAAGCATCTCCTGAAAAATCCAAGGCTTCGATGGTGTTTTCGAATGTTGGAGCAGCTGGATTGTTTATTATGGTGTCGATTTCTATTTTTGCGGAAGCGATATTTAGTATAAATGCGGGTTTATAATCTTCCATTTTTATTTGAGAAAATGGTGCTGTATCGTATTTTGTGTTGAATGTTTGGGTTAGGGACAAGTCGCGACTTGTCCGTACTGATGATTGATTATGGTTCATTTTAAAAATATCATTTGTTATTTGCAAGAAGTCATAGCCCAGATAGCGGTGGAAATCCTTTTATTTTTTTCTTTAAAAAATTAAAGATTGAAACGTATAGCTGGAAATAGCTCCTAAAAAAATTATTTTTTTAAATCTTCGGATGATTTATTTACGTTGTCTTTCAAACTTTCTTTGTAGGAAATAATTTTGTCTAAAATCGATTTGTTTGAAGAACCAATGATTTGAGCAGCTAGAATCCCAGCGTTTTTGGCACCATTTAAAGCTACTGTTGCAACCGGAACGCCACCAGGCATTTGAAGAATCGACAAAACTGAATCCCAACCATCGATGGAATTGCTTGATTTTACAGGAACTCCAATCACGGGCAACGGAGACATGGATGCAACCATTCCTGGCAAATGTGCAGCGCCGCCAGCTCCAGCAATAATAACCGAAATACCTCGAGTGTGGGCGTTTTTGCTAAAATCGAATAATTTTTCGGGTGTTCTGTGTGCCGAAACAATATCGACTTCGGTTTCTATATCAAATCCTTTTAAGATGTCGATGGCTTCTTGCATGACTGGCATGTCGGAAATGCTTCCCATTATGATGGCTACTTTCATTTTTTTTGATTATTTAAGCATTATATAAATTATATATATGAAAAATACTATTGCTATTATTGTAATTAAAATTGACAGAAAACTTAAAATTTTTTTTCCTAAATATTCATTTTTATCAGTCAGTGCATTATAATCTTTTCTGATATAATGTGAGTTATCATAAACTCTAAAAAAATTAAAAAGTGCATCTAAATAATCCATTCTTTATTTTATGAGATTCTTCCTTCGTCAGAATGACAAGTTTGTAAAAGAAACTGCCAACTGCAACTGAAATCTGAATATTAATTAACTAATCACTCTTATAGTATTCTTAACTTCTTCTGCAATTTTTCTAGCTTGCGTCATGTCTTCATTTACAATAGTTACATGTCCCATTTTTCTGAACGGACGCGTTTCTTTTTTTCCATAGATATGAGGCGTTACTCCGTCAATCGCCATGATTTTTTCGATGTTTTCGTAAATAACTGGTCCAGAAAAATTTTCTTCGCCAACCAAATTTACCATAATTCCAGCTACTTTGCTATCGCAATTTCCTAAAGGAAGATTTAAAATCGCTCGCAAATGATTTTCAAATTGCGAGGTGTAACTAGCTTCGATGGTGTGATGTCCTGAGTTGTGTGGTCTTGGCGCAACTTCGTTTATTAAAATCTCATCGTTTTGTGTTTGAAACATTTCTACAGCTAGTAACCCAACATGGTTGAAATGTTCTGAAACTTTCAATGCAATTTCTTTTGCTTTTTGTGCCACTTTGTCATCAATTCTTGCAGGACAAATTACGTATTCTACCTGATTTGCTTCTGGGTGAAACTCCATTTCTACAACTGGATAGGGTTGCACTTCGCCTGAAACGTTTCGTACCACAATTACTGCTAATTCGTTTTTGAATGCAATCATTTCTTCGGCGATGCATTCTACGTTGGATAAATTTTCTAAATCTGAAGCTGTTCTTACTACTTTTACGCCGTTTCCATCGTAACCAAATTCAGTACATTTCCAAACAAATGGCATTTCGACTGCGCTCGATGTGACAGCAAATTTCAGTTCTGTTAAATCATTAAATCTTTTAAATCCTGAAGTAGGAATATTATTTTGAATATAGAACTCTTTCTGAATGCCTTTATTTTGAATGAGTTTTAAGGTTTTTGGGGACGGATAAACTTTTAAACCTTCGGATTCCAATTTTTCTAATGCATCAAGGTTTACTAGTTCTATTTCGAAAGTTAAAACATCAACTTGTTTCCCAAAATTATAAACAGTTTCAAAATCCATTAAACTTCCTTGAAAAAATTTATTGCAAGCAATTTTGCATGGCGCATCCTTACTAGGATCAAGAACATAAGTTTGTATGTCAAATTTTCTAGTTTCTGCAAGAAGCATTTTACCTAGTTGTCCGCCACCGAGAATTCCTAATTTGAAATCGGAAGAAAAATAATTCATTGATTTATATTATCTGTTGTTTGTTTGCTATCAGGCATATTCATGCAAAGATACTTTATAATCATTTAAAAGGAAAATGCTTTTTAATTAACTTCAATTTGCCTCGGTTCTATTTTTATAAGTTAGCCATTATTGCGCTATTTTTTTATGATTAAGGTCTAAAACAACAAGTCATTTTAGTTAAATACAGTTTTTTTAAACGTATAGAATTCAGTATATTTGCAAATTATTTTTAAATCTAAAAAATGATACAATTACACGATAAACAATTTGTTCCTTTTATTTCAGCACAAGAAATAGACTTTGCTGTTGCTAAAATAGCTGGACTTGTTCATGATGATTTTGCAGATGAAACACCCATTTTTGTTGGTGTTTTGAATGGTGCTTTTATGGTAGTTTCAGACTTCATGAAATATTATAAATCACCTTGCGAAGTAACTTTTATTAAAATGGCTTCTTATGAAGGAACTTCTTCTAGTAATGAAGTAAAGCAACTTATAGGTTTAAACCAAGATTTAACGGGAAAAACTGTTATTATTCTAGAAGATATTGTAGACACGGGAAATACTTTGGTGGCATTAAAAGAATTATTTAAAAAGCAAAATGTAAAACATTTTAAAATCGCAACACTCTTTTTTAAACCTGAAGCCTACAAGCAAAACATCAAAATTGACTATGTAGGAATTAGAATACCTGATAAATTTATTGTTGGTTATGGTCTGGATTACAATGGTTTAGGAAGAAATTTACCTGAAATATATCAATTGAATGATTAAAGTATAAAGGTTAAAAGTTATTTGTACAATACACGTAACTCCTAACTCGAAAAGAAATAACGCAAAACACTTAACTTTACAAAATGATTAATATTGTTTTATTTGGAAAGCCTGGAGCAGGAAAAGGAACTCAAGCAGAATTTTTAAAATCAAAATACAATCTTACCCATCTTTCGACTGGAGATATTTTTAGATTTAATATCAAAAATGAAACCGATTTAGGCAAATTAGCCAAAAGCTATATGGACAAAGGAGACTTGGTTCCAGATGAAGTTACTATAAAAATGTTGGAAGATACAGTAGATAAAAATCCAGATACGAAAGGTTTTTTGTTTGATGGTTTTCCTAGAACCTTGGCTCAAGCTGTAGCTTTGGATGCATTTTTGGCAACCAAAAATTGGCTAATTACAGCAACAATTGGATTAGATGCTGATGATGAAATTTTAATACAACGCTTGCTCGAAAGAGGAAAAACTAGCGGACGAGTTGACGATCAAGACGAAGATAAAATCAGGAATCGATATCAAGAATACAACGAAAAAACAGCTCCTCTTATGGAGTATTACATTTCACAAAATAAATATTGTCCAGTAAATGGGATTGGTTCTATTGCCGAAATTACGGAGCGTTTAAGTGCCGTAATTGAAAGTTTATAAGCAGAACATACGTTTTCTAATTAATTATGGAAATTTTAATAATATTATTTTTAATCATACTAAATGGTATTTTTTCTATGTCTGAAATCGCCTTGATTTCAGCACGGAAAAACAGATTAGAAAGTGCCGCAAAAAAAGGAAATAAGAATGCCCAAATTGCATTAGATTTAGCAAACGCTCCTAATAAATTTTTATCAACAGTTCAAATTGGCATTACACTCATTGGAATTCTAACCGGTATTTATAGCGGTGATAAAATAACTAAGGATGTTGAAGCTTTTGTTGTTGGATTTGAAATGCTAAAACCTTTTGCACATTCAATAGCTGTTGGAATTGTAGTGGTGGTTTTGACTTTTTTCTCTTTGGTTTTAGGAGAGTTATTGCCTAAACGAATTGGTTTGAATCATCCAGAATCAATTGCAAAAGCGGTCGCTCTACCCATGAAAATAATTTCGATTATTACGGCACCTTTTATTTGGCTATTAACACATTCGACAGATTTTTTATTGAATGTTTTACAAATAAAACCAACAGCGGACGGTAAAGTAACCGAAGAAGAAATCAAAGCCATTATAAAAGAAGGTACCGAAGGCGGGGAAGTTCAAGAAATTGAACAAGATATTGTGGAGCGTGTTTTTCATATTGGCGATAGAAAAATAAATTCGTTAATGACTCATAGAAAATCAGTGGTTTTATTGCCATTGCATTCAAATAAAAGTCAGGTTAAGGAATTTATGCTCAAAGAGCTGCATTCTATTTATCCTGTTTACGAAGAAAATCACGATGATATAGTGGGAGTCGTGAATTTGAAAAGCATTTTTGCCAATATAGACAAAGAAGATTTCAATTTGCCGGATATTATGACCGACGCACCATTTATGATGGAACAAACTACAGCATATAAAGCTTTGGAACAATTTAAAAAATCAGGGATTCATTATGCTTTTGTTTCTGATGAGTACGGTGTTTTTCAAGGAGTAATTACTTTAAATGATATTTTAGAAGCCTTAGTAGGAGATGCCTCAGATTTTAATAAAGAAGAATTTCAGTTAATAGAAAGAGAAGATGGGAGTTGGCTTGTTGACGGACATTATTCATTGCATGATTTTTTAACTTATTTCGATTTAGACGAGTTAACTAATGACTACGAAGTTACTACAGTAAGTGGATTAATAATGACAGAACTCTCTCATATTCCAAAACAGGGAGAGAAATTAATTTGGCAAAAATTCGAGTTGGAAGTCATAGATATGGATGGCGTGAAGATTGATAAAGTGATGGTGAAAACCGTAAAATAATAGTGTTCAGTATTTAGTATCCAGCAAACACACTGACCACTAAAAACAGATGGCAGTTTGCAGATTTCAGTTTTTTTTGGAATCTAAAATCTAAAATCTAAAATCTAAAATTAAAATGACAGAAGGAAATTTTGTAGATTATGTAAAAATATATGTTTCTTCTGGAAAAGGAGGAAAAGGTTCTACACATTTACATAGAGAAAAATTTATCGAAAAAGGTGGCCCAGATGGTGGTGATGGAGGTCGTGGTGGACACGTATATTTGGTTGGAAACAAAGGACTTTGGACATTATTTCACTTAAAATTTGCTCGTCATATCAAAGCAGGTAATGGTGGAGACGGAAGTGGAGATCGAAGTACTGGTGCTGATGGCGATGATAAATACATCGAAGTGCCGTTAGGAACTGTAGTCAAAGACAAAGAAACAGGAGAAACCTTATTCGAAATTACCCAAGAAGGCGAGAAACAAATTCTATCCCGAGGTGGAAAAGGTGGTTTAGGAAACTGGCATTTTAGAAGCTCAACTAATCAAACACCAAGATATTCTCAGCCCGGTTTGCCGGGTATAGAAATGGATGTTATTCTAGAATTGAAAGTATTGGCCGATGTCGGTTTGGTCGGTTTTCCAAATGCAGGAAAATCAACTTTATTATCGGTTTTGACTTCTGCTAAACCAAAAATTGCCGATTATCCGTTTACCACATTAAAACCTAATCTAGGAATCGTGGCATACCGTGATTTTCAATCGTTTGTAATCGCCGATATTCCCGGAATTATCGAAGGTGCAGCCGAAGGAAAAGGTCTTGGTCATTATTTTTTAAGACATATCGAAAGAAATTCAACTTTACTTTTCTTAGTTCCTGTTGATACGCCAGATATCAAAGCCGAATATGATATTTTAGTAAACGAATTGACAAAATACAATCCTGAAATGTTGGATAAAGAACGTTTGTTAGTAATATCAAAATGCGATATGCTAGACGATGAACTCAAAACGGAGTTAAAAGTGGAACTCGATGTTGCTTTTGCAGCTGTTCCCTATATGTTTATTTCATCTGTAGCTCAACAAGGGTTGACGGAATTGAAAGACAAACTTTGGAAAATGTTAAATGATTAAATGTTGAAAATCTATATTGAAGGGTTCTTTTTCTAAAGAGCCTTTTTTTGTTTTATTAATTGTCTTTTCTACGGAAATGACAAACTAAATCTTATAAAACAAAAAAATTATTGGTGATAAGTATCAAACAAATACTGCAAGGTTTCTGGGATGTTATTGGCTTTCATTTTTGGATAAATTATAGTTGAATTTAACCAATTTTCTATAATTAAATCGAAATCATCGCCCACTTCATAAACCACGGGAACTCCCAATTTTTTTAAAGCCGCAACGTTGCATTCTTGTTCGTAATGACCTCGAATAGGAATGCTTAGTATTTTTTTCTCGAGATATAAAGCCTCAGCAGGAGTTTCGAATCCTCCACCTGTAATAATTCCGTGGCAACTAATTAAGCTTTCGTTAAAAAGCATTTGATTTACGGGATAATAAGTAATATTTCCCTCGCTGTATTTAAAAGCGATATCATTCAAGAACCAATGAAATTTCAAATCCGAAAGTTTGTTAAACGCTTTTTCTAAACAATCTTTTTGGAACGAAGGCAAATAAACTGTGATATGTTTTAAGTCTTTAGATTCAGCCTGAACTATTTCATCTTTAATAATTGGAGGACGAATAAAGGAATCGTATTTTTCAAAATGTAACCCTATGTGTTTGGGCGAAGGTGCGTAATGTTTAAGAATCATTTCGCCCATTATGCTCTTTTTTTCTGGTCTTGGAGTATTTTTAGAAATAAAACTAGCTTGATGTCCAAACTGTACCGAGTGTACTTTTTGCACTCTACAAGCCAACGATGTAATAGAATCAAAATCGTTTATGACGACATCATACTTTTTTAAGGGCAATGATTTAGCATCTTTATACATTTGAATTGGTTGAATATTCTTGACAATTCCCCAATAATCTAATCCACCACATTTACTGTAATGCAAACTGCAACCGTCACTTTTGAATTTTACGGGCAAGTCAATATTTAAACTTGCATTATTGCCGCTCAAAAAGAAATCTACAGAACCAAATTTTTGTAGATAAGGAAACAATTGAATAGCTCTACTAATGTGTCCATTGCCAGTAGCTTGAATTGCATAAAATATCTTCATATATTTCTAACAATTTACTACAAAAGAGTTTCTCTCGCAGAGTTTATATTTGCAAAAATAGTCTAGCAATGTTATGTCAATGTGTTTTTAGTATGAATTCATTTGTCATTTTTTAGAGTGTTTATTTCATAATAAAAAGTATTAGAGGCTTATTGTTCAGAATAATTTTATGTTAAACCTTTTGAAATGTTACAGGAAAGCAATTATAAATTTCCCTATTTTTGATGAATGAAAAAAATAGTAGTGCTCTTTTTATTATTTCCCAAACTATTTCTTGCGCAATCAGATTTTGAAATAGGCGAGAAGCTCTTTCGAGATGAAAAATTTGATCAAGCACAATTGTTTTTTGAGGATTTTTCTAGAAAGAATCCGTCTAATTTGAAAGCGATTGAATATTTAGGAGATATCGCTGGGCACAACAAATCTTGGGATAAAGCTATTGTTTATTATAAAAAGTTAAAAGTGTCGAAACCAACTGAGGCTAATTATCATTACAAATATGGCGGAGCAGTAGGTATGAAAGCTAAACAAGTAAATAAGTTCAAAGCATTAGGAATGATTGGTGATGTCAGAGGATCTTTCGAAAAAGCAATTATATTAAACCCAAAACATATCGAAGCACGTTGGGCTTTGGTTTTTTTATACATTCAATTGCCAGCAATAGTTGGTGGAAGTGAATCTAAAGCCTTAAAATATTCAAATGAATTATTGAAATTATCACCCATAGATGGCTATTTATCAAAAGGACAAATTGACGAATATTTTAAACGATATAACTTGGCTGAACAACAATATAAAAAAGCAATTGAAGCTGGAAGTTTTAAAACAGGTACGCAAATGCTAGCAAATTTGTACAAAAACAAAATGAATAATCCAGAAAAGGCAAAATCAGTTTTAGAGGAATATAAAAACAAAAAAGGGTAACTATATAATATAATAATGAGAACACATTTCATAGCAATAGGCGGAAGTGCCATGCACAATCTAGCTTTAGCATTACATAACAAAGGATATCAAGTTACTGGAAGTGATGATGCCATTTTTGAACCTTCAAAATCCCGTTTGGACAAAAAGGGGATTTTACCAGTTGCATTAGGTTGGTTTCCAGAGAAAGTTACTTCGGATGTCCAAGCCGTAATTCTAGGAATGCACGCCAAAGCCGATAATCCGGAGTTACTAAAAGCACAAGAATTAGGCTTAAAAATATATTCTTATCCAGAGTTTTTATACGAGCAATCTAAAAACAAAACACGAGTAGTTATTGGTGGTTCACACGGAAAAACAACCATTACATCAATGATTTTGCACGTCATGCATTACCACAATATTACTGTAGATTATATGGTTGGCGCTCAGCTTGAAGGTTTTGATACCATGGTTCATCTCACCGAAGAAAACGATTTTATCGTTCTTGAAGGCGATGAATATTTGTCTTCGCCAATAGACAGAAGACCTAAATTCCATTTATATCAGCCTAATATTGCGCTGATTTCTGGAATAGCTTGGGATCATATTAATGTGTTTCCAACCTATGAAAATTATGTAGAGCAGTTTGAAATTTTTATTGCTAAAATCACCAACGGAGGAATTCTAGTATACAACCAAGATGATTCCGAAGTACAACGTGTTGCTGAAGCGGCAATAAATCCAATTCGAAAACTAGCTTATCACACACCAAATTATAAAGTTGAAAATGGCATTACTTTATTAGAAACGCCAGAAGGCGATATGCCAATTGAAGTTTTTGGGGCGCATAATTTAAATAATCTGGCTGGAGCCAAATGGATTTGCCAAAACATGGGCGTTGATGAAGCTGATTTTTATGAAGCCATTGCCAGTTTCAAAGGTGCGTCAAAACGATTGGAAAAAATTGCAGAAAGTAGAACCAAAGTGGCTTACAAAGATTTCGCACATTCGCCAAGTAAAGTTACTGCCACTACAAAAGCCGTGAAAGAACAATATCCAAATAGAACTTTAGTCGCTTGTTTAGAATTACACACTTACAGTAGTTTGAATGCTGAATTCTTGAAAGAATATGAAGGAGCACTTGAATACGCTGACGTGGCAGTAGTTTTTTATTCACCAGATGCGGTTAAAATTAAGCAACTCGAAGAGGTTACTTATGAACAAATTGCCAGTGCTTTTAACAGAAAAGATTTGATTATTTATACCAATCCAGCGGAATTCAAAACATTTTTATTCAATCAAAATCTGGAGAATTCAGCTTTGTTATTGATGAGTTCCGGTAATTATGGCGGATTAAATTTTGATGAGGTAAAAGAATTAGTACAATAAATAGTTCTTTAAAAAACAGGTATGAATAACCAAATAACAATTACCAAAACAACCAGCGAAAATCCTGATTTCATCAATTTGATTGCAGTATTTGACGCTTATTTATGGGCAAAATATCCTGAATTAAAAACGAATTATTGGGGGAATAACATCCTAGAAATAAACCCTAATGTCATAATTGTTTATCTCGATGAAAAGCCTGTTGCTTGCGCTTGTTTCAAAAAATATAATAAAAACACTATTGAGATTAAACGAATGTTTGTTTCACCAGAAGCACGAGGTTTGGGTTTAGCACAAAGGATATTGCAGGAATTAGAGCTTTGGGCAAGTGAATTAGGATATTCCTATTCGGTTTTAGAAACGTTGCAAAATCAAACTGCAGCTATAGCATTGTATCAAAAAGCAGGTTATGCTATTGTTGATAATTACGAACCGTATGTAGGTTTAGAAATGAGTGTTTGTATGAGGAAGAAAATTTAGTCTTCATACTTAAAATGACCAACTATTTGATAATTAAATAAACAATCCTCCAGTACTTGACCGTTTCCAACGTTATGAACAATCATAGGTCGCTTTCCGTCTGGGCTTTTTTTGTTAGTTACTATTCCAATATGAGGTAATTTATGATCAATCATCCAAGTTACTAGTTCACCTGTTTTGTAATCTTTTGAGTCTCTGGTAACAGTTAATTTTTCTCCTTTTCGAGTAAAAAAGACTTCCAAGTTTGGAACTCTTCGATGGTCAATATTAGTATCTGTTTTTTTCAATCCCCATTTTTTTAAATTAGGATATTTCGAATAATTTTTTACCATATCTTCATGAACTTCTTTTTGTAAATCAACACCTAATTTTCGATAGGAACGAATAACAACATCTGTGCATACACCTTTATTTTTCGAAACATCTCCATTTGGATATTTTATTGAAATATAGGATGGATCGTAAATGATAGAATTGTCTATTATAGAAATTGCAGCATCAGAAAGTTTTTCTGAAAATGTTTTTTCGACAACAGTAAACGAAAAAAAAATGATAGTGGTTACTAAAAGATAAAAAGGTTTCATTACATTAGTTTTTTTAAATAACGGCAAAATTTCTCTTATATTTCAACTGAATATTATTAAATGGAGCAAGATAATTTCCCGATAACGAATTGGCACGAAGACGACAAACCTCGCGAGAAATTAATGCTCAAAGGCAAGAATGTTTTGAGTGATGCGGAGTTGATTGCGATTCTCATTGGTTCTGGGAGTAGAAATGAATCGGCGGTAGGATTAAGCAAAAGAATTTTGGCAAGTGTTGACAACAATTTGAATATGCTAGGAAAATTATCTATTTCACAATTGATGACTTTTAAGGGAATAGGTGAGGCAAAGGCAATTTCGATACTTGCTGCCATGGAACTAGGAAGACGGAGAAGGTCAGAAGATGCGGTTGAACTCCAAAAAATAAATTCTAGCAAAGCAGTTTTCGAGATTATGCAACCTATAATTGGGGAACTGCCACACGAAGAATTTTGGGTTTTGTATTTGAATAATTCCAATAAGGTGATTTATAAATCACAAATTAGCAAAGGCGGAATTACCGGAACAGTTGCAGACACCAGAATTATTTTCAAAATAGCTTTAGAACAAAACGCGGTTGGATTAATTTTAACACACAATCATCCATCAGGAAATTTAAAACCAAGCGATGCCGATATTCAAATTACCAAAAAATTAAAAATTGCCGCAAACCAATTAGAGCTTAATATTCTTGACCATATAATTATAACCGAAGCGAGTTATTATAGCTTTGCAGACGAAGGAATTTTTTAAAAATGAAAACAACAAACATAACTATAACCGACGTTTTTTTTGATTTAGATCACACGCTTTGGGATTTCGAAAAAAATTCGGCTTTGGCATTTGAAACCGTTTTAAAAAAACACAACATACCAGTAAACATTCCGGATTTTATAGCGGTTTATGTACCTATAAATTTAGAATATTGGAACAAATACCGAAAAGATGAAATCTCCCAAATTGAACTACGATTTGGTAGATTAAAAGATACTTTTGATGCAATAAATCATCGAATTGATGATGCTACAATTGTACTTTTGTCAGAAGAATACATTCATTATTTGCCAAAATTCAATCACTTATTCGATGGTGCAATCGAAATTTTAGACTACTTGAAACCTAAATATAAGTTGCATATTATAACTAATGGATTTGCCGAAATTCAGGATAACAAACTGAATAACTCTTACATTACGCCGTATTTCATGACAATTACAAATTCAGAAATGGCTGGAGTTAAGAAACCCAACCCGCTTATTTTCGAACATGCTTTGGCTAAGGCCAAAACCAAAAAAGAAAATAGTATTATGATAGGAGATTGTATTGAAGCCGATGTACAAGGTGCTATAAACGCTGGGATTGATGCTATTTTTTTTAATGAAAATAATTCAAAAGTGGCCAATGATATTAAACAAATTACCCATTTATTAGAACTTAAAAAATACTTATAAACATGAAAAAACTATTCTTACTCATACTTTTGTTTATTGTTAGTCCTATTTTTTCACAAACCGTAAACGATTATAAAGCGGTAATTATTTCTAGGCAATTTGATTTTCAAAAAAGTGAAAATCAATACAGACTTCAGACCATTACTAAATTGAATTTACAAAAAGCTGGTTTTCAATCTTTTTATTCAGGAGAACCAGCTGCAACTGAATTTAATAATAAATGTGAACTTTTAAATGTTGATGTCAAAGAGGAAAAAGCTTTTTTAGTAACAAAGCTCTTTATTGTATTTAAGGATTGTAACGGTATTATTATATACAAATCTGCTGTTGGTAAAAGCAAAGAAAAAGAATTTCAAAGTGCTTATTCAGGTGCGTTAAATGATGCATTTAAATCAGTTTATGCTTTGAATTATAAATACAATACTACTAGCTTTACTACAAAGCAAGTTGTAATTCCAGAGCGTATAGTAGTTTTTGAAACCCCAATTCCAGTAATTCCTATTTCTCCTGAAGCCATAAAAGTTGTCGATACGGAAGTTGTTGAGGCTGTAATTTTAGAAAACACAAATCTAAATTTGCTTTATGCTCAACCAACAGCATATGGATATCAATTGATTAATAACGAGCCAAAAGTGATTATGAAAGTGTATAAAACATCAAATTTAGAAAGTTATATAGCTACAAAAGGAAGTTTACATGGTGTCTTAATTTCAAAAGACAAACAATGGTTTTTCGAATATTATCAAATGGATCAATTAATCTCTGAAAAGATAAATGTGAAGTTTTAGGTACAGATTTCAAATCATGAAGATTTAGCATCTTATTTTAGCTCTAAAAAATATCGCAACACTAATAACCATACTTACTTTTCCATCTGTTTTTCAAAAATTCTCTAGTACTATTTTC
Organism: Flavobacterium sp.; assembly: GCF_031409475.1. Taxonomy (GTDB): domain Bacteria; phylum Bacteroidota; class Bacteroidia; order Flavobacteriales; family Flavobacteriaceae; genus Flavobacterium. The sequence continues at coordinate 12,142 of NZ_JANNXH010000023.1, read as the reverse complement.
TCTAGAATTATTTCCAGGATTATAAAGAAGTGTTTCTGAAATAGCCTCAGGAAGGAACTCTTGCTCGGCAAAGTTATTAGCAAAGTCATGAGAATATTTATACTGGTCACCATAACCTAGTTCTTTCATTAATTTTGTTGGTGCATTTCGCAAATGAATAGGAACGGTTAAATCTCCGGTTTGTTTGACCAACTGTTGTGCTGAGCTAATGGCTAAATACGAAGCATTACTTTTGGGCGAAGTCGCTAAATAAATGGCGCATTGGCTCAAAATAATTCTACTTTCAGGATAACCAATGGTTGCTACAGCTTGAAAAGTATTATTAGCCATAATAAATGCCGTTGGATTTGCATTTCCAATATCTTCACTCGATAAAATAAGCATTCTCCTGGCAATAAATTTTACATCTTCGCCGCCTTCAATCATTCTTGCTAGCCAATAAACCGCTCCGTTTGGATCGCTACCCCGAATCGATTTTATAAATGCCGAAACAATATCGTAATGTTGCTCGCCTGTTTTGTCATATAAAACGGTGTTTTGTTGTACGAGTTGTAAAACTTTTTTATTTGTAATCAAAATTACGTCTTCACCAGAGGCATTTACGACCAATTCAAATATATTTAATAGTTTGCGTCCATCGCCACCTGAAAGGCGCAATAAAGCTTCGTTTTCTACTATTTGTATATTTTTTGATGCTAAATAGGAGTCCGTTTTTATTGCACGATTTAATAAAGTTTCTAAATCTACTTTAGAAAATGCATTCAAAACATACACCTGACATCGAGACAGTAGTGCAGGAATCACTTCAAAACTTGGGTTTTCTGTCGTAGCTCCAATGAGTGTTATCCATCCTTTTTCTACAGCTGCTAATAGTGAATCCTGTTGCGATTTGCTAAAACGATGAATTTCGTCGATAAATAGAATTGGGTTTTTGGCAGTAAAAAGTCCGCCGCTTTGTTTCGCTTTTTCGATTACATCTCGAATGTCTTTTACGCCTGAATTGATAGCGCTTAAAATATAAAACGGTCGCTTGGATTCTTGTGCAATAATTTGTGCCAAAGTTGTTTTGCCCGTTCCTGGTGGACCCCAAAAAATAAGCGAAGGAATAATTCCTTTTGCAATTTGCTGTGTCAAAGCACCAGTTGGTCCAACTAAATGCGATTGACTCACATAGTCGTCTAATTTTTGTGGTCGTATGCGTTCAGCTAGAGGTGTTTCCAAAGTGATTTTAGATTTAAACATTCAAATTTATGATTTTGAAATTATAAATATGCCAAATTATATTAAACTTATTCAGTCTAAAATCTATTTTCTTGTATCTTTTTTCTAAATATGACAAAATAGCATTAAATTAGTTTTGGATTCATTCTTGAATAATATAAACTCTAAAATTTCTCCATGAACGACAACCATTTCAAATATACCAATTCAGTTATAGGGCTTCCACTTTTTTTTGTTTGGGTGTTGTGGTTTGTTTATTGGCTACAAATTAAATTTGATTTTGATTTTGTTGAAAACGGAATTTTACCAAGATCTTTCTCTGGTTTACAAGGTGTTATTTTCAGTCCATTCCTACACGCTGATGCGCAGCATTTGTATAACAATTCAATTCCATTATTGATTTTGTTAGCTGCTTTACGTTATTTTTATTCTAATCTTTCTTGTGCTGTTATTGGGTATGGAATTTTAATTTCGGGATTAATTACTTGGGTTATAGGCAGTGATAATTATCATATTGGAGCCAGTAGTTTGATTTATGTTTTGGTTAGTTTTATTTTTTTTAAAGGAATCCAAACTCGATACTATCGCTTGGTAGCCTTGTCGCTTGCCGTAGTTGTTGTTTATGGAGGATTGGTTTGGTATGTTTTTCCAAATCCTAATTCTTTAATAGACGACAAAATCTCGTGGGAAGGACATTTAGCAGGATTAATCACAGGTTTTGTGCTTTCACTTCTTTACAAAACACCCGAATTTAAAAAAGTTATTAAGTATGACTGGGAACAACCAGATTTTAACTCGCAAGACGACAAGTTTATGCAACGGTTTGATGAAAACGGAAATTTTGTCAATATTTCAAAAGTAGAACCTGATGTAGAACCTGAATCTTATTTTTATTCTAGTTTGCCGGTAGATTACACTATCGTTCATACTATAAAAAATGAATCAAAACCAAAGTCTTAATTCATATTTTATAATTTCTTAAATTTTAAATCTTTAATCTACAATCAGTAATCAGCAATCTAACTTCTTTGTCTTACCGCTTCATATAAAAAAGCACCACTAGCTACAGAAACATTGAGTGAACCAATTGTTCCAAACATAGGTAGTTTCGCTTTTTCATCTACAATTTTAAGTACCGAGGGATTGATTCCTCTATCTTCAGAACCCATAATAATAGCAACAGCTTCCTTCAAATTTATATCATAAATATTTTGATCAGTTTTTTCTGTAGCAGCAACAGTTTTTATTCCTGAGCCTTGCAGATAGAAAATAGCATCTTTGATGTGTTCTACTTTACAAATAGGTACATTAAACACAGCACCGGCTGATGTTTTTACGGTATCACCATTCACTGGGGCAGAACCCGCTTTTTGGACAATAATTCCGTTTACACCTGTACATTCTGCAGTTCTGATGATGGCGCCAAAATTGCGTGCATCAGAGATTTGGTCTAAAATTAAGAACAAAGGTTTTTTTCCTGATTCAACGGTAGCATCTACTAAATGTTCTAAGTCTATGAAGCCTATTGGAGAAATAGAGGCTACAGCGCCTTGATGATTGTTGGGAGTTAATCGATTCAATTTTTCGACAGGAACATAAGAGAAATTCACATTGGCACGTTTCATCACTTTCATTAAATCTTTCATCAATTCGCCGGATATTTCTTTTTGTATAAATACCTTATCAACTTCCTTTCCTGATTGTATGGCCTCAATTATGGCTCGTATTCCGAATATTAAATGCTCTTTTTCCATGTGGCAAAGGTATAAAAAAAAACCACCACTTATTAGGTGGTGGTTTTTATGATTTGTTTTAAAATTTAACTTCCAGCTTTCACTAAAGTAAATCCTTGTTTTGTAGCGTTATAACCACCACTAAAATCTAAACTTAAGTTGATGTCACCAGTACATGTTCCTACAGACCCTGTTCCTCTTACAGTTGTAGGAGGAACTCCATAGTCAAATGGTTCATTTGAAAGTACAGTTGCTCCACCAGTTGCAGGATTGATAGTAACTGCCATCCAACTCGTTCCAGGGTTGTTGATGTATATATTATTAGTGCTTCTAATTCTAAAAGTATAAAGCCCATCAGCTGCATTATATTGTACTGGAACTATTTCTCCAGGATTATAATCCGCCCAAGCATCAGTAACTACTTTATAGTTCCCAGAAAAGCTTGATGCATTTGCTAGCGGACAAAAGAATTGTACAGAATATTGATACGGAGATCTAAAATAAGACCCTCCAGTAATTGTAGGAGAACCATCCGACAACGTAAATTTTCTACCGTCAGTTAGAATTAATTCTAATCGAATTCTCATTTTATCTGAAGCGGTGTATTGCCCTGTTGTTAAACCCAGTGCAGTCAATACTTCAGCCAATGAAGCGGTTACATCACCTCGCAGATATCCATCGTTAGGTCCTGCAACAAATGTTGATGCTGCGTAACTTTTAAGGAACTTCTCCGTTTTGTTTACACCACCAGTAGTTTGACGAGCATATAACTTTACTTCTGCTAACAAAGAGCCATTTGCGGCATCTTGATGTTCTAAAGTAACAGACCATTTTGCAGATGGATCAAAAAAGTTAAAAGTAGCTTGATTTACTTTTATAGTTCTTAATATAGCACCAGCAGTGACGTCCGATTGAATTTTGCTCGATACACTTTCGTCGCTTGAGCAAGAATTCAAGAAAATAAAGCATAATGCTATTACGCTTAATCTTATTTTGTTTATAAATGTTTTCATTTTTATTTATTTTTTAGTTAGCTACTGGAGAAGCATTCGTGTTCCAAAAAACAGGAACAGATTGATTTGCTTTTTGATTTATGTTCACATTCGTATCTACAGCTGCAGATGGATAATATAAAGATCTAATGTAACCTCCAGGACTTGCAGATCTATTTGGCTGTAAGCTTGTAGGATAACCCGTTCTTCTATAAAAATTATAGGCTTCTACTCCGTTACCATAGTCAGCTATTAAACTTTGTACACCAAAAATATTCCATTTCCCTACAGTATCAGCATCATCCCAACTTGAACTTATAAAATTGATATAAGTAGTAATTCTTGTAGCAGTAGGAACTCTAGGCGAAGCTGGATCAAATGCTGGATCTTTAGGTCCAAATGACATTACTTTTGCAATAGATTTATTGATTCCATTTATCATTTCTGTTTTTGCAAGTGTTGGGTTATTTTGTACCAACGCTACTTCTGCTTTCATTAAATCAACCCATGAAGCCAATAATATTGGTGTAATACCTTTTCCTGAAGCTCCTGCAGTTGCAGAAATATTTGCAAAATTACTATTATCAAATTTTCCACCTGCTGGATATACTCCCCAAGTTGTTTTTAAGAAACCGTCTGGTGGAGTTCCGTCTGAATCTCCATGATCTCTACCCCAATAACCACTTGGTAAGCTACAAAACGTAAATCCTCCTGCTACATAGTGAGCTGGCGCAATTGATAATGAACATTTTAATGTTTGCTCATCTGGAGCAACTTCTTGACCTGGTACTGCATTACGTTGTCTGTAGAAGAAATATCTAATACGTGGGTCAGTTGTTGTGAACATCGTATTCATTAACCAGTTTGAACAATAATCACCAGCTCCAGTTGCAGTGTAATTCAAACCATAGCGTGGGTGACGATTGTCAGGATTTGAAGCACTTGTTCCACCCCAATTGTACACTAAATCATCTGCTGTAGCAGTAATATAATTTCCTGAGGCTACAATTGCATTAAATTTAGTAATAGCAGTAGCATCTACTAACCTTGTTTGCAAATACAATTTCATTTTTAATGTATTAGCTGCTTTAATCCATTTAGTAAAGTTATTTCCATAAAACAATTCTGTTTTAGGATTTGTAGCTGCTGTAGATGGGCTTGAAAAATTTGTAATTGATTTATCAAGTAACACTATTGCCGCTGCATAAACAGAAGCTCCAGTATCGACTTTTGGGTTCAAATTTTCCACTCCAAGATTGGCTTCAGAATAAGGAATATCCCCATAAAAATCGACCATAGCCGTCATAGTGTATGCTTCAATAAACTGAGCAATCGCTATGTGTTTATTTCTTCCTGATACTGTTGCTAGTTTTGTCATTGCAATACTATTAGCACGTATACCTGCATAAAAATTCGTCCATTCATCATCAGAATCAGTATCACCATAAGCAGAAGCATAACTTTGTGCATTAGTATTTGCTAAAGCAACTAATCTAGTTAATTCCATTCCGAATAATGACAAACCATCTCCATTAGTTGAACCACCTGATCCCCAGTTGTCTCCTGCGCTGTAATCAGCATCTCCTTCAAGTTGTCTAACAAAATCTTCTTCAATTCCATTGAATAAGAAATCAACGTCAGCTTTGTCTGGAGTAAGTGCAAAAGGATTGTTAGATTTATCTAATTCAATCGTCTCACAAGACGTAAAAAATAATAAGCCAATAATTGCTATCAACTTTGTATATAATTTATTTTTTTTCATTTTTTTAATTTTTAATTGTTAAAATGTTGCTTTTACAGAAAAGCCATATCTTCTGGAACTAGGACCATTGAGGTAGTCAAATCCAGATCCATTTCCTACACCTGTACCAGAAGTGTTTGGGTCAAAATTCGCTCCTTTAGGTGTATTTATCGCTCTGTAATATAAGTTATTCCCTGACAATTTAAATGAAACAGAACTAAAAGCTGTTTTGTCTAAAAATTTAGAAGGGATTGAATACCCGAAAGAGGCTTCTTGCAATCTAATTGTTGTAGCATCATAAATTTGCAATTCACTTGGTCCAAACAAGACGTTCGTAAAGAAATAATCCGAGTTGTTAATTTGAACATTATTAGGTTGACCTGCTTGATTTACACCCGGCAAAATGAAGGTTCTTTCTCTATCTAATGTTTCAGTTATTAAACCTCTACCTAATAGAGTGGAAATTGTACTAGAGTAGATATCACCACCGTGAGTATAACCAATTAAACAACCTAGACTAAAGTTTCTGTAAGAAATAGTATTTCCAACATTCATAATCCAATCAGGATTTGCATCGCCAATAATTTTATTCACTGGATCTTGTATGTAATTTCCATTACCGTCTACAACTAATTCTCCGTTTGCATCTCTTAAAATAGCACTACCATATATAGACGATAATGATTCTCCAACAATTGCTGCGTTACCAAGATTTGAAAATCCACTATAAATAACTCTATCCGTATCGAGACCTAAATCTTTTACAATAGCTTCGTTTTTAGTGAAATTAAGATTCATATCCCAATTAAGACCTGTACCAGAATTTTTAACAATTGTTGCGGTCGCATCTAACTCAATCCCTTTTGCTTCTATTTTACCAATATTAGTTAAAGTTTGGGTATATCCTGTTGCAGGATCTAAAGGTCTGTTCACAATTAAGTCTTTAGTAACACGGTTGAATAAAGACAATTCAAAACCAAATCTATTTTTAAAGAATTTAGTTTCAACACCTACTTCATACTCTGTTAATAATTCTGGTTTTAAACCTGAATTACCAAGTGTTTGTCCCACAGCATTTGTAATAATATTTTGTCCAGCACCATCTTGATTGTCTCTAACATCTAAAGTAAGAATGTCTGAAACAGGATAGCTTCCAAAATTTCCAAAATTTGCAGAGGTTCCTATACCAGCTCTTAATTTCAAATAGTTCAATCCATTATCGGACATGATGCTACTAAAAGCAGCTGTTGGAATAAATGCAACACTTGCACTAGGATAAAATTGTGAATTATTTCCAGAAGCAAAATTAGAAACCCAATCCTTTCTTCCTGATAATGTCAAAAATAAGTAAGAGCTATAATCAAATTCAGCTTGAGTATATAAACCTACTATGTTTAAATCAGCAAAAGCTTCAATAGGAGTTGATTTTGAAAAATTATAATGTCTTTTTACTCCAAATATTTGTTGACCATCACTGGCTACACCATTTCTTGAGTAAGTTTCATTTCTGGTAGTTGCACCAATATTGAAATTTACATCTAGTTTGTTTGCTAAATTATACTTACCGTTTAAAACAACGTTATGATCCCAAATAGTATTGGTATTAGTCCATGTTTCGTAAAAACCACTTGCAGTTCTTGCATCACCACTGTTTCCATTTACACCACCTCTATTCTGATATCTCAAGTTACTTTCGGTATAATTATCTATACCTGCACGATATTGAAGGTTTAAGTGAGAGTTAATATCATACGTTACAACAGCATTTCCAAAAACTCTATCGGTATTTTGTTCAAAACCAGAATTGTTCAACGTCCAAAGTGGGTGTTGAATACTATTATTTTGTCTGTAGTAAGTACTTCCACCAGTAGCTGGATTAGAATATGGTAATGCAAAAATATCAATACTTCTAGGGGTAAACCATAAATCACCAAATATAGATGAACCAGTACCAGTTGCACCATTTCCTTGACTCAAAGCAACCGGAGGTGAGGTGAAGTTTGTTTTTGATAAGTTTAAAGTTCCAGAAACTGTAAATTTATTAGAAAACTTACCTCTACCACCAATAGATAAAGTGTTTCTTAAAACACTATTTCCTGGAGTAAAACCTTGATCATCATTATGTCCATAATTTACATTGTATCCAAAATCTCCATCAGCAGATTGTCCAGCGAAATTCACAGATGTGTTTGAGATAACTCCTTTTCGGAAAAAATCTTTAACGCTAGTTTGTGCTTTCCACTCGTATCTTTTTCCTGCAAATTCTGGAAAAGCTGCTGCAAAATTACTTGTTGAATAGGGATGAGGTAAAGTTCCGTTAGCATCAAATGCTGCGCTGTTTCCCCAACCTGTAGTGCCTGACTTTTCGAATTTTGGTCCCCAGTTACTAAAGAACCAGCCAAAAGCTTGATCAAAACCATTACCATATTTATTTTGATAATCTGGCAAAGATGCTATTTCATTAATAAACAATGAAGTAGATACTGTTATGTCGCTACCTTTTCCGCCTTTTTTCTTAGAACCTGTTTTGGTAGTAATTAATATTACACCATTTCTACCTGCAGAACCATATAAAGTAGCTGCGGCAAGTCCTTTAAGAACACTCACATTCTCGATGTTGTTTGGATCTAAATCCAAAAATCGGCTCGATCCGTTATTTCCATTTATAAAACTTCCTTCTGCGTTGGTGTCTGAACTGAACGGTACACCATCAACAATGAATAAGGCTTGGTTGCTTGAGCTAAAACTAGATAATCCTCTAATTACGACACTTGTACCAGAACCAGACAAGCCACTTTGTGAAATGATGTTCACACCTGAAGCTTTTCCGCTTAGTACACGTGCAATATCTGAACTTTCACGTTGTTCTAAATCTTTGGCTTTTACTTCGCTTACTGCGTAGCCTAATTTCTTTTTTTCTTTTCTAATACCTTGTGATGTTACAACAACTTCCTCAAGTGCTTGAGCTGCGTCTTGTAATTTCACATTGATACTGCCCGAACTAGCTGTAACTTCTTGGGTTTTCATCCCAATAAAGCTAAACACTAATACTTGACTAGATGTTGCTTTGATCGAAAATTTTCCGTCAAAATCTGTTTGAGCTCCGGTCTTAGTTCCTTTTACTAATACACTCACGCCAGGTAAAGGCAATCCTGCATTATCAGAAACAACACCCGAAACAGTTCTTTCTTGCGCAAAGGTAATTTGCGCCATTAGTACTACTAAAAGCACTAAAAATCCATTAAACTTTAGTTTCATTTTTAATTATTTTGAATTAGTAAAACAAAAATCTTAATAATTTGTTAACTTTCCTAATGATTCATAAAGTTTTTTATGCATGCATTCAAAATTTAACATTATAACAAATTGTAGCAATACTGTTATTTATTTTTATTTCTTGGTTTTTTGCACTGCCATTTGCAATAGATAATTTAAGAACCCCGTTTTTTGTTTGTACACCTATTCCTATGCCTAGACCTAACAGGTTGCTTTTGCTATTAACACTTTTATCCTGATAATAAGCATAATCTATTATAGAGTGTAGGTATAAACTTGGCAAAATTATGTAGCGATATTCTGTAAGTATTGAAGAAATAAAATGTGCTTGTAAACTATTTTCGGCAAAGCCTCGAATAGAATTTAGGCCTCCAAAACGGTATAATTCATTAATAATATAAGTGCCACTTTCTAAATAATAATTCTGACTATTTAAATTAATACAGTTTTTTCTATTCAAATAGAAGTTGTGCATCACATTGATATTGATGAAAGTCTGGTTACTTGTCTCTAATGTTTCTTCAAACCCGTTTGTTGTTCTTTTGCCTGTTCCTAGTGTAAGCGAAAGACTCGTTTTTTTCGGAAAAGTCGAATTTTTGTAATCGAATTTCGAGTATTCTAAATTTGAAGTTAGGAACGAATTTTTGTAATCGCTAATGGTGCTATTATTTGTATTTTGGATATCGCTGGATTCAGTAGATTGATATCCTAAATAAATCCGTGTGTTGTAATCTACAAAATAGCCCAAATCAATTGATGTTTTAGTGTTTTGAAAGACGCTGTCTTGCTTGAAGATGAAAATTTGTGCTTTCAATCCAAAAGGACTTTTAAATAAATAAGGTAAATCGATACCAGCTTTGAATGTTTTTTGATTGTTTCCATCGCTTTTCCAATTAAGCGAAAACTGTTCTCCAGCTTTTAGGGCATTTTCTAATGTTAAATCTAAATAGCCGTTAAAAACTAATTTGTTATTTTCGTTATTGGTAAAGCCAATGAATCCATCAAAAGTATTGGACTTTCTCTTTTCTAAGTACACATAAACTTTGGTGGTATCTTTCGTGAATAATATCTCGGGATATTTTATTTGGTTTACAAAACCAAATTTATCAAAATCATCGTGAATCTTGCGAACGATATCTTGATTGAAAGAGTTTTTATTATATTTTCGATTCATTTGTTTTATATGCCCTTCAGGGAATTTATTGTTTTCACTAAACTTCACCACAATTGCATTTAATTGTCGTTTTTGTCCCGATTCAAATTGTAATTCTGCATGCAGCGAATTGTTTTTCTTTTGGATATTAATCAATTTAAGTTTGGCGAGCGCGAATCCGTTTTGTTCTAATTTTTGTAAAGTATTATTTAAAAAAGACTCTATTTCAGGGTATAGAAGTATTAAAGTGTCTTTTGTTTTATCCAGTGATATTAAATCTTTTATTTCTGAATTTCTACCTATATATACACGAATCGATTTTACTCTTTCTCCCAAGCTGAATTTCGCTGAATAACTAGAATCGTTTTCTCTAATATTTTCAATGAGTTGGTTCTCAATATATCCTTTTTTCACTAGTTTTTCGGAGGTCAAATTTATCTCGTCGGTTATGGATTTGACATTTAGGTGTTTTGGGATATAATTAATTGAATCAATAATTTTATTTTCAGAAATTGAACTGCCAGTTAATTTCAAATGAAAATTCTGGGCAGTACAATTCAATCCAAAGGTATACAGCAAAAGGGTTAGAATTAGAGTTTTCAAGTAGCGTTAAATTTCAATAAAAGTAATGTAAATAGGTATGGTTTTTATGCTATTAATTAGATTAAACAATTCTAACGAAATTGCGGTAAAACTATTGTTTTATTTCAATAAAAAATTGTTCTAAGGTATATTCTGTATAGTGTTAAAGTACAAATATTTACTTCTTGTAAAAATTAATTAATTATGGTTTGTTTAGAAAAAAATAATTACTACATTTGCAACCCCGTAAAAAGCGGGAAATTTAATATATAAGTAATTTTTAGTATTAATTATGCCAACAATTCAACAATTAGTAAGAACAGGAAGAACTCAAATAACTAAGAAGAGTAAATCGGTTGCTTTAGATTCTTGTCCTCAAAGAAGAGGGGTTTGTACGCGTGTTTACACTACCACACCAAAAAAACCAAACTCTGCAATGCGTAAAGTAGCGCGTGTACGTTTGACTAATGGTAATGAAGTAAATGCCTACATACCCGGTGAAGGACACAATCTACAAGAGCACTCGATAGTATTAGTTAGGGGTGGAAGGGTAAAAGATTTGCCAGGAGTTAGATACCACATCGTTCGTGGTGCGCTTGATACATCAGGTGTAGCAGGAAGAACGCAAAGAAGATCTAAATACGGAGCAAAACGCCCAAAAGAAGCAAAAAAGTAATTTAAAAATTATTCATATTTAGGTAGAGACACGATTAATCGCGTCTGTAGCAGAAAATTATGTTTTCTGATATCTAATACGGATAAAAAAATTAAAAAGAAAAAATGAGAAAAAGAGCGGCAAAAAAAAGACCACTTTTACCAGATCCAAGGTTTAACGACCAATTGGTAACACGTTTTGTAAACAACTTAATGTGGGACGGTAAGAAATCAACAGCTTTCAAAGTATTTTATGATGCAATTGACATTATAGAAACTAAGAAGCAAGATGCAGAAAAACCATCATTAGAAATCTGGAAAGATGCATTAACAAACGTTATGCCTCACGTAGAAGTACGTAGTCGTAGAGTAGGTGGAGCTACATTCCAAATTCCAATGCAAATTCGTCCAGACAGAAAAATTTCTATGGCAATGAAGTGGTTAATACTTTATTCCAGAAGAAGGAATGAGAAATCTATGGCTCAAAGACTAGCGTCAGAATGTTTAGCTGCGGCTAAAGAAGAAGGTGCTGCTGTCAAAAAGAGAATGGATACTCATAAAATGGCTGAAGCAAATAAAGCATTCTCACATTTTAGATTTTAATTAAGAAGAAATGGCTAGAGATTTAAAATACACAAGAAATATTGGGATTGCTGCTCATATTGATGCTGGTAAAACAACAACAACGGAGCGTATATTATTCTATACCGGAAAGTCGCATAAAATAGGTGAAGTGCATGATGGTGCTGCAACTATGGACTGGATGGCACAAGAGCAAGAAAGAGGTATT
>NZ_JANNXH010000022.1:0-25913 GCF_031409475.1 Flavobacterium sp. | reverse complement strand
GATTATGCCGTTTGTTGGTTTCGATTGGCGATACAGAAAAATGGAAGATGGCGAAATGGAAACAAACCTTTTCGGGCAAGAAAGCACCAAAGATGTTCGTTCTGTTTTTAGTGCAGGATTAGAATACACAATGCCAATGCTTATAAAAGCACAAGTCGAAATTTTTACCGATGGAAATTTCAGATTACAATTTGAACGCAAAGACATTCCAGTTTCCAAACGCCTACGAATGAGTTTAATGTGGAATACCGATAAAGAATATATGGCAGGTTTGCGTTATATCATCAAACGAAACTTTGGAGTAACCACACATTATGACAGCGATATGGGGATGGGAGTTGGTGTGAATTTTAATTATTAAATACTATATTCCTAATTTTTTTCTTTTATTTACAAGAATAAAAGCGGATTAAATACTTCAACCAAAAGCACCTTAATAAAATTAATTTTCAAAAATAATGACACTAAACATAGAAACACCAGCACTACTTTTTTCTGCAACCTCATTGATTTTATTAGCTTACACTAATAGGTTTTTGACCATTGCTTCCATCATTAGAAACCTAAAAAAAAGGTATGACGAGGAGCACAATAAAAGCATTTTACTAGAAATCAAAAATCTCAACTTGCGATTAACACTCATTCGTTACATGCAATTATTTGGTGTTTTATGTCTGTTTCTTTCTGTTTTTGCTATGTTGTTATTATTTCTAGAGCAACAATTATTTAGCATTTATCTTTTTGGTTTGAGTTTGTTGAGCTTATTGATTTCGCTAGGAATTTCATTTTGGGAAATTAGTATTTCAGTCACAGCATTACGTCTGCATTTGAGCGATTTGGCAGAAGACCAAGACTAATTTAAAGTTATTATACAGTATTTCAATTAACTAATAAAAACAATATGGAAGCAATTTCTTTAACAGAATGGGTTGGTTATCTGGCTTCAGGAGTATTAATGGTTTCGTTTCTGATGAAAAACATCAATACATTACGAATCATTAATTCATTTGGAGCAGTATTATTCGTTATTTATGGTATTATGTTAGCTACATCTTGGCCTATAATTATTACAAATACCTTCATACTGGGGATAAATATTTATTACCTAGCAAAACACTACATAAAGCAATAACATTAATTTTTGTCCCACTCTAATAGTGGTCGGTGTAATGCGGTTTGAAAAAGATAAATAAGCGAATTTTTATTTTTTTTTTGATTAAAATTTAGTTTGAATATTTTTTTAACTTAAATTCGTTTGAATTAACAATCTAAATTTTACATTATGAGAAAATTATTAGCAGAATTTTTTGGAACGTATTGGTTGGTATTTGGTGGTTGTGGTAGCGCACTTTTTGCTGCCGGAATTCCTGATTTAGGAATTGGATTTGTAGGTGTTTCGCTTGCATTTGGTTTAACTGTTTTGACTATGGCGTATGCTGTTGGTCACATTTCTGGTGGTCATTTTAATCCGGCTGTTTCTTTTGGACTATGGGCAAGTGGGCGATTTTCAGTCAAGGAATTAGTGCCTTACATAATCGCACAATGTGTTGGAGCAATTGCTGCTGCTGGGACTTTGTTTGTGGTTTGGTCTGGAAAAGCAGGAAACGTAATCGATAATACCAAAGCTGGTGCATTTGCATCTAATGGTTTTGATGCTTTTTCGCCAGATGGCTATTCCATGCAATCCGCCTTTATTGCCGAGTTTCTTTTGACTCTGTTCTTCTTGTTAATAATCCTTGGAGCGACTGATAAATTTGCTAACGGAAAATTTGCAGGAGTTGCCATAGGATTAGGACTGACCTTAATTCACCTAATAAGTATTCCTATAACAAATACATCAGTAAATCCTGCTCGTTCTTTGTCTCAGGCACTATTTGTAGGTGGCGAACCACTATCACAGGTTTGGTTGTTTTGGGTTGCACCAATTCTTGGTGCGATAGCAGCTGGATTTATTTATAAAAACCTATTGCAAGACCATTCTGAAGCCTAGTTTTTTCTAATTTTAATTTCTAAAGAGAAAAATAAAGTTTCAAAACTTTGTTTTTCTCTTTATTTTTGTGAGATGAACTCTCTTTTTCACTCCGAACCCATAGTATTTGATCTGCCAGATGCAACGATCACGTATTTTCCCAATTTTTTTGATAAAATAGAAGCTGATATTATTTTTGACAAGTTAACAAACGAAACTCCTTGGCAACAAGATGAAATAAAAGTTTTTGGAAAAACTCATCCACAACCTCGCTTGACTGCCTTGTTTGGCAACGAAGGAAAATCCTATTCCTATTCGAATATAAAAATGCAACCCCACTATTGGACTTTGCTTTTGCAAAAAATAAAATCACAGGTCGAAAGTGTTACTGACACGAATTTTACTACCGTTTTGCTCAATCAATATCGAGACGGAAAAGACAGTAACGGTTGGCATGCAGACAACGAAAAAGAGCTGGGAATGAATCCTGTTATTGCCTCATTAAGTTTTGGAGCAGCACGCATATTTCAGTTGAAACACAATACGGACAAAACCTTAAAACAAAGTATTATTCTAGAACACGGCAGTTTATTAGTAATGAAAGGAACCACGCAACATTGCTGGAAACACCAAATTCCAAAAACAGCAAAACCTGTAGGTGAAAGAATTAATTTAACATTCCGAGTGATACAATAATTTAGTATTTTTATAAAAATATCTTTTATGAATGAAATAATCAATTATTTTTCGACAATTCCTTCATCGCACCGAAGCCTCATTCTTGTGGGTGGAATCACTATTTTTTGGTTAATAGAAAATGCTTTTCCTTTATTCCGATTTGATTATAAAAAATGGAATCATGCCGGAATAAATATTTTCTTTACGTTGACAACGGTGATTATAAATTTCGCTTTAGCATTTGTTTTACTAAAATCTGCTGATTGGGTAATTGCAAATAATTTTGGTGTTTTACAATGGTTGCCACAAATGAACATTTGGTTATATGCGTTAATTGGATTGTTATTATTGGATTTTATAGGTGCTTATCTTGCTCATTTTGTGGGACATAAAGTAAAATTTTTATGGCGGTTTCATTTAATTCACCATACTGATACCTGGATAGACACCACATCTGCAAACAGGCATCACCCTGGGGAAAGCATCACTAGGTTTGTATTTACCACGCTAGGCGTTTTGATTGTAGGAACACCTATTTGGTTGGTGTTTATGTACCAAACGTTATCGCTAATTTCAACACAATTTACACATGCTAATATTTCTTTACCAAAAAAATTAGATTCCGTTTTGAGCTATTTTATCGTTTCGCCGGACATGCATAAAGTGCACCATCATTATGTTTTACCTTATACTGATAGCAATTACGGTAATATTTTCTCGGTTTGGGACAGGCTTTTTGGAACTTTTATGACACTTCCAAAAGAGGCAATTATTTATGGGATTGACACGCATCAAGGTCATGAAGAACACAACAAATTAACCAACTTAATTAAGATTCCATTTCAGAAACAACGTTCTACCGAAAAAAATGAACAGAATTAGATAAAGTAATTATTTTTTTTCTTAATATTGGCTTATCAATTGTAATTAATAAAAAACATCTGAATTTATTTTCAATTAATGAAAAAGAGTAAAAACATTGTATTAAGCTGGGATCAAAACGAAAAATTGATTTCATTGGCACTAGAGGAAAGAAACCCTTTCGAAATCATAAAAAAAGAACTTGGAATCGATGAGAAACAAGTTTTGGAAATAATGAAAAAGAAACTCACCGCCGATAAATTTGAAGTTTGGAAAAAGAAAGCCAATGCTGGTAAACCTAAACCTAAACCAATCAAAATTGATGATTTTGATGAAGATTTAGACGGAAAATATTACATAAAAAACAAATTTGATTAATTAATAACTCCCTTTTGGGAGTTTTTTTTATCTAAATATTAAATTTTTCATTGTTAAAACTTATAAATAATGAAAAATCTGTAACATTGTTGTAATTTGAGTGTCAAACATTTAAATTACAAATTTAAAACATGAAAAAAATATTTTTTGCCCTTACACTCTTTACTTTAATTTTGAGTTGTAAAACTATTAGCATCTCAAACACTTCTAAATCAGTAGTAAATGAAGTGGTTCAGGTGAACATCAATCTTAAAGAAATAAAAAACGATAAAGTATTTGTTTCTATTAATCCTCCCAAAATTAATACCGATGAAGTTATCTATTATTTGCCAAAAATAGTTCCAGGAACTTATTCTGAAGATGATTATGGTAGATTTATTGATGATTTAAAAGCATTTGATACTAAAGGAAATTCATTAAACGTAAAAAAAATGGATTTAAATTCTTGGTCTATTTCCAATGCAAAAACATTGGATAAAATTACTTATTTGGTAAATGACACCTTTGATATTGAATCCAATAAAGGAATTTTTGGAGCTGGAATTTTTGCGCCAACTGGGTCAAATATCGATTTAGAGAATAATATACTGCTCAACACGCACTGTTTCGTAGGTTATTTTACGAATTTTATGACAATTCCTTATAAAATAAACATTTCGCACACTGCTGAAATTTGGGGAGCAACTAGTATGGATGACATGGATAGTTCTGTAACAAACGATTTATTCCTAATGCCTCGTTATGCAGAATTAGTTGAAAATCCTATTATGTATTCTAAACCAAACTCTACAAGCTTTACCGTTGATGGCATGGAAATTCTCATCGCCGTTTATTCTCCAACTGGGAAATTTACAGCCGAAAGTATAGCACCAGAAATGAAAAAGATGATGACCGCACAAAAACAATTTTTAGGAAGTATAAACACTACAAAAAAATACAGTGTTCTAATCAATTTATACGACGATAAGAAAACTCCTTTTGATGCAATTGGTGCTTTAGAACATCCTACTGCAACAACAGTGGTATATCCTGAGGATATATCCAAAGAAAGACTTTTAGATGGATTAAAAGATGTTGTTTCACATGAGTTTTTTCACATTTTGACACCATTAACAATACATTCAAAGGAAATTCATTTTTTTGACTATAATGCTCCAAAAATGTCAAAACATTTATGGATGTATGAAGGTGTAACGGAATATTTTTCGAATTTGTTTCAAATCAATCAAGGCTTAATAGATGAAGCAGAATTTTACTCTCGTATAAATGCCAAAATAAATAGAGCTAATTCCTTAAATGACAACATGCCATTTACCGAAATGAGTGCTAATGTATTAAGTAATCCTTATAAAGAGCAATACTATAATGTGTATGAAAAAGGAGCACTTATAGGAATGTGTTTGGATATTATTATTCGAAAAAACAGCGAAGGCAAAAGAGGTCTATTAGATTTAATGCAACAATTATCTCAAGATTATGGCGTTACTAAACCATTTAACGATGATGAACTTTTTTCAAAAATAACAGCACTAACTTATCCAGAAGTTGGTAATTTCTTACAAACTTATGTTTCTGGGCCAACCCCAATTCCTTATGCTGAGTATCTACAAAAAGTAGGAATCACAAAATCTACAGATACTGTAGTAGCTAGTGTTTTTGGAACTAGACAATCGATGAACATAATATCTAATAAAGAGACCAAAGAGATAAGTGTAATTCCAGGAAAAGAATTAATTGATTTTTATAAAAATTTAGACTTAAGAGCCGGTGATATTTTTACAGCTATAAACGACAAACCTTATTCAACAGCTAACCTATTTGAGCTGTTTGTGGACAGTAAAAAATGGAAAGAAAATGACCCTATTTCACTAAAAATCAAAAGAGACGGAAAAGAACAAATCATAAACGGTACAGTAAAACTTCCCTATACAGAAAAAGTAAATTATAAATATACTGATTCGACTAAATCTCTTTTAAAAGAAGTTTGGCTAAAAGGTTAAAAAACAGAGTTTAAAAAATCTCATTCAACTTTTGGAATGAGATTTTTTTTGAAATTCATTATCGGTAAAATCTTATTCTACCAACTATTTTCTTTATTTTGCAAAAAAAACTACTAATGAAAAAAAACATTATTGCAATTGTTGCTCTTTTACTCATCACGGCTTGTAACAAAGAAACCTCAAAAACAAATTTGCATCTCACGGGAAACATCAAAGGATTAAAAAAAGGAACTTTATACATTCAAAGAGTTGTAGATACTGTTCTAGTTCCTATAGATACCATTACAATAGATGGCAATTCGGTATTTGAAACAGACTTATATCTAGAATCACCCGAAATGCTTTACTTATTCTTAGACCGAGGCGTAAGTAATTCTTTAGACAATAATTTATTGTTTTTTGCTGAACCCGGAATCATAAATATTGAAACTAATTTGGAGTCTTATAATACAGCTGCAAAAATTAAAGGTTCAAAAAATCAAGAATTATTTGAAGACTATAAAAAAATAAATTCCCGATTTAGAGATGAATCTCTAGACATGATTGAACAAAAATTCAACGCTATCAAAAGTAAAAACACGATAGCTATAGAAAACATCAACAAAAAACAGGAGAGTAATATAAAAAGGAAATATTTATTTGCTACTAATTTTGCCATCAACAATAGAGACCATGAGGTTGCCCCATATATTGCATTGTCAGAAATTTATGACATCAACATTAAATATCTAGATACCATTCAAAAATCAATGTCACCAAAAGTAGCACAATCACTTTACGGCAAAAAACTAACGGAGTATGTTGCTAAAATTAAAAAGCAGCAGTAATTTTTTTGTAAAAAAAACATAACCCGTCTTGTTTAATTAAACAAGACGGGTTATGTTTTAGAAAAAAGATTTGCAATATCTTATCTAGCTAACGCTGCTATAATTGCAAAAACAATTATTAGTCCATATAAACACAATCCTATTATTGACATAATTCCAATAAATTTGTAATGTGATTTCAAATACTCGAAGGATAATGCTAGCGATTCTGTATCATTTTCCTGTAAAGCAGTTTTTGCATTTGTAGCAAATTTATTCATGTAATAAACCGGAAAAAAATAAAGCAAAGCAATTATCAAGTAAACAACAGTCAAAACAATCCCAAATGAGGAACCAAAACCTCCCATTCCTGGTGTCATACTGCCAATTGCAGAAAAAATTGTTCCTGCAAAAATGGCTACCAAAACAATCAATCCAATTCCTATAAAACCAAGAATGGATAAGAAATAGGCCCATTTGGCAGCTTCTCTCAAAAATTCTTTTGCAGATTCGTTCAATTCTAATTCTGGTTTTTGTAACAGAATATTTTCGTCCATAGTATGTGGTTTATTAAAGGTTAAGCATCAAACTTAACAAAAAAATGTAATACTATACTATCAAATTTATTTTAAATTAAAAATTTCTGATTATTGAAAACGAAAAAACCACCTAACAAAAGTTAGATGGTTTTTGTTTGAGCCAGCGGAGGGACTTCCCGATTTGCTTCGCTCGGAATGAACTACTCGTCCCATTATTTTTAAAAACAAAAAAACCGCAAGCGATAAACTCACTGTTTGATATTGAGCCGGCGGAGGGACTTCCCGATTTACTTCGCTCGGGATGAACTTCTCGTCCCATTGTTTTTCAAAATAAAAAAAAACCGCAAGCGATAAACTTACGGTTTTCTATTGAGCCGGCGGAGGGACTCGAACCCACGACCTGCTGATTACAAATCAGCTGCTCTAGCCAACTGAGCTACGCTGGCGACTCATTACTGATACAAATATAAGTTTGAATTTGAATTTACCAAAATAAATTCAAACTTTTTATCCAATTTTTTTACTGTAATCCGTTGATTTTAGCAATCAATTGATTTGCAGTTTGTTCCAACTCAACATTAATTTGTTTGAAATGTGCTTTTTTATTTTCTACTTTTTTAGCGTTTACTTTTGTAATCAAAGTATCAAAAGCAGCAATTGCTTCATCAATTAAAGCATTAGTTTCTGTTGTTGGTTTTCCAGTTGTAGAAATTTCAAACAAGTAAACTGCTTCAATAATATCTCCTAAAACGTAGTTGATGTCTTTTTTTAAATTCTTAACGTTTGCCATTTTATTTTTAATTTTAATTTGCGATTGCAAAAGTACACATAATCTTTCTATAACCGACTATGAAATCGCCACTAAGAACAATTTTGTTGCAAACAATTGAAAATCATCGAACTCCGATGAAACTAAAATATTGTGAGATAAACACCAATTAGTAAGAAGGTTATACCATAAATGACCTCTAAAAAATCGAAATTTACATTTATGAAATATAAATTTGTAAAATTGAAGCTTTTCCTCTAATAACAAATGATTTCATTGATGCAGGTATCAAAATAGTGTCTCCTAATTTATATTGGTACTTCAAGTTTTCATATTCAATTTCAAAATTTCCTTCAACACACATAAATACCATAAAAGTTTCACCGGTTGCATGTACATTCATTGAAGCAACTAAAGAAATAAGATTCGTTGTGAAATAGGGGCAATCTACAAGAACATTAGGTTGATTTTGATTTTTTGAGTAGTCCTTTTTGGCTTCAACTTTGTTGTAATTAATAGCATCTAGAGCTAAATCAACATGCAAATCTCTTGTTTTTCCTTGTGCATCTACTCTATCAAAATCAAACAATCGATAGGTAATATCCGATGTTTGTTGTATTTCGGCAAGAACTATTCCAGCTCCAATGGCGTGAACCGTTCCTGTTTCAAGCAAGAAAACATCACCTTCATTCACTTTTACATCGTCAAGAATAGACAGCAATGATTTATTTTTTAGATTTTCTAAATATTCAGTTGCGTTAGAATTTTCTTTAAAACCTAGTATAATTCGTGCATCATCTTCTGCTTGCATGACATACCACATCTCAGTTTTTCCAAAAGTATTATGACGTTTTTTAGCTAATTCATCATTGGGATGAACTTGAATGGACAAGTCTTCTCGAGCATCCAGATATTTAAAAAGTAAAGGAAATTGTTTTCCAAATTGTTGGTGTATTCTCGTTCCTAAAATTTCATCAGGAAACATTTCGATTAATTCAACTAATGTTTTTCCTTTCCAAGCTCCATTAGAAACAAGACTAACATCGCCTTCAACAGTTGATATTTCCCAACTTTCACCAGTTATATGAGAAGTTATTGGTTTATGAAGTATAGATTTAAGTTTCTCTCCTCCCCAAATTCTATCTTTAAGAATGGCATCAAATTGCAATGGATAAAAGGATGTTTTCATTAATGTTTTTTTTCAAAACTATAGCTTTCTAAGTATAATAAGCAATAGGATTATAACTTTTAAGATACTATTTTTTTTATTGCTGTTAGTGCTTTTGATATGTGTTTTGTAGCCAATAAACTATTGTCAAAAATTAAAATTACAATTCCGTTTTTATCTGTAACATAAGTTACTCTTCCGGGCAACATACCAAGTAATCCTGATGGAACTCCAAAAAGTTTTCTTATCTTTTTAGTGGAATCGGACAGTAATATAAAAGGGAGTTTATATCGGTTTGAAAATCCCAAATGCGAATCAACTGTATCACTACTGATTCCGATTACCTCAGCGCCTAAATCTGTAAAATCCACGTATTGATCCCGAAAACCGCACGCTTGTGCTGTACAACCTGGTGTATTATCTTTGGGGTAAAAATAAATAACTAGCGGTTTTATTCCTATTAAATTATTGCTGTCAAAATCATTCCCATTAGAGTCTTTTGCTTTAAAATGAGGAATTTTATCTCCAATTTGTAATCCCATTATTCTCCTTTATAAGTTACAAAATTACGTGGTGTTTCGTATAGAACAACTTCTAAATCTAGATTTGGCTTGATTTTTTTTCTAATTTTATTCCAAATAACAACTACAATATTTTCGGCTGTTGGATTAAGATTTTCAAATTCAGGCACATCTAAATTTAAATTTTTATGATCGAACTTATTCTCGACTTCTTCTTTAATAATATCCGTTAAAAATTTTACATCCATAACATATCCTGTTTCTGGATCAATTTCGCCGGTTACACCTACAATTAATTCATAGTTATGACCGTGAAAATTAGGATTGTTGCATTTGCCAAAAACGGCATCGTTTTGCTCGAAAGACCAATCTTTTCGATACAATCGATGCGCTGCGTTAAAATGGGCTTTTCTACTTATTGTTACTTTCATATCGATTGCCCGTCGACTGCGCTCAGGGTGACATTAAATTATATTATACTTTATGATTTTCTAAGAAATGATAAAACTCATCAAAAATAATTTTAAACCAAACGGTATAAATTTCGGGATGAACAAGCATATCTTTTTTAATATCTTCAATACTCATCCATTTCCAATCGGCTACTTCGTCTGGATTTATTATTGGATTCTGATCATAATATCCTATCATGACATGATCCAGTTCATGCTCCGTTAAACCATTATCAAATGGTGCTTTGTATATAAAATGAAACAATTCCTTTAAACTAGTCTTGAAACCCATTTCTTCAAATAATCTTCGGCTTCCAGCCTGAATATTGGTTTCGCCTTCGCGCTGATGACTGCAACAGGTGTTAGTCCATAAACTTGGGGAATGATACTTTTGATTTGCTCGTTGCTGGAGCATAATTTCATTTTTATTGTTTAAAATAAAAACAGAAAAGGCGCGGTGCAAAACTGCTTTTTCATGAGCCTCAAGCTTGGGCATTAATCCAATTTGCTCATCATTTATGTTAACTAAAATTACATTCTCTTCTTCCATATTCTATTTTACCTTGTCAAAAATACGAAAAAAGAAATTGAATATAGGATTATCAAAAGATTGTGAAAAGTTTAACGAGCGTTTAATAATTGAAAATAGTAATTTTAATGTCTCAAATATGATTCATTTACATTACAAATTTAATGACATTTTGTTGCTTGAAATTAACCGTTAATTATTACTTAAATAAAAATAAAAAGTAAAGTAAGCGACATCTTTAAAATTAAACTCAATTTATATTTGTATCCTAAAAAAAGAAAAATGTATGAAAAAAACAATCCAATTTCGAAACCTGCTCTTCTTGATGCTCCTATTTATGCTTCAAGCATGCGGGCAAAATAAAAACAATCAAAAAAAAACAAATGAATCTACAACTATGGAAAATATAATTGACAAACCAGAGAATCCTTATTATTCTAACACCGATACAAATAAACTCAATATTTCGAATACCGAATGGAAAAAAATATTATCTCCAGATTTATATGCAGTTGCAAGAAATGCTGATACAGAAAGAGCATTCACAGGAAAAATGTGGGATTCTGAAACAGTAGGCACTTATTATTGCGCAACTTGTGGTAATAAATTATTCAAATCAAACCAAAAATTTGTAAGCAGCTGTGGCTGGCCAAGTTTTTTTGAGCAAGAAAATAAAAACAGTATTACATTCAAGGACGATAATTCTTATGGAATGAAACGCATTGAGGCTTTATGTGGTCGATGTAATAGTCATTTGGGACATTTATTTGATGACGGTCCAAAACCTACAGGCAAAAGATATTGCATGAATGCAATTTCGTTAGATTTTGACCCAGAAAATATTGCTTCAACAAACAAAGAAAATTTACAAACTATTGTACTTGCTGGTGGATGTTACTGGTGTGTCGAAGCCGTTTATGAAAATCTTATTGGAGTAAAATCTGTGGTTTCAGGATTCGCTGGAGGAACTGTTAAAAATCCAAGTTATGAGGAAGTTAGTTCCGGAAATACTGGCGCAGCAGAGGTAGTGCAAATTACTTATGATGCAACGGTTACTAATTTAGACGAAATTTTTAAAGTGTTTTTTACCGTTCATGACCCAACTACATTGAACCGTCAAGGTGCAGATGTAGGAACACAATACCGATCAGCAATTTTTTATGCAAACGAAGATCAAAAACAAGCAGCCCAATCAATTATCAATGATTTGAATATTGATAAAGTCTACAGTAGTCCAATAGTAACTACTCTCGAACCGTTTACTGTTTTTTATAAAGCTAAAGAATCGCATCAAAATTATTATCAAAACAATAAAAGTCAAGGTTATTGCCAAATGGTAATTCAGCCCAAAATTGAAAAATTTGAAAAAATTTTTAAAGACCGTTTGAAAAATAAAAAGTAAAAGTTATTAGCTTGAAATAAACCGCCTTCTCCATCACTAGGCGGTTTTTTTATGTTTTAGATTTGAGAATTAAAACTAACTTTATTAAAAAATAGATTAGCAATTTCATATTTATTATATTTGGATAATCATACTCATTTCTTGCAGTTTTGACTATTCATTAATTTCAATTATTGTACAACACGATTATTATATTACTATGAAAAAAATCATCCTTACAGCAGTTTTATTATCAATAACAAGTTTAACTTCATCACAAAACACAGCGCTAAAAGCTAAAATCAATCAAAAAGCAGCCTCATTAGAATCCAAAGTTGTTGCTTGGCGTAGAGATTTCCATCAAAACCCAGAACTAGGAAATAGAGAATTTAAAACTGCCGAAAAAATAACTGCACATCTCCGTTCTTTAGGAATCGAAGTACAAACTGGTGTTGCAAAAACAGGAGTTGTAGGCATTCTAAAAGGTGGAAAACCTGGTCCAGTTGTTGCGCTAAGAGCAGATATTGATGCCTTGCCCGTAAAGGAAAGAGTAAATATTCCATTTGCTTCAAAAGCAGAAGGTGAATATAATGGCCAAGCAGTTGGCGTTATGCATGCTTGTGGTCATGACACACACACTGCAATTTTAATGGGAACTGCCGAAATTTTAGCCTCTATAAAAAGTGAACTAAAAGGTACTGTCAAATTTATTTTTCAACCGGCAGAAGAAGGTCCACCAGATGGCGAAGAAGGTGGAGCAGAATTAATGGTTAAAGAAGGTGTACTTGAAAATCCCAAAGTAGATGTCATTTTTGGCTTACATATCAATTCACAAACCGAAGTTGGTAAAATAAAATACCGTCCTAGAGGAACTATGGCATCATCGGATTGGTTTACTATAAAGGTGAAAGGAAAACAATCACACGGCGCATATCCATGGCAATCGATTGACCCAATTGTTACGGCTTCGCAAATAGTTTTGGGTTTACAAACAATAGTAAGCCGTAACGCAAACTTAATAGAAAATGCTGCTGTAGTTTCAGTTGGTCGAATAAACGCTGGCATTAGAAGTAATATAATTCCAGAAGAACTTGAAATGAATGGTACCATTCGAACTTTAGATTCTAAAAGTCAAAAAATGATTCATGAACGAATACACCAAATCGCTACTAATATAGCTAAAAGTGCTGGTGCAACTGCTGATGTAAACATCACTACCAAAACACTCATCACTTACAACGACCCGACACTAACAGAAAAAATGGTTCCAACCTTTGAAGAAGTTGCGGGAAAAGAAAATGTATACATCACACAAGCAGTAACTGGTGCAGAAGACTTTTCATATTATCAAGATAAAATTCCTGGTATAT
This sequence comes from Flavobacterium sp., assembly GCF_031409475.1. Taxonomy (GTDB): domain Bacteria; phylum Bacteroidota; class Bacteroidia; order Flavobacteriales; family Flavobacteriaceae; genus Flavobacterium. The sequence goes on along the minus strand of NZ_JANNXH010000022.1, from coordinate 12,492 downwards.
ACTTTTTTTTAGGAGGAATGCCAAAAGGAATGGCGACATCAGATGCTTCTGCACATCATACACCTGATTTTTATATCGACGAAAGTGGTTTTGTTTTAGGGATGAAAGCAATGACAAATCTTACATTGGATTATATGGAAATGAATGCAAAAAAGAAATAAAACTTTGTTTATGAAGAAAATTAAGCAAGTCAAATCGTATATTATTCTTGTATTACTTTTCTTGTTTACCAATGTAGTAATCGCTCAAGAAAAAAAAATTTCGCCAACCTCACAAGAATTATACAACGAAATTGAGGCTAGCGATACCATCATTTTTAATGCTTTCAACACCCAAAATTTTGTACTATTCAAATCTATGTTTACCGAAGATTTAGAATGGTTTCAAGACAATGGTGGATTACTTTCGTATGAAACTGTTTTTAAAAACTTTGAAAACATGTTCAAAAACGAAAATAAACTTTCTCGAAAATTAGTGAAAGGCAGTTTAGAAGTACATCCTATTAAAGATTATGGAGCAATTGAAATAGGAATTCATGAATTTCGTCATATCGAAAACGGGAAAGAAGAGATTGGCACCTTTAAGTTTGTCATGATTTGGAAAAAAATTAACAACCAATGGAAAATATCTAGAGTGATCAGTTACGACCATTGATAGTATTTTCAATTTCAAGAACTGGTGAACTCAAAATAATTATTTTCAATTAAATCTAGTCGCTATGAAACACACTATGTCAGTTTTAGTACTATTACTTTTCTTAGTAAGCTGTAAAAAAAACAATTCAGAAGTTGTGACCGTAATTAAGAACAGTAACGATTGGGCATTACTTAACTTTGTAAAAGCCGATAGCATCAACCCTATTTTAGCACCAGAAACCAATCAAATTTTCTCCTGTCCCGTTAGTAAAAAAGTAGTCAACTGGGAAGAGCGCAATGTCCTCAACCCATCGGCTGTTATAAAAGACGGAAAAGTCTACCTCATCTACAGAGCACAAGACAAGGACATGACTTCACGATTGGGATTAGCCATTAGTGAAGACGGATTGCATTTTAAAAAACAACCCACACCTATTTTTTACCCAGACAATGACACTATGAAACCTTACGAATGGAAAGGTGGCGTTGAAGACCCAAGAATTATACAAAGTCCTGATGGCAATTACATTATGACGTATACTTCGTATGATGGAACTATTGCAAGATTATGCCTTGCAAGTTCTAAAGATTTGAAAACATGGACTAAACATGGATTAGTTTTGAGTGAAGAAAAATACAAGAATCTTTGGTCAAAATCGGGTGCCATAGTTTGCAAATTAGAAGGTGATAAAATTGTAGCAACAAAAATTAAAGGCAAATATTGGATGTATTTTGGCGATACAGATTTGTACATTGCTACTTCTGATGACCTCATTCATTGGACAGTTGCCATAAGTGACGAATCCAAAAAAATGATTGCAGTTTTGCATCCTCGAATGGGTTATTTTGACAGTCGGTTGGTAGAACCTGGTCCATATGCTTTACTACAGGAAGATGGAATTTTACTAATTTATAACGGTAGCAATGCCTTAAATTACAATGATTCCAACCTACCAAAACTCACCTATTCCGCAGGGCAAGCTTTATTTGATAAAGAAAATCCATACAAAATGATCGACCGCTTGGACACCAATTTTATTCATCCTGATAAACCTTACGAAAAAACAGGAGAAGTAAACGAAGTTTGTTTCGTTGAAGGATTAGTGTTTTTTAAAAACCAATGGTTTCTGTATTACGGAACAGCCGATTCAAAAATTGCTGTGGCAGTCAGAAAATAAAGAGAATTAAAAGTGATTTAAGTTGGTAATGTACCGAAAAATAGTTGTTACGAACCAACAATCATTCTAGAATATTTTCCAAATATTTTTCTGAACAACCATACTGTCAACATACTAAAAAGTATAGAAAAAACGAGATAAAACGAACCTATCAATAGCGAATTGAACTTGGCAATAATTACAAAATATTTAAGATTTCCTAAATAAACTATAAAAATCCCCATAAAAAAAACGTGCAAAAAATAAATAGCAAAAGCATCCTTTGCAATGGGTTGCAGCCATTTGGGTTGCTTATCGCCTAAATTTTTAAAAAACAAAAGAACCAAAACCGATAGGACTATTTTTTGAATATAAAATAAAGTGGAATAGACAGAAAACACTCCTATTCTATCTATTTTATTAAGCTTAATAAATACAATTGCTATCGATGTAACCACTACCAAGACCATCAAAAAAACTTTATTTTTCCGTATCCAAGCTAAACTTTGTTCAAGATTAGATGCAATATACATCCCAGCGACATAAGCACCTGTAAAATAAATCATATTATGAAAACTCAAAAAATCACCGTTGTACAACTCCATTACCTCTTCACGTCTTACTAGTAATGGCAATGCAATTACAAAAGCTATTAACAAATTCCCCCATTTTTTTATGTTTAATAAATAATCTAACAATGGAGTAACCAAGTATAAAAAAAACAAAACCGAAATATACCAAAACACAAACATGGCTTTTCCGTAAATTAAATTTCGTGGCAAAACATTTAAATAGTTCTTTAAACTAGAGTGAAGGACAAAAAAATCTTGAGACTTGTCATCAAAAATGGAATAAAACAAAGTAAAAAACAGATATGGAAGTACCACAAATTTTAATTTACTGATAAAAAATTGGGCATAGCCTTTCTTTTTTAAAATAGCCGTATAAAGCAAACCCGATATAAGTGCAAAATAAATGGTACCATTATGAAACAAAAGCTCATTAGCATAATCAATTGGACCAACAAAATCCTTCAACGTGAAAAAAAAGCGTGTATAGCAACTATATTAATAATTGCAAATCCTCTAAAACTATTCAAATAAGTTAGGAAAACGGGTTTGGTAGCAACAGTCATTTTTTTCTTATTAAATTAACTCAATTTAGTAAAAAATACTATTAAAAAAATAATACATTGGAAATAAGATGCTTGTACTATTTTTGATTGTATTCGTAATCCGTTTTACTAAAATTTTTCTCTTTAAAAAAGTGCTTTTTTTATTGAAAGGATTTCCATTGGAGGACTTCACTTTTACAAATGCTGCAACAAAACCTCAGGATTGGAACGATTGAACCAAAAATTTAAAATTTCAATACATTTCAAATCTTTATTCACATTATAAATTACCGTAATATAAGGATTTAACATAAATTTTCGCTTGTCTGTATTTTGAAAGAAACTAAAACTCTCTGGAAATTGATTGACTTGGTTTAGATTTTTTTTTAATAAATCTGAAAATTTAATTGCTTTTTCTTTACCAAAATTATCATATAAATAGTTGATAATTTCTTCATACTCCAATTGAGCTATTTTTGAAAATTTGATTTTCATTTTCTGTTGGCAATAATTGTATCCACATCAAAAACAAAATCTTCTTCTTCAATAAATTCTCCATTTCTAAACTGCTCTTCGGCAATTTTTATATTTTGAGTAAGCATTTCAAACTGATATTGCTCCGGCTGAATAATTTCTAAAATCAACAAGATTTCATCGATTGTAAATTTATTTTCTCTGATTTTTCGATACAAAGTTGGTAAGGGAATATTAGATTTTGCACTGATATATTCGGCTTTGTATGGCGATTCTAAAATTGTTTTATCAAAATTTGAAACTATTTTTTTAGTTTCTATTAATTCTACTATCATAATATATTATTTTTATTATCACAAATATAAATATAATATTGCACTTTTCATAAAAAATTTCGTTTTACAATTTATTATTTTATTTTCCTCTACGAACAGGTTGTGACCTGTCACTATGGTTTCAATAATTCCCCAATCTTCAATGCACATTTCTCGCCATCAATTGCTGCCGAAATAATTCCTCCAGCATAACCCGCACCTTCACCACAAGGATACAAACCTATGATTTGAAGGTGTTCTAGAGTTTTATCGTCGCGAGGAATTCGCACTGGCGAGGAAGTTCTGCTTTCTGGAGCATGAAGTATGGCTTCGTTTGTCAAATAACCACGCATTGATTTTCCAAATTCAGAGAATCCATCTCGAAGAATTTGGGATAGAAATCCTGGGAAAACCTGTCCCATTTCGACCGAAGTTGTACCTGGAACATAAGACGTTTTTGGTATCAATGTGGACACTTTGTTTTGGGTAAAATCGACCATACGCTGTGCTGGAACTTTTTGAGTCTGTCCTGCTAAATGCCATGATTTTTGCTCGATACTTTTTTGAAATTCCATTCCAGCCAAAGCACCAAATTGAGCAAATGGCTTAAAATCTTCGAGTTTTAATTCGATAACAATTCCAGAATTTGCCGTTACTTGGTCTCGTTTTGATGGAGACCAACCATTGGTTACCACTTCGCCGGGACTTGTAGCACAAGGCGCAATCACACCACCGGGACACATACAAAAAGAGTACATGCCTCGTCCACCAACTTGTTTCACAATCGAATATGGTGCTGGCGGTAAATGTTCGCCACGATAATCACAACTGTACTGAATGCTATCAATTAAAGATTGTGGATGTTCGGCACGAACGCCAAGCGCAAATGGTTTGGCTTCGATAAAAATTTTCTTTCTGTCTAATAATTCAAAAATATCTCTTGCCGAATGTCCTGTAGCCAATATTATTTTGTTAGCCAGAATCGTATCGCCGTTTTGTGTTACAATGCCGCAGACTTCATTATTTTTTATTAGAATATCGGTCACTCGGGTTTCAAACAAAACGTGTCCGCCACAGGCAATAATTTTCTCTCGAATGTCTTGAATAATTTGCGGTAATTTATTGGTGCCAATGTGCGGATGCGCTTCGATTAAAATGTCCTCCGAAGCACCAAAACCAACTAACAATTCCAGAATTCGAGTTACATCGCCACGCTTTTTAGAACGCGTATATAATTTTCCGTCAGAATACGTTCCTGCTCCGCCTTCGCCAAAACAATAATTAGAATCTTCATTAACAAGATGATCTACATTAATGGCTTTTAAATCCCGACGGCGACCACGTACCTCTTTTCCGCGCTCAATTACAATAGGTTTTAAACCCAATTCTATCAATTGCAAAGCGGCAAAAAGTCCTGCTGGTCCAGCGCCAACAACGACAACTTCTTGTGCTGTGGAAACGTTTGTATAATTAGGAAGTTGAATTTTTTGTTCGACAAAATTTTCTCCTTTTAGATAAATCGAAACTTTTAAATTTATTTTTATGGCTTTCTGTCGCGCATCAATCGAACGTTTTAGAATCGAAAAATGCTGAATTTCATTCGGAGAAACCTTTATTTGTTTAGCTAAAAAATCCTTTAACAAATTTTCACTTGAAGCTATTTCTGGAGATACTTGAAGGAGAAGTTCTTTTGGCATAAATTGAATTTTGACAAAAATAGTAATTTGAAAATTGTTATTGTAATTTTGTCTCTCAACAACAAAATTGAAAACAATATAATGCCTCGACAAATTAAACTAATTTGGAATTTTCTATAAAAAATAAACATTTAAAACCGAATACGGCTCACTAAAAATCAAAAATACGGCTCATAATTTGTGATTATGAGCCGTATTTTTAGTATATTTGAGCTTCAAATGAATAAAATGGAAAACAAAAATCTAATTATTGAAGTAATAAAACAATTAAATGAAGTTTCTTCATCTCAATTGAATGAAAAGTTATCACATTATTTTAGTTTAGCAACTTTAAAGAGAAATTTGACCGTTTTAGTTAATGAAAACAAGATTATAGTCATCGGAAAAGGTAAAGTAACAAAGTATAAAATCAATCCTTATTATGAACTTTTTATTCCAATTGAAATTGATTTATATTACCAGAAAGAAATAGATGAAAGAATTATAAAAAGCGAATTTAATTGGGATTTATTGCTACATATTTTACCTGAAACTAAATTGTTTACGCCAGAAGAAAGCAATTTACTGAATGAAATGCAAAGTAAATATGTGAAAAATATTCAAAGTATTACTGCCAATGAATACGATAAAGAACTCGAACGATTAGCTATAGATTTAAGTTGGAAATCTTCACAAATAGAAGGAAATACGTATACTTTATTAGAAACAGAAATACTTCTAAAAGACAAACTTACGGCGCAAGGCAAAACTAAAGAAGAAGCAACAATGCTACTTAATCATAAAGATGCCATTGATTTTTTATTAGAAAATAAAAACTATGTCAGCCCGTTAAGTATCTCTAAAATTGAGGATATACATAGCCTATTGATTAAAGATCTTGAGGTAGATAGAAATATTCGCAAACGGAAAATTGGCATTTCTGGCACTAATTATCAACCATTAGACAACGAATTTCAAATTAAAGAAGCATTAGAAATGGTTTGCAAAATAGTTAATAATTGTAATAATGTGTTTGAAAAATCTTTGTTAATCTTGCTATTACTGTCTTACATTCAGCCTTTTGCAGACGGAAACAAAAGAACTTCAAGAATTGTAAGTAATGCCGTATTGATGGATAACGGCTATTGTCCTTTGTCTTTTAGGACAGTTGATGCTATTGATTATAAAAAAGCGATGCTTATTTTTTATGAACAAAATAATATTAATGCTTTCAAAAATATTTTTATTCAACAATTTGAATTTGCAATAAAAACCTACTTTTAATAATGTCCAGACAAATAAAACTAATATGGGATTTTCGTGGTCCAGCTTCGGCAAAAACAGCCGAGCATCACGAGATTCATCTGAAAGAATACATCATCATCGAAAAATTAAACCTAAATGTTACTGGTTTTGAAACTTTTGGAGAAATGCACGCTATCGCTTTTATGGTAGTAACTGACGAGAATATGATACAAGTGCGTGATGCTTTGAAACCACATCGAGGAGAAGTATATTAGTAATCAGTGGTCAGTAAAGGACTGAATACTAAAAAACGGAACACTGAATACTTTTTTTTAATTCGCCACTTCGCTAATAAACTTAATTCGCATTAATCGCAATTCGTCAATGTCATAATCGCCATCAAATTCCTTGAGTGCATGCTCGATATTATCAGATTCGGATTCCATGAAATAGTCGTGAATTTCCTCTTGCTGGTCGTCATCGAGCATTTCGTCTATCCAATATTTAATATTGAGTTTGGTTCCTGAATATACTATTTGTTCCATTTCTGAGATCAAGGCTTCCATGTTTAGCCCTTTTGCTTTAGCAATATCATCAAGCGATAATTTCCGATCAATGTTTTGAATAATGTACAACTTATTGACTGAATTTGCTCCAGTAGATTTTACAACCAAATCATCCGGGCGAATAATATCATTTTCTTCGACATAGCGACTGATTAATTCTAGAAATTCGTTGCCATATTTCTTGGCTTTTCCTTCTCCAACGCCATGAATATTTATCATTTCGTCAAGCGAAATAGGATATTTCAAAGCCATATCTTCGAGTGAAGGATCTTGAAACACAACAAAAGGTGGCACACCAATTTTCTTGGCAACTTTTTTACGCAATTCTCGCAACATGCTCATCAAAACCTCATCGGCTGTTCCGGATGATTTTGCAGCCGTTACTATGGCTTCGTCTTCGGTTTCGTTGTATTCATGATCTTCGGACATCATAAATGATTTTGGGTTTTTTATATAATCCAATCCTTTTTTAGTGATTTTTACGATGCCATAAGTCTCAATATCTTTAGATAATAATCCATCAACAAGTACTTGTCGGAGCAATGCCATCCAATATTTTTCATCGTAACTCGCACCGGATCCAAAAAACGATTGTGTATCTGTGCGATGGGCTTTTATAACTGCATTTACACGACCAATAAGTGTGAAAACGACTTCTTTGGATTTATAGATATGCTTCGTATCGCGAACTACTTCTAGTAATTGTACGACTTGTTCTTTTGCTTCTGCTTTTGTTTTTGGATTTCTAACGTTATCGTCCATGTCTGCACCATCGCCTGTTTCGCCATCAAATTCTTCTCCAAAATAATGCAATAAAAACTTTCTTCGAGACATAGACGTTTCGGCGTAAGCTACTACTTCTTGTAATAAAGCAAACCCTATTTCTTGTTCGGCTACGGGTTTTCCGGATAAGAATTTTTCTAATTTCTCTACATCTTTATAGGAGTAATAGGCCATACAATGTCCTTCGCCACCATCACGACCGCCACGACCCGTTTCTTGATAGTAACTTTCGAGTGATTTTGGAATATCGTGGTGAATTACAAAACGCACATCGGGTTTATCGATTCCCATCCCAAAAGCTATCGTTGCCACAACCACATCTACATCTTCCATAAGAAACATATCTTGATGTTTGGCTCTCGTTTTTGCATCTAAACCGGCGTGATACGGCACAGCACTTATTCCGTTTACTTGCAAAACTTCGGCAATGGCCTCTACTTTCTTGCGGCTCAAACAATAAATAATTCCGGATTTACCTTTGTGTTGTTTTATAAACCGAATGATGTCCGACTCAATATTTGTGGTTTTAGTGCGAACTTCATAATATAGATTAGGTCTGTTGAATGATGCCTTAAAAGTTGTTGCATCAGACATATCGAGATTTTTTAGGATATCTTCCTGAACTTTTGGAGTTGCTGTTGCGGTAAGTCCAATTATGGGTACATCGCCGAGTTGTTTAATAATGTGTTTTAAGTTTCTGTATTCTGGTCTAAAATCATGTCCCCATTCTGAAATGCAATGTGCCTCATCAATGGCTACAAATGATATGGTTACCGTTTTCAGAAAATTTACATATTCTTCTTTGGTTAGTGATTCTGGGGCAACATATAATAATTTTGTTAGTCCAGAAGTAATGTCTTTTTTAACTTGATTAATTTCGGTTTTAGTAAGTGATGAGTTTAAAACGTGTGCAACTCCGTTTTCTGAGGACAAACTTCTAATGGCATCAACTTGGTTTTTCATCAATGCAATTAATGGCGAAACAACAATAGCAGTTCCTTCTTGTACTAAGGCAGGCAATTGATAACATAATGATTTTCCGCCACCTGTAGGCATAATCACAAAGGTGTTTTGCTGCTTCAGAATACTTTTTATAACCTGTTCTTGTAAACCTTTAAATTGGCTAAAGCCAAAATATTTTTTTAATTCCTTATGGATGTCAATTTCGTTTGAATTCATTCTTTAGTAATAGTATTTTATCTAAATTTGCACCACTAAAGATACTAATTTCTTTTATACATACAAATTTTATACGAATTCTATTTTGAACACCAAAGAAAACATATTAATACTGGCAAAAAACACCATTCTTTCGGAGAGTGAGTCGATAGCAAAATTAATCGATTATATTGATACTGATTTTGTCGAAGCTACTCAAATTCTATTTCAATCTAAAGGAAGAATTATTGTTTCAGGAATTGGAAAAAGTGCAATTATCGCTCAAAAAATGGTTGCAACATTTAATTCTACAGGAACTCCTTCGATTTTCCTTCATGCCTCAGAGGCGATTCATGGCGATTTAGGTATGGTTCAAACTGATGATGTGGTAATTTGTATTTCAAAAAGTGGCAATAGTCCCGAAATAAAAATTCTAATTCCTATATTGAAAAGATTTGGCAATAAATTAATTGCTATTACAGGAAATATGACATCCTTTTTGGCAAAAGAATCGCACTATGTTTTAAATACAACTGTAGATTCAGAATCATGTCCAAACAATTTAGCACCAACAAATAGCACAACTGCTCAGCTGGTTATGGGCGATGCTCTAGCTGTTTGCCTGATGCAATTGCGCAATTTCACTAGTGATGATTTTGCTAAATACCATCCTGGTGGTGCTTTAGGTAAAAAATTGTTGTTTAGAGTAGGTGCAATGCTTGAAAATTCATTAAAACCTATGGTTGCTCCAGAGGCGCAAATAAAAAAAGTAATTTTCGAAATTTCCGAAAAAAGACTCGGTGTTACTGCAGTTGTAGATGAAGGCAAAGTAATTGGAATTATTACTGATGGTGATATTCGTAGAATGTTAAATGACAAAGATTCGTTTGCAGATTTGACCGCCAGAGATATTATGACAAAAAACCCTAAAATGATTCAATCTACGACTATGGTAGCAGATGCATTGAATATTTTAGAAGATTTTTCGATTACACAGTTAGTAGTTGTTGATAATGATACTTACAAAGGCATCATTCATTTGCATGATATTTTAAAAGAAGGAATTGTATAATGGCAAAAAAACAACTTAGCGAAATGTCTTTTTTAGATCATCTTGAAGAATTAAGATGGTTGTTAGTTCGAAGCACGATGGCGGTTTTACTTATTGCCATAGTTACTTTTTTTGTGAGTGATTATATTTTTGATGTCATCATTTTTGGTCCAACAAAAGCTGATTTTATTACCTATAGATTTTTTTGCGATTTATCGCATCAATTGGGTTTTGCCGATAGTATTTGTGTAAGTCAAACAGATATGGCTTCGTTTATTATTCAAAATACCGAAGTCGAAGGACAAGTAAACACACTCGTTTGGATATGTATAACAGCGGGTTTTATATTAGGATTTCCTTATATATTATGGGAAATTTGGAAATTTATTAGCCCTGCGCTCTATGAAAAAGAAAAGAAAAACGCAAAACGCTTCATCTTTTTTTCCTCGTTACTATTCTTTCTTGGAGTTTTATTTGGCTATTTTGTAGTTGTGCCAATGTCGGTTAACTTTTTTGCCACATTTAAAATTAGCGATGTCGTAAAAAACCAGTTTAGTATAGCGTCCTATATAGGTATGGTAAAAACAAGTGTAATAGCGAGTGGTTTATTTTTTGAATTGCCCATCATAATCTATTTTTTAACAAAATTAGGACTAGTAACACCAAGTTTTTTAAGAAAATACTGGAGGTATGCGGTGGTTATAATCCTTATTGTTTCGGCAATAGTTACACCACCTGATGTAGTAAGTCAGGTTATTGTAGCCGTTCCAATGTTAATAATCTACGAAATTAGTATACTTATTTCAAGAATAGTTTACAAAAATCAAAATAAAAAGGATGAGCAAACTAGTTAAAGAATTTAATGATTACCGTTCTAAAATGAACGAAAAATTAATGGCTGACAATAATAAAATTGTAAAGCGAATTTTCAATTTAGACACAAATGCTTATGCCGAAGGCGCATTAGATGTAAAAACAAAAGAGCTTTTGGGGTTAGTAGCATCGGCTGTATTACGCTGTGACGATTGTGTAAAATACCATTTAGAAAACTGCCACAAAGAAGGCATTTCTAAAGAAGAAATGATGGAGGCAATGGGAATTGCAACCCTTGTAGGCGGAACAATTGTGGTGCCTCATTTGCGTAGAGCCTATGAATTCTGGGAAGCATTAGAGGAAAAAGGTTAAAAGTTAGAAGTTGGAATATGAGAGATTTTAATACTAAAATGAAAAATGAAATTAAGAGCCGAAAATTTAGTCAAAACATATAAAGGACGAAGCGTAGTAAAAGGCATTTCGGTTGAAGTAAATCAGGGAGAAATCGTTGGACTTCTTGGCCCAAATGGTGCCGGGAAAACAACCTCTTTTTATATGATTGTTGGATTGGTAAAACCCAACTCTGGAAATATTTATTTGGACAATTTGGACATTACAAATTATCCCATGTACAAACGAGCCCAACAAGGCATTGGCTATTTAGCTCAAGAAGCTTCTATATTTAGAAAACTGAGTGTCGAAGACAATATTTTGAGTGTTTTACAACTTACTTCACTTTCTAAAGAAGAGCAAGTAGTAAAAATGGAAAGTTTGATTGATGAATTTGGTTTGGAACACATACGAACCAACCGTGGCGATTTACTTTCTGGAGGAGAACGCCGTCGTACCGAAATTGCACGATGTCTAGCCAGAGACCCAAAATTTATATTGTTAGACGAACCCTTTGCTGGTGTCGATCCAGTTGCTGTTGAAGACATTCAACGCATTGTAGCCAAACTAAAAAACAAAAATATTGGTATTCTAATCACGGATCATAATGTGCAAGAAACTCTAGCCATAACCGATAAGACCTATTTGATGTTTGAAGGTGGTATTCTAAAAGCTGGAATCCCGGAAGAATTAGTAGAAGACGAAATGGTGCGACGAGTATATCTGGGACAAAATTTCGAATTGAGAAAAAAGAAGTTGGAGTTTTAGTGGAAGTTAGAAGTTAGCAGTTAGCAGTTAGCAGTTAGCAGTTAGCAGTTAGCAGTTAGCAGTTAGCAGTTAGCAGTTAGCAGTTAGCAGTTAGCAAAAAAACGAAAACGCTATGGAATCAATACGATTTTTGTCTTTTTTTATTGGGGATGTTTAACATTCTTAATCTGACCCGAGCGATAGCGAACGGGCGAAGCGAATTTGGAGCTACTCCAGAGTAATAAACCCCAACTGCTCTGCATCACCATTATAAATATTAACATCTACATTGCCTTTTATTCCGGAGACAGTAGCTTTCTCGGTAAATTGCCAAAAGAGCCAATCCTCCTTTATTTCTTCGCGATAAAA
>NZ_JANNXH010000021.1:0-25337 GCF_031409475.1 Flavobacterium sp. | reverse complement strand
CAAAAGAATTTTTTCGGTATCGCCTACATAATTGTAACCACCAAGCAATTCAAATCGGTGTGTGTAATCGGATAAGTCTTCTATAATTTGAGAATAGGCTTCGCTTTCATAATCAGTTCGGGAAACAAGTTGATGATTTATTTCTACCAATTTTTTCTCTACTTCTTGTATATCGGTAAAGGCTTGATAGGCTTCTTCGAGTACGGTTCGTCCTTGTTCAAAATCGATATCCTGACGCAAGAAACCAATGCGAACTTCTTTCTCGGTAGCAATTTGACCCGAATCAGGTTTGAAATCTCCAGCCAAAATTTTGAGCATCGTTGATTTTCCCGCACCGTTCTTTCCGACAAGTCCAACTCTATCACCAGCACCCATTCTGAAGGTAACTTCTTCAAACAAATATGTTCCTCCAAAAGAAACTGACAGATTGTGTATATTAAGCATTTATTGTGATTTTATCCTTTCTGAAAACGTAAATTTGTAACTCGAAAAAAGGAAAATTAAAATTTTTTGCAAATGTTAAAAAAAGGATCCAAATTATATAGTATTTTAACAGGAACTTGTCCAAGATGTCAAAAAGAAAGCATGTATTTGGACAAAAACCCTTTGCATTTTTCAAATTTGCTAAAAATGAACGAAAATTGTAGCCACTGTGGTTTGAAATATCAAATTGAGCCTTCGTTTTTTTATGGAGCAATGTATGTAAGTTATGGACTGAATGTGGCGTTAGGAATTGCCACTTTTATTGTTACAAAACTCATCTTTGAATCGAGTTTGAAATTTTCATTTATTTCTATAATACTATCCTTAATTGTTTTAGCTCCTTTTGTTTTGAGATGGTCTCGAAACATTTACATCAATATGTTTGTTGCTTACAAACCCGATTTATAAAAGTAGGTAGGGTTTTTTAGAAGCTTTTTCCTGCTGTTCGCTGTATCTTTTGTGCCAAACCCTGGCACAAAAGGATGTCGCTACCATCAGGGCTAGAGCATTTATCTTTTAAAAACATCTCTAAACTGATACAACAATCGTTCAATCAACCGTAAATCCTCGGTAACAATATCGGCAGTTCCTGACATTTCTTGCTGGAAAACAATTTGTTTTTTATACGAAGTATGCAATCCGTTTGGCAAAGATACATTAATCAAAAAATTTCCATCTTTGTCAGGCGTCAAGGAAATAGCATTTATTTTTCCTTTAATAATTCCAAATTCGCGGTCTGGATAATTTACCAATCTGATATTAACAGTTTGCCCAATTTTTATTTTACCTGAGTTTTGTGCCGGGGCTTTTACTTTACCTACATGGTCTTTTTCGTTTGTTGGAATAACAGCAAATACATTTTCGCCAGCGTTTACGGTTTGGTTTTCTGCCCAAAGTTGTAAAAAGCTAACTTTCCCGTCAATCGACGATCGTAAAACATAATTCAACTCCCAATCTTTAATCGCTTTTTTGAGTTGATAAAAAGCTTGTATTACATTGCGTTCTAAATTTACATTCTCTTTACTTTCATTGATTTTGGTAGTTTTAGAGTTTCTATTTAACTCGTTTAAAGACGATTTTAATTGAGAAATAGTGCTTAACAAACTCTTATAATTTCTTTCAACTTGTAGGTAAGATAATTTATGTTTTTCTAATTCCTGTGTTGCAATAATACCTTTGTTGAATAAACCTTGGTAACGATCTAAATCACTTTTTTGTAAAACCAATTCGTTTTGATTAATGCTTCTTTGCGATTCTAACAAACTCAATCGCTCTTTAAGTTGAATAATTTCATAGTGTTGAGCTGATCCGTCTACTTGATAAGGTTGTAATTTAGCATTCAAATCATCGGCGACACTTTCTTTTTGAAAAACAGCAAAAAAACTTTCAATTTCGCCCAATTGAGCCGACTTTAATTTCTCAAAAGGAAATTTACTTTTATCAATGTCGATTGTATCAATAATACTTTTCAGTAGAAATACGTCTTTGTAATTAGCCGAATTCTCTATAACAGCAATTGGTGTGTTTTTAGAAACAGTTATTTTGTCATTTACCAAAATAGCTTCCAACTTTCCTGAAGTTCTTGCCACTAATTTTTCGGGTGGAATATTGGTGGTAATCATGATTTGCGTCGAAATAATATCAGGATATTTAACCAACCACGATACAAAAAACAATAACAATAAAATGAGTAAAACCATAATTGAACCCCAACGAATCATCCAATGCGGAACTCGTGTTAGGATTTCTTGTACTTCTTCGCTTCTTAATTCTATTTCTTTTTCGTCTGACATTCTTTTATTTTTTAAATCTGAAATCAAAAATTGTTAATTTTCATTCTTATTATTTTATGTGGCTAACTGCAACTGATTACGCACCAATTCATAATAACTTCCTTTCAATTTCACTAACGCGTTATGATTCCCTATTTCAATAATTTTTCCTTTTTCTAAAACCACTATTTGGTCAGCATTCATAACGGTACTTAATCTATGCGCAATGACAACAACAGTTTTATTTTTGAAGAAAATATCGAGTTTCTCCATAATTTCTTTTTCATTATTAGCATCAAGAGCAGAAGTAGCTTCATCAAAAAACAACATTTCAGGATTTTTATAAACCGCTCTTGCAATCAACAATCGTTGCTTTTGTCCGGTACTCATTCCAACTCCTTCCATTCCGATTTTGGTATTATAACCCAATGGATAGTCTTGAATAAAAGTTGCAATATTAGCCACATCAGCAGCATAAACCAATCGTTCTTTATCAATTATATCAACTCCAATCGCAATATTATTGGCAATGGTATCATTAAAAATATAACCCTCTTGCATCACGGTTCCTACGTGGTTTCGCCAAGTTTTTTGAGCAATGTTCTGCAAATTTGTCATTGCGTTGATAGGAGAAATCGCATCAGATTTGCACCTAAGTCCTATCTCTCCACTATTTGGCTCATAAAACTTCAATAACAACTTCATTAAAGTAGTTTTACCGCTTCCACTAGTGCCAACAATTGCAGTTACTTTGTTAGCAGGAATAATTAAGTTCAAGTTTTCTAGAACAAGATTATCAGAGCCGATATATCTAAAACTTATATCCTTTAATACTATATCAGCCTCTTTTGGTATATCGTGTGTTTGAGTTTCATCTTTTTGAATTTCATCTTCTTTCTCGTGTATTTCTGATAAACGGGCTAACGATATTTTGGCATCTTGAGCCTCACGGATAAAATTAATAAGTTGTAAAATAGGACCATTTAAACTTCCTACAATACTACTAATGGCAAGCATCATTCCCAGCGTAATTTGCCCATCAATAACTAATTTCGCAGAAAGAAAAATTATTATAATATTTTTTATTTCATTAATAAAATTAGATCCTATGTTTTGAGTTTGTTCTAATACTAAACCTTTCATAGAAACTTTAAAAAGCCTTGCTTGAACATATTCCCAACCCCATCGTTTTTGTTTTTCGGCATTATGCAATTTTATTTCTTGCATCCCATTAATAAGCTCAATAACTTTGCTTTGTTCCTGCGAAACAGCTGCAAAACGTTTGTAATCTAATTTTTCTCTGCGTTTCAAAAACAAAATGACCCAAAAGAAGTATAAAAAACTTCCTGTAAAAAATACAGCAAATATTTTCAAATTATAATAAGCCAAAACGCCTCCCATTATAAACATATTGATTAATGAGAATAGAACGCTTAAAGATGAGGTAGTCAATATTCTTTCAATCCTATGGTGGTCATTGATACGTTGCATAATATCGCCAGTCATACGCACATCAAAAAACGAAATAGGCAAATTCATTAATTTAATAAAAAAATCAGAAATCAACGATATGTTTATTCTAGTAGAAAGATGTAATAAAATCCAACTTCTAATAAGCTCTAAAGCGGTTTTACCCAAAAATAAAAACAACTGCGCAAACAGTATCATGTAAATAAAATGAATATTCTGATTTTGAATGCCAACATCAACAACACTTTGTGTTAAAAACGGAAAAATAAGCTGCAATAAACTGCCAGCCAACAAGCCAATAATAAGTTGGATGACAAATGATTTGTAGGGGAATATGTATTGAAACAGCAAAGAAAAACCAAATCCTTTTTTATCTTCACTCTCAAATTCTGTTTGATAAAATTTTGGTGTTGGTTCTAGTAATAATGCAATTCCCTCTTCCATAGTTTTTGTTGCATTGTTTCCAATCCAGAATTTCAGAAAATCTGTTTCATTATATTCTAACAATCCAATTGCAGGGTCAGAAATATAATAAATTCCCTTTTTAATTTTATACAACACTACATAATGTGATTTATCCCAATGTAATATGCATGGCAAAGGTGCTTCTTGTAATTTGTTTAAGTTCAGTTTTACACCTAATGAACGAAAACCAATTTTTTCAGCAGTATCACTCAAAAACAACAAATTACTACCAACACGTGTTGTTTCTGAAATTAGACGTAATTGTTGAATATTAATAGTTTTGCCATAATTCTTGGCAATGATTTTTAAACAAGTTGGTCCACAGTCTTTAATGTCAGGTTGTTTGTAAAAAGTAAAATTTGTCATTTATTATTTTAAAGTTATCATATAAATTTACGAGGAATTCTATCAAACCTTTTTAACAAAAAGACAAAGTATTAATTAAAAATTTTTAATCCATCACAGTTACCATGATTAAGTCCTTATGGTTTTTTATTTTGAATTTGAATATATATATATATATATATATATATAGCACAAACAGACCAATTTACACCTTCATCTATTTTAAATCGATAACGCATGAAAGTTTTTTTTCATTCTAAATCTTCTGTTATTTGGAATTAATGGTCTAATTGATAAACCAATTCAAATTAATCCATTTTGAGTAAATTTCTCTTTATATAGATTTTCAAGAATTAAATTGTTTTTTTCGTCAGCTCTACCAATTACCAAAATCAAAAAAAAAAATTCTCCACCTAGCACAATTATTTTTTTTCTGAAAAATCTATTTCAAAATATTTAACATTTTTTTGTGTAATATTTATTATGGTCGGGTCATAATTTAAAAGTTTGCTGGGATGTCCGTTTTCATTTTGATAAAACTTAATCTGAAAGATACTGCAAAAAGGTTCGTTAACTTCTCTTACTTTTGTAGAATCTTAATTAGGCTTCTTTAATATTGATGCGTTTGCTCGAATTATAACATTTGTTAAATGTGTTTTTTGGAATTTAAATTTCCTAAATAAGTGTAGATATTTAGTTCCCAGCAAATGGGAGATAACTATTGAGTAAATCATTATTTGTTTTCATTTTTACTTTTGTGAAGGAAAATTTTTTATGTATTTAATTAACTATAATTTCAGCTAAATTTATTGGTTTAATAGACATCACAAGTGTATTTTTAATCTCATTAACATCTAAATTTAATTCTTTAGAACCAATTGAATTGATTATAAATTTATCAAAACTGAGGTCTAATTAAATATTTCATTATCATTTGTATATGTTCCCAAATTATCTTTGTAAATAATTATAGAAAAAGGTAATGTATTCTTTGTTACCTAATTTAAATCTATAATTTTTGTTTGGTCATATAGTTTTAAGCAAATTCCAACTTCAAGAATTAGCTTTATTAGGTTATTTATCTTTTCATAAATTTATTTTATTATTTCTAAGCCAAAATTAAAACACTGTAAATAGATTTTACTATACCTTGCTTCTTTCCAATCTCCTTTTTTTCCGTTAACTAACCAACGATGATACTCTTTAAAATTTGAACTGTTTTTTCTTCTTACTGCTTTGAATGAGGGTTTTTCGGTGTAGCCTATTTTTTTGTAATACTCCTCATCAAAAAGACCAATAACAATGAATATACCTCTTTTTGTGAATTTAGTTTTTGAAATACGACTTAAATTAACAGTAACATCCTCTTCACTTTTATTTCTTGAGACAAGAAAATTATTATTAAAAATCTTTTCGTTAGGTATCCCTTTTATTGAATCTACACTATATAAATTAACTTCAAAAGGAACATATTTAGTGGCATTACTTTTAGTAAATTGATTTTTCGCTGTCTTAATAATTATCTTTTTTATAAAATAATTTTCTAGCAAATCATCATTAGGAACATATATTGCAACTTCTAAATTATATGGAAAACTAATTCCATCTGTTTTTAAACTTAAAATATTTTTTTCTGGAAAAATTAATTTTTTAATCTTTTTTTGAGCTATAATTTTTACCTCTTCTAATTTATTAGTTTTTTCTTCAATATAGATTTTATCAGAATTAATTAAAACATCTTTGGTGAAAAAAATATCACCAAAATTAACATGTGAAATTTTTATACTTGTAAAGTTTTGCTTTAAATCAATTGAAAAATTTCCTATATCATCTGAATTAGCAATAAACTTGTTTTCAATAAAAATATTAGCAAATTCAATTGCGGTAGAATCATTTTTATTTATGAGTTGTATGATTTTGTTATTTTGAGAATAGAAACTAATTACAGTAAAAAAATTTAAAAAAGAAATTAATATTTTCATAATATTCAACTATTTTAATTATTTTAAGTGATAGATATTGGGGATGACTGATCATCCCCAATATTACTTAGCAAGCTCCTATAGGACATGGTCCAGAAGTTGATTCCCAACTACCAAAGCCAATCCCTAGAAAAGAAGGTCTAACATCCCAAGTACATTTTTCAGCTACCACACCACCGTTATACTCAATAATTTCCCCTGTACACTCAAGGTTTGTAACTTTTATTCCACCATTAACGTTTTTTTGTTGTTCCTTTGACAAAAGAACAACTCCTTCTAAATTTAAAATGTTTTTTAACATAATATAAAGTATAAAAATTTGTTTATCTCAATCTATTTTAAGTCAGTTGAGTTTCTGACTACTCTTGCAAGAATATTTTTTATCTATTTTAAAATAGATTCTAAGTTTTGTTTTCTAATAACATATCATCTATGAAGTAAAAAATATCATTAATATTATATTCATTTGGATAGTAGTAATTATTTATAATAGTTGTGGGAGTTTGATGAATCTTATTTTGAATAGTCCAGTCCAGATGGCTTTTTAAAATAGCATCTATATATTGATTTTGTGCTACAATTTGTTTGTGCTTTTTAATCCAATTATTAAAATCCTTATAATCAAACCATTCTTTTAAAGCTTCTATTGCCTCCTTTTTTGATTTCCTTTTATATAATTCCAAAAAAGAATATAAAATTTTATAGGCTGGATTATTGGGGTCGTTTGTAAATAATGAAAAAATAAAATTTATTTGTACATCCTCATATTTGTTTACTATTTCATAGTAGGTTTGAAATGATTCAGCACAAAATCCACACAATGGGTTTGTAATCGCAATGATAACTAACTTTGGCTTTTTTGAACCAAAAAATATTCTGTCACTATCAAGTAATACATCATTATTTATTAATTTTTTTTTTGATAGTAATTCGTTAAATAAATTTTTATTTCTTTTGAATTTTATAAAATCGAATTTTGTAGACTCTAAATTTATATTTTTGATTTGTATATCTTTAATTGTATGCCATAAAGTAAATATAAAAGTTACAATAATAATCGCTTTTGAAATTATAGATAGTTCAAAAATGAAATAATCAAAATTATATAATAAAATCAAAAATTGAATAATTAAAATTCCTGATATTCCAATGCACAAAGCACACCAATCTTTTATTATAAATGCTTGATAATATAATGAGTAAATCATGACAAGTATACTACAAATTGAAATTAGAAAGAGTAAACTCACATTGAATTCAACAAAAATAGAAAATAATAATATTGAGGAAAAATAAACAATACAAGCATCGCTTAAAGAAATTATATTAAATAGTTTTGATTTTGTATTATTTATTACATTACTACAGCCTTGATTTTTAGAAACTGAACTACAAAATTTATTTATTCTTTTGTTATTCATCCCAAAAGTTCCTTTGATTATTAAATAACTAATTAGAAACCCAATAAATGTAAAAACATTAAATAGAATTGAATATTTATTAAAATTTATAATCGAAGGAATAATGCTAGATAATAATAAAATGCAAAATAATAAATATTCTTTTTTTAGTTTATTAGGATTTTCTTCTTGTTCTTTTGTTTCAATGACTATAATGACACTATTCCAAACTTCTTTTAATTTATCAAAAGACATTTTTTGCTTTTCTAAATCTTGATTGACGACCACAAAATAATCTTTCTTTCTTCTTACTAGAAAAGGATTTACATCATTGTCATTTTTTAGTAGGGCAATAAAATTTTCAGGTAGTTCAGTTATTGCTTCAATAGGCACTTTTGCTACCATATTTTCAATACCAAAATAGTCGAATGTGTCGGATATTGATTTTAAACTTGGGAAGTCTTGATGGGTTAATAGTTGTAATTCAAATGTCTTGCTGTCAATAGAATAATTTGACACTTGTAAATACAAATTCGGCAAGCTTGTAATTGATGTGTTCAAGATTTTGACGTTTTAAATAAATAAAAATATAAATTATTTGAGTTATAGGAGTTTGCCTAACTAAATTTTAAAATACTTAAAGCTTTAATCTAGATTTAAAATCTAAACTTTTTTCGAACTCGAAACCTAATAATCAATTGCTTTTTTTTAGATAATTAATAAATATTTTTTGTTTCTCCAAAATCATCCAAAAATCCATCTCTAAAATCTACAACTTACACTTTGATTCTTTCAAAACGAATGTAAGAATAATTTTAGTAAAAATGCGTTTAAATTAAACACCAAAAACAGTAACATAAAAATTTCATAGGATATATTTAAGCGCTTATTTGTGCTTAAATTTGCATAAAAAGAAAAAAGAACTATCTTTGTTTGTATAAAACCTCTCATTATGGAACATCAAAAACTAATAACCATACGCAAAACAAAAGGAATTACCCAAGAACAAATGGCAAAAAAAATTCCGATGGAGCAAACCACCTATTCCCGCAAAGAGCGAGGTAAATCACCAATAAGCAATGAGGAGTGGGCAAGAATAGCCAAGACCTTAGAGGTTTCTGTTGAGGAAATTAAAGATGAAAATATTCCTATTGCTATAAAAAATGAAAACTGTACTTTTAATGACAATGCTATTGGAATTCAGTACGTTAACATTCCTCAAGAGGTTTATACAATTGTCCTGAAATATAATTCAAAATTGGAGGAAGAGAACAAACAGTTAAAAAATGAGTTAGACAAAAAATAAATCATCTATTTTCTATCAAACCTTTGAATATCAATTGTTTTATCTAAAGGTTTTTGATATTCTATATTTTCGAATAATGCTTTTGCCATAGATGGACCAAGCATTACGCCGCGAGTTCCCAAACCATTAAGAATATGAATTGATTTATGTTCAGCATGTGTTCCTACTAATGGTCTTCGGTCTTTAACCGTTGGGCGAACACCGGCAAAATGTTCAATGATTTCGAACTCGCAGGTGATAATCTCCTTTATCCGTTCGATTAATTCTATTTTACCTTCTTGGGTTGGTAAGTCTGTTTTATCTTTCCAATTGTAAGTTGCACCCACTTTGAATAAATTATTCCCCAATGGCAGAATAAATACACTGGTGTTTACAATTACATCTAAATTTAAAAGTGGTGCTTTTATAATAAACAACTCTCCTTTTGTCCCATCTAAAGGCAAATTTTTAAAATAAGGATTAGCATGCATCCCAAAACCTTCGGCAAAAATAATATGCTTCGCTTTGATTTCTTTATATTGAATTCCAGATGTAGTTAATTTCAATGCATTATAATCAAAAGAGTCCTCAAGAAACAATTGATTGTTTACAAGATAAGCTCTATAACTATTCAACAATAAAGCAGTATCAACATATCCGGTATGTAAAACTTCGCCATATCCAAAAGGGGAATCAATAGAAGTATATTTTTTTAGAATCAAATTCGTTGATAAAAACGGTGCCAAGTTCTCTTTATCAGAGGCTGCAAACCAATTATTCTGTTCTTCGATAGAGAAAAATTTTCTTAAAATTGGAGTCTTAAAATCAAATTGAACGTTTAGTTTTTTTTCTAAAACCGTAAAAAAATCATTCATTACGGCTAACTGCTCTTTGGCTTGCCAAACTTCGCTAAACCGTTTTAAAATTACTGGATTGTACAAACCACCAGCAATTTTAGAGGATTTTTGTGAATTATTGTCTATTACCAAAATAGATTTACCGTTTTGAAAGGCTATCTCTGCAAATGAAATACCTGCTAACCCAGAACCTATTATTAAATAATCAATCATTGGAAGTTGGAAGTTAAAGAGAAAATTGAAAACTAATAGTATTTTCTTTATATTTAATGGAATTGTTTTCTATCATTTTGTCATTGCTTCGCCTTTTCGAGCTTTGCTCAGGAAGACTCGAGCAAAGCGAACAGGCGAAGCAATCCCAACAAATGTGCGCAACAAGATGAGATTCCTCGTGCCTCGGAATGACAAATAGTACGTTAGTCTTTATTGGTAATCCTGATGCTTCGGGACAAAAGTAAATCATTGTAATTATTGAAATAAACCAAAAGAACTTCTACCAATGGCAGAAGTTCTTCTAATTTTATATAAAATGAAATTTAATAATTCCACATGTCTTGTTCGAAATTTCGGATTTTTTCTCTTACTCTATCTGATTCTAATAGTTGATTTTGCGCATTATCTTTCATATAACTTACAATAGCTCTATCGCCGTAAACATTTTCCTCTTGGTAAATGACACTATTAAATTTCCTCGAATTTAAAATTTGATCAAAAGATATGGGCATCGATGAGTTTTTGTCATTAAAGGCTTTTGCTTCGTGTAAAACATTTCTAGCGTCGGGGAAAAATACCCAAAACAAGTCGATATAATCTTTTTCGTCGCTATTCATAGTATATACGTCAGGAGTCACTGGACAAATACCTAGCAAACGATATTTTAATTCGCTTTGACGTTTGTCAAAATACCAATACCCTTTAACCTTAAACTGTGTTACATCTTCGGAAGTAAGATTATAAGGAATAATATACTCTGGAGAAATTGGTATTCCAGCATTGATTTGCTCTCTACCTGCATCTGTGGTATCAATTCGAGTTAACGAAGCTTGAATGTCTTTTAAAGTCTTTTTGGTATTGAAATAACTATCCGTATAGACTTCGGTTAATTCTCCACTTTTCATTGAACGTATTAAAACATCGTATAACGAGCGTCTGTCAGGTCCAATATTTGCAGTGTCTATTGGGAAATATAAAGGAAAATTGATTCTTTCGCTTAAATCAATTATTTCCCATACTGTTTTTCCCATCAAAACATCTCTATCATGAACATAACCGTATTCTAATGGTTTGTCGTTGTCAGATATGAGTTGTGCTGCAGACTTAATTCCTATTTCTTCAGGTATTTTTGCGTTGAGCAAATTAGACTGTGCAACCGAGGTTAAACTGCCTGATACAGAAATAATAGCGAGCAAAAAATTTCTTACGTTCATCATGGTATTAGTATAATTTTATCAGAGTTACTATATAACTCCCTTTTTATTGTATTTCGTATATAACTACTGAAGTTCTTGGTAACAAATAACTTCCAGCTCCAACAAGTTTTGTTTTAATCTCAGAAATAGTAACTTGATCGCCTCTTCCAGCTTTAGAAAGTACTGATTTACATTGCGCATTTAATCTATTTCCTTGAACAACAACTGTAGGTTGACCTGAAATTTTAAGGTTAAAACCAACAACATCTAAACCAACTTCAAAGTCAAAATCAACTAATTTTGCTCCAACTGTTGAAATTTCTAAACTTTGTTTAGGACCTTTTACAACGCCCATTTCTCCTCTTATTGTTCCAGATGGACTAGGAATTCCTTTGATTCTAAAGATTTTACTGTCCGATACTTTTCCATCAGGAAGTGTACCTGTAACATTTATTGCAACTTGAGTCCCAGCTTGTGGTGTCATACTGTATTTTCCTCCTCCAAGTTTTGTTAATCCTGGAGCAGATGCTGAAACTTTATCGTCTGAAATTCCTGCAAAGGATATTGTCATTGGGTTTACAACACCACGA
This sequence comes from Flavobacterium sp., assembly GCF_031409475.1. Classification (GTDB taxonomy): domain Bacteria; phylum Bacteroidota; class Bacteroidia; order Flavobacteriales; family Flavobacteriaceae; genus Flavobacterium. Next base: position 13,279 of record NZ_JANNXH010000021.1, on the reverse strand, counting down.
TAAACAACATTCATTTTATCGGCAGATATAGTAGCTGATTTTGGTCGAGCAACAACTACATAGTTTCCAACTATTTTCAATGGCACTAATTTTCCATTTTCTTCAAAATTAAAAGAACCAGTTATTGGATGATCTCCTATTGAACCTGCTCCAAAAGAAAAATTTGCTTCTCCTGCTTGTGCTTTTACACTAGAACCGTTTACAATTACTGATTTGGCAATTAATTTTTCATCGTATTTACCCAGAATAATTTTTCCTTTTACTGCTTCACCTTGAAAGAAAACTGATTTCTCAAGAACAACAATTGGCTTATACTTTGTTAATGATGCAGCTGCGATCAAATCAGATTGAAACATTCCTGCCATTACATCGCTCTCGGTTGCTTTAACATCGGCTTGCAATTGTGATAATTTTGTAACTGTTGCAATTAATGGATACCCTTTGTAGTGATAATCTATCCAAGATAAAGTAGCACCTGCTGTTTTAGATCTAACTGGATTTGTAGCAAATCTAGCTTCAATTTTATTCATTTCAATTTCAGCTATAGAACTTCCTCCTATTTGCTTGATTTGAAAAGTATAATTTTTAATTTTATCTAAAAACTCTTTTCCTTCTTTAGAGGGTTTTTCTCCTTTAAAAAACAATCTATCCACTAAATCGCCTTTGTCCATTTGCTCATAAAGAAAATTTCCTTCGGCATCTTTATCGGTTTTTCTAGTAATTGTTGTTTTAATACTTTCTAAATAATCGCAATACTCTTTAGAAATTGCTCTTATTTTTTCAACTTTTATTTTTTTGTCACCGTATTGACCTGCTTGATCTTGAGCTTTTTGTGCTAATTGATCAAATGATTTTTCATTTCTTTCATCATTTATCGAATTGGATTCGATAATTTTAAGATTTAAAATTCCAAATGCTGATAATACTTCTTTGGACAAATTTAATGCTAACATCGCGATAAAAACCAGATACATCAGGTTAATCATCTTCTGTCTAGGGGTAAGTTTTCCTCCTGCCATATTTTCTAATAATTAGTTATTATTTATAGTTATAGTTTGGAACTAATTATCCTTTATTATTCATTGCTGTTAACATTCCACCATAAACGTTATTTAAAGACGATAGGTTAGAAGTTAGGGATTGCATTTGTTCTTTTAATTTTATATTGTTCTCTACAACCTCATCATTTACTTGAGCATTTCTAGCGGCGCTTTGTAATTGTACTTTGTATAGACTGTTTAAAGATTCCATTTGAGCTGCAGCTAATGTTAACTCTTCGCTGTATTTTTTAGTAGATGCGATTGCATCAACAGTAGGAGAAATTCCTTTGGCTGCCGATTCAAAATTTTTGATGCTGTTTCCTAAACTTGACATTAATTCACCATCAATTTTTGCTTCTTTAAGCATGGCATCTAATTTTTGAGATAACATTCCTTGAGCTTCTGAAGTATTCTCTACTTTGTTAGCTTTGACAGGTAATGCCTTTTCATCTAATAATTGTGGGTACACATTCTCCCATTTGTATTCATCATCTACTGGTTCAAATGCAGATAGAGCAAAAATTCCAGCTTCAACTACAAGTCCTATTGTAAGCATTAGATTTCCAGTTACCCAACCAAATTCTAGGTGAGTTATTTTGAATAAAGCACCAATAATTACTACTGCTGCTCCCATTCCGTAAGCAAAATTCATCTGTTTTTTATTTAATAATGCCATGATTTTAATTTTTTTAGTTAGTGTGTAGGTTAAATTTTAATAGTTTTATCTTCTTTTTTTAATTTTTTCTGTAGCTTGGGTTCCCATATAATCTTGAACTGTTCTAAATCCTATATAACTTCTGGCTGAGTCTGCATATTCATGATCTCTTGTGCTTACTTGTATGAAATAGGCAACATCTTTCCATGATCCACCTCGCACTACTTTTCGTCTGTTTCTATAATCTTGTACGTTTGGATTCATTGACGACACATATTCGTAGGCATTTGGATCATAAGATGAATCCGTCCATTCAGCAACATTACCTGACATGTTGTATAAATTATATCCATTAGGTTCGTATGATTTTGCTTCTACTGTATATAATGCTTGGTCGGCTGCATAATCTCCACGATTTGGCTTGAAATTAGCTAAGAAACAACCTCTGTCATTTTTAGTATATGGTCCACCCCACGGATATGTTGCAGATTCTAAACCACCTCTAGCGGAATATTCCCATTCTGCTTCTGTAGGTAATCTAAATCCATTGATGAAATCTTGTCCTTTCTTTTTAGATTTTATATAATTGTTTTTGTTCAATGTTCTCCAATTACAAAAAGCTTTTGCTTGATCCCAATTCACTCCTACCACTGGATAATCTCCGTATGCTTTATGCCAAAAATAATCATTGTGCATAGGTTCGTTGTAAGAATAAGTAAAATCTTTAATCCAAACTGTGGTGTCAGGATATACTGTTGGCTCTTCTGTTCTTATGAACTCACTACGTTTGCCTGTTTTAGCTTTCGCAGCAGCTTGAATATCCATCCAAGAGTAATGATATTTTAATTTGTTGACATCTATAGTTCGCAATCCGTTGTAGGATTCCGCCTGTGGTAAGTACAAGGAATCCATGACCTCAGCATAATATTCATCTGGATATAACCGAGTATCTTTTATTAGTTTTACCTTTTTATTGAGCCTTCGTCCTGCATAAGGATTTTCATCTACGCTGTAATAGTTGTCGTACATGTATTTATCATAAGCGGTCATTTTTTCAGGATCGCTATCATTAAATGCGTAATCTGCTATGCTACCAGCAGCTTTTCCTTTACCCTTTTTGGCATCTGTAGCTGTTGTTCCGGCAGTTATTCCGTTTTCGTCTGCAACAATCGCAAGACGAACTCTCATAGTGGAGTCTTTTACCCATTCTATAAATTGTCGGTATTCATTATTTGTGATTTCAGTTTCATCCATGTAGAAAGAACGAACCGTAACTGTTTTTGTAGTAGCATCTTCGACGTGTGCAATATCATCGTCTGCTTTTCCCATTATAAATGAGCCACCAGGAACTAATGTCATTCCAAATGGTTTTTCAGGATGCCAATTTGAACCTCTGGTTCCTACTAATTCTCCTTTGTCTCCTGTTTTTGCACAGCTTGTTAGTAACGCTAAAATCGCTGTAAATGCAATAAACTTCTTCATACAAGTTTGGGTTATTTTTTTCATTATTATTTTGTGAGTAAACCTATTTATTATTATTTAAAAAAACAATTATTTTTAGGTCTATTTGTTACACAGACCAAAACTAAAATTAAAATTGGAAATAAAAAAATATTTTATCGATAAAATGCATAAAAATACGATAAAATACCAAAAATTCTATTTTTTTGTAATATTTAACTTAACTTTGATTGAAATAATTGTTGTGTTAAAATGCAGTTATCTTACATTTTATATGTATTTCATCGATAAATTAAACAATATTCTTACGTTGTGCCTTCCACCAACGTTCCGGAATTTCTTGATTACAAGCTCCAAGATAATCCTCATAAGAACATGGTAATAACGTGTTCTTCTTTAATTTATTATTGCTATTCAAAATAAAAGGAATTTCTATCCACCATCTATCGGTCTTATTACTTTTATAAAAAATTAATTCTTGATCTAATGGGATAATGTATTTTAAATAATTATCCTTACTCCCAAATGGATACTCATTTGACCTGTAATGAAAACCTTCAATAAAATACCATAATATTTGTGCAATTAAAACTGCTTCTTGTTTGGAATCGTTTTGATTGAATATTCCAAAAAGTGAAACTTTATCACTAATACCTGCATAACGCGACAAAGAACATATTTCCTTTCCGTTAAAACCATTGGGTGTAAAAGGGTTTAAATTTCCAGAATCAGATGATTTCACACTTGTCAAATCAATACTCACTATATCAGCGTCTCTAAAAACAGGTTCTGCTATGGATAAGTTGTTAGCAACATCTCCCAATCGATAGGCATCAAAAAACAATTTATCAATCAAGTCTATTTCCTCTTGTGAATTATAATATGTTTGAAATCCAATATTACTGTAGTTAAAAAGATTGTTTGGTTCTTCAATAATTATTTTGGTCAGATAGGAAGTAGCAGAGACAGGATCACTTTCTTTACCAAAATCAAATTTATTGTCAATGGATACTAAGTTTACCATTTGTTCTAAATTGTCATACGCACGATAAAGTGCATACGTCAAATCCTGTGAACCACCAATAATAAGGGGTACAATTTTTTTCTTGATTAAACCAGAAACGACTTTTCTTAAAGCAAAATAAGTGTCCTCTTTTGAATTTCCTTCCAGAATATTGCCTAAATCTGCAATAGAAGCATCCCAATTTCCAGGAAATAAACTGTACAATTCTTTTCGAATGTGCAACAATTCAATAGGTGTTTTTTGATTTTTGTTTCCTCTATTTTCCAAAACACCAATTATGGCAAGACTTACTTTTGATAAATCGGGAAAATCAGTTGCCGAATGAAACACCACTTTGCTTCCCAATTGCTGTGAAGAAAATGCTGTAAAATGTTGAAGTGTATCAGTATCTAAAGGCTCTAGAAAATCAAATTCCATTCTATTTCTTTTTAGCAGCTGGTTTTTTTGAAGCAGTTGCTTTAGCTCCGCTCTGTTCGGCTTTGCCTCGAGTCTTAGCAGCCACTTTTTTTGCTGGGGTTTTCTTTGCAATCATTTCTTGAACTTGTTCCAAAGTCAATTTTGAAGCATCAATATCTTTGTTTAATTCAATTTTAATTTTTCCTTTGGTAATTTCAGATCTTCCCCATCGTGCTTTTTGAACTAAAATTCCCTCTGTTTCCCAGTTATGAATCACCTTGTCGATGTTTTTTTGTAATTTATCTTCTATCAATTCTTCGATGTCTTGTTGTGATAAATTATCGAAATTGTATTTTTTTGATACATTTATAAAAATACTATTCCATTTTATAAAAGGTCCAAAACGACCCGTTCCTTTTTGAACGCCTTCGCCTTTGTAAACTGCAATTGGCGCATCGGCTGTGGCTTTTTCGTCAATTAATTCTTGTGCCCTTTCTACATCAACCTCTAAAGGGTTTTCTCCTTTTGGCAAAGAAACAAAAACACTTCCGTGTCGAATGTACGGACCATAACGACCATTGCTTACCTCAACTTCTTCTCCTTTATAAGTACCGAGATTTTTGGGCAACAAAAATAAATTCAAAACTTCTTCGAGCGTAATGTTTCCTATGTTTTGATCTGCCATTAAACTGGCAAATTTTTTATCCTCATCATCGGCTTCTCCAATTTGTGCCATTGGACCAAATTTCCCTAAACGAACCGAAACTTGTTTTCCTGACTCAGGGTGTTTTCCTAGAATTCGCTCGCCGCTTTCTCTGTCAGCATTAGCTTCTACTTCTTTTACATTAGGGTGAAATTTATCGTAGAACTCTTGCATCATGGTAGTCCAATTCACATTTCCTTCGGCAATTTCATCAAAATCTTCTTCTACTTTGGCAGTGAAATTATAATCGAGAATAGTTCCAAAATTCTTCACTAAGAAATCCGTTACGATGGTTCCAATATCAGTAGGAACTAGTTTTCCTTTATCAGAACCCGTATTTTCTTTGAGTAACTTCTCGCCTACTTTGCCTGATTGCAAAGTCAGTTGCGTATAATTTCGCTCTTGACCATCAAGATTTCCTTTCTCGACATAATTTCTGTTAATAATTGTAGAAATGGTTGGCGCGTACGTTGATGGTCGACCAATGCCAAGTTCTTCTAATTTTTTTACCAAAGAAGCTTCGGTATATCTTGCTGCGGCACGTGAATATCTTTCGGTTGCAGTGATATAATTATTTTGCAGTTTTTCGTTGACTTTCATAGCTGGCAACATGCCTTCTTGCTCTTCATCGTCATCATCATTGCCTTCGAGATAGACTTTTAAGAAACCTTCAAAAAGCAATACTTCACCCGAAGCTGCAAAAATCTCGCTTTGATTATTGGCTTCAATTTTTACATTGGTACGTTCTAATTCGGCATCACTCATTTGTGAAGCCAAAGTTCTTTTCCAAATCAAATCATACAAACGTGCTTGATCTCTGTCAATGTTTACAGTACGTCGCGACATATCTGTAGGACGAATGGCTTCGTGTGCTTCTTGCGCACCTTTGCTTTTATTGACAAAAGTTCGGGGTTTTGAGAATGCCGCACCATAAGATTTGATGATTTCGGCTTGAGCTGCTTCCATCGCATCTTTGGACAAATTCACACTATCTGTTCTCATATAAGTGATGAGTCCCGCTTCGTACAAACGTTGTGCAAGCTGCATCGTGATTCCTACAGGCAAATACAATTTACGCGCCGCTTCTTGTTGCAAAGTCGAAGTCGTAAATGGTCCAGTTGGAGATTTTTTGGTCGGTTTTGTTTCTAAATCCGAAACTTTATAAGTAGAACCGATATTCTTATTCAAGAAATCTTCGGCTTCTTTTTTAGTATTAAAATTTTTAGGAAGTTTCGCTTTGAAAGCTTTTCCTGCTTCATTTGTGAATTCTGCCACAACTGAATAGGTTGCTACAGCATTAAAATTTTGGATTTCGCGTTCGCGCTCTACAATCAAACGAACTGAAACCGATTGTACCCGTCCAGCCGAAAGTCCACCTTTGATTTTTCTCCAAAGTACAGGCGACAATTCATAACCCACTAAACGGTCCAAAACTCTACGAGCTTGTTGTGCGTTGACCAAATTATAATCTATTTCACGGGGATTTTCAATTGCTTTTAGAATCGCTGTTTTTGTAATTTCGTGAAAAACAATTCGCTTGGTTTTGCTTTTATCTAGTTTTAATTCTTCGGATAAATGCCACGAAATAGCTTCTCCTTCTCGATCCTCATCACTTGCTAACCAAACCATTTCGGCATTTTTGGCCAAAGTTCTTAGTTTGGCAACCAACGCTTTTTTGTCGGCCGAGACTTCATATTTGGGTTTGAAACCATTCTCAACATCAACACCAATTTCTTTAGATGGCAAGTCGGCAATATGCCCATAACTTGACTCGACTTGGTAATCGCTTCCTAGAAATTTTTCGATTGTTTTTGCCTTTGCAGGAGATTCGACTATAACTAAATTCTTTGCCATTGTTGATTTGTTTCTGCAACAAAAGTAGCGGATTTTTTTAAATATTGAGATTTTGAATTAATTTTTAAAAATATTTATTGTCTTTTGTATACTATTTAATGACTCAAATCAATTGTTTTAGTGTCATATATTTCATTATGTTTACTTTACGAACTGGTAATTCATGTCAAAACAATTCTATGAATCGATTAGAACAATTAACAAAACTACAACAAACTCAAAACTGGGATGTAATTATCATTGGCGGTGGAGCAAGTGGACTAGGAACAGCAGTTGATGCGGCAAGCAGAGGTTACAAAACAATATTGGTCGAAGCGGTTGATTTTGCCAAAGGAACTTCAAGTCGAAGCACAAAATTAGTTCATGGCGGTGTTCGATATTTAGAACAAGGTAATATTTCATTAGTTAAAGAAGCGTTGAAAGAACGTGGTTTGATGGCTAAAAATGCGGCACATTTAGTTCGCAACATGACTTTTGTAATTCCAAACTACAACTGGTGGCAAGGTTATTTTTACACCATTGGACTTACCATTTATGATGTATTATCAGGACGATTGAGCCTTGGAAAATCAAAATACATCTCCAAGAAAAAAACCATTGAATTACTTCCCACTGTCGAACAAAGAGACTTAAAAAGCGGTGTTGTTTATCATGACGGTCAATTTGACGATGCTCGAATGGCGATAAACTTGGCTCAAACTGCGATTGAAAATGGTGCTTGTGTTTTAAATTATATCAAAGTAATTCAATTGATAAAAGACAAGAATCATCAAATCATTGGTGTTGTAGTTGAAAACAAAGAATCAGGCGAAAAATTTGAACTAAAAGGAAAGGCAATAATTAATGCAACCGGTGTTTTTACCAATTCGATCATGAAAATGAATGATAAAGCCTATAAAAAATATGTTGTGCCAAGTCAGGGAATACATTTGGTTTTTGATAAATCATTTTTACCGAGTGAAAATGCATTAATGGTTCCCAAAACTAGTGATGGTAGAGTACTATTTGCTGTACCTTGGCACGATAAAATTGTTGTTGGCACAACCGATACTTTAATAAAAAGCCACAGTTTAGAACCAATAGCATTAGAAAAAGAAATAGCTTTTGTACTCGAAACCGCACAACAATACTTGTCAAAAAAACCAACCCGAGCCGATGTTTTATCTGTTTTTGCAGGATTACGACCATTAGCTGCGCCTGAAGAAAAAGGTCAAAGTACCAAAGAAGTTTCTAGAAGTCATAAAATAATTGTTTCAGAAACGGGATTAATTACCATAACTGGAGGCAAATGGACTACGTATAGAAAAATTGCCGAAGACATTATCAACAAAGCTATTACTGTACATCAATTGCCAAAGATTGCATGCAAAACGGAACATCTTTCGATTCATGGAAATACAAGTACAAGCGATTTAAAACGAAAAAATCATTTGTATATTTACGGAACAGATATTCTTGAAATAGTGCGGTTGCAAGAAAACCAACCTGAATTAAACAAAAAATTACATCCAAATTATGACTATACAATGGCGGAAGTTGTTTGGGCAATTCGAAATGAAATGGCTCGAACTATTGAAGATGTTTTGGCAAGACGTGTGCGATTGCTTTTCCTAGACGCTAGAGCAGCTTTAGAATGTACAGAAAAAGTAGGCAATTTATTAGCGGAAGAATTGGGTAAAGATGAACTTTGGAAACAAAATCAAATCAGTACTTTTAAATCTCTGGCAAAAGGATTTCTTTTAAAGGAATTTCAATTATAAAATTATATTTTTAACAAAATGAAAAATAAACTTATCCTTGCTCTAGATCAAGGCACGACTTCTTCGAGAGCCATTCTTTTTAATATCAACGGAGCAATTGTAAACATAGCACAAAAACCGTTTGAACAAATATTCCCCGAACCAGGATGGGTTGAGCACAATCCTAACGAAATATGGTCATCACAAATTAGTGTTGTTGCCGAAGTCATTGCAAAAACTGGTATTTCCATAAAAGAAATCGCGGCAATTGGCATTACAAATCAACGGGAAACTACCATTGTCTGGGATAAAGAAACCAGCGAACCCATATACAACGCCATTGTATGGCAAGATCGAAGAACAGCTAATTACTGTGATGAATTGAAAGCACAAGGACATATTGATTTAATTAAACAAAAAACTGGGTTGGTCTTGGATGCTTATTTTTCGGCAACAAAATTAAAATGGATTTTAGACAACGTCAAAGGTGCACGTGAAAAAGCCGAACAAGGAAAACTCTGTTTTGGAACTGTTGACACTTGGTTGATATGGAAATTGACTGATGGCAATAATTTCATGACTGATGTTTCTAATGCTAGTCGAACAATGCTTTTAAACATTCATACACTAGATTGGGACGAGGAATTATTACAATTATTTACAATCCCAAAAGCAATGTTACCCGAAATTAAACAAAGTAGCGAAATTTATGGCGAAACTTCACCTTCCTTATTTACCACACAAATTCCAATTGCTGGTGTAGCTGGTGATCAACAAGCCGCACTTTTTGGACAATTATGCACACAACCAGGAATGGTAAAAAACACCTACGGAACGGGTTGTTTTATGCTAATGAATACCGGAGATAAGCCTGTTTATTCTAATAATAATTTGCTTACAACAATTGCATGGAAAATTAACGGTAAAACAACTTATGCACTCGAAGGCAGCGTATTTGTGGGTGGTGCAGCGGTTCAATGGTTGCGAGATGGAGCAAAAATGATTAATTCTGCTGACGAAATAGAAACATTAGCTGCAAGCGTTCCTGATAATGGTGGCGTTTATTTCGTTCCAGCATTGACTGGTTTAGGCGCACCTTATTGGGATCAATATGCTCGAGGAGCTATTTTTGGAATTACTAGAGGAACTACAAATGCTCATATAGCAAGAGCAACATTAGAAGGAATTGCGTATCAAGTTTACGATTTAGTCAAAGCAATGGAAGCCGATTCTGGCACTAAAGGAACAGAATTAAGAGTTGATGGTGGCGCAGTTGCCAATAATCTTTTGATGCAATTTCAGTCGGATATTTTTGGATTTAAAGTAATAAGACCCAAAACATTAGAAACAACAGCACTTGGCGCAGCCTATTTAGCTGGATTGGCAGTTGGCTATTGGAAAAACAGCGACGAACTGCAAAAACAATGGTCCATAGACAGAGTGTTTTCGCCAGAAATGCGTCAAGAAACCGTCACTGAATTAATTCAAAACTGGGAAAAAGCCATTGGACGAACCCAAAATTGGATTGAATAGACATCAATAACAATTTCAATAAAAATCTTAAATCTTAAATTATTATGACACCATTTATAGCAGAGATTATCGGCACCATGTTACTCCTTTTATTAGGGAATGGAGTTGTTGCAAACGTTGTTTTAAAAGGAACCAAAGGCAACAATTCAGGTTGGATTGTTATTACTACTGGCTGGGCATTTGCCGTTTTTATTGGAGTTACTGTGGCTGGACCTTATAGTGGAGCTCACTTAAATCCGGCAGTTACAATTGGATTGGCAATTGCTGGAAAATTTGCTTGGAGCCAAGTTATTACCTATATTATTGCACAATTTATTGGTGCAATGGCTGGAGCAACATTGGTTTGGATCTGCTATAAAGATCATTTTGCAAGTACCGAAGATGAAGGCCTTACACTAGCCTGTTTTTGCAATGCGCCCGCAATTAGAAAAAACAAATCCAATTTAATCAGCGAAATCATTGGCGCTTTTGTTTTAATATTTGTTGTATTCCATTTCACAGCTCCAGAACTTATTTTGAGTAATGACCCAAAAGCACTCATTGGACTTGGCGCAATTGGCGCATTACCTGTGGCGATTTTAGTGTGGTCAATCGGACTTTCACTAGGAGGAACAACTGGTTATGCAATTAATCCAGCAAGAGATTTAGGTCCAAGAATCATGCATGCGCTTTTGCCTGTAAAAGGAAGTAGTGATTGGTCCTATTCGTGGATTCCGGTCTTAGGTCCAATAATTGGTGCAGGGTTGGCTGCAGGATTGTATCTATTATTGCAGTAACACTCACAAAAACAGCTCTAACTATTTCAAAGTATTAGCCCGTTTTGAGGGTTTTGGATTTAATAAAATAGTGTTAAATCTTCGTCTGACAACTTGTCATATTTATCCAAATTGCATTATCTTTGTCATCAGAATAATAATCATGGAACACGAAGAAAGCAAACAAGGCGAAAGCTTGGTTTTAGAATATAAACCAGAGAATAGTAAGAAACTTTTTATAGAGAGTTATGGTTGTGCAATGAATTTTTCAGACAGCGAAATCGTAGCCTCAATCTTATCTTCAAATGGATACAATACTACTCAGATTCTAGAAGAAGCCGATTTAGTTTTAGTAAATACTTGTTCGATTCGTGACAAAGCAGAACAAACGATTCGCAAACGCTTAGAAAAATACAATGCCGTAAAACGCATTAACCCGAAAATGAAAGTGGGTGTTTTAGGCTGTATGGCAGAACGTTTGAAAGACAAATTCCTCGAAGAAGAAAAAATTGTTGACCTAGTTGTTGGCCCAGATGCTTACAAAGATTTACCCAATTTATTATTAGAAGTCGAAGAAGGTCGTGATGCTATAAACGTGATTTTGTCAAAAGACGAAACCTATGGTGATATTTCTCCCGTGCGATTGATGAGTAACGGAATTACGGCTCTAGTTTCTATCACTCGTGGTTGTGATAATATGTGCACGTTTTGCGTAGTGCCTTTTACTCGAGGTCGTGAACGCAGTCGTGAGCCGCAAAGTATTATGACTGAAATTCAGGATTTGTGGGACAAAGGGTTTAAAGAAATTACGCTTTTAGGTCAAAATGTAGACAGTTATCTATGGTATGGTGGCGGATTAAAAAAAGATTTTATCAATGCAAGTGAAATGCAAAAAGCAACTGCAGTAGATTTTGATAATTTACTCGAAATGGTAGCCATTGGTTTCCCTAAAATGAGAATCCGTTTTTCGACTTCGAATCCTCAAGATATGCACGAAAGTGTATTACATATTATTGCGAAATATCCAAACATTTGCAAACACATTCACTTGCCAGTTCAGTCTGGAAGTGATAGAATTCTAAAGGAAATGAATCGTTTACATACACGTTCAGCATACATGACTTTGATTGATAAAATTAGAGGAATTATTCCAAATGCTTCGATATCGCAAGACATGATAGCAGGATTTCCTACTGAAACGGAACAAGATCATCAAGATACATTATCATTAATGGAATATGTAAAATATAATTTTGGTTACATGTACAGCTATTCTGAACGTCCAGGAACATTGGCAGGACGCAAAATGGAAGATGATGTTACCGAAGAAATTAAAGCAAGAAGATTACAAGAAATAGTCGATTTGCAGCAAAAACACGCTTGGTTGCGCTCTGAGGAATTCATAGGACAAACAGTGGAAGTTTTGGTCGAAAAGTTATCAAAAAAATCAAATGCAGAATTTTCGGGAAGGAATTCACAAAGTATAACGGTAGTTTTTCCAAAAGAAAATTATACCATTGGCGATTTTGTAAATGTAAAAATCGAAAGCTGTACAAGTGGAACTTTGAAAGGAATTGCTGTTGGGTATTCTGAAATGAATTAATTAAAATAGCCACAGATTAAAAAGATTCTCACAGATTTTTGAAATCCTTTTAATCTTTTTAATCTGTGGCAAAAAAACCCTTAATAAATCAACTGTAAAAATATTTTAATGGAAGGTTATAGAGAACAAGAAACTTATAAAATCATTGGTATTTGTATGGAAGTCCATAGAATTCTTGGTCCAGGCTTATTAGAAATAGTTTATAAAGATGCTTTAGAAATTGAGTTTAAAGAAAATAACATTCCTTTCGAAAGAGAAAAAGAATTTTCGATTGAATATAAAGGTAAAATTTTGCCTCATAAATTCTATGCGGATTTTATAGTGAATGAAGATATAATATTAGAAGTTAAAGCTGTTAAAGAATTTTCTAACGAGCATATTGCTCAAGTTTTAAATTATTTAAAGCTTGCAGATTCAGAAATTGGATTATTAGTTAATTTTCAAACCAAATCTTTACAATACAAAAGATATTCACTTTAAAAAATCTGTGGGAATCTTTTTAATCTGTGGCAAAAA
>NZ_JANNXH010000020.1:0-48694 GCF_031409475.1 Flavobacterium sp. | reverse complement strand
ATTTATTTACACAAAGAAAATGGTGGCGTAAGCAGTGCTAGGAATCTTGGAATCGAGAAAGCTAAAGCAGCCTATATACTCACACTTGATGCCGATGATAAATACGAGGCAACCTTTCTAGAAAAAGCAACAACGGTTTTGTTAGCCAATGATGAATTGGGTATCGTAAGCAGTTGGGGCAGGTATTTTGTAGGCGATAAACAATTGCAAGTATTTAAATCAACAGCGAAATCAGGTACCGATTTTTTGTTTTATAATGGGGTCAATATGGGTTCATCGTTATTCCGAAAAGAATGTTGGGAGCAAGTGGGCGGTTATGACACCAATCCAAGAAACGGATACGAAGATTGGGAGTTTTACCTGCGAGTATGCGCTTTAGGTTGGAAAGTGCATGTTATTGAAGAAGTACTCTTTTTTTACAGACAACATCAGGTTTCCAGACGAAAAGAAATGAATCAGAAGGAAAATGAAAATAAGAAATATATTTTTATCAAAAATAAGACAATCTATTTGGAACATTACGAAGTTTTCGTTGATCGCTATTTATCAATTTGTAATAAAGAAAATGCCGAAAATAATAAATACGCCAATACGATGGATTACAAAATAGGAGCTGCGATTTTGAAGCCAGTGCGAAATATAAAATGGTTTGTATTGAATTTATTTAAGTAATGCAAAATTGTTAGAAAAGCATAATGCAAAAATTTAGAATAATCGAAATAGCTTCCTTAAATCTGACAAATGACTGGTTTAACAATTAACCAATGCCATACAGAGCTTTAAAAGTTTAAACTCTTTAAGGTATTTAAGTTCATTTAATAAATAAAATAAAAATCTGTGCTCGTCAGCTTTTTAGATTTGAAAAAATTATATATTTTATTTATCAAAATTATAATATCTTTGGATAAAACATAAAAAGGGTAGTTACGCATACTGATTAAAAGGTTTCCTACTAACATTGAATAACAAAGAGTAAAAAAATGAATCAATTAGATGGTGCTTTTTTGCAAAAATGTATAAATGCTTTAGAAAAAGCTTTCGAATTTTATAATGAATCCCCAGAAAACTCTGTTGAAAGAGACATTTATCGTTCGGCTTGTATTAAAGAATTTGAAATTATTTTGGAGCAAAGTGCCAAAATAATAAAAAAAATATTAAAAAGTTATGTGGTTTCTAGCATAGAAATAGATAAGCTGTATTTTAAAGATGTGTTCAGAAAAGCCTGCCAATTTGGAGTTTTAAATATTGAGGATGCTGAAAATTGGCTTGTTTATAGAGATAAACGAAATCAAACCGCTCATGAATATGGACAAAGTTTTGCCCAAAACATAATAGAAATACTCGATGTGTTTATAGTTGATGCAAAAAAAATAATGCTGTGTATAGAAAATTATAATAATGCAAATTAGAGATACCGATAAAGAAAGAGTTTTACAAATAGCGAATCAATCGTTTAAGATGCCCGTGGAAATTTGGGCTTTTGGTAGTAGGGTAAAAGAAACAGCTAGTGAAGGAAGTGACCTAGATTTAGTAGTAGTAAACAAGTCTAAAACTATAGAAATTAAAGCTTACATCGAGTTATTCAAAGAAAATCTAAAACAAAGTAATATTCCAATATTTGTTCAAGTATTTGAATGGGATGCTATGCCAAGCAATTATATTGCAGAAATTAAAAAGCAGCATCAAGTAATTTTTAAAAACTAAAAAATACTTTCTTAAGTAAAACAGGTAACCTATACATTGTTCAAATCAACACCCAATACCCAGAACCTCTAACTTCCTTCATTGAAAGACATCATCCTCAAAGCCTAAACCTTATAATTCCTTAAATGCCTTATATGGTAAAAATAATTCACCATATAAGGCATAAAAGTTTCATATAAGAAAAAATAAAATAACTTTGTGCTTTAGCGCAAAAAGTATTAATTGGTTAACTGTTTAAACGATTAACCCATAACCCACAACTCATAACCTCCCTTGAAAGACATCATCCTCAAAGCCGAAAACATCTCTAAACAATACCGTCTCGGACAAGTAGGAACAGGCACGTTGACCCACGACCTGAACCGCTGGTGGCATCAGGTTCGTGGTAAAGAAAACCCGTATTTAAGAATTGGCGATACCAATGACCGCAGTACCAAAGGCGAAAGCGACTATGTTTGGGCATTGCAAGACATTAATTTTGAGGTAGAACGCGGTGAAGTTCTAGGCATTATAGGCAAAAACGGAGCAGGAAAATCTACGCTTCTCAAAATATTATCTAAGGTTACTGCACCAACCACAGGAAGCATAAAATCTCGAGGACGCATTGCTTCTTTGCTCGAAGTAGGCACGGGATTTAATGGTGAAATGAGCGGACGCGAAAACATCTTTTTGAACGGCGCCATACTGGGAATGACCAAAAAAGAAATTGCCTCGAAGATTGACGAAATCATTGACTTCTCGGGTTGTGAGCGCTACATCGACACACCCGTAAAACGCTACAGCAGCGGGATGACGGTACGATTGGCTTTTGCAGTTGCCGCATTTCTCGAACCAGAGATTTTGGTGATAGACGAGGTTTTGGCCGTAGGCGATGCCGAGTTCCAGAAAAAAGCCATTGGCAAGATGCAGGATATTTCTAGAAATGGCGGACGAACGGTTTTGTTTGTGAGTCATGATTTGAGTGCAATAAGCACTCTCGCAACAAGAACTATTGTTTTAAGTAATGGCAGTATTTTAGCAATTGAGGAAACAAATAAAGCTATTTCTATTTATTCTTCTATGCAACAAAATGAGAGTATTTTTGTTCAAAATGAGTTGGTGGATAAGCCATCCATAACAAAGGTAGAAATTGTAACATCAGAAAGGGGAACTTTACAGGCAAATGGTAAACCCTTCAAAATTAATTTTGAAATAAATATGCTAGATGAAAATTACGAGAATATCTCTCTCTCTTTTCAAATAATTAACAACTTAAATAAAGCGATTATATTTGCGTATATTTTTGATAACAATATATCTATTTGTAGAAAAAAAGAGGTTAATAAATTGAGTTATGAGTTTGATAATTTGCGTCTTTATAAAGGAAATTATTATCTAAAAATGCATTTGGCAAACTCCAAAACGAGAGAAAAATTTCAGGAATTTGATTGTTGTAGTTTTGAAGTAGAAATGATTAACCAAATAGAACCAGAATGGGGTTGGCAAAATAATGTTTGTCAATATATTGACGAAGGCAAATGGATTACTTTAGAATAAGATTAAACTGAAATTATGAAGATTTTTTTTAAAAAAAATAAAGCCAAAATTATATACAATAAGTATAAAGATTACACTATGATTCCAGAATCAGTATATGTGGACAATCTTTTACTATGTGATAGTGTTAATGTAATAGATGGATGTATTGTAGAATGTGGAGTTTGGAGAGGGGGAATGATTGCAGGTATATATGATTATGCAAAACTAAAAAGAAAATGTTTTCTATTTGATAGCTTTGAAGGGTTACCAGATGTAAAAGAAAATGACGGTAAAGCTGCAAAGATTTGGCAAGAAACAAATAACGGTGTAGGATTAGATAATTGCAAAGCAGAAATTTTGTTTGCTGAAAAAGCGATGAAGTTAGCGAACTCAAAAAATCACAATATTGTTAGAGGTTGGTTTGATATATCGATACCTAATACTAAAATATCTGAACCAATTGCAATTTTGAGATTAGATGGAGATTGGTATGATTCTACTATGATTTGTTTACAGAATTTATACCCATTGGTTGCAGAAAATGGATTAATAATAATTGATGATTATTACGCTTGGGATGGCTGTTCCAGAGCTGTTCATGATTATTTATCTAAAAATAATTTGCCTCTTCGAATATCACAAACAAAAAATGGTGTTTGTCATATTGTAAACACAAAACAAGGTAGAAAACTATAAAATTATGACGCCGAAAGATTATAATGACAATTTTCACGATTTTCATTTTAAAAACTCAATAAATTCTGCCAGGCAAATAGTGCCATTATTTTTATCCTATTTTAAAGCAAATACAGTTTTAGATGTTGGTTGCGGTCTAGGAACTTGGTTAAAAATTTTTGAAGAAAACCAATGTGAAGTTTTTGGAATCGATGGTAATTATGTTCAAATTCAAGATTTAGTTATAGACGCAAATAAGTTTAAACCCTATAATTTAAATTTAGCCTATAATTTAGAAAAGAAATTTGATTTGGTGATTTCATTAGAAGTTGCAGAACATATTTTACCAGAAAATGCCCAAACATATATAGATTCTATGTGTTTGCATAGTGATATTGTATTGTTCTCTGCTGCAATTCCTGGTCAAGAAGGCACATTGCATTATAACGAACAATATAATGAGTATTGGGTTGCTCTTTTTGCTCAAAATGGATTTCAGTGTATTGATTTTTTAAGACATGAAATTTGGAATAATGACAAAACTAGCTGGTGGTACAGACAAAATATTTTGATTTTTATCAGAGAATCCGAAAGGAGTAATGTGAAATACGACTTACTAACAAAAGAAAAGAATCCTTTTAAAAACTCCTATGTTCACCCGTTTTTATTTGAATACAAGTGTAATAAAGTTTATGGATTAGAAAAAAAAGTCGCACAATTAGAGCAGGTTTTAAATAATCCTATTCAGCTTTTAAAATATTATTTAAAAAAGGTAAAATCGAAACTTAAATGAAAAGAGCAGATAATCTTGCCCGATTAACGAATGTTGAAAAAATTGATATTTCAAACACAAATTATTTGGTTTACTTGTATTTTCATCGAGAATTAAACACGGCTATTCAAAAATATGCAAAAGGCAAATTATTAGATATTGGTTGCGGCAATAAACCTTATGGAGATTGGTTTGAGAGTAAAATTACAGAATATATTGGTTGTGATATTGTACAATCGAGCGCAAATCAAGTGGATTTATTATGTAAAGCAAATAACATTCCGTTAGAAAATGAAAGTTTTGACACCGTTTTTTCTACTCAAGTTATTGAACATGTAGAAGATCATCAAGGAATGGTAAATGAAGCGTATCGATTATTAAAACCAGATGGGTATTTCGTTTTATCTGGTCCGATGTATTGGAACTTACATGAAGAACCGTATGATTTTTTTAGATTTACAAAACACGGTTTCAAATATATTTTAGAAAAAGCAGGTTTTGAAATATGCGAAATTACTCCAAATGGTGGTGCATGGGCAACTCTTGGACAAGTTATAAATCACACCTTTGAATTTAGAAATCCTAATGTGAATATAGTAGTTAAAGGATTGAAATATTTATTTCGAAAATTGAGAATACACATACTTGTAAATAGAATTTTCAGGTATTTAGACAAAAAAGATTTCAATCCGATAAACACAATGAATTATGTTGTCGTAGCAAGAAAAAAATAACATGAACCCAATTATATCCATAATCATTCCTTGTTACAATTCTGAAGCGACTTTAGATGCGACTTTAGAGTCAGTAATTTGTCAGGATTTTCAAGACTGGGAAGCAATCATAGTCAATGATGGTTCAACGGACACAACAGAGGAAATTGCTTTAAGTTGGGTCAAAAAAGACAACAGATTCAACTATTATGCCAAGCAAAATGAAGGTTTGGGTAAAACTAGAAACTACGCAATAATCAGGTCAAATGGTATTTATATTTTGCCATTGGACTCTGATAATTTATTGATGAAAGATTTCATCCAAGATGCAATTCTCGTTTTTGAAAAAAATCTAAAAATTGGAGTTGTTTATGGCAATGCTGAATATTTTGGGGAAAGAAAGGGACTTTGGGTAGTGGATGATTATAAATTTGAGAAAATGTTGGTTCATAATTATATTGATGCTTGTGCAATTTACAAGAAGAAGTTTTGGAAAGAAGTAGGTGGTTATGATGAAAACATGCCGTATCAAGGTCATGAAGATTGGGAATTTTGGATTGCTTTAGGAAGTTTAAATGTGAAGTTTCATCATTTAAATGCGATTACTTTTAAGTATTATGTTTCAAAGAATTCCATGATAAGATCCTTTACGAGTGAAATGCATGAGATGAATAATAATTATATTTTTAAAAAGTATTGCACCCAATATCAAAACCATTTTAGAACGCTTTATTTGAAAAATCAGAAAATAGAATTAGAACATTTGAAAACTCTTAAAAGCGAAAAATTTGTAATCGATTTATTTTGTAGTACTTTTTTTAAATTCTCTATATTTGGGATATATAAAATAAAAAAATAGTAATGTTAGCCATAGTAATCCCATATTACAAACGTACTTTTTTTGAAGCCACGTTACAATCATTGACCAATCAAACGGATAAACGGTTTAAAGTATATATAGGTGATGATGCGAGTCCAGAAAATCCAAGAGAGTTATTAGAAAAGTATAAAGATCATTTTGATTTTGTTTATCATCGCTTCGAAGAGAATCTCGGAGGAACTTCATTAGTACAGCAATGGGAACGATGCTTGGCATTGTCCGGTGATGAAGAGTGGGTCATGATTTTGGGTGATGATGATGCATTGGGTGATAATGTGATTGCTTCCTGGTATACAAATTATAATTTTTTTAAAAGGGAATCAAATTTAGTGCGATTTGCAACCAAGATTATTCAGGAAGAAACTAACACTATTTCTTCAGTTTACACGCATCCAATTTGGGAACAAAACAGTGAATTTTTTTATAGAAATTTCAAGGGACAAACTCGGAGTTCTTTGTCGGAATATGTTTTTACTAGAAAGTCCTATTTAAAATATGGCTTTAAGGATTATCCATTAGCATGGCATAGCGATTGTTATGCGTGGTTAGAATTTCCGGACGGCAAAATGATTTATACCATAAATGAAGCCATTGTTTTTTTTAGAATTTCAAAGATCAATATTTCAGGAATACAAGATGATTTAGATCTAAAAAAGCAACTAAAAATTCAATTTATTAAAGATGTTCTGACCAAAAAATTAATGTTGTTTAAAAAATATCAACGACTAGAATTGTTAATGTTCTATGAGGCAACTATAAAAAAAAACAGAAAGTTGACTTTAAAGGAGTGGTTCTTTTTGATACGATTGTATTTAATTAATTTTGGTATAATTCCTTTTATCAAAAGTATTAGGAGATTTTTAATCAATATTTTTAATTTATAAATTAATGTACGATATCCCTATTCTTTTTCTCATTTATAATCGGCCAGAAAATACCCAAAGAGCTTTTGAGGTAATAAAAAATCAAAAGCCCAAGTACTTATATGTTGCAGCAGATGGAGCTCGTCCTAATACTAATGAAGACTGGGAAAAATGTAAAGTAACTCGAGAACTTGTCATTAAAGGAATTGATTGGGATTGTGAGTTGAAAACTTTGTTTAGGGAAGAAAATTTAGGTTGTGGCAAAGCTGTTCAAAACGCTTTAGACTGGTTTTTTGGTGAAGTTGAAATGGGGCTTATTATTGAAGATGATATATTACCTGACCCTTCATTTTTTAAGTATACCGAAATATTGCTTCATCGCTTTAAAGATAATACCCAAATCTTTTCAATTAATGGATGTAGTTTAGCTTATGAAAATCATAAATATGATTTTGGTTTGACTCGTTATTTTAATATGTGGGGTTGGGCTTCATGGCGACGATCGAATGACTTGGTTAATAAAACCTGGCCTACTTATGATGGAATCAATGATTTTAAAAAAGGCAGTAAATTATTAAAATCATTACGTTTGCCAACTATTTTACCCCACAAGGAATGGATTTATAAATGGCAGTATTTTTTTGATGCAACAAAAAGCGGAAAGATTGATACTTGGGATTATCAGTGGGTATACACCTGTTTGAAAAATCAACAATTTTGTATACGACCTAATTTGAATATGATCAATAATATTGGTTTTAACGAAAACGCAACACACACCAATCAAGCTCCACACATCAGATTGAGCAATATTAAAGTTAATGCTCTAAAAAATGCAAATGCCAATTTAAAAGGTAGACTCAAAATTGAACCTAAATATGAGATTATAAATGTTGCAGCGTACTGGAATGGAGTAGTTATTGATTATGCCAATTTCATCAAGAAAGTCAAGTTTTTTTTTAAGAAAACACTTAGAAATTTAATCAAGAAGTAATAAATTCTCGATTATTACAATCAATTGCAATAATCTTGAAGTGTTAAAAAATCTTTTAGAGCGACAGGAATCAAACCTTGAAGGAGTTTGAGTATATCTTAACTTAAAAACTTAAAGTATGTTTTAAACTTTTTAGCGTAATTTGAATTATTTTATAAAATGCAATCTTCAAAAGTACTTTAGAATGTAAAATGAATGAGAAAATAAAGAAAAGATATTTTTTTTTCGAATATTAGGATTATAACTGTTTGTCAATTCTAATTTTGTTAACCTATATAGGCTAATGGGAATCATATTATTTTAGATTTTAGACTTTCATCAACCAAATACGAGAAGAAAATTCTGGATACATTAGGACTACAATTGTATACCGAATCAATTTTTCAAAAAAATAAATATTAAATGACTAAAAGACTTTCCATTATCACCATCAACTACAACAATCTCGACGGACTTCAATGAACCGTGGCGAGCTTCGTGAACCAGACTTGACAAGCCTTTGAATACCTCGTTATTGATTGTGCTTCTACAAACAATCATAAAAGAGGCAATGTTTTGATGTAAATTCCGCCTTGTTACTTCATTGTAGGCTCTATTTTTTGTGTTTACGCGGTGATTAGACTTTGTTTTTACCGCAATAGTGCGGTGTATAAATGAAATTAGCACCGCATAATTTTTCTTTACGGTATATAAAGCCTATATTTACCGCAAAAAAGCGGCGTATATGTATATTCATCAGAAAAAAAATTGGCCAAAATTCACTTGGGATGCAGCTGTAATAACCCCTTTGCTGGGCGAAGTCAGGCATAGCCAAGGCAAAATATTAGGAGTGATGCAAGGACTTGGTTTTCGATTGCAAGAGGAAACTCTGCTTAAAACATTGACTTTAGATGTCGTAAAATCGAGCGAAATTGAGGGAGAACTATTAAATCCAGAACAAGTTCGTTCTTCTATTGCAAGACGATTGGGTATTGAAATTGCAGGTGCTGTTCCTGCAGAACGCCATGTTGAAGGTATTGTCGAAATGCTTTTGGACGCCACGCAACGATATGATGAATCATTAAGCGAAGAACGTTTGTATGGATGGCATGGCGCACTTTTTCCTACTGGTCGAAGTGGTATCCATAAAATAAAGACTGCTGCATGGCGTGACGATAGTATGCAAGTAACTTCTGGCCCAATGGGAAAAGAAACAATACATTTTGAAGCGCCAAGCGCAGACAAAGTACCTGCAGAAATGGTTGCTTTTTTAAATTGGTTCAATGGGTATCAAACTATAGACCCAGTATTGAAAGCTGCACTTGCTCATTTGTGGTTTGTTACCATACATCCATTTGAAGACGGTAACGGTCGTATTACAAGAGCTATAACCGATATGCAGTTAGCTCGAGCCGACCATAGTAAAAAACGTTTTTATTCGATGTCAGCCCAGATTCAAGCGGAGCGCAACAGCTATTACACTATTTTAGAAACTACCCAAAAAGGAGATTTGGATTGTACTGCTTGGGTAAAATGGTTTTTAGATAGTTTACTGCAATCGATGGAACAAACCAATGAAACTATTGGTTCTATTTTAAAACGAGCTCAATTTTGGGAAATCCATCGTGCTGTTGATTTTAACACACGCCAACAAAAAATACTGCAACTGCTTTTAGATGAATTTTTTGGTAAGCTTACCGTTTCTAAATATGCCAAAATCACCAAAGTTTCTACCGATACGTCCCTCAGAGATATTCAAGATTTAATAAGTAAAGAAGTCTTAGAACAGGAAGGCAGTGGTCGAGGAACTTCGTATAAGTTATATGCTTTTTAAAAACTGTTTAATTGTTTAATCCGATTCAAAAGACAAAAATAATTTCCTAAATTGCGTTGTTTTTATTAAAACCCCCAATGCCTAAACTCACCATCATCACCATCAACTACAACAACCTCGAAGGGTTGAAGCGAACCGTGGAGAGTGTTCTGAATCAAACTTGGCAAGAGTTTGAATATTTTGTTATCGATGGCGGTTCTACTGATGGCAGTGCGGCTTTTATCGAAAGTCAAAACGCGAACATTGATTATTGGGTAAGTGAGCCTGACAAAGGGATTTACAACGCGATGAACAAAGGGATTGCAAAAGCCACTGGAGAGTATTTGTTGTTTTTAAATAGTGGAGATCATTTTTTCAACAATCAAGTTTTAGAAGAAACTTCTCAGTGTTATAATTCTTATGATTTAATCTGTTTTGATGTGCACATGATTAAGAATGGGAATTCTAGAACGGTCAAGCATCCTGACAAGTTGCGTTTTTCTGATTTCTATTTGAATGGTTTGAATCATCAATCAGTTTTGATTAGAAAAGAACTTTTTGAGACAATAGGCTTGTATGACGAAAATTTGAAAATTGTATCCGATTGGAAATTTTTTATTTTGGCATTGTTTGTCCATAATTGCACATACATCAATATAAACAAAACGCTGTCAACTTATTACGTGGATGGGATAAGTGCGCAATTAATAGAGAATCATTTGAATGAAAGAAATCAGGTTTTAGTTGAATATTTTAGTGCATTTATTTTAGATTATGAAGAATGGCACAAGAATCGTAATTTACTTGAAATGAATCGATTTAAAATGTTGTGTGAAATCGAAAAATCAATATTTGCAAAGAAAATGACATCTGTTTTTTTAAGAATATTAATGGTTTTGTTTTCCAAAAAAAGAATAAAAGAGTTACTGGGGGTAAGATAATAATGACTTTAAAAAAGCATTCAAACCCTTTTTAAAAACAAAAAACATGAATTGTAGTAAAGTTTCCATAGTCATTCCCTGTTATAACGATGCTCAATTCATTGAACAATGTGTGGATTCTGCATTGAATCAAACCTATCCTAATACAGAAGTAATAGTAATTGACGACGGGTCAAATGCAGAAACCAAGGCAGTTTTAAAAAAACTGGAGCCTAAAATCACAAAATTACTCACGCAAGAAAATCAAGGGCAGAGTATAGCTAGGAACAATGGCATAAGGATTGCAAAAGGAGATTATATTTTGAATCTTGATTCGGATGATTTTTTTGAATCGACTTTTTGCGAAAAAGCCATCAAGAAATTTCAAGAGGACAATGCAATTAAAATTGTAACCTGTCAAGCCAACAGGTTTAATAAAACAGGTACTATTGATATTTTTGTACCAAAGGGCGGAGACTTGAATAATTTTTTATTTGCAAATTCAGCATTGGGAAGTTGTATGTTTAAAAGGGATGATTGGGATAATTCTGGCGGTTATGAAGAAAAGCTGCCTATTTTGGGCTTTGAAGATTGGGAATTTTATATCCAGATATTAAAATTAGGAGGATATGCTTGCGTTATAGACGAAACATTATTCAATTATCAATTACGAGAAGGTTCTACCACTAGTAAAATTCGCCATAAAAGATTGGATAAGTTTAAACTTATTGTTGCAAAGCACAGAGAACTATACCTTGCTAATTTTGACATATTGTTAGCAGAATTTTTTTATAGTCTAGAAAGAGAAGAATTCGAAAAAATTAAAAACACACAACGATTGGAATTTAAAATAGGAAAAAATATTTTACGACCCTTACGATGGATTAAATCTTTTTTTAAATGAAAAATGCGCCAAGAATATCCATTATTATGGCCACCTACAATAGAGCGCATTTTATTGTTGAGACATTGCAAACCATAAAAAAACAATCTTTTATTAACTGGGAATGTTTAATTATTGATGATGGCGGTTCGGATAATACAAAAGAAAGTATAGAACCACTTCTGGAGAAAGACCATCGATTCCAGTTTCTAAAACGTCCCGACAGTTATAAAAAAGGTTTGCCAGGCTGCAGGAATTATGGATTGGATTTGGCTAAAGGAACTTATGTTATCTTCTATGATGATGATGATATTGTACATCCACATAATTTAAAAACAAGCCTAGAAGTAATAGAAACAAGTCAGGTTGACTTTTGTCATTATCAAAAAATGTCTTTTGAGGTGGAGAAACCTATTGTCGAAAACAATCCAATTGCTATAGCAAAATTCCTTACTAAAGCCGATATATTAAAAGTAGTTACGCAAGAAATAGGTTTGGCATCTTGCACCGTTTTATGGAAAAAGAATTGCTTTGAAAGGACTAGATTTAATGAAAATCTTTTGTATGCAGAAGAATGGGAATGTTACAGTAGAATTATTACTGAAAACTTCAAAGGAATAATAATTAACAACGTCTTGTATTACAACAGAAAGCATCCTGAATCTAACACGGGACAATATATAAGGAAAAACCCAATTCATAGGGAATCTTATTCAAAAGCGATTCTATTAGTAGTGCAAAATCTTAAGGAAAAAAAATTGCTCAGCTATTCTTTAAAACGATATTTTATAACCATTTCGATCGACTTTAAGGAATATAATTTATTTAAAGCTATTTTAATTATCCTTGAATTGCCTACATTTGAAAAATTAAAATGGTGTTTTTTTTATACCACTTTGCCTATAAGGTTTAGGTTTTATAGAATTAAGAAAACTATAAAAAGTAGATATAACTTATAATTTTTTTTATTGTTACTGGATTAATCAAAAGCTATCAAAATGAAACCAATTCTTCATTTATTAAAAACAAACCTATTTCTAAATGACATTCAATAATTCAAAAATATTAATAACTGGCGGTTTTGGCGCA
Source organism: Flavobacterium sp. (assembly GCF_031409475.1). Lineage (GTDB taxonomy): Bacteria > Bacteroidota > Bacteroidia > Flavobacteriales > Flavobacteriaceae > Flavobacterium. Next base: position 35,891 of record NZ_JANNXH010000020.1, on the reverse strand, counting down.
TTGGGTTATAATTTAATTCAATACTTGACCGCAAACTATAATTGTACTATTCAAGTTATAGATAATTTTAGTGCAGGTCATACTAATTTTTCTGATAAAGTGGTCTTTACCTATGTCGATATTGGCAATACAGAGAAGTTAACCACTTTTTTCAAAAACTATCAGCCTCATTTTATTTTTCATTTAGCAGCACATTTTGCAAATCAAAACTCGGTAGATCATCCATTGTCGGATATCAATACCAATGTTATTGGAGTAGTTAATTTGTTTGAAACGCAAAAAAACAACAAGGAATTAAAAAAAATTATTTTTGCAAGCTCGAGTTGCGTCTATGGAAATAGCGAAATAATGAAAGAAGACATTCATGTTGCTCCTTATGACACACCGTATGCTATCAATAAATTTGTTGGCGAATTGTATGCTAAATATTATGCCGAGATACATGCCATTCCAACAGTAAGTGCTAGGATTTTTAATAGTTTTGGGCCAGGTGAAATGCCAGGACAATATAGAAATGTAATCCCAAATTTTATTCAAAAAGCACTGTTAAATCAAACCATAAGCATAACAGGAACGGGCGATGAAACCAGAGATTTTACTTATGTTGAAGACACGGTAGATTTACTTTCGAAACTTGCCCTTTCAGAATACAAACAAGCCGAAGTTTTTAACGGAGGAACAGGAACCAAAGTAAGTATCAAAAAACTAGCCGAAGAAATAATAGCCTTAACACAATCAAATTCAAAAATCGAATATACTCCGCCAAGAGTTTGGGATCACGTAAAAAACAGATGCTCTAATATCGAAAAATCAAAAAAATTAGTAAACTACAATCCAGATTATGATTTTAGATTGGGTTTAGTAAAAACGATAGCTTGGTTGAAAGAAAAATTGTAATTAGATATTGATGAATAAAAAAATAATAGTTATTGCAGAATCTATTGATAAAAACGACAGCAGTTGTTCTAAGTGCAATGTAGCATTAATCGAGAACCTCAAACAAGCTGGTTTTGACATTATGGTTTATCATTATACCCGTAAAAACATTAAATTAAACAATATTGATTGCCAACCTATAAAAGAAATTAAGTGGAGTTTAAACTATGTATTGAGTAGAGCAGTACGCGTTACACAACGCAATTTCAACATAGATTTGCATCCTTTTTTTGATAAAATATTTGGTTTTTCATTTACTTTTTTTAATGATGTAAACTCAATGAAATTAACAATTAGTAAAGCAAGGAAACTCAATCCAGATTTAATACTTACGGTAAGCAAAGGATTAAGTTTTCGCCCACATTACGCCATGTTGTCCTTTCCAGAATTGCACAGCAAATGGATAGCAAACATACACGATCCCTATCCTTTTCATCTCAATCCCAGACCTTTTAATTGGGTAGAAAATGGGTACAAGAAAAAAGAAAATTTCTTTAAAGAAGTTTCTGAAAAAGCAGGATTCAGTTCTTTTCCAAGCGTATTGCTTAAAGAGTGGATGGGCAGTTATTTCTCTAATTTTCTAAAAACTGGTGTTGTTATTCCGCATCAAAATTCAAATTATAAAATTCAAAACCTTGATTTACCTGATTATTTTGACACTACAAAATTTAATTTATTACACGCAGGAAATCTTCTGGCCCAACGCTCACCCAAAGGGTTATTAGATGGTTTTGAACTTTTTTTAGCCCGAAATCCCGAAGCTAAAAATGAAGCAAAATTACTTTTACTTGGTCCAGCGCAAGATCATTTGGAAATACTCAAAAACTATCAAAACAATAACCCTAATTTTTATATTTATACAGGCTATGTTGATTTTGATGTAGTGTATAATCTTCAAACAAATGTATCTGCAAACATTATTCTAGAATCTAAATCAGAAATTAGTCCGTTCCTTCCTGGTAAATTTCCACATTGTGTCGAAGCTAATAAAATGATTCTTTCCCTAGCGCCATTTTATAGCGAAACAAAACGATTGTTAGGCAATGATTATGAGTATTGGTCAGAAGTAGATGATGTTGAAAAAATTGCAGCTCTGATAGAAATGTTATATCAATTATGGAAACAAAATCCTGAAAATTTGCTTTTAAATAGAAAGGATTTACAAGATTATTTATCAGTTACTTATTTGAAAAAAGTGATTCATGATTTGAATTAAGTAGAAAACTCAATGACAGCTATGGTCATCTCCATCCACATCACTACCAAAAATCGTAAAACCGATTTGGCTTTTACGCATAAAAAGTTTTTTTGGAGAACAAGAAAGTTTTTTTACCAAAATAAATAAAGTCAATTGTTTTTTTTTATATTTGAATAATTATTTTTCACCAAATTTAATGGATAATAATCATTTTTCACGTAAAATAAGTCTTTTTCACGGTCGTAAGGCACCCGAAGAAGGGTTGCTGGTAGGTTATGGAGCTTTAATAGAAGCCTATACTTTGGCTATGCCAATACCACATCGATTAACGCTGATAAGTTCTAAAAAGAGACAGTATGTTACAGATCATTGGCAAGTATTTACCTCGCGTCATGAACCTGAAGACAGTCTATACAAACAATTGGTGTTTGCGTTGAAATACGAAGGAGTCAATTTGTTGTTTTTTAAAAAATTATTCAAAAAATTATCAGAAGAAACCATTACGACTTTGGTGCAAATTGAACCACAAGGACAATACAGTCGAAAAATTTGGTTTTTGTATGAATGGTTATTCCAAAAAAAACTTTCTATTCCGGATTTAAGTACAGGTAATTTTGTTTCCTTGCTAGATGAAAACCTACAATTTGCTTTGTCGATACCCGTTAATTCTAGCCGACATCGCATAAAGAACAACTTGCCTGGAACAGTTGGTTTTTGTCCATTAATATTCAGAACAGACAAGTTAAACAATTACATAGCAGTAAATTTATCCAATAAAAAAAACAGCTATCTCAATACAATTCATAAAGATGTTTTACAGCGGGCATCGGCTTTTTTATTGTTGAAAGACTCTAAAGCTTCCTTTACTATTGAGGGAGAAAACCCGACAAACAATCGTGCAGTTCGTTGGGGAAAAGCCATTGGACAAGCGGGATCAAAATCTTTAGATACAGAAGAATTACTCCGTTTACAGCATATAGTAATAGAAAACAGTCGGTTTTTGAAGATGGGATTTAGAAGCGAAGGCGGTTTTGTTGGAGAACACGATAGAACCACTGGTGAACCCTTGCCTGAGCATATTTCGGCCAAAGCGCAAGATGTAGCACTCTTGATGGAAGGACTTTTTGCAACTTACAAAAATTTGGAAAATACTGATTTTAATGCTGTTTTGACCGCTGCGCTAATTGCTTTTGGATTTGTATTTATTCATCCTTATGAAGACGGCAATGGTAGAATTCATCGCTATTTGCTACATCATATTTTAGCAAAAATGCAATTTGCACAGCAGGGAATCATTTTTCCTGTTTCGGCTTCTATCTTGAATCATATCGATGATTATAGAGTTGTGCTGGAATCGTACTCCCATCCATTATTGGATTTTATAGAATGGGAAACCACAAAATCCAATAACGTTACTGTTTTAAATGACACGATTGATTTTTATCGTTATTTTGATGCTACCAATCAGGCTGAGTTTTTATACGATTGCGTCAATGACACTATTGTTACTATTATTCCATACGAAGTAGCTTATCTTCAAAAATATGATAAAATGAAAGCTTATTTAGATGACATCTTTCAAATGCCCGATAAAACAGTAGCGATGGTCATTCGGTTTTTAGAACAAAATAACGGTAGGTTTTCAAAGAGAGCACTTGAAAAAGAGTTTGCAGTATTAACTAATGAAGAAGTAAATAAAATAGAAGAACAGTATAAAAATTGTTTTGACTAATTTAGAAATTTATGCCAAATTCCTCTTTCTCCATCCACATCACTACCAAAAACCGTAAAACCGATTTGGCTTTTACTTTGGAAAAAATCAAGTATCTCTTAAAAGAGAATAGTGTGACTTACGTTGTTTTTGATGATGGTTCTACGGATGGCACTTATGAATATGTGGCGCAAAATTTCCCCAATATACAACTCCAAAGAAACCCCGTTTCAAAAGGCTATATGTATTGTAGGAATAAAATGCTCAACGAAACCAAAGCAGATTATGCGATTTCCTTAGACGATGACGCGCATTTTGTTACCCAAAATCCATTAGAACTTATACAATCCCATTTTGAAAACAACACCAATTGTGGTGTGATAGCCTTGCGTATTTTTTGGGGATTGCAAGAACCAAACACCACAGTTTCTAACGAAAAAATAACTCAAGTACAAGGATTTGTGGGTTGTGCTCATGTATGGCGTACGACCGCTTGGCGAGACATTCCTAGTTATCCAGAATGGTTTGTTTTTTATGGAGAAGAAAATTTTGCTTCTTACCAATTATTCAAAAAAAACTGGCAAGTACAGTACTTTCCCCAAGTTTTAGTCAACCATCGTGTTGCAGTAAAATCTCGAAAAAACAATACTGATTATAGTACTCGGTTGCGACGTTCTTTGCGTTCGAGTTGGTATCTGCTCTTCTTGTTTAATCCGATTCCTGTGATTCCAAGAAAAATAGCCTATTCTATTTGGATGCAGTTCAAGAAAGTATTTAGCGGCGATTTCAAGACATTACAAGCACTCATTTTAGCATTGCTAGATTTAGTTTTGGCAATTCCTAAAATCGTTAAAAGCAGCAATCGCTTGTCTCAAAAAGAATATGCCGCCTATACTAAACTACCTGAAACTAAAATATATTGGCAACCAGAAAAATAAGTATAAATTATATAAATCGTGCAAATTGAAAATTATATTTTCAATTTGCAAGATTTATGTTAAAATTTAATATAAAATATTGATTATCAATATTTTAAAATAAATTTATTTATTCTTATTTTGTTATAAAAAGGCTATTTTATTAAAATTAAGTGCGTGAATAGTATTTATTAGATTTATTATAAGTAATTTTACTGCAAATTGAAAATCATATTTGCAATATGCATGATTTTATAGAAAGAAAGATTGAAGCAACTGTTCGTCAGTATCTTAAAATATTTCCTGTTGTTGCGGTTTTGGGACCACGACAGTGCGGAAAATCTACTTTGGTCAAAACATTGGTCAAAAACTGGGGTGATTCTGTTTATCTCGACTTGCAGAACGATACCGATTTAAGTAAACTAGATCAACCTACTTACTTTTTTCAATCTAATGATGATAAAATAATATGTTTAGACGAAATTCAATTGGTTCCACAATTGTTTTCGGTTTTAAGAAGCGTAGTAGACAGCAATCGACAAAACGGAAAATTTGTTTTGTTGGGTTCCGCTTCAAGAGATTTAATTCAGCAAACTTCGGAGTCGTTGGCAGGAAGAATAGGGATGGTTTATTTGTCGCCTTTTACACTCAATGAACTTAACAATTTAGACGGATTTAGTCTAAATACGTTTTGGTTAAGAGGTGGTTTTCCGGACAGTTATTTGGCCGATAACGATGCTTTTAGTAAGATTTGGCGCGATAATTTTGTCAAAACATTTATCGAACGAGACATTCCGCAATTGGGGTTTCAAATTCCTACTTTGCAACTCAAACGCCTTTTGATGATGTGTGCTCACAATCAAGGACAGCTTTTGAATTATTCAAAGTTGGGAGAATCTTTGGGCTTGACCCATCCAACTATTAAACGTTATATTGATTTATTAGAGCAAACATTTATTGTTAGAACGGTGCTTCCGTATGAAGTTAATGTCAAGAAAAGATTAGTCAAATCGCCCAAAGTGTTTGTTCGAGATTCGGGAATATTACATCAATTATTGGCAATTTCTGATTATAATTCCTTGTTAGGACATCCTATATTTGGTTCTTCATGGGAAGGTTTGGTGGTCGAAAATGTGATTGTAAACTACCCTGATTGGGATTATTATTTTTATAGAACTGCTACGGGCGATGAACTCGATTTGATATTGACAAAAGGAAACCAACGTATTGCTATAGAATGTAAAGCCTCGACAGCGCCCAAACTAACTAAAGGTTTTTGGAGAGCTATAGATGTAGTAAAGCCTCAACAAACATTTGTAATAATACCTACACAAGTTTCTTATGATATAGCTCCACAAGTAACGGTTTGTGGATTAGATGAATTTTTAGAAAGTAAGTTGTAAATTTTAAAAAATAAAAAATGAAAAATTCATTACCATACATCATTGCCGAAATAGGTCAAGCACACGAAGGCAGTTTGGGTATTTTATATTCTTACATCGATGCTCTTGCCAATACTGGTGTTGATGCAGTAAAATTCCAAATGCACATTGCCGAAGCCGAAAGTAGCGAACACGAACCTTTTAGAGTTGTATTTTCTAAAGAAGATAAATCACGATTTGATTATTGGAAACGAATGAGTTTTACTTTATCGCAATGGAAAGATATTAAACAACATTGTGATGTATTTGGACTTGATTTTATTTGTTCTCCTTTTAGTAATCTAGCTGTCGATTGGCTGGAAGAAATAGGAGTAGAACAATACAAAATAGGTTCTGGCGAAGTAAATAATTTTTTAATTTTAGAGAAAATTGCTAGAACTGGGAAACCCGTAATTTTGTCTTCGGGTATGAGTTCGTATGAAGAATTAGATGAAACCGTTCTATTTTTAAGAGAAAGAAATGTCTCCTTTTCTATTCTGCAATGCACCACAGCTTATCCAACCCAACCCGAACAATACGGGTTAAATGTCATTCAGGAATTACAAAAACGGTACAACGTTCCCGTAGGCTTTTCGGATCATTCATCCAAAATCGAAACGGGCATTGCTGCAACTGCTTTGGGTGCAAGTATTCTCGAGTTTCACGTTGTTTTTGATAGACAACTTTTTGGACCTGATGCAAAATCCTCTTTAACCATTCAAGAAACCAAAGATTTGGTCGTTGCCTTACGAAATATTGCAACAGCACTTGCTAATCCAATCGATAAAACGACCAATGCCGATTTCAAATCGTTGAAGCAAATTTTCGAAAAATCATTAGCTGTAAACAAAGACTTATCTAAAAATCACCTGCTGACTTTTGATGATTTAGAAGCTAAAAAACCAAAAGGTTTCGGTATAGATGCTTCTCGTTTTCAAGAAGTAATCGGAAAGGTTTTGAACAAGGATTTGAAGCAATGGGATTTTTTAAATGAAGCGGACTGCGACTAGTTATGGGTCTTCGACAAGCTCAGACTGACATCTCTTCGACAAGCTCAGACTGACAGGGTATTGTGATGTCTCGCTGAGCCTGTCGAAGCGTTTTTATGAAGAATCAATTGTATTAGGGTCTTCGACAAGCTCAGACTGACAGGGTATTGTGATGTCTCGCTGAGCCTGTCGAAGCGTTTTTATGAAGAATCAATTGTATTAGGGTCTTCGACAAGCTCAGACTGACATCTCTTCGACAAGCTCAGACTGACATCTCTTCGACAAGCTCAGACTGACATCTCTTCGACAAGCTCAGACTGACATCTCTTCGACAAGCTCAGACTGACAGAGTATTGTGATGTCTCGCTGAGCCTGTCGAAGCGTTTTTAATAATCGAAAATAAAGATATGAAATTCTATTATGTTTATATAGTCAAGTGTTCGGATTCAACTTATTATACAGGAATTACGAATAGTATTGATAGAAGATTGTTTGAACACAATTCAGGAAAAAATCCTGATTCCTATACTTTTACTAGAAGACCAGTTCAGTTAGTTTGGTTTGAAACCTTTTCTGATCCAACACAGGCAATTATGATTGAAAAAAAAATTAAAGGTTGGAGTAGGAGAAAGAAAGAAGCTTTAATTAATGAAGACTGGGATAAGTTAGTGCAGTATTCTAAAAATTATACAGAGTATGGTAAGAATGGGTCTTCGACAAGCTCAGACTGACATCTCTTCGACAAGCTCAGACTGACAGAGTATTGTGATGTCTCGCTGAGCCTGTCGAAGCGTTTTTATGAAGAATCAATTGTATTAGGGTCTTCGACAAGCTCAGACTGACATCTCTTCGACAGGCTCAGACTGACAACAATATATTAAAAATATATTTTCCCTATTCCTTCTTTTTTACTTACTTTTAACCCAAGTATAATTGTACAAGAATGTCCAAAAGAAAAATATGTGTAGTTATCACAGCTCGTCCATCTTATAGCAGAATAAAATCGGCTCTGCAAGCCATTCAAGAACATCCAGATTTGGAGTTGCAGTTAATTGTTGCAGGTTCCGCTTTGTTAGATCGTTACGGAACAGCAGTAGATTATATTGAAAAAGATGGTTTTACGATCAACGAAAAAGTTTTTATGGTGCTCGAAGGCGAGAATGCAACGGCTATGGCAAAAACAACAGGATTGGCTGTAATGGAACTATCAACGGTTTTTTACAACTTAAAACCCGATGCCGTTGTTACCATTGCAGATCGATTCGAAACCATTGCAACTTCTATAGCGGCATCGTTTCAAAACATTCCGTTGGTGCACATTCAAGGTGGCGAAGTAACAGGAAATATCGATGAGAAGGTGCGTCATGCCAATACAAAATTGGCAGATTTGCATCTTGTAGCTTCTGAAGATGCTAGAGAACGGGTAATAAAAATGGGCGAAAACCCTGAAATGGTAATTAACACTGGTTGTCCATCAATAGATTTGGCAAAAGAAGTATTGGAGAATCCTGATATTCATTTTGATCCCATACAAAAATATGGTGGTGTAGGTCAAGCCAAAGGCTGGGAAAACGGCTATATAGTTGTTATGCAACATCCTGTAACTACAGAATATGCAGCAGCCAAAGAAGACATACATAAAACATTAATAGCCATAGATGAACTTCAAATTCCTACGTTTTGGTTTTGGCCTAATGTAGATGCAGGTGCAGACGGAACGTCAAACGGAATTCGTTCGTACAGAGAAAAATACAATCCAAAAAACATTTTATTTTTTAAGAATATGGAACCCAATGATTTTTTGCATTTAATCAAAAATTCCAAATGTTTGATTGGTAATTCAAGTGTTGGCGTTCGTGAGAGTTCGTATCTTGGTGTTCCTGTTGTTAATATTGGAACCCGTCAAAACCGACGGTTGAGAGGTAAGAATGTGGTCGATGTTGGCTATGATAGTGAAGCCATAAAAACAGCCATAAACAATCATATCAATTCTGAAAATTTAGTAAGCGAATCCCTTTATGGCGATGGTGCATCAGGTATTCGGATTGCTGCTATATTAGCGCAGTTTCCATTGCAGTTTCACAAAACAATAATGTATTAATGAAAATACTTGCCATAATTCCAGTTCGTGGAGGTTCAAAAGGAGTGCCTGGAAAAAACATTAAGTTATTGAATGGCAAACCTTTATTGTCCTATACTGCCGAAATTGCGTTACAATCGAAGTATTTGACCGAAGTAATTTTGTCCAGTGAGGACGAACAAATTATTGCAGTGGCAAAAAGTTTGGATATTAAAGTGCCTTTTGTGAGACCAGCTGAATTAGCAAATGACAACACACCTACAATTGATGTACTAATTCACGCCTTGAAATGGTATGAAAGTCAAAATGTTTTTTTTGATGCGGTGTGCTTATTGCAAGCCACAAGTCCTTTTAGAACGGCGAAATTTCTTGACAAAGCCATTGAAAAATTCATAAAAAGTGATTGTGATTCTTTAGTTTCAGTACAGAAAGTACCTCACGAATACAATCCACACTGGACATTTGAAGTCAATAACGAAGGTAACTTAAAAATTGCCACTGGTGAAACAGAAATCATCAGCCGAAGACAAGAACTCCCAACTGCTTACCACAGAGACGGAAGCATTTACATCACTAAAACCAAAGTGCTATTGCAAGAACATTCTTTATACGGAAAAAACACCACTTTTATTGAATCTTCCCCTGAAATGTATGTGAATATAGACACGATGCAAGACTGGGAAAAAGCAGAATTGATGGTTAAAAATTTCAAAAAATAATGTGTGGCATTGCAGGAATAATAGGGGATTGTAAAGTACTTCAATTGGATGCAATGCTTGTCAGTCAAAATCATCGTGGTCCAGATGCAACAGGAAAAAATTTTGATGATGGCTTCGCTGCTTTAGGACATAATCGCTTGGCAATTATTGATTTATCAGAACAGTCGAATCAGCCTTTTATAGATAATTCAGGACGTTATGTAGTTGTTTTTAATGGAGAGATTTATAATTATATCGAACTCAAAAAGGCACTACAATCTCAATACGATTTCAAAACCCAATCCGATACCGAAGTGTTATTGGCAGCATTTATCCTTTACGGAAAATCGTGTTTAGAAAAACTCAACGGGATGTTTGCTTTTGCGATTTGGGACAAGCAAGACAAAAAACTATTTGCCGCTAGAGACCGTTTTGGGGTAAAGCCCTTTTATTACAGTATAAAAAGCAACTCATTTTATTTTTCGTCCGAAATAAAAGCCATTCACGCAGCAGGAATTCATAAAACTCCCAACGAAAAAGTATGGGCTTCTTATTTTGCTTTTGGTTCTTACGGCAATCCTGACGAAACTTTTTGGGAAGGTATTCATCAATTGCCTGGAGGACATTTTTTAAGTTTTTCACATCAACAACGTCAGTCTGAGCCTGTCGAAGAGATGGTTTACAAAGAAAATTTAGAAATACAAAAATGGTATTGCTTTGAAGAAGAAGTGGCCAAACAACCAAAAAATTTAACGTACAATCAAGCAAAAGAAAAATACGTTGCTCTCTTAAAAGACAGTATTAATTTGCGATTCAGAGCTGATGTGGCTGTGGGGTTCAATATCAGTGGTGGTTTGGATAGTTCGGTTTTATTAGCTTTAGTGAATGATTTCAATGACAATAGCAATGGCAATTTCAATGACAATTTCAATGACAATAGCAATGCCAAAAATCAGAAATTAATAAATGCTTATACTTTTTATACTAATAATCCCGACTATGACGAATTACCTTGGGTAGAAAAAATGATTTCCAAAACCCAAAATCCCTTGACAAAAGTACTTTTGCAAGCCGATGAGGTTCCAACTCTTGCTCAAAAAATGGCTTTGCAGCAAGACGAACCCTTTGGTGGTATTCCTACTTTGGCGTATGCCAAAATATTCGAGCAAGCTCGCAAGGACAAAGTTTTAGTGCTTCTTGACGGTCAAGGAATGGATGAACAATGGGCAGGTTATGATTATTATACGCAAGAAAATGAAGCTACTATTCAAGGCGTAACTAAGTCGCCATATAAGACCAGCATGCTTTCCGAATCGTTTTTGGCAAAAGCGATAAAACCGGTGTATCCAAAACCTTATGGTGATGAAGTGTTGAACAAACAATACAGAGATTTATTTTATACTAAAATACCTCGAGCGTTACGGTTTAATGACCGAATCTCCATGGCGTTTTCAACTGAATTGCGGGAGCCATTTTTGGATTATAGATTGGTCGAATTGGCATTTTCATTGCCTTTGGATTTCAAAATAAAAAATGGAATATCTAAATTTATGCTGCGTGAAATCGCCTCGGAATATCTAGCAGACGATTTGGTTTTTGCACCCAAAAGAGCGTTACAAACTCCACAGCGCGAATGGTTGGCAGACGATTTGAAAGCTTGGGTAGAACTTTGTTTTGCGGCAATTGAAAACTCGAAATTTTCTAATTGGTTTAATAAGGAAGAAGTTCAGAAAGAATTGAAGCTTTATTTAGAAGGAAATAGACAGTCTAGTTTTCATATATGGCAGTGTGTTAGTTTGTACGGGATCATGAATTCAACAACTAATTAGTTTTATCAATGATATTAAAAACCGATATTTGGAAAATCAATCATCAAAAACAATTTAGAGACTTATAAAGCTTTTCAGGAGTTTTAACCCTTTCAGAGTTCAAAACTCTGAAAGGGTTGAAATACAATAAGTGTTCTTAAATTAAAAAAAAATGCAAGACGATAAATATAAAAAAGAACCTTTAGATTTTGGGAATTACTATCACATCTACAATCGTGGGAACAATGGTATTGATATTTTTTTTGACAACGAAAATTACGACTATTTTTTAAAGTTATACCATCAGTATATTCATCCTATAGCTGAAACTTTTGCTTGGTGTTTGATGAAAAATCATTTTCATTTTTTGGTTTATATTCGAAACGAAAAGGAAGTATTGATAGATTCTCTCGAATATTCAACCGTTGATAACCCAAGAGTAATAGACCCGTCTAAACAGTTTGGGCATTTGTTTAATGCTTACACCCAAGCCATAAATAAAAAACATTCTCGAACCGGAAGTTTGTTCGAAAAGCCGTTTGAAAGAAAGCGGGTAACATCTGAAAAGTATTTGAAAAATTTAATTTATTATATACATAACAATCCCGTTCATCATGGTTTTACCAAAACGATAATCGAGTATCCTTGGTCGTCTTATGGTAGTATTCTTTCGGATATGCCGACAAAACTAAAAAGAGATGATGTGATTGAAATTTATGAATCTAAAGAAAATTTTATCGACTATCATAGCGAAGAACAAGATTTAGAGACTATTTTTGATTTAATTATTGATAGAAACTAAACTTACCTTTGAGCTTTTTTTAAATCTTTCAGAGTAAAAACCCTTTCAGAGTACAAAATCCTTTCAGAGTTTTAAACTCTGAAAGGGTTAAAGAAAGGATTGAAAATAACAATAGAATAAATAATATTTGGAAAATCAATCATCAAAAACAATTTAGAGACTTATAATGCTATTTAACTCCCTTTCCTTTTTACTGTTCTTGCCCATTGTTTTCACACTGTATTGGTGGATTAATAAACGAAGTTTGCAATTGCAAAACTTTTTGTTGCTGCTAGCGAGTTATTTCTTTTATGCTTGTTGGGATTGGCGTTTTTTGTTTCTCTTACTATTTTCTACAGCATTAGATTATTTCACAGGAATAAAAATGGAGGAAGCCAAAAATAAAGGGAATAAAAAGCTTTGGTTTTGGTTGAGTGTAATAGTGAATCTTGGTTTTCTGGGTGTTTTTAAATACTATAATTTCTTTGCTGATTCTTTTGCCACAGCATTATCAGGATTGGGAATACAAGCAAATTTCTGGACATTGAAAGTGATTTTGCCCGTAGGGATTTCCTTTTATACCTTTCATGGATTGTCTTATGTCATTGATATTTATAAAGGCAGGATACAAGCCGAAAGAAACATTATTACCTATTCTCTTTTTGTGGGTTATTTTCCGTTGTTGGTTGCTGGACCAATAGAAAGAGCGACACATTTATTACCGCAGATAAAAAAGAAACGCCATTTTGATTATAGTATGGCGATAGACGGAGTGCACCAAATCATTTGGGGATTGTTCAAGAAAGTGGTCATAGCCGATAATTGCGCCTTATATGCCAATGCTATTTTTGACCATTATGAGTCAATGAACTCGGTGTCCCTGTTTTTGGGAGCCATTTATTTTGCCTTCCAGATTTACGGGGATTTTAGCGGGTATTCGGATATAGCTTTAGGAACATCAAAATTGTTTGGAGTAGATTTACTTCGTAATTTTAATTATCCTTATTTTTCTAGAGATATTGCGGAATTTTGGCGTCGTTGGCATATTTCGTTATCTTCGTGGTTTCGGGATTATTTGTACATTCCGTTGGGAGGAAGTCAAGGCGGAATGATGTTAAAAATCCGCAACACCTTTATTATTTTCTTGGTTAGTGGGTTTTGGCATGGCGCCAATTGGACTTTTATTGTTTGGGGAGCATTGCACGCTGTTTATTTCTTGCCGCTTTTGATAACCCAAAACAACAGAAATAATTTAGATATTGTCGCCAAAGGAAAAACCCTGCCCACATTAAAAGAATTTGCGAGTATGCTTTTAACTTTTGGTTTAACCACTTTAGCTTGGATATTTTTTAGAGCTAAAACCGTTTCAGAAGCATCTGTTTACATCAAGAATATGTTAAGTTTTAATTTCGATGGGAAGATCCAGTTTTTGGATTTTGATCGGTATGCTATTGAATTTCTTTTAATTTTGGGGTTGTTTATTGGCATTGAATGGAGTTCAAGAGAAAAAGAACACCCCATTTCAGGTAGATTTACAACCCTTAAGGCATTGGCAATATTAACGGCAATCTTGATTCTGGGTGTTTTTTCCAGTCCAAGTAATTTTATTTATTTCCAGTTTTAGATGAAAAAATTCAGTATTTACATAGTAAGTGGTCTTTTGATACTAATGATTTGCATGACGGTATTGGATTTTGCTTATACAAAAATTTATTGCAATTCAAATCCTAGAACAAAATTTCAGTATTTGAGAAGTTTAAAGGACATGAAAATAGATTATATATTTCTGGGTTCCTCTCGTGTTGAGAACGCAATTGTACCTTCGGTAATTTATAACAAAACACATAAAACGGCTGTTAATCTAGGTTTTCAGGCGGCTAAATTAGTAGATATTTACAGTGTTTTGAAACTTATAAAAGAGTATAACATACAAAGCGGAACCATTCTAATCCAGGTGGATTATATTTATAATATCACTGACGGGAATTCTAATATTTTTCAATATCAAATGATACCTTTTATTAGAGAAAATAAAATAACCAAAGCGTATTCAGATCGTTATGCTACGAGTCCTTGGGCTAATTATTATATTCCCTTTTATAGGTATTGTAACAACGATTTAAAATTAGGGTTTCGTGAGATTTTTTCTAATTTGATAAACAAAAAAACCAACATTATTGTTAATAATGGTTATGTTGCTTTGCAAGGAAATTCAAAAGAACTTGCAGGATCATTACCTGATGTAATTGTAGATTCAAACCCAATTGTAGACAGTATAAAGTCTTTTTCGAAACAGAATAATATGAATGTAGTATTTTATTGTGCTCCGTTTTGTAAGAACAACAAAAACCGTATTTTTATATCACAATTGAAGAAAAAAATACCAGAACTCAAAGATTTTTCAGATGTGATTAAAGATGATAAGATGTTTCAAAATTGCAATCATTTGAATCATAGTGGGGCAAAACGATTTACAGAAATTCTAACAGACAATTTGTTAATGAAGTAAAATTATAGTGATGCCTTAAGTTGCTTTTTCTAGTATAATTAAATACATTAGCCTTATTTTACCTATGTTTAATAATAGGAGCAGACTAGTTACAAAACCCCAAAAAAGACTTTCTTTGTAAAGTCTAATTACTTTGTTTTAAAACATAATTGACATGATACCATCAATTTTCATTAACCAATAACAAAATGATTCCTGAAATAAATATAATTATTCCATTATATAATGAAGAGAAAGTTTTTCCTCTATTAATATCACGGATTACTGAATTATTAAACCGAAGTCAATTGGTCATAACGGTAATTTTGGTTGACGATGGTAGTTCAGATAGTACTTCTTTTTTAATGAAACAATTGTCTTCAGTAGACGATCGATTTTTAAGTGTTATTTTGTCTAGGAATTTTGGTCACCAAATAGCATTAACTGCCGCTTTGACTATGGTCAATGCTTCTGAAGCCGTTATGATTATTGATGGAGATTTGCAAGATCCTCCTGAATTGCTACAAGAAATGTATCTATTCTACAAGGATGGATACGATGTAGTTTATGCCGTACGAGAATCCAGAAAAGAAGGCGCTTTTAAAGTGGGACTTTATAAATTATTTTATCGGATGCTGCAAAAAATTGCCTCGATAGATATTCCTCTAGACTCGGGTGATTTTTCGCTTATAAGTCGAAGAGTAGTTGATGTTATGAATAAAATGCCCGAAGAAAGTAGGTATTTAAGAGGTATGAGAAGTTGGGTGGGTTTTAAACAAATAGGTTACAAATACAGTCGTCCTGATCGTCAAGCAGGAAATACTCAATATACTTTGAGGCATCTCCTGCGATTAGCGATGAACGGAATATTTAACTTTAGCGAGTTCCCAATCAAATTTATTACTTTCCTTGGTGTTTCCACGATGTCTATAAGCGTAATTTATTTTATTGTTACGCTTGTAAAAAGATTCTCGAGTGATTATATACCTGATGGCTTTACGGCCATCATTTTTCTAATTATTCTTTTTGGTGGGGTTCAGTTAATATCGATTGGTATTATTGGAGAATATTTAATTCGTGTTTTTTTTCAAGTAAAAAAGCGTCCTTTATTTATAATTAAAGAATTAATTGTTGATAAAAAAGAAATAAAAAACTGGGATATTTCTTAAGCTCTAATTGAATGGATAAAGTTATTGTGCAACACAATAGACTTTGTAAAAGTATGCAAGATTATTTAAATGAAAAAACTAGCAATAGTAATCACAGACGGAGTAGGTTTCAGGAATTTCATTATGAGCGATTTTATCATGGAAGCCAGTCAACAATTTGAAGAAGTTATTATTTATTCCGGTTTACCCATAAGTGCTTTTACTGTTTTTATAAAAACCAATATCAAAGTGAAAGAGTTAGAGGTTTTTGAAGAACAAAAAATAACTTGGTTTTTCAGGAAATGGAAAGAAGTGGCGCATTTGCAAAAGCACCAATCTTTTTATGGTATGAAAGACAATCTTGTTACAGGTTATCCAACCACAAATTCTCCTCGTTCCATGTTGGTCAAAATCATTTATTTTTTCACCCGTTTTTTTTATTCGAATAAAAGTATTTTACTGACAGAAAAGTTGCAATTCCTCTCGTTTTCAAACAATAAAACAACAAAAACTTACTTGCGATTGCTACAAGAAGACAAGCCTACACATGTATTTTTTACCCATCAAAGGCCACCTTATGTAGCTCCGTTTTTATATGCTGCACAGCAACTAAAAATCCCTACGAGTACTTTTATTTTTAGTTGGGACAATCTGGCCTCCAAAGGGAGAATGATGGGTAACTTTGATTCTTATTTTGTTTGGAGTGATTTAATGAAAAAGGAGTTATTGTATTTTTATCCAAATGCAAAAAGTGAGAATGTCAAAGTAGTGGGAACACCACAATTTGAGCCTTATGTAATGCCAAAATATGAAACGACAATCGAAAAATTTTATACAAAATTTAATTTAGACGAAAACACGAAAACCATTTGTTATAGCTGTGCCGATATTTCTATTGGTAAAAATGATCCAATAGTTATTAGTGCCATTGCCAATGCTATGAGGAATAAACAAATTAAAGAAAAAGTACAGCTATTGGTTCGGACTTCTCCAGCCGAAGACGACTCCAGATTCAAAACAATTAGAGACGAATTTCCAGAGATTATTTGGAATGTTCCAAAGTGGATTTTGACCCGAGAAAATCATGCAGAAACTTGGTCGCAACGAGTTCCAAGCGAAGAAGATATTACAGATTTGCGCTCCATATTAGAACATGTAGATTTAAATATTAATATGTGTTCGACCATGAGTCTCGATTTTATGTTGTTTGACAAACCCGTAATCAACACCGTTTTTGGGAATCCAGAAAATGGTTTGTACAACGATCAACGCTTTTTAAATTTTGATCATTATAAAAAAGTAGTAGATAGTGGTTCGGTCTTCATTGCAAAAAACAAAGAAGAATTAATTGAGCAGATTAATCAAGCATTAAGTAATCCAAAGGAAAGAGTAAGGCAAAGAAAAGAAATGATAGATTTGCAAATCAGCAAACCTTTAGTAGGAACCAGCAAGCGAATTGCTTACGTCTTATCTCATTTTAATGATTAAACCAAAAAAAATTGCCGTCGTCTGCGATTATGCGCTAAACTCAAACCGCATTGGTGGAATGGATCGATTTTGGGTTGCTTATGACAGTAAAGCTAAATTATTGGGTTATGAAATCGATTGGTATTTTTCGGATTATGAGCCGTTTGAATTTTTTTCGGAATTGACGATTTATAGTGCCAATAATCAAAATGTGGAACTGTTTTTTTTAGAAAAAGTAATCAGTGAAAAACCTCAATATGATGTTTTAATTACCCATTTCGTGGCTTTATGTACTTCTTTTTTTAAAAGTGCAAAAGCAATTGGCATACAACATACCATCGTGGTAGATCACAATCCAAGACCGCTTGAAGGTTTCCCTATTTCTAAAATCATAAAAAATAAAATCAAAGGTGTTTTGTATTCCAGATACATTGACCAGTTTATAGGCGTTTCTGAATATACCCGAAAGCACATTCTCAAAGATTACGGATATTTTCTAGACAAAAAAACCACCGTGATTTATAACGGAATTGATACTTCGGTTTTTGTTAAGAGAACTCAAGAAAATAAAAATAAATTTATTGTAACTTCTCATTTACGCCAATCAAAAGGCATTCAGGATTTATTGAAAGCCGTTTCAATAGTAGAAGAAAACATCAAAAACCAAATTCAAATTGATATTTATGGAGATGGACCATATGAAAAAGAATTGTTGGACATGGCCACTAAATTTAATTTGAATTCAATCATTAATTTTAAAGGAAGTTCATCTAAACTAAATGAGCTTTATGCGAATTATGCGTATTTGGTGCAACCCACTTATATGGAATGTTTTAGTCTTTCTATTCTAGAGAGTCTAATGTCTAATGTTCCGGTAATTACTACAACTGTTGGTGGCAATCTTGAAATAATTGAACACCGTAAAAACGGATTTATCTTTGAGCCAAAAGATTATTTAGTTCTGGCAACCATTATAAAAAACATTGTTTTAGGAAATTTTAAAATCGATAATGACGTTAACTTTCAAATCGAAAAGGAATTTAATTTAGAAAAAATGGTAACCAATCACATACAATTACTACCATGAAAATAGCCTTTCTCACTCCCGAATATCCACACCATAGCACAGGAAACTCTGGTGGTATCGGCACAAGTATTAAGAATTTAGCTGTTGGACTTTTGGCAGAAGGATGTTGTGTTCGAGTCTTGGTTTATGGTCAAAATGCAGATACTGTTTTTGATGATAATGGCATTTGTGTTCAACAAATTAAAAATATAAAATTCAAAGGATTGTCTTGGTATTTGACTCGAAAAAAAATAGAACGCATCATCAATCAATTGTACGCTAACCAAGAAATTGATTTGGTCGAAGCACCAGATTGGACCGGAATAACCTCTTTTATAAATCCAAAAAAATGCCCAATTGTTATTCGACTCAATGGTTCAGATACTTATTTTTGTCGTTTGGATAACCGTCCGGTAAAGTGGGTTAATACATTTCATGAGAAACGAGCGTTACAAAACGCCAGTGGATTGCTTTCGGTAAGTCAGTTTACTGCCGATTTGACCAACGCAATTTTTGGATTAAAAAAAGAGTTTACTATCATTCCAAATTGTATTGATACAAGTTTGTTCAATGGAAATGACAATAGTATTGGCAATAATACAATCTTGTATTTTGGCACCTTGATTCGAAAAAAAGGAGCGCTCGAGTTGCCTTTAATTTTTAATGAAGTAATAAAAAATAATCCAGAAGTGAAATTAGTATTGGTTGGTAAGAATGCTTCCGACAGTATTTCTGGAAATACTTCCACTTGGGCAATGATGCAACCGCTGTTTTCAGATGAAGCAATACAAAAAGTAAGTTATTTGGGAAGTGTTCCTTATACTGAAATAAAAATGCAAATAGCACAAGCAACTGTATGTGTTTTTCCTAGCTTTGCCGAAGCTTTACCCGTTTCTTGGATAGAAGCCATGGCGATGCAAAAACCAGTTGTAGCATCAAATATTGGTTGGGCATCCGAAGTTATTGACGATGGAGTAAATGGTTTTTTGGTAAACCCAAAACAGCACAAAGAATATGCTCAACGCATTCTTGATTTACTTGAAAATCCTAAAATGCAAAAAGATTTTGGTGAAAAAGGAAGAGAAAAAATAATTGAAAAATTCAGTGTTACAGTTGTGGCAAAGCATAGTTTGGCGTATTATAAATCTTTAACAAGGTAGGTTTTGATAGTAGTTCACCATTTAAATAATAAAATTGTCCAAGTTGTTTCATCCCAAAATCAAAATATAGATTTTGAGGTTGAGAATACGATTGCATATGAACTTTACAAACTCGCACTGAGGTTTCCCGATAAAAAAATAGTTTGGTGTAATTCACTTTTAAAAGAGCAACTGAATTTAAAAGTGATAGATTCACTTATACACCACAAAAAAATGATGCTATCCTATTGCCCAAGTCAGGATAATTTTTTTGATTCAAAAATAGGCTTTGTTGATGAATCGCCATTTATAAAAATCAATAAGTCAGTTGCTTTCCCGACCTGGCAAATGAGTAGTTGGGTTGGGGTGATTCATACCGAAGTTTTAGTTGCTCTAGGGAGAACCGTTCCTTTTGATAAGGATTTTGACTATTTTTTATGTTCTTTTGCAAAGTTAGCCATGCCAAAAGGGTTGTTTTGTTACTCAGAGCCAAAACTTTTAATACAAAACACACAAATCGAAATACCCAAAGCGAATCCTTACACCCTTTTTCGTTTTGTAAAACAACACTATAAAACCCGCTGGGTATTTTTGCTGTTGTTGGATCTTATATTATACGAACGAAAACTATCCCTATTGCCTTTTTTAGGTGCAGTATTTTACAAAAAAAGAAGCAGCGAAAGCCTAAATTTAGACAGTATCGTGGTGCAATCATCGAAAAATGTAGTGGACAAGAAAACCATTGATGTAATTATACCAACTATTGGAAGGAAAAATTATTTATATGACACATTAAAGGATTTTTCGGCACAAACGTTGTTGCCTAACAAAATTATAATTGTAGAACAAAACCCAGTCGAAGGAAGTAGTTCTGAATTAGAATATTTGGTTAATGAAAAATGGCCTTTTGCAATTGAGCATTTTTTCATTCATCAAGCTGGAGCATGCAATGCCAGAAATCTGGCCTTAAAAAAAATATCTAGTGAATGGGTTTTCTTTGCCGATGATGATATTGAAATAGGGAAAGACTTTCTTCAAAAAGTGTTAGAGAAGAATGCCGATTTTGGTGCAAAAGCAGTGTCTATAAGTTGTTTACAAAAAGGGCAAAATAAAATATACAATTCTGTATTTCAATGGGTAGCTTTTGGTTCGGGTTGTAGTGTTGTTTTTGCAAAAAACTTGAAAGGATGTGAATTTAAAATGGGGTATGAGTTTGGTTTTGGCGAAGATGGTGATTTTGGTATGCAGTTGCGCAATCAAGGTTGCGATATTTTGTATTTACCCGAGCCTGAAATTTTGCATCTCAAAGCACCAATGGGTGGTTTTAGAACAAAACCAGTACTGCAATGGCAGAACGAAAGCATACAGCCCAAACCATCGCCAACCGTAATGTTATATCATATTTTGCATAATACAAAGGAGCAAATTTTAGGATATAAAACCATCTTGTTTTTTAAATATTACCAATATCAAAAAATAAAAAACCCATTTCGATATTTAAGTTTTTTTCAGAAGCAATGGAAAAGCAGTGTGTTTTGGGCAAACGAATTAAAAAAGCAAAATGAAATTTAGCCTCATTATCTGTACCTACATGCGTTCCAAACCGCTGCTTCAATTGTTGCAATCGGTTCAGGGGCAAACTTTATATCCTGATGAAATTCTAGTAATTGATGGCTCTAAT
The DNA here is from genome assembly GCF_031409475.1 of Flavobacterium sp. Taxonomy (GTDB): domain Bacteria; phylum Bacteroidota; class Bacteroidia; order Flavobacteriales; family Flavobacteriaceae; genus Flavobacterium. Next base: position 14,363 of record NZ_JANNXH010000020.1, on the reverse strand, counting down.
AATGAAGAAACAGAACTTATTTTAAAAGAAAATAAATTTGATAATTTAGTTTATTTTTTAGTTCCACCAGAACAACGGGGTTTGACTAAACAAAGAAATTTTGGTATTGAAAAATTAGGAAAGGAGATAGAAATAGTTTGTTTCCTTGATGATGATACGGTTTTAGAGAAGGATTATTTTGAGCAATTACTTCAAACCTACGAAATTCATCCCGAAGCTTTGGGAGTTGGTGGTTATATCATTAGTGATATTGAGTGCAGTTATGTAGGAATGGATTATAAACCTAAAATAAATGAATACTTTTATGATGGTTGGAAACGAATGGATGGAAGCCGCTTTATCCTAAGAAAACTTCTAGGGCTTGATAGTGATTGCCCACCAGGATATTCTTCTTTATATGCACATGGTAGAAATACAGGTTTTTTACCTCCAAACGGAAAAATTTACGAAGTTGAGCAGTTTATGGGTGGTGTTTCCTCCTATAAAAAAATAGTTTTCAAAAAAATCAAATTCTCTACCTATTTTGAAGGATATGGACTATATGAAGATGCCGATTTTACATTACGGTTAGCTAAAACAGGTCAGTTATTTTTGAATACCGCTGCAAAATTAAACCATTACCATGATCCTTCAGGACGACCAAATCAATACCAATACGGTAAAATGGTAGTGCGTAATGGATGGTATGTATGGAGAATAAAAAACCCAAAACCACTTTTTGCGGCTAAATTAAAATGGCATTCTATCACAATTCTCTTGACTCTAATCAGATTTAGCAATACATTTACAACAACCAAACGAAAGCAAGCCTTTACTGAAGCAGTTGGTAGAACAGTAGGTTGGTGGAGTTTGTTGTGGAATAAACCAAAAATTTCCAATTAACAATTTTGTAAAAATGATTATATGACTGAATATTTTTGTTGCAAAGTTTGCTTTGAGAAAATTGAGCTGGTAAATAAAAAATTTAATTTGGTAGAATGTACCAAGTGTAAATTGATATTTTGTAAAACTATTTTTTCGCAACAAGAAATTATTTCGGTTTATGATACATTATATAATCAGTCAAATAGCCATTATCAAAGACATTCAAAAGTTGAATTTGATAAATTATTAGAAGGAAATAGAGTAAAAGTAGGCTATGATCGGTCGAAAATAATAAAGAAAAATGTTTTCAATAAGCGATGTAAATCTGTTTTAGAAATAGGAAGTGGTGTTGGATTAATAGGATATTATATAGGCTATCAGGATAATAAAATTAGATATACGGGTATTGAGCTTGACAAAGAAGCTTTTGAAAAATCTCAAATTTTAAAATTAAATACCATTCACGGTGACTTTGCCATAATTGGGAACCTGAACGAAAATTTTGATGTCATTATGCTTTGGGAAGTGATTGAACATTTACAAGATTTGAATTTATTTCTTGAATTGGCATTCAAAAAACTGAATGAAAACGGGAAAATCATACTCTCGACGCCTAATTATAATAAAATTCACAATTACCCTAAACGAGAGAAAGATCAAATATTTCAAGATCAACCTCCAATTCATTTGAATTTTTTCACAAAAGAGAATATCAAAAATATTTTTGAAAAGCATCAATATAGCAATTGTAAGGTTTTAGTAAAAAAATTGCCCTATTTGCAACTTAAAAGTTTAGGATTTTATATCGATTGTATAAAAGTTTTTTTTAATAAATATCAAGGTACGACTCTATATTTTGAGGCTACGAAAAAATAGGGATTCCAATTATAGATTTATGAAGACAATAATAATTGCCCATAATTACAGCCAAATTTCGTTTGCCGCAATGAGTTATCACTTGGCGAATCATTTAGCGAACATGGGAAATAGAGTATTATTTATTTCGCATCATCCTCATTTTTTAGAAAAAAAAAGCTTAAAAATAAACACAGGAGAACTTATAATTTGCTCTTGGCCAACCACAAAACGACCCACTTCCTTGCAAGATTTTTTTTGGTTTTCAATGATATATTTCAAATATAAACCTCATGTTGTGATTGGTCATTTTGTAGGAAGTAATATTGCGGTTAGTGTTTCAAAAATTTTATCTTTTGGAAAAGTAAAAACAATAGAATATTATCATACTTTGAGTACTCAAATTTTAGAAGATTTGAATAAATTAACTTTCAAGCAAAGATTTTTTTTTATAAGAAAAAAAATATTTTATAAATTCTTTTGTGATTTGATGATATGTCCTTCCGAAATGGCAAAAGACGACTTAAAATCCTTTTTTGGCATCACAAAAAGCCTCGTGATATTGAATCCAATGCTGGATAGATTTAAAAATAAAACAAACATTGCCAAAAATCCGATTGTGATATCCTATTTGGGTAGATTAGATTCTTCAAAAGGAGTAATGGAACTTGTACATGCTTTTGAAACCTATAAAAAAAAGTTTAAAGACTCTAAAATGGTTTTGAATATTGCAGGAACAGGCAGTCAGCAGCAAAAGATTATAGAAGTGGTAAATGATATTAAAGACATAAACTATCGGGGTGGATTACCTTATGATAATATTGATGCTTATTTGAATGAAAGTCATTTTGTCATAATTCCTTCAAAGTTTGATAATTTACCAACAGTGGGTTTAGAGGCAATGATGAATCAAACTCCTTTGTTGATTTCAAACGCGACAGGTTTATCGCATTATTTGACGGATGAAAAGGAATGTTTTAAATTTGAACCTAATATTGATTCAATGGTTGAATTGTTTGAAAAAGTAGAGCATAGTTTCAATCTCCAAACACAAATGGGTATTGATGCAAGGTTAACTTATTTCAATAAGTTTAGTATGAAAAACTATTGTGATAATTTTTCAAAAATAATTTGCTAGAATATAATGTTACTTTACTTTTACCACACAAAATTATAGAAACATCACTTTCAAAAACAACAACAATGAAAATTATTTATGAATAAAATGACGTTTTCTACCAAAAGATTTAATCTCGTTGTTGTAGTAATTTCTTTGCTACTGATGTTGGTAGTTTTAAATTTCCCGTTTAAGGCAAATAAATTTGGAGATATCACTTTTCACGAAGAGTCAAAGAATTTGGCGTTGTTTATTAAAAGAGAAATTTCTTTTGATAAAGTGCTAATTACTAAAGCACCTGGACCATTATTATTTTATACACCGGTCTATTTACTAGCGCCAGTTGATGCTACAGATGATCAGCTTTGGACGTATGCGGTGGTATTTACATTCCTGATTTCCACGATTAGTTTGTTGCTGATTTTTAGAATTGCAACCTCTTTTTTCTCCAAAGAAGTAGGGCTTTTGAGTGTATTGCTTTTTTTTATTTTTCCAATTCACTGCTATTATTCTTTGGGGATATTAGCCGAAATACCCGCTTTTTTTTCTTTGGCATTAGCCATTTGCGGATGGACAATTGCTTTTAAGGAACCCAATAAAAAAAGCGGTTGGATAATGCTTACGCTAGGGTTGTTGTTATTTATACTTAACAGACCCAATGCCATGTTGTTATTAGGAATAGGTTTTCTGGTGGTTTTGTTTTCTTTTTATAAGGATAAGGCGTTTTTTAAAAACTATGGTAAAAAAATGATGTTAACATTTTTAATTGTTGGATTATTAATATCTGGTTTCTTGAAGTTAGCTAAAAATATTACAGAAACCAAATCGGTTGGAAGCCAAGAATCTTATTTTTATTATGTGGCACATATCGGTAGGTTTCAATTTCGTGAAGAACCAATGGATCTACGGTTTTGGGAAAGTGACAATCGACCGGATAGCAGAGATTATCAAAATTGGATAAAAAATGGAGCCAAATTAGATTCAGTTATCACTTCGACGAATCGTTCTTATAATGACGTGTATAAGGAATTTATTATTAATGATGTACTTACAAACCCTTTTTGGTTCACAAGGCAGTTTTTTATAAAATGCCTTTATGGTCATATTAACATTATCAGTAAAGTTCAGCCTAGCCAATTTGATTTGGGACCGTTTAAGGGTGCGTTTGGTTTTTGGAGTTTACTTCTGATTATCAACAGTATCAATTTAATTGTACTTTTAGGAGTAGGACTATTTTTATTCAACGAAAAAAACTTAATTCAGTATTGGATTTTCTGGGGAATAACTATTGCTTTGCTAGTTTTTCATGGATTGACTTATATGGAACCACGTTATATTTTTCCTTCTAAAGTAGCACTATATATTATGAGTGCAGCAGGTTTATATCGTATCTATTGGATAAAAAAAATAATCAATAAAATAGCTGTTCTTTTATTTCCAATTTCCATTTCTGACAAATGAGTAATTTAATATCAAATCAATTTAGGTATGTTTTATTTTGTAACAAGAAATAGTTTTAATGGGAAACTAAATTGTTTAACAAAGATTCATGATATTATTAACAAAATAAAGATTTTACAATATATTAACAAATTAGCCTAATAAATTTAAAAAGTGTTTGATGGATATAGAGTATGAAAAAAAATACCATGAAGTGGAAACCGGTAATTGGTGGTTCGTTTCTCGTCGAAAGTATTTACTCGATTTGTTGAAAGACGCACCACGAGATAGTAAAATTATAGATATTGGGTGTTCTTCGGGTATTTTTTTGAAAGATTTAGAACGGCTTGGATTTAAAACTGAAAACCTTTTTGGAGTAGATATTAGTGAAAAAGCGATTCAAAACTGTAAAAAAAATGGGATTCAAAATGCTCACGTAATGGATGCACAAAATATTACTTTATCCGAAGAATTTGATATCATTATAGCATCAGATTGTTTAGAACATTTACAAGACGACTTAAAAGCAATTAATAACTGGAAATCATTGTTAAAAACAGGCGGAATGATGTATGTTTTTGTACCTGCTTTTCGATCGTTATGGAGTTATCATGATGAAGTTAATAGACATTTTAGAAGATATACAAAAAACGAATTGAAGACCAAACTCACCAATGCAAAACTTACCATTTTGAAAGCCAGTTATTGGAATTTTTCGTTATTCTTACCTGTTTATTTTTTCAGAAAAATGAGTGTATTTTTCCCACAAAGCAAAAAAGAAAAAGGACAAATAGTCGGCAATAAATATGCAAATGCTTTATTATTACAACTAGTTTTAGTAGAAAATAAGCTACTTCGGTATATTAATTTTCCGTTTGGTGTGAGCACGTTTTGTATTGTAAAAAAAGAATTTTAAAATTTTTAACTTCTCCTATTAATAACAATTTTATACATTATAGATGACTTTCCTTATCATAACTCATGTGCCACATATTCTCGAAGAAAAGCAATACTTCGCCTATGCACCTTATGTTCGGGAGATGAATATTTGGATCAAAAACACCGATAAAGTTATTATAGTTGCGCCGTTAATCCAAGCCAAAAAAACTGCTATTGATATTCGTTACGAGCACTCTAATATAGAATTCGTTCCCATTGAAAGTTTCGATGTTTTGGGAGTTAAAGCAGTATTCCAAACTCTTTATAAAACGCCCAAAATAAGTTGGACTATTTTTAAAGCCATGCAAAAAGCGGATCACATTCATGTGCGTTGTCCAGGGAATATTGGGTTATTGGGTTGTTTTGTTCAGATTTTATTCCCTAATAAAATAAAAACAGCTAAATATGCCAGCAATTGGGATTCTAATTCGGTACAACCTTGGAGTTACCGTTTGCAAAGATGGATTTTGAATAATACGTTCCTAACCCGAAACATGCAGGTTTTAGTTTATGGAGATTGGAATAATGCTTCTAAAAATATAAAATCTTTTTTTACAGCTACTTATCATGAAAATGAAAAACAACCCATAAACATTCGGAATACGAATCAAACACCCATAAAGTTTGTTTTTGTTGGGACTTTAACCAAAGGGAAAAACCCGTATTATGGTATAAAAATCGTAAAAGCACTCAACAAAACCGGAATTAAATCTACAATAGATTTGTATGGAGATGGAATTCTTTATGATGAAATAGCGACAGTAATACGGGAAAACAATTTGCAAGAAAGTGTTTTTCTAAAAGGCAATGCCAATAAAGAGTCCCTAATTGAGGTCTATAAAAACAGTCATTTTCTAGTATTACAATCCGGAAGTTTTGAAGGTTGGCCTAAAGTAGTGGCAGAATCCATGTTTTGGGGTTGTGTACCATTGGCAATTCCAACATCGGTGGTGCCACAAATGCTGGATAACGGAACTAGAGGTTTGTTGTTGACTGGAAACTTGGAAGTTGATATCAGTAATATTATAACTATGATAAAAGACAATATGGTTTACCAACAAATGGCTACTGCGGCATGTGATTGGTCCAGAAAATATACGTTGGATGTTTTTGAGCAAGAGATTGAGAAGCTAATGAACACTCTATAAAATGCGCATTCTACAAATCATAGATTCATTAGAAACTGGCGGTGCTGAGCGTATGGCAGTCAATTATGCCAATGCGATTTCTCATGAAATGGAGTTTTCTGGATTAGTGGTTACCCGAAAAGAAGGCACGCTACAGTATCATTTAAATAAAAATGTAGTGTATTTGTTTTTAAACAAAAAGAGCATTATTGATTTTCAAGCAATTTTTAGGTTGCGACAATTCGTAACACAAAACAAAGTAACGCATATTCATGCGCACAGCACTTCTTTTTTCTTTGCATTTTTATTAAAACTTACTTGTCCTAGAATTCAATTATTTTGGCACGATCATTATGGAGACAGTGAATTTCTATCTACAAGACCAAGTATTAGCTTGAAAATAACGCTTCTGTTTTTTAACGGAATTATTTCAGTTAATCAAAAACTTAAAACTTGGGCAGAACAGCAACTGCATTTTAAAAATGTGATCTATTTACCAAATTTTTCGGCTAAAGAAAAAGAAGTCAAAGTGCAAACTATTTTAAAAGGAAACGATGAAAAACGTATTTTGTGTTTGGCTAATTTAAGAGAACAAAAAAATCATTTTTTATTGATTGAAGTTGCCAGAATTCTTAAAGTATTGCATCCAGAATGGAGCTTTCATTTAGTAGGCAAAGATTTTGATGATGAATATTCTAATAAAATCAGGAAATTAATATTTGAGTTTCAACTCGAAAATACTATTTTTATATACGGTTCCAAACAAGATGTAGGAAACATTCTCAGCCAGTCTACTATAGCAATATTAACCTCACAATCCGAAGGGTTACCAGTAGCTTTGTTAGAATATGGAAGCCATATAAAACCTGTGGTAGTCACAGATGTAGGTGAAATACCTACACTAATTGAAAACGGTATGAATGGGTTTTTGATTCCTTCGAATGAACCCGATTTATTTTATAAAGCTCTGGTACAATTGATTGAAAACAAAAAGTTAAGGACTCGATTTGGAGAAGCACTATATAAAACGATTGAAATGAATTATTCAGAAACAACCGTGATAAAAAAATACCTAAATTGGATGCAAAATAGTAATAAATGAAAAAGGACGATTTTTTATACTTGAATTTAATTCTGCTCCACGTTGGGATAGGGTTTGTTATATTTCTGGTTCCATTTCTTGCAAAAATATACGGTTACTTTATTTTTATTTTTGGAGCCTTTTATATTATAAAAAAGCAGAATAAAAATAATGAGGCATTAATTGCGGCTGCTTATGTTGTAGGTAGCGAAGTTTTTTTAAGGATGACGGGTGGAAATCCATTATACGAAATATCAAAATATGGGGTAATTGCTTATATTTTTCTGGGAATGTATTTTAGTGGATTTTCTAAAGGTGCCACACCCTATTGGATTTTCTTATTGTTACTAATACCTAGTGTAGTGCTCACAACGTTTGTATTGAACTTTGAAACAGAAATGAGAAATACTATAGCTTTTAACATTTCAGGTCCTGTTTGTTTAGGAATAGCTTCTATTTATACATTCAGGAGGAAAATTCCATTAGATCAAATGAACAATATACTTTTGAGTATGGGTTTACCTATAATAAGTTGCATGGTCTATTTGTCTTTCTTCGCCCCTAATATTCGTGAATTAATTACAGGAACTGGATCAAATAGTCAAACATCTGGTGGTTTTGGCCCCAATCAAGTAGCTACCATTTTAGGAATGGGAATGTTTATCTTTTTTTCGAGGATTATTTTAGAATCCAGAACAAAATTTATGATCGCCATGAATTTGATTATCGCCCTGAATATTACTTATCGTGGGGTGCTTACTTTTTCTAGAGGTGGAATGATAACCGGGCTTTTGATGATTGTCTTATTGTTGTTTTTTTTGTATTCTAAATCTAATTTTAAAGGAAGGGTAAAATTGAATTACATATTTGGATTAGTATGCTTTGCACTAATGATTACTTGGGCTTATACTTCGTTTCAAACGGGTGGTTTAATCGACAAGCGTTATGCCAATCAAGATGCTCTTGGTAGAGCTAAAGCAAGTAAATTTACGGGTCGAGAAGACATTGCAAAACAAGAAATTGATATTTTTTTAAAGAACCCTATTTTTGGTGTTGGTGTTGGAAAAGGAGTTGAAGAAAGATCTATGATGACAGGGGAAGATGCTCTTGTTTCTCATGATGAAATCACGAGAATGCTTGCAGAGCATGGAACATTGGGAATTATTTGTTTATTAATATTGTTTTTCACGCCGCTCGTTTTGTATTTAGAAAACAAATTCAATATGTATTTGTTGTGTTTTGTTGTGTTTTGGTTTTTAACGATTAATCATGCAGCCATGCGAACGGCTGCACCTGCTTTTGTCTATTCTCTTGCTTTGCTGAATGTTAATTTCGGGTTTGTAAACAAGAAAAAAGAAATCTCTAATGAGGTTTTAAAATACTAATAGTGCCGTTCATCGATTTTATATTGCTTTTATAGTATGATTGTTTAGATTTGTCTGTTTAAAAGCAGTAGGAAACAATTATAATGAATAAAAACAATAAAATCCATTTTGAGGTTTCGGAACGAAAAATTCTGTTGCGAATTTTCGACGTTGTGTTTGTGTTATTGGCGCTATACTTTATTGGAAGTTACTTTCACTTGCAATACTTATATGAAACCTCTGTTCATTTTCAATATGCGTTAATAGTAGCTTTTTATATTAACATTCTGGGTACTGTTTTTGAAATGTATGATTTGCAATCTGCTAGCAATCAATTTCAAATCATAAAAAACACCCTAATCACATCGGTATTAACGGTTTTGCTTTATTTGCTAACGCCAATATTTTCGGCTGAATTGCCTTCACAACGACTCGAAATAATGCTGTTTTATTTAACACTATCTTTTGCATTATTAATTTGGAGAATATTTTATGTTCAATTTTTAGCATCCAACCGATTTGTGCAAAATGTGTTATTAGTTTGTGACAAAGAACAAATCGAGGAATTAATTTTAGGACTTGAGAATGTTGATCCTCATTATAAAATAATAGCCTATGTAAATTCAGATTCTTCAGAAAATGAAGGTTTTGAATACCATTTTGTAAAAAATATTAAATTGCAAGATTTAATTCCTTATGTCAACGAAAACAACATTTTTGAAATCGTTATTGCCTCACAAAAAACCGAAGACATTACGGTAGACTTGTATCAAAAACTCCTGTACTTATTAGAAAACGGAAATACTATTCGCGAATATACTCAAGTTTATGAAGAGAAAACACAGCGCATTCCGGTTCAATATATTACAAGAGATTTTTATAAGTTTTTCCCATTTAGTCGCAGCAACAACAATCAAATTTATTTAGGAGCAATAAAGTTTTTTGAACTTTTAATTTCAATTCTGGGATTGTCTTTTGGGATTGTATTACTGCCTTTTATCTTAATTGGCAATTTTATTGGAAATAGAGGAATGCTTTTTTACACTCAGGATAGAGTAGGTAAGAACGGAGCACTTTTTAAAATATTCAAATTTAGAACTATGGTTCAAAATGCAGAGCCAAATGGAGCCGCTTTTTCTACTTCAAATGACAGGAGAATTACTCCTTTTGGAAAATTTTTACGCAGAACAAGAATAGATGAAATACCTCAATTTGTAAATATTATTAAAGGTGATATGGCAGTCATAGGTCCAAGACCCGAACGCCCATTTTTTGTCAAAGAAATTGCCGAAATTATGCCTTTTTATGAAACCAGACACGTTATTAAACCCGGACTAACAGGATGGGCGCAAGTTAATTATTCCTATGGAGAATCGTTAGAAGATAGTCTTGTCAAACTGCAATACGATTTGTATTACATCAAACATCGAAGCGTTTTCCTAGATTTAAACATCACCATAAAAACGATCAGTACGGTTTTGTTTTATAGAGGACAGTAAATAGGAGATTTCAGATTTCAGAAAATAGCTTTAAAATTTTACTGATTTGTAAATTAGCGTTATATTCTTTTTTAAATAATTATAGAAATTGGTTTTTTGTTTTGAATAGCCAGTTTAATTAATACTACTCCATTCGTAATTATTAAAGGCAACACAATCAATAAATAGGCTTTGTTTATTAGGATTACTACATAAACTAACAAGCAGAAGAGATTAAATAGTGCTAGTTTGTAAATCCATTTTTTATTTTTAATACCATAAAAATAGAGCATTACAAGCAATACTGGGTTGAACAATAATACATTATAATTTGCGCTTAATTCTTGGTGAAATGAATAAAACCCTACACTAGCAAAGAAAACCCCTATAATTCCTATAATTGTAAGGTATATAAAATCTATTTTTATTTTGTTTATTAGTAGAATGAATCCAAGAACGAACAAATAGGTATAAATAGTATTCCACCATGATGTTTGGGTTTGTTTCTCAAAAGCGATCAAAGTTACGGTTGCTTTTGCCAACGGTTGGCTATTAAAAGTTTCCGTTTTTAGACTTTGAAGTAAATCAAACGGTAGAAATATTTTTTTACCAAGTTGATCTACTTTTTTTCCAAAAATAATACTGGTGCCTAATTGCTCGTAGAAATGACCATTGAAATAAGGGAATAAAATGCTTCTATACGTAATTGTTGTTTTATCTTTTTTCTCGATTACTTTTAAATTCAATGTCCAATTTATAATGTCAACTACCATCGTTGTACAGTTCTGATCTATAAATTTATAGGTATAAAAACGGTCGTCAGATTGTAGGGTTTTATTTAAAGCATCAAATAATTTTTGTTTATAAACACCTGAAAACAGTAGTTCTTGCTCATAAACACTTCGTTTTTCATATTGATATTGGTTTATAAAATCAGTAAACGAATGCGCTACTACAAAATATTGTAAATCTCCTTTTGTAAATTTGGCTACAAAATTTGGGGTTGCAAAATCGAAAGCTCCATAGTTGTACACAACATCTATTTGGTTTTCTATATCGGTAATTCTTATTGCGGTATGACCAAATAAGGAATAGGATTCATTGCCCAAATCACAAGTAAGTATACTAACAGTGGCGTTTTTTGACAATATTTGTTGCTGACTAAAACCATTTACAGCAGCCATTAACAGAATAATAAATAAGATTTTTTTGAATACGGAATTCATATTGTAAATATTTAAAACTTCAAATTTAATTTCTAAAAAGTCCCAAATCTACTTTTACCGAAAAGATATTCGAGTATAAAGCCGCACTTTGATTTCCTAAATCGGTTAAGGCATAATCTACTTGAATGCCTTTGTACTTGAATCCTAAACCAAGATTGGGTTGAAAACTTATTTTCTCGGTGCTGTCTAGTTGAACTAAATTTTGAAAATTCCCCACTCCAGCTCGTAAAAAAACCAAGTCGGTATAGCCAAATTCAATACCTATTGCGGGATCAATACTCACAAAATCGGTCGAAATTAAATCATTGGTTTTAGCAAATCGCATGTTCAAATTGGCTGCAGCCAAAATACTGTAATCATACCGAACGATAAATTTCTTGGACAATCCTAGTTGCGCTTTTGGAGCTGTTATTTCGGTGCTTTCCGGTAATTCTTGATTTTGTCCTGGAATCGCAGCGGCTATTTTTGCATACTCATCTTCATCAATATTCCACACATTATACGTTGTGGTAATATCACGTAACATCAATCCAAACTGCCAATCATTTTTTTCAAATTGTAATCCAATGTCAAAACCAAAACCCCATGAACTAGCAAATTTACCAATAACTCTCCGAATTACTTTGGCATTTACACCATATTGAAAACCGGGAACTTGTAATTTTCGAGCATACGAAAATGTAAAACCATAATCAGCAGTTGAGAATAGACTGATGCGGTTGTAATCAATATTTCCTTGACTATCAATTAATTCGGTGGTGTTTAAAATGTCATCTACACCAAAACGAATCATCGAAATGCCCCAAGCACTTCTGTCGTCTATAGGTTTTGAATAAGCTATATAGTCGTATTGAGCAATATTTGCAAAATAATTGGCGTGCATAACAGCAAACTGATGGTCTTCAAGATGCACCAATCCTGCAGGATTCCAATAACCCGCATTGACATCATTTGTGCTCGAAGTCACTGCGTTTGCCATGCCTAATGCGGCCGCATCAACGCCAATATTCATAAACTCATTCGAATATTTGCGTACCGCTTGACTAAATGAATTGGAAAATACTAAAAACAAAAGCAATAATTGAATCTTCTTCAAGGCTGTCTATTTTTTCAGTCCTTTTGGACTGTTTAATTTTTTATCAAAAATATAATTTTTTAATGAGCTTATTTCTTTTTTAACAACCCTTTCCCGTTTTTAAACCCTGAAAGGGTTAAATCTCTACTAAAAACGTGCTTCTCATTCACTTATTATATTAAATTTGTGAACTTTGACCATTTAATCTATAAACGATGCAAATTAAAAAACACATCCCGAATATCATTACATTACTCAACCTTTTTTGTGGTTGTATTGCTATAGTTTTTGTAGCTGAAAACGAATTTGAATATGCCTTTTTCTTTGTTTGTTTGGGAATATTTTTTGATTTTTTTGATGGTTTTTTTGCACGATTATTCAAGGTTTCAAGCCCACTTGGTTTGCAATTAGATTCACTAGCTGATATGGTTACAAGTGGAGTTGCGCCTGGGTTTGTAATGTATAAATTGATGTATGCTAATAGGATAATAGAACATTGGACCTGGTGTGATATTGCTTTTCCGTTTTTAGGTTTTATAATTACACTTGGAGCATGTTATCGTTTAGCAAATTTCAATATAGATACACGTCAAACCAACTCATTTATTGGATTACCTACACCTGCAAATGCACTATTTGTCATGAGTTTACCCTTGATAAATTTAGGTTTTTTTGATGATAATTTTTTAGGAGTTATTTTTAACCAATGGGTTTTATTGGCAATCACCTTATTAAGTGCTTACATTATGAATGCCGAAATCCCTTTGTTTTCTTTAAAAATAAAAGATTTTAGTTTCCAAAAAAATGCTTTACAAATCGTCTTTTTAACTTTGTCGGTTTTGTTGTTGGTTTTTTTCCAATACTTGGGAATTCCATTAGTGATCCTTTTTTATGTTTTGCTTTCAATAATGAACAACCAATACCTAAAAAAGTAGTTTATTGATGCGGAAGAAAATTGCAAGAAGTAAAACTAGTGTCAGACGTAAACCGCAAAAGAAGACTTCTTTTTTTGCTAAAAAATATTCCGTTTTATTCGTTTTACTTATTTTTATTTTTGGTCTTGTGTATCATTATCGAAATAGTTTAGCTTATTATTTTAGTTTCAAATCGGATAAAGTTTTAACAAATGAATCCGAAAATAAACGTATTTCGGACATTCGAAATATTCAAGTGTTAGAAAAACATCAAGATAAAGTCATAGGAATTGATGTATCGCAATATCAAGGAACAATTCAATGGAATTTGGTAGATACATTAGAACAAAAACACCTTTTGCGCTACGTTTTTATTCGAGCCACAGCTGGTAATGATAAGATCGATAGTAAATTTGCAACAAATTGGATAGGAGCTAAAAAAGCGAAACTAATTCGTGGAGCGTATCATTATTATCGTCCCAATGAAAATTCAATGGAACAAGCCAAACTTTTTATAAAAACAGTTCATTTGCAAAAAGGAGATTTGCCACCAGTTCTCGATATCGAAAAATTACCGAAGGAACAATCGATAGTCAATCTCAAAATTGGCTTAAAACGATGGTTGGCTTTAGTTGAAGCACATTATAAAGTCCGTCCTATAATTTATACTGGGGAGAACTATTATGATGATTTTTTGAAAGAAGAGTTTAAGGATTATCTTTTTTGGATTGCCAATTATAACTTTTATCGCGAAGAAATAAAGGAGGATTGGCTCTTTTGGCAATTTACCGAGAAAGCTACTGTCTCCGGAATAAAAGGCAATGTAGATGTTAATATTTATAATGGTGATGCAGAGCAGTTGGGGTTTATTACTCTGGAGTAG
>NZ_JANNXH010000019.1:0-46053 GCF_031409475.1 Flavobacterium sp. | reverse complement strand
GAAGAAAAAAGATAATGAAGCAAGCCAAAGGTTTCTTTGGTCGTCGTAAAAACGTTTGGACAGTTGCGAAAAATGCGGTTGAGAAAGCAATGTGCTACGCTTACCGTGATAGAAAAGTGAACAAAAGAAATTTCCGCGCTTTGTGGATTCAACGTATCAACGCTGGAGCCAGATTAGAAGGAATGTCTTATTCACAATTCATTGGGAAATGCAAAGCTAATAACATCGAATTGAACCGTAAAGTTCTTGCCGATTTAGCCATGAACCACCCAGTAGCTTTCAAAGCAATACTTCATAAAGTAAAATAAACGTTTTATCAACTCAATTTAAATTACTTACTTATATAGAAACCCAGTTCTCCACGGCGAATTGGGTTTTTTGTTTTTAGGAGCACAACATTTTCGATTTATCACAACAGTCGTCCCGCTATTCATTGCAATCCACGGGATTGCTTCGTGCCTCGCAATGACGTGGGATTTTCATTGCTATCGGGGCTAATTTATATCAGTTGGTGATTAAATCAACTTATCTAATAATACTTTTTGTCCTATCGAGCGCAATCGAGATACAAACTATTAATCATTTTTAAGGATGTATTTCTCGATAATATATTTTGATACAGGCTTCAATGTTTTTCCAGTTTCGGGATGCAATCCTGGTTGATTAAAATATTCATATTCTTTTTTATCAGGTGCTTTTCCATACCAAACTAAAGGATGGTCTGTATCCCCATTTTTAAAAAAAGTAGTCGTATCAGAAACCTTTATTTTTTTGAAATTATCCAATACCTCTTGATTGAAAGGGTAAACTTCGAGGGTATCATTACCTTTATCGCATACCACTGCATCATAATGGGTTTTATTCCAAAACATACAATTCTTATTCGGAAAAAAAATGTTTTTGACACCATAACCCGCAGCACCAAAAACTAATAATGGCATCACCGCAAAAGCTATTCGCTTTGAAACACTCTTCTTTTTAAATTGTTCGAAAAATGCTACCTCTTTTTTATTTTCATTCTCAACCCATTCATCTTTTCGTAAAATCTCATTTACTTCAACAGCATCTGTCAATTCCTCTTTGTTTCCTCCAATAAATTTCTTGTATGGTCTTGGATTGAAATCTACCAAAAACGCTATTAAATCAAGACTTACAGTTCTGGTATTTTCCGTTTTTACCCTCAGAAAATTACCTACCGGTTTTAATTTATCCACATTAAAATGTTCCATCTGTTTTCGCTTACTGGACTTATCATCAAGTTCAAAAAAAATATCTAATATTTCTTGATCCTGTTTACTAATTCCTTTATCAAACAATAGTAAACATAAATTTTTCAATTCAGCGGGAGAAGGTTTCAACAAAAATCCTGAAAACTCTCCTGTTTTTGCTTCTTCATATTTAGCCTTGATATCCTTTTTGTAATCTTCAATTGAATTTCTATTCATACTATTTATGGAATTAATCGGAATGATTTAGAATTGTTCGGAATCATCGGAATGATTGGAATCCGAAGTCAATCGTCGCTCAAAAACCCTATTCCTTTGCTTCAGAATTAGTTCTTGCCTTGACCTGCAATCAAGACAAATGTACAAAACTACTTCTAAAAAAGTGTTGCTAAACAGCATGGTACGTTTATTCGGGAAGTATAAATCCTGCCATTCTGTTTCAGTACACTTCACTTCCCAAAAAAAGCAAAAGAGCATTCCGTTGTTAATGGTTTTATGCTCAGGCTAGGATTCGATTTAAGTATCGAACAGCCCAACTTATGTCTAATTTTTAATTTCAAAAAAAATGAAAAAAGCAATTTTAGTATCGATGTATGTCGTGGCAAGTGTAGCGATGATTTCTTGTAGCAATGATGAAGCGGACTATGCTGCATCCAAAAACAAATCCCAAGTTACCGTAAATGCGGATTCCAGTGGTGGACAAAGTGGTCAAACTCCAGTTCCTCCACCAAAATAATAATACAAAATCATAATTAAATTTGTATTTAAATTTAATAAATTTCTGTATTTTCGGGGAATTATATTTAAAAAATTTCATTTCCCGATTTTTAATTTATTCTTAATCCTTCTTTTTGGGATATGTTCCTGCAAAAAAGAAGCAGCTGATATTCCCAAACCCAAAATCAATCCTGAATACCAACACTATTTTTCACTTGCAGAAAAACATTTTGAAAAGCAAACCTATGATAGTGCCTACTACTATTATAACAAATCTAAATTAGCTTGTACTACAACATCTGATAATGAAAAGATAATTTATTCAGTATTAAAAATGGCTATAATTCAGCAAATGCAAGGCAATTATTCTGATAGTGAGACCAGTGCAACCGAAGCAGTATCTTTTTTTCAAAAAACCACCAATTCCTATTACAAAGTTGCCGTTTACAACACATTGGGCATCAACTACAAAAATCTTTTTGATTTTGAAAATTCCATTTACTATTATAATCAAGCCCTTAATCTAGCGGTAGATAACTTGCAAAAAGCAATTCTCAAAAATAATATAGCGGTTGTCTATTTAGACAAGAAAGACTACCCGCATGCCATACAAATTCTACTGCCGTTAACACTCGAAAAAGAGGTGCAAGAAAACCCCGAAAATCAGGCAAGAATACTAGATAATTTGGGTTATGCCTGTTTCAAAGTAGGAAATCTAAAAAGCCTTGACTATCTAAATCAATCAACAACTATTCGAAAAAAGATAAAGGACGATTTCGGAATGACTGCAAGTTATAATCACTTTTCGGAATTTTACGAAAAAAGCAACCCAAATCTAGCTCATAATTACGCCAAACTAGCTTATCAAAAGGCAACTAAAGTAAACAATGTTGACGACCGATTGAAGTCGTTGGCTTTATTAATAAAAACTAGTACAGGGAATGAATCCAAAAAATTTTCTGTAATGCATCTCAACCTCAACGACAGCATAAACAAAGTGAGGCAAAAAGCCAAAAATCAGTTTGCCAAAATAAAGTATGATTCCAAGAAAGAAAAAGACGAAAACCTAAAACTAAAAGCTCAAAAAGCAGAAAATGCACTTCAATTAGAAAAACAAAAAAATAGAAATCTACTCCTTTTAATTCTAATAGTAATTAGTATTGGAACAACTGTATTTATCGCTTATTTTTTAATAGCTCAAAGCAAAAGAGAAAAAATCAAAGCCTCGTATGATACCGAAACCCGAATTGCAAAAAAATTGCACGACGAACTTGCAAACGATGTCTTTCATACTATGGCTTTTGCCGAAACTCAAGATTTATCTTCAAACCAAAACAAAGAGGTTTTACTCACCAATCTAGATATTATTTATTCCAGAACACGAAACATTTCAAGAGAAAATAGCGCTATTGATACTGGAACACAATTTGTTCCCACGCTAAAAGAAATGATGTCTGGTTTTAACACAAATTCAGTCAATATCTTAATCAACGGATTAGATGCTGTAAATTGGGATATAATCGAGAGTAATAAAAAAATTGCTGTTTACAGGGTTTTGCAAGAGTTATTAGTCAACATGAAAAAACACAGTAAATGCAGTTTGGTCGTGATTACTTTCAAAAAAAACGATGCCAAACTACAAATAGATTACAGTGATAACGGGATTGGAGCAGCATTCGAGAAAATAAATTTGAAAAATGGACTCCAAAATGTGGAAAACCGTATTCTGGCTATAAAAGGAACAATTACTTTTGATACTAAATCTAACAAAGGATTCAAAACAAGTTTCTTATTTCCAATATAATTGTAGTTTTTATGTTTAATAAAGTTTTAGTAGCCGAAGATTTAGACACCATCAGTATTGCTGTGGTTCAAGCACTAGAAGAACTTTCTATTTCCGAAATTCATTATGCTAAATACTGTGATGATGCTTTTCTAAAAATAAAAAGAGCACTCCATGATAATTCACCTTATGATTTACTAATTAGCGATTTGTCATTCAAAGAAGACCATCGAGAAAACAAGTTGAAGTCAGGCGATGAACTCATAGAAGCTGTAAAAAAAGTGCAACCCAACATCAAAACCATAATTTTTTCTATCGAAGATAAATCCTTTAGAATAAAATCCCTTTTTAATAATTTAGGAATCAATGCCTATGTTTCTAAAGGGAGAAACAGTATTCCAGAACTCAAAAAAGCCATTCAAAGCGTTTTTAGCAATGACGAAAAAATCCTTTCTCCAGAACTATCTCATGCTTTAAGAGATCGTTCACTGTTAGAAATCGAAGCCTATGATATTTCGCTTTTGAAACTTTTGTCCAAAGGATTAACAATTGAGGAAATCGCATCACAATTCAATACATCAGGAATAATCCCCAATGGTAATAGTAGTCTCGAAAAACGTATTAATAAACTCAAAATATACTTCAAAGCCAGCAATAACGTACATCTTATAGCAATAGCAAAAGATTTAGGGTTAGTGTAACCAAAAAATTTCTACTAACAATTCGAGTCATTCCACTTTTTTTCTTCGGAATTGTATCAAAAAACAGTTCTGAAAAACCTTCACTTTTTAACTTTTTCAAAAATAATTATCCCCTTTACGGTTTCCCGTAAGGAATAGTTTTTTATTGGGTTTAAGTTTGAAAAAAAATCAATTAGAAAAGCACCAACATGAAACGTTACCAAGTATGCGAACCCAACATAGTTTCGGTAGGATATGACGAAGTAAACGAAATACTCGAAATAGAGTTTAAACTTCAAACAATCCATCACTATTTGGGCGTGCCTTTAAATGAATATGTAGCACTTATGAAAGCTAAAGATATTGAAGTGCATTATTTTGATTTTGTGCATTGCCAATATCATTTTAATGTGTTTTAATTTTTTTTTACTGCTTTATGGTTTCCCGTAAGGAAGTCATTTCTGTTACTTTTAATTTTGAGAAAAAAAAATCCAATATTGAAAAAAAATCAAAACACAATTAAAGTAAATGATTCAGAGAACATCACCAGCAAACCCACAAACAAATGGGACGAATGCCTAAATGATTATTCAAATTATATCAAAGAGTACATCAAGCATTACAAAAAATCCTTAAAAGGAGACACTAATTCATCTGGTAAATACCCTTATATGAAAGCAAAATTCGAAGATTTAAACAATAAATTAAACCAAGCCCAAAGCAAACAATTACTGAACCAGAAACAGTTAAATAGAAAATTAAAAATCCAGATGAAATTAATACATGCCTTAAACAATTAATTATTTAAAAATCTACCCGTGAAGCAATTTTATCTGACTATTGAAATATTATTTATACTACAAATAGCAGTCATGGCATTTGGTTTTATTTGCGTGGTTTATTTGTTTTTTAAAATCTGGAAGAGTAAGTAGCTTTTATAAAATGAGATTTAATAAACTACCTCTAGGCACAGCTCAATTGGCATTGAAGAAGTCAACACAAATTTACAAACAAAAATCTGTGTTAATCAGTGTAATCTGTGGCAAAAAACAAATCGGAGTAGAGTTTCGAGGAATTGAACCTTAATAGATTAAAAAAAATACCCGAAATGAGGAAAACCGTAAAATAACGATTTTTAAGGGTTGTAGGTTTGGGGGATTATTAATTAAAAAACAAAAATTATGGCTTTAGTAAATTGTTCCGAATGTAATACTAAAATTAGTGATGAAGCAAAAAATTGCCCGAAATGTGGCGCTCCTGTTGATTTGGAAAAAATAAAAATAAAAAAGAATCAAACTTCAAAAGGGTGTTTAATGTTTATTGTGATAGTCATTTTCATAGCTGTTTTAGTTAATACTTGCAATAAAACTGGTTCTGAAAATACAAATTCAACTACTGAAACTCTATACCCAGAACCAATCATAGATACTGTTGCAGAAAAAAAACTACAAGATAGTCTAAATAAAATAGCTGAAATTGAGGAAGCAAATTTTAAAAAAACTAAAGCGGGTAAAATACAAAAAAAGCATCCAGAATGGTCAAGAGAAGATTGTGAAAGAATCGCTAATAAAAAAATATGGATAGGAATGAATTATGACATGCTATTATATTTAAGAGGAAAACCAAATGATGTAAATACTTCTGATTACGGAAACGGGCCAGAATATCAGTGTTGTTGGGACGATTATGATCCTTCCTGTTTTTATATGAAATCAGACGACATTATTACCTCTTATAACTAAATATTAATTTATTTGAACTCTCTAAATCAACATATAAGTATCAAACATTTATCTAAAATTTAATCAAATAAAATAAATTATGAAAACAAAACAAATAGTCTTAATTACAGTGGTTATTATTTTAATAATAGCAATTTTTACAAATCCAAATCAAGCTGCACATAAAGAAAAAGTAAAATCTACAATTACATCTTTATACCAAAAACAATTGAAAGAAAATGAAACTACTTCAAGCAATGGTTTTGAAGCCTTAGGAAGTTTATTAGGAACTACTCTAATTAATACAATGGTTGAAAATGGGGTTAGTTGTGATAATTATATTCTTTTCTCTATTACAAAATTCACATATGAAGGTCAAGAAAAATCAATTGGCTATGGTCTTTTAGGGAACGTTTTTCTTTCTAATAAAATAGAAGATGCTTTTAATAAAAAATAATGAGTATTCAACTAATTAAAAAATCCTAAACAATGAAAAATTATATCATTATAATTCTATCTTTTTTTATTTTTTCAAGTTCATTTGCCCAAGATGCAAAAAAAGAAATTGAAAAAGAAAAAACAAAAATGGATGCATTTGCATCAAAAACAGGCACAATTATGAAGTTTGTTGATTTTAATTTATCTGGAATAAAACAATCCTATGGCAAATTAATTGAAACAAGAATAAGGAAAATAAGTTCTGGATCTTTATCTACCTATTTCTACCAAATAGTAAAAACTGGTCAATATAGTAATCCAACTGCATCGATTGAATATAATGATTTGATTGAAGTTATAAAAGCGATTCAGCCATTAAAAACTGATGTCGAAAAAGATTTAGCAACTAATCCTGATTATCTTGAAAATAAATTTACAACGGTAGATGGTTTCCAAGTTGGATATTATATTAGTAAAGGCAAATCAACTTGGTATTTAAAATTGGAGAAATATGGTTCCGATAGTTCTGTATTTATTGATAATGTAAATCAAATTGAACAATATTTTGAAGAAGCAAAAAGTAAAATTGACGAAATAAAAAATAAATAAAATGGAAAGAGAAACAGTAAGATCATCAAATTTAGCATCAATCGGTTATGATGAAATAAATAACATTCTAGAGATAGAATTTAATCACGGTGGAGTTTATCAATATCTAAATGTACCCTTAGATGTTTATGAAGATTTAATGAATGCAAATTCACACGGAACATATTTTTCAGCCAACATAAGAAATAACAGTAGATACAGAACAATAAAGCTTTAATTTTATGGAAAGATATAGAAACTCAAGTGGAAATTCAGGAGTATCTGGTTATGAAATAGGAAATGACTATATTAGGGTCAAATTTACTGGAAATTCAAAAACTTACCAATACAGTTATCAAGGAAAAGCAGGAAAAAATCACGTTGATAACATGAAGTCTTTAGCACGAAGTGGTTCAGGTTTGAATAGTTATATTAATTCTTATGTAAAATTTAAATATGATTAATAAATGAAAATAAATAATTTAAAGATTTCTAATTGGAGATCAATAGTTAGTGAAAATGTTTTTTTTGAAGATTTAATGATATTCATTGGTCAAAATAATCATGGAAAATCAAATGTATTAAGTTCTATTCTGTTTTTTTTTGGAGAGATTAATCATCAAAATTTAGATTTTAATGGTGATTGGATTGAATTATGGGTAGAAATTGAATTTGGAGAATTATCAGAAGCAGAAAATACTACTTTTAAAAAATATGTTTCATCGGATAATAAAATAAGAGTTAGAAAAACGGCAACAAAAAACGGAACATTCATATATAATGGATATATTGAAGAACCTAATGAAGATTGGCTAAAAGAATCTAAAATTTCTGAATTAAAAAAGAGAGAGATTGCGGAAACTTTACCTCTATCTTCATTCTTGCCTGAAAAAGGAGCAATAACAATTGAGCAATTCAAATTTGCTCAAAGCGAATACATTAAGGAAAATATTGCAAATTTGGAATTCAACTATAAACTTGAGAAAACAAATTTTTTAGGGTTAAAAAATGTTGCTAAAGGAAGTTTTGGGGATTTGTTTTTTATTCCTTCAGTAAAAAATGCTTCCGATGAATTAAAGCCAAATGGAAATTCTCTTTTTGGTCAACTTTATTCTAGAGTTATAAATAAAATATCTGAAAATAATCCACAATTTATTGAAGCTAAAGAGAAAATTATAGCATTGACAAAGATTCTTAATAAAACAAATATTGATGGAGAATTAAATACCTCAAGACCAACAGATTTGACAACCTTAGAAACTTTATTAGATGATGAATTATTAAGTTGGGATACAAAAATTGATATTCAAATTTCTCCACCAAATGTTGATGATATTTTTAGAGTTGGAGCAAATGTTTCAATCGATGATGGAATTAAAACTGATATTTCGCGAAAAGGACATGGATTACAAAGAGCTTTAATTTTTGCTTTAATTAAGGCGTGGTCAAAAGTAATAAAACAAGATAGAGCAGAATTAAATAACGACGAAGTTTCTGAAGGCTCAACTCGAAGAGCTTCAAGATCTACTTATTTTATATTTGAAGAACCCGAATTATTTTTACATCCACAAGCACAAAAAGAATTATTTTCTTCTTTAGTAAATTTGTCTAGAGATGAAAGTCAAGTGATTTTATGTACACATTCAAGTTCTTTTTTAGATTTAGAATTTCATAAATCTATTTGTATAGTTAAAAAAGAAAATATAGTTGATGGAACAAAAATTTTACAATATATAAATGACGTTTTTACTGACGTCGATGATAAGAAAAAATTCAATTTAAGTTATTGGATTAATCCTGAAAGGAGTGAACTATTCTTTGCAAAAAAGGTAATTCTTGTTGAAGGTCAAACAGATAAAACAATTATACCTATGATTGCTAAATCACTAGGTACTTTTAGGTACGATTTTACCATAATTGACTGTGGAAGTAAAAGTAACATTCCACTATATATTAATTTACTAAATAAATTTAAAATAAAATATTCAGCAGTTTATGATAAAGATCATCAAGCTAATAAAGATTCTAACGGATGGGCTAGTGCTGATATATCAACTAATATAATTGAGGAATGTATTGACAATTCTATTGGTAGAACGCATATATTAATAAATGATATTGAAGAAGAATTAGGAATGACTGAAAAAGTATCCAGTGGTAAAGCATATAAAGCTATAAGTTTTGTTATTAATGACGATTTTATATTATCAGAAACATTTAAGCAAAAAATCTTAGAAATATACAGCGAGTAATCATGTCAACAATAAAAATCAACCAGCAACTTAAACGCATAGAAATCAAAGAATTCGAAATTGAAAACCCCATTGTTTTCAACTACTTTGATAATTTATCAGCTACTGAACGCGATGAAAAATTGCTTCGCGCTATCTACATTGGTGTTTTAGCATTAATGGAGGATAGAATTTCAGCTTTTTTAGCCAAAACCAATAACGAGTTAGGTACAGAATTAGAAAGTCTAAAAATGATTTTCGAAATGAAAAAAGAGTTGTTTTATAAATCTACCATCAAAGGAACTCTAGCCGAAGATGAAATAGCAGGATTTTTAAACAATTACTTTTCAGAAAAAAGATTAAAAGACAGAGCTTTCTTAACAGGAAATACAGCAGGAAATCTTCCTAAAAACAAAACAGGAGATATTATTTGCGAAGTAAATGGCTCACCTGATTTAAAGATTGCCATTGAATGTAAGTTTGATAAAAGCATTCGTTTTGGAGAAATAGAAAACAAAGAAATCTTTACTCGGAAAACAGATACAGCGTGGAGTCAATTAAT
Source organism: Flavobacterium sp. (assembly GCF_031409475.1). Lineage (GTDB taxonomy): Bacteria > Bacteroidota > Bacteroidia > Flavobacteriales > Flavobacteriaceae > Flavobacterium. Next base: position 36,107 of record NZ_JANNXH010000019.1, on the reverse strand, counting down.
AGAAGCTCAAGCCAACAGAGATTCAAAAGTGAGTATCATTGTTTTTGATATTTCGTTAGTAGATAATTCTATTCTCAAAAACTTTGACAATGTTGGTTACATTCCTGAAATAGGTTTTGTAGCCATTATTAATTCTCAAAAAGGAGATTATTCAAATCTCATAATTGCTTATATGTTAGCTCGTGATATTGCAACAAATGCAAAAGAAATAGAGTTTGATAAACACCTATTGTCGATAATTGTAAATAGGATAATCAAAGACATTAACGAAATTCTTTCAGTGAAATTATTAGTTTTAAATAACATCGAAAATAACAAAGCCATTCTAAAACAACTTGATAAATCAATGCTTTTGATGGAATTCAATCAAGAATATTTAAAACGCTTTTTAAGTCAAGGTACATTAACTAAGAAAGATTTACTTGATTTTTATATGGGAGAAGACGTTAAAGACAGATTTAAGTTGATTGAAAAAGAAATAAATGAAATATAATCCATGAGAATTTATTTATTCTTTATAATTTCACTTTTCATCTCCTGCAAAAAATTTTCATCAAATGCAGAAGAAACCCAATCTTTTTATAAAGAACAGAAAAACGTTCAAAAAATCAAACCCGATGACATAGAAACTATCACTCAAGAGGAAGCTAAAACATTACATAAAGACAAAAAATTCGATTATGAATATCGAACTGGAACTTCAAAAAATTATGAGTATAATTATGATATTGTTGGGACTAATGAAGATGGAAACCAAATCACAGGAAGCATAATTATAAAAGGCAAATCTGGTGCTGGAAAAATTGAAGATGATAAAGGCAACGAATATGAGATTGAAGTTGAATGGTATGATTACGGAAAATTAAAAGGCGTTGATGAAAACGGCATTACCTTTGAACTAACGGTAGAATAATTATGTAGTTTTACATTCATATTCCAAAATACAAACTTACCTTATACAAAAATATCGCATATCGCAATATGCGATATTTTTTTATAAAATATTGTAAAATAACATAATATGTTATAATATTGCATATCGCAATATGAAATATTATAAATTATGGTAGCATCAAAATACAATATGAAGCCTCAAGATATTTTGGTTTTATTAAAAATCATCGCATTAGACAGCAAAGAATGGCAACAACTTATATTGGCACAAGAATTAAATATGAGCCAATCCGAAATTAGTCAATCTTTGCAACGCTCCAAATATGCTCAATTACTTGATTTTTCGGGTAAAAAAGTCAACAAAATAGCTTTTTATGATTTTTTAATACACGGTATGAGCTATGTTTTTCCGCAAAGACCAGCAGCAGTAGTACGAGGTATTGCAACAGCACATTCAGCAGCACCAATAAACGAAATGATACAAGCAACAGAAGTATATGTTTGGCCTTATGCCAAAGGAAACATAAGAGGACAGGCTATTATTCCGCTTTATAATTCCGCTGTTGATGCAAGTTTAAAAGATGCTACTTTATACGAACTCTTGGCAATGGTAGATGTACTGCGAGTTGGAAGCACAAGAGAAAAAGAAATGGTAAAATTAGAATTAAAAAAAAGAATCTTGGATGAGTAAATTTATTGACATTCAATCGCTCCTAAATGTAGCATTAGGCTTGAAGGAATTAAGACAAAAAGTAGTCTTTGTTGGTGGTGCTGTAATCAATCTTTACAACGACGACCTAGCTTCGGAAGAAATAAGACCTACTGAAGACATTGATATAACTTTAAAAACAGGAAACTATTTTGAATGGGCTACCATTCAAGAACGCCTTTCAGAACTGGAATTCTTCCCTGACCCATTCGGACATGCTATTTGCAGTTATAAATTCAAAGGAATTCCGATAGATATTATGCCTGCAGAAAACAGTGCCATTGGAGATTCCAATAGTTGGTATGCTCCAGGATTCAAAGATTTAAAAAAAGTTGTGATTGGGAATAATATAAGCATTCAAATTTTGAGTGCACCCTATTTTTTGGCTACAAAATTTGAAGCATTTAAAAATAGAGGTTTTAACGATTACAGAGGTAGTCACGATTTTGAAGATATTATATTCGTATTAGACAACAGAACTACAATAGTTAATGAAATTTTAGGTGCTGATGAAGCTGTAAAAAGGTATCTAAAAAAAGAAATTCTCTTTTTAAAAAGCCACAAAAATGCAGATGAGATATTGTCTATGCACATTCACCCCTTAATTGTTAAGGAACGGTTTGAACTATTAATGACCAAAATAAATAGGATTACAGAATAATGAAAAAAATATTCCTATTCCTTTTACTATTCAACACTTCCCTATTCTCCCAAACCAAACTCCTATCTTGGAACATCGAAAATTTAGGAAAATCAAAATCCGATTCTGAGATTACTTTTATAGCTAATACAGTCAAAGAATTTGACATTATTGCCATTCAGGAAGTTGTGGCAGGTTATGGCGGATCGCAAGCAGTTGCAAAACTTGCCGATGAACTCAATCGCAAAGGCACAAAATGGGATTATGTTATCAGCGAACCTACTAGTAGCAGTGCTTATAAAACCGAGCGCTATGCTTTTATCTGGAAGACAAGTAAAGTAAAACTCAAAGGCAAAGCATGGTTAGAGCAGAAATACAATCTAGAAATAGACCGCGAACCCTATTTTGCTACTTTTGAACTAGATAAAAAAACAGTTACTATCGTAAACTTTCATGCTATAACCAAAAGTAGACAACCAGAAACCGAGATAAAATATTTTAAATTATTACCTCTAGAATATCCAAGTCTAAATTTGATGTTCGTAGGAGATTTCAATTGTCCACAATCGCACACTGTTTTTAATCCGTTACGAAAAATGGGTTTTACTTCTGTTTTAGCAAATCAGAAAACATCATTGAAACAAGAATGTATTGCAGAAGAATGTTTAGCGTCAGAATTTGACAATATATTTTATGACACTTCAAAAATTAATCCCAAAAGTGCTGGAGTAATTTCGTTTTACAAAAGCTTCAATTCTTTACAAGAAGCCAGAAAAATTTCGGATCACGTTCCTATTTGGTTTGAATTTTATTTGAATTAATCAAAAACCTCCAATTTTCCCCCATCAAAACTTGCAAAAACCATACTTGGATGGGAATCTTGGTGAAATATATTCCCATTATTATCAATGGCAATTGCTCCCGCAAAACCATCAAAAGGTTTTAACTCTTGAAATGTTTTTTCAAAAGCAGATTCCAAAGTAAATCCATCAGTAACACGAGTTACAATCTTAGCAGCAACTGCTCCGCTCACAATATCTTCGCCAACACCTGTTAAACTCACGCCACAAAATTCATTAGCATAATTCCCAGCAACAGTTGCCGAGTCAGATATTCTTCCTGGAATTTCGAACCCTTTTCCGCCTGTTGATGTGGCAACGGCAAGTTTTCCGTTTTTATCCAAAGCTACACAACCCACAGTTCCAATTCCTAACGCTTTTAATTTCGCTACATATTCAGCTTTGCGTTGAGGAATTTCGGTAGAAAATTGTTCGAAACCGTGTTGTCTTGCAAAATTAGTAGCACCACTTCCGCCAAGTACTTTATCATCATAATTCAATAAAACTGCAGCAACTTGAATGGGGTTTTTTACGTCTTCTATATTGATAACGCCACTCATTTTCTGGGTTTCACCATCCATTAAAGCAGCACTCATTCTGATTTTTCCATCGCTCTGAATTTGAGAACCAATGCCAGCATTAAACAATTCATCATCTTCCAAAAGTGAAACTGCAAAAACCACAGTTTCAACTGCCGAATGTGTTTTCAAAAATTCAAACGACTCTTTTACAATTCGCTCCAAAGCTTTTTGCTTCGCAACTTTTGTTTCGTGATTTGTCGTTGATTCAGAGAAAAAACCGCCGTGGATAATAATTTTCATGTTTAGCAGATTGCAGAATTTAGAATTCTAGAAATAATCTAAAATCTAAATTTATACGTATTGTGAAGATTGAATAGTCATTTTGTAAGTATCCAGATTGAAAGTGTCGTGTTTACTCATAACGTGAGTTACCAAATGCGAAATCGAGATGGGTTGTCCTAGTTCAACTTGCGTCAAGTTGGTGTCTTTTATCTCACGACCATCAACCAGTATAACCAGTCCAGAACCTATGGCTTCCATTTGTCGTCCATTTGTAATTAGCAAACCTGTGTCCTCACCAAGTCCTATTCCGAGTACTTTTGGGTTACCCACAACCGCTTGAAAAAGTCTACCAATTCTACCTCGTTGCACAAAATGAGTATCAATAATCACATCAGCAATTAGTCCTAAACCGCTGGTAATTTTCACTTCCCCTTTGAGCAAAGCTTCAGAACTGCTGCCTTGATAAATCATATTATTTGAAGCCGCAGCAGCTCCAGCCGAAGTTCCTGCATATATAAAATCTTCGTGAAAATATTTTTCCAAAAGGATATCGTGAAACGCAGTTCCACCAAGAATTGATGTCAAACGCAATTGATCTCCACCCGTAAAAATCACCACATCAGCTGCTTTTAATCGCTCTAAACTTTCAGCGCTCGAAGCTTCTTCACGTTTTTCGATGTTCAAAACTGCTACATTATTTGCATTAAGACTGCTTAAAGCCTTGACATATTCAGGTCCAATTTCTTTTGGAATTTTCGAAGCTGTTGTAATCACCTCAATACGAGAGAGTTCTTTATACTTCGATTCATCAATGATTCTTTTTAGAATTCCTTCTTCAAAAAAATTCAGGTTCTTTGCAGCGCTTTTATCCAAATCAGTTTCAGTAAAACTGCCTTTGTCTACTGCACCTCCTATTATTATAAGTTTTCCACGTAGGTTCATTTTGTAAAAATAGCTAAAAACATAAACTGTGCAATTGAAGTCGTGTTTTTTTTCAAAGAATTTATAACCAAAAAAAGTTAATAATTTTAAAACCGTATTTACTTTGATAACTAACTTAAAAAATTTAATTTAGTTGAATTATATTCATTTTTTTTATAAAATCACAACGGTTATTTTATTATATTTATCAATTAGTAAATATTCAATAACTCATTTCCAATTAATTATCAATATCCTAACCTTTCTGTTTTATGAAAATATTAAAAGTACAAGCACTTCGTGGACCGAATATTTGGAGCGTACAAAGAAAAAAATTAATCCAAATGCGATTGGATTTAGAAGAAATGGAGCAATCCCCAACTAATAAAATCGAAGGTTTTAGAGAACGATTAGAAGTCATGTTCCCAACAATGATTGAGCATCGCTGTTCCGAAGGTTGTCGTGGTGGTTTTTTTATGCGCATCGAAAAAGGAACTTGGATGGGACACGTTATCGAACATATCGCACTCGAAATTCAAACTTTGGCTGGAATGAATACCGGTTTTGGAAGAACACGCGAAACCAAAACTCCCGGAATCTACAATGTAGTTTTTAGTTACACCGAAGAAAATGTAGGCCTTTTTGCAGCCGAAAGTGCCGTTGCAATCGCCGAGTCATTAATAAATGCAACCCACTATGATTTAGATGCAGATTTACAAAAAATGCGTGAAATCAGAGAACGTGTTCGTCTTGGTCCATCTACTGGAAGCATCGTTGAAGAAGCAGTAGCTAGAGATATTCCTTGGATTCGACTGGGTACAAACTCCTTAGTACAACTGGGTTATGGTATTAACCAAATGCGCTTTCAGGCCACAATTACTTGTAAAACGAGCAGTATTGCTGTGGATATTGCTTGTAATAAAGAACAAACCAAAAAAATGCTCGACCTTGCCTCTATTCCTGTGGCAAATGGCGGAATATGCGTTGATGACGAAGATTTAGAAGAAACCATTAAAAAAATTGGGTATCCAATTGTGATAAAACCATTGGACGGAAATCACGGAAAAGGTGCTTCTATAAATGTAAAAAAATGGGAAGATGCAGTTGAAGGTTTGGCATACGCCAAAAAATACAGCCACAGAGTTATTGTCGAAAAATTTATAACTGGGTATGACTTTAGAGTTTTGGTGATTGACAATAAATTAGTTGCTGCAGCAAAACGAGAACCTGCTCATGTAAAAGGCGACGGCAAACAAAATATCCAACAATTAATTGATCAAACTAATCTTGATCCAAAACGTGGTTACGGTCACGAAAATGTGTTGACACAAATAGATGTCGACAGAGACACTACCGATTTACTTGAAAAATTAAACTACACATTAGAAACAATTCCAAAAAAAGACGAAGTAGTTTATCTAAAATCGACAGCAAATTTAAGCACCGGCGGAACTTCTATTGACGTTACGGATATGATGCACCCAGAAAATATTTTCCTGTGTGAGCGAATTTCACGAGTAATAGGACTCGATATTTGCGGTGTAGATATAATGGCCGAAAACCTAACACAACCTTTAAAAGAAAATGGGGGTTGCATTCTCGAAGTAAACGCTGCACCAGGATTTAGAATGCATCTTGCGCCTTCCGAAGGATTGCCAAGAAACGTAGCTGCACCAGTAATTGATATGCTTTATCCTCCAGGAAAAACATGTCGCATTCCTATAATTGCCGTTACAGGAACCAATGGGAAAACTACTACAACAAGGCTTTTGGCGCATATTGTAAAAAATAATGGTTTCAAAGTTGGCTTTACCACATCTGACGGAATTTATATCCAAAATCACATGATGGAAAAAGGCGATACCACTGGACCAATAAGTGCTGAATATATATTAAGAGATCCAACAGTTGAATTTGCTGTTTTAGAAACCGCGAGAGGAGGAATTTTACGCTCTGGATTGGGTTTCAGCCGCTGTGATATTGGAATAATAACTAATATTCAGGAAGACCATTTAGGAATAAGTGACATTCACACTCTTGATGATTTAGCAAGAGTAAAAAGCACTGTTGTCAAAAGCGTTAAGAAAGACGGCTGGGCAATTTTAAATGCCGATGACGAACAATGTATAAAAATAGGGAATGAGTTGAGCTGTAACGTTGCTTATTTTAGCATGGATGAAAACAATGCCTTAATCAAGAAATTAGGTGCCGAAGGTAAAATTGTGGCTGTTTATGAAAACGGTTTTATTACTATCAAAAAAGGAGAATGGAAAATCAGAATCGAACGCGCAACTCATGTTCCGCTTACACTTGGGGGAAAAGCAAAATTTATGATTGCCAATGTTCTTGCGGCAACTTTAGCAAGTTATTTATGGGGTTTTAAAACCGAAGATATTAGTTTGTCCTTACAAACATTTATTCCGAGTGCAGCACAAACTCCAGGTAGAATGAATATTTTTGAATTCAAAAAATTCAAAGTTTTGATCGATTTTGCCCACAATGCTTCGGGTTACAAAGGTGTTGAAGAGTATTTGCAAAGTGTAACAGCTACCAAAAAAATTGGAATCATAGCAGGAGTTGGTGACCGTCGTGACGAAGATATAAAAGAATGTGCTGCAATTGCAGCAAGAATGTTTGACCATATTATTATTCGTCAAGAAAAACATTTGCGTGGCAGAACCGAAGAAGAAATTATTAATTTAATCATGGAAGGAATTGCTGAATCAGGTAAAGAGGTAACCCATGAAATTATTAAAAAAGAAGTTGAAGCCATAAAACATGCAATCGACAATGCAGAAGATGGCAGTTTTATCACAGCATTAAGCGATGTTGTAACTAATGCAATTGAGATTGTTCAGGAATATTTGGATAAAGAAAATGAAGAAGGAAATGAATAATTTATTTAATTGATTAAACAAGAAATCCAATCATTACGATTGGATTTCTTGTTTAATCAAAACACCGACATGCCTGTTTTAGTCGTTAATAATTCTAGAGCATTCATTCCAAGTTCAGAGTTTCCTTTTTTATTTAATCGTGGTGACCAAGTGGCAACAACAAAATTTTTAGGAAATAAAGCCGCAATTCCGCCACCAATTCCGCTTTTTCCGGGTAAACCAACTCTGTAAGTAAACTCGCCTGACTCGTCATAGAAACCACAGGTTTGCATTAAAGCATTCAATCGTTTGACTTGGCTTTGCGTTAAAACTTGCACTCCAGCTTTGGTCTTTCCTTCATTGGCAAAAAAGAAAAAAGAATGTGCGAGTTCTTTGCAGGTCATTTCTACAGAGCATTGGTGAAAATAAAAATCTAAAACAGTTTCTACATCATTATGTATATTGCCAAACGACTTTAAAAAATTAGTTAGAGCAGCATTTCTAAAACGAGTATCTTTCTCTGACTGTGCTACTTTTAGATTAAAATCAATGGTTGGACTTCCTGAAATCATTCGGATGAAATCTAGAAAATCTTGTTTTGGATTTTCTAAATGGGTAACAAGCATATCCGCAATTACTATTGCACCAGCATTTATAAATGGATTTCTTGGAATTCCTAATTCATATTCTAATTGAATTAACGAATTAAACGAACTTCCCGAAGGTTCAACTCCAACACGTTTCCAGATTTCTTCATCTAAAAACGAAAAAGCAAGTGCTACTGTCAGTGCTTTTGACACACTTTGAATAGAAAATTTTTCGTTACTATCCCCAATTCCAAAATCTTGTCCATCAATAGTTGATATATGCATTCCAAATTTATCAGGATTTACTTTACTCAATTCGGGTATTGAAGTTGTTAAATTTCCCGTTATTGAAAGCGATTTTAGCTCTATATAAATTTCTTGTAAAATAGTTTCGTATTTCATATCTGGGTATATTTCGAAAAATACTTATGTCTTCAATTTTTTCTTTTTGGCAGCTGGAAAGAGAACATTATTTAAAATTAATCGATAACCTGGCGAATTGGGGTGTAAATCCAATACTGTTGCTGGATCGCCAACTTGATGTCTGTAATCCTCTGGATCATGTCCACCAAAAAAAGTAAACATTCCTTTGCCTTTTTGACCATGGATATAACGTGCTTCACCGTTGAGTTCACAGGTTCCCATATTTAAAATATTCGATTTAATAAGAGAAGCATCAAAAGCAGTAGTTTGACCCATAAATCCTTTTATGAGTTGGGTATGATTTTGACACAACATACTGGGAATTGGATCCCATTTTGCTGAAAATTCCATTAAAGTAAAATAATCTTTTTCCATAGGGATTATCCTTTTTTCGGTCATGTCAATATTTGAAAACTCATAGTGATCGGGTCTTCTGTCTAGAATAAAATCCTTAAAAGCAAAAGAATTTGAATAATTAATTTTTGATTGATAATTCGCTTCACTTGCATCACCATCAAACATGGTTTCACAAATATCAACTCCATCTGCAGCCAAAGCTATGTCAAAACTATCTGTTGCAGAACACATGGCAAACATAAAACCACCACCAATGACAAAATCTCTAATTTTTTTTGCAATATCAGCTTTCTCCTCAGATACTTTTTTATATCCAAGTTTTGTAGCTAATGCTTCGGCAGTTGCCTTTTGATCTATGTACCAGGGTGAATTCCTGTTGGAACCAAAAAATTTTCCGTATTGACCCGTAAAATCTTCATGATGCAAATGCAACCAATCGTATAGAATTAATTGATCACTTAATACTTCTTGGTCATAAATAGGAGTAAATGGAATTTCGGCGTAGGTCAAAACTAGTGTAACAGCATCGTCCCAAGGTTGTTTCCCGCTGGGTGTATAAACGGCAACTTTTGGTGCTTTTTCAAGTACAACCGCTTCCATATTTTGTGATGGACTGGAGATTTCTTCGAGAATTTGATTGGTTTCAGCATCACTTAACACTTCAAAACTTACGCCTCGAATTTGACATTCTTTTCTGATTTCTGATGCATCGGCTAATAAAAAAGAACCGCCTCGATAATTGAGTAACCAACTTGCTTTGTATTTTTTTTCGATACACCAATAGGTAATTCCGTAGGCTTTAAGGTGATTTTGTTGCGTGGTTTCGTCCATTGGCAACAAAATAAACGAAGCTTTGACTGTAAACGAAATCTGGATTAGAATAATTAAGAAAACTTTTTTTAGCATCATTGTGGGTGTTTAATTGCTAATTGTTTGTATTTGTAGTTAGCAAATATACTTGTTTTTTTAGCTCATGAAGTTAAATAAATGTTAGAAACCATAGCTATAATATTGATTTAAAAAGGCATATCACTATAATCATCATTCAAATTACTGCCAAAAGCTTCGTTTGCCGTAGGAAGACTTTTAGTTTGAAAAGGGTTGTCGTCATGATTCATTTTTGAAGGCAAATCATCATAACTTCCGGTATAATCTTCGAGGTTATCAAATTTACCCAGATTACCTATGAATTTTAATCTAATGCTTTCGAGAGAACCATTTCTGTGTTTTGCAATTATAAATTCGGCTTGACCGGCAGTTGGCGATTGTTCATCATCATCCCATTCATCAATTTTATAATATTCAGGTCTGTAAATAAAGGATACAATATCCGCATCTTGTTCAATCGCACCTGATTCCCGAAGGTCAGACAGCAAAGGTCTCTTACTTGATCCACGCGTTTCAACGGCACGGGATAATTGAGAAAGTGCGATTACAGGAATACTTAATTCCTTTGCGAGTGCTTTTAAGTTTCGGGATATTGTAGAAATTTCTTGTTCTCTATTTCCAGCGCCTTTCCCGTTTCCGCCAGCGGTCATTAATTGTAAATAATCAACTATAATTAATTTTATACCGTGTTGCGATGCTAATCGTCTGGCTTTTGCTCTTAAATCAAAAATCGAAAGTGAAGGAGAATCGTCAATAAAAAGGGGTGCTTTTTCCAGATTTTTTACTTTTACACTTAACTGTTCCCATTCGTGTTTTTCTAATTTTCCGGTACGTAATTTTTCAGAGGACAATCCTGTTTCTGAGGAAATCAATCGTGTAATTAATTGTACGGAAGACATTTCGAGCGAAAATAATGCTACAGGTAATTTACTGTCAATGGCAATATTACGAGCCATAGATAATACAAATGCAGTTTTGCCCATTCCTGGTCGAGCCGCTATAATAATCAAATCACTGGGTTGCCAGCCGGATGTAATTTTATCTAATTTGTCAAAACCTGTTGCAACTCCGCTTAAACCTTCTTGTTTGGCTATTTCCTCAATTCGTTTTTTGGCTTGTAATACTAAACTTTGTGCTGTTTCGGAACTTCGTTTAATATTTCCCTGAGTAACTTCGTATAGTTTTGATTCGGCTTTGTCTAATAAATCGAATACATCGGTAGTTTCATCATAAGATTCTTCGATAATATCAGATGATATTCTAATCAAACTTCGTTGTATGTATTTTTGGAGGATAATTCTAGAATGAAACTCAATATGTGCCGAAGAAGATATCTTTTGGGTGAGCTGAATCAGGTAATAATCGCCACCAGCAAGATCTAACTTTGCGTTTTTTCGCAATTGAGCAGAAACTGTTAATAAGTCAATTGGTTGAGTATCTGTAAATAATTGAACGATAGCTTCAAAGATAAATTTATGTGCTTCTTTATAAAATGCATCGGGTTGCAAAATGTCAATTACCTCATCTACTCCTTTTTTATCAATCATCATGGCACCAAGCACAGCCTCTTCTAGGTCTAAAACTTGAGGTGGTAATTTACCTTTTTCGAGATTGATGATATTCGATTTTTCGGTTTTAATTGAGCTTAAATTTCTAACATTTTCCATGTAGCGAAAGTAACAAAAAATAAAAAAACATAATCATTGAGTTATTACAAAGAAATGTTTATAACCCCTTTTTTTTGTTAATAACCAAAAAAAAATCCATCTTGTAAGGATATACAAGATGGATTACTAATTGTAATAAATTTTTATTCTTTAAATTCACCCATTTTACTGTATTTATCCATTCTTTGAGCAACTAATTCTTGTGTTGATAAGTCTTTCAATTCATTATACCCTTTCATGATATATTGTGCTACTGTTTTGAAAGTAGTTTCTCTATCAAAGTGAGCGCCACCAAGAGGTTCTGGAATAATATCATCTACTAATTTTTGCTTTTTCATATCGGAAGAAGTTAACTTTAAAGCCTCGGCAGCTTGTTCCTTATAATCCCAGCTTTTCCATAAAATTGAGGAACACGATTCTGGTGAAATGACTGAATACCAAGTGTTTTCTAGCATATATACTTTATCCCCAACACCTATTCCTAATGCACCTCCGGAAGCACCTTCGCCTACAATTACAACAATAATAGGGACTTTTAAACGAATCATTTCAAAAATATTTCTAGCAATTGCTTCACCTTGTCCTCGTTCTTCGGCTTCAATTCCTGGAAATGCACCTGGAGTATCAATAAAAGAGAGCACAGGAATTCCAAATTTTTCTGCCATTTTCATTAATCGCAATGCTTTTCTGTACCCTTCAGGATTTGCCATCCCAAAATTTCTATATTGGCGTGTTTTGGTATTATATCCTTTTTGTTGGCCAATTATCATGAATGATTGCCCGTCAATTTTTCCTAAACCACCAATCATTGCCTTGTCATCTTTGAAACCTCTGTCGCCATGAAGCTCTAAAAAAGTATCTCCACAAATAGCATTAACATGGTCTAATGTGTACGGTCGGTCTGGATGTCGTGAGAGTTGTACTCGTTGCCAAGCCGTTAAATTTTTGTAGATTTTTCTCTTGGTTTCTACTAATTTTTTATTAATTTGAATGCAAGTATCGGTAACATCAACATTTGACTCTTGACCAATTATTTGGCATTTGTCTAACTGATCTTCTAGTTCTTTGATAGGAAGCTCAAAATCTAAATATTCCATAGGATTTGTGCGTTTTTAGTTTTAATTCGAACTGCAAATATAAATTTAATATTATCAAAAAGTTTATTTAGTGTCTAAATAAAAATAAATTCACAATGAAATTAAGTGAAAATTAGTCTTCTTTTGCCTTAAAATAGTGTTTAAAAACTCCGTTTAAGATAATCGTAATTATAATTATTAGTGATCCTAAATAAAATTCTAGGCTCATTTTTTCTTTTCCGCCAAGGATAAAATAAGCCAAAATTATTCCGTAAACGGGCTCTAAATTTGTGGTAAGCATCACCGTATAAGGCGTTAATTTTCTCATGACTTTGATTCCTGCGGTAAATGCATATGCAGAACAAACTGATGCTAAAAGCAGGATTAAAACCCAATCTTTAAAAGTCAATACAAATAATTCAAGTTTGAATTTCCCTTCAAACAAAAAGTAAATGCTAATAAAGAGAAATCCGGCAGAAAACTCATAAAAAGAGAGGAGAGTTGGCTCATGCTTCTTGATTAATTTTCCGTTAATAAGCGTCATTAAAACGCCTAGAATTATAGAGAGCAATGCGTATAACATTCCTTCTAAATACTTGATTTCTACTTGTAAAATTAAAGTGAGTCCGCCTATAATGACAAGTCCAAATACCACTTCATACCAAAGAATTTTACGCCCATAAAAAATTGGCTCCAATAACGAAGCAAAAAAAGCGCCTAAAGAAAAAATGGACAATGTAATAGATACATTGGATACCTGTATTGCCTTGAAAAAAAAAATCCAATGCAACGCAATTATCAATCCTACAACAATTAGATTTGTTAATTGTTGTAGCGGAATTCTAAAAGTTCGTTTTGTGAAAAAAATATAAAAAGCAATAAATAAAGCGGCAAAAAACATTCTAAACCACACCAAAGCATCAGCTGCAATGGTAATTAATGCACCTAAAATTGCTGTAAATCCCCAAATAAATACAATTAAATGAAGGTTTAAATAACTTTTTAATTTATCGTTTTGCATTCCGTAATAAATAAACTGCTAGAATACCAAAAACTATATTTGGAAACCAAACAGCCAATAATGGAGAAACATTAGACTTTTCGGCTAGTGTACCAAATATTTTATCAAAGAAAACAAAAGCAAAAGCTAGTGCAATTCCTATGGCTAAACTCAATCCCATTCCGCCTCTTCGCTTCATCGAAGATACTGCTACTGCAATAATAGTAAGTATAAATGCCGAAATTGGAATGCTAAATTTTTTATACAAAACCACTAAATACACATTGATATTAGAAGAACCTCGACTTCTTTCTTTCTCTATAAATTGATATAATTTTCGTAAACTTAGTGTCTCTGCAATATAAACAACAGGCGTTAAATCTTCTAAATCAAAATTAAATACCGCATCTTTTTTCTCCCCTTTTTCAATCTTATCTTCTAATTCTCCAACAGTCCTTTTAGTATAATCGTACATGGTATATGTACTATCTTTTGGGTTCCACTGTATTCTACTTGCAGTGATTTTATACTCTAATTTATCTTTTTTAAATTTTTCTAGAACAAAATTAAATCCCACTTTTGATTCGGGACTAAAACTATTAACATAAATAAATTCGGAGTTACTAATTTGCCTGTAGACATCGGTATTATCACCTCGCATCAATTCTTTTCCACCTCCTTTTAGATACGTATATCTAAAATTATTAAAACCCTCACTCGATTTTGGAACAATAAAAAATCCCATTAATAAAACAAATACAGAAACTATTGTAGCACCTATTAAAAAGGGTCTCAAAAATCGTGTAAATGAAATACCTGAACTTAAAATGGCAATAATTTCGGTATTATTTGCCAATTTTGATGTAAACCAAATAACCGATAAAAACAAAAAAATTGGAAATAAAAGACTCGTAAAGTATATGGTAAAATGATAATAATAAATTGCTATTTCAACAAATGGGATATTGTTTTCGAGCATTTTATTAATCTTTTCTGATACATCTATAATGATCCCAATTGGCGCAAAAAGCAGTAACATAGCCGCAAAAGTGGATAAATATCGTTTCAGTATGTATTTGTCAATTATTGTAAGCATATAAAGTTTGTTTGGTTATTTGGTTATTCGGTTATTCGGTTCACAAATAACCGAATAACCAAATCCACAAATTTATAGCCTTTGGCTCATATTTTTTACCATCATTTCTTTCCAAGTTCTAAAATCTCCCGCTAAGATATGCTTTCTGGCCTCACGAACCAACCACATATAAAAACCCAGATTGTGGATCGTTGCAATTTGTTTTCCGAGGTATTCATTGGCAGCAAACAAGTGGCGTAAATAAGCTTTAGTATATTCGGTATCGACAAAAGTGTGTCCCATTTCATCTAAAGGCGAAAAGTCATCTTCCCATTTTTTATTTTTAATATTAATAGTTCCATTAGATGTAAACAACATTCCGTTTCGTGCATTTCGAGTGGGCATAACACAATCAAACATGTCGATTCCCAGAGCAATATTTTCGAGAATATTTATAGGAGTTCCTACGCCCATTAAATAACGTGGTTTATCCTCAGAGAGAATTTCGCAAACCACTTCGGTCATTGCATACATTTCTTCGGCTGGTTCGCCTACAGATAATCCACCTATAGCGTTGCCTTGTTGATCTGAATTTGCTATATATTCAGCTGATTGCTGGCGCAAATCTTTATACGTACTTCCTTGAACAATAGGAAAGAATGTTTGATCATAACCATATTTAGTAGGCACTTTCTCTAAATGGTTGATACAACGATCCAACCAGCGGTGCGTCATGTGCATAGAGCGTTGTGCGTACTTATAATCACATGGATAAGGTGTACATTCGTCAAAAGCCATGATAATATCGGCTCCAATCGTACGTTGAATTTCCATTACATTTTCGGGCGTAAAAAAATGATACGAACCATCGATATGCGATTTAAACTTAACACCTTCCTCTTTAATTTTTCTATTTGCCGAAAGGGAATATACTTGATAACCACCAGAATCAGTCAAAATATTCCGGTCCCAATTCATAAATTTATGCAAACCACCCGCTTTTTCAAGAATAGCAGTTTGGGGACGCAAATACAAATGATAGGTGTTTCCCAGAATAATATCTGGATTAATATCGTCTTTCAATTCCCGCTGATGCACTCCTTTGACCGAAGCAACTGTACCAACAGGCATAAAAATTGGGGTTTCAATCACACCGTGATCTGTAGTTATCGAACCCGCTCTGGCTTTGGTATGCGGATCTTTTTGTAATAAATCAAATTTCATAAATATACAGTTCTCCCGACCGTTCGGGTGCGCAAAGATAAATTATTTAGAATTTAGTCCCGACAGTTCCAGATTTAATTTAAGATTTAATTTAACTCTATTATTTGGGCGTGTCCCTTCAGATTGCTACGTCATTCCTCCTTGCAACTTCGGGTCAGGCTATCCGTTTCAATCTTTTTTTCGTGCCTCAAAAAAGGATTTCCACTACTATCCTTCACGCAAAAAAAAATCTTAATAACTTTTCAAAAGTCTATCATCTATTTGTCCTTCATCTATTATCTAAAAAACATATATTTGCACCAGTTTAACTTTTACACACAAAATGAAGCCTAACACACAACAATTAAACGACTTAACAACTCAAGTCAGAAGAGACATTCTTCGTATGGTACACGCAGTAAACTCTGGTCATCCTGGAGGGTCACTGGGTTGCACAGAATTTTTGGTTTCCCTATACCAAAACTTAATGAATAGAAAAGAAGGTTTTGACATGAACGGTCAAGGAGAAGATTTATTTTTTCTTTCAAACGGGCATATTTCTCCTGTTTTTTATAGCGTTTTAGCACGAAGCGGTTATTTTCCAGTTTCGGAATTGGCTACATTTCGATTACTAAATTCACGCTTACAAGGCCATCCTACAACTCATGAAGGTTTACCGGGAGTGAGAATTGCTTCGGGTTCGCTAGGACAAGGACTTTCAGTAGGAATTGGTGCGGCACAAGCCAAAAAATTAAATGGCGACAACCATATTATTTACACACTTCACGGCGATGGCGAGTTGCAAGAAGGACAAAACTGGGAAGCCATAATGTATGCTTCGGCAAAAAAAGTAGACAATCTTATTGCTACCATTGACCTCAACGGAAAACAAATTGACGGAACCACAGACGAAGTTCTAGCCATGGGAAGCATACGAGCAAAATTTGAAGCTTTTGACTGGGATGTTCTTGAAATAAAAGAAGGAAACAACATCGAAGCAATTATTGCAGGAATGACGGATGCAAAATCAAGAACTGGAAAAGGAAAACCTGTTTGTGTTCTCTTGCATACCGAAATGGGTAACGGTGTTGACTTCATGATGCATACTCACGCATGGCACGGTAAAGCACCAAACGATGCTCAGTTAGAAAATGCTTTAAGCCAAAATGCTGAAACTTTAGGAGACTACTAAATAATTATGAATTTTAAATAATGAATTATGAATTTTCATAATCATTCAATTTTTAAATCATTCAATCTTTAAATTAAGTAATGAAAAAATACACAAATACAGGAAGCAAAGATACTCGTTCAGGTTTTGGAGCGGGAATGACAGAATTAGGAGCGAAAAATGAAAATGTCGTTGCACTTTGTGCAGATTTAATTGGTTCCTTAAAATTTGATGATTTCAAGAAAAATCATCCAGAACGTTTTTTCCAAATTGGAATTGCCGAAGCCAATATGATTGGAATTGCAGCTGGTTTAACTATTGGAGGTAAAATCCCATTTACAGGAACTTTTGCTAACTTTTCGACAGGGAGAGTGTACGATCAAATTCGTCAAAGCGTAGCTTATTCTGATAAGAACGTAAAAATTTGTGCTTCACACGCAGGGTTAACACTTGGTGAGGATGGCGCAACACATCAAATCCTAGAAGACATTGGACTTATGAAAATGTTACCCGGAATGACCGTAATTAATACCTGCGATTACAATCAAACCAAAGCGGCGACACTAGCAATTGCAGATCATCATGGTCCAGTTTATTTGCGTTTTGGTCGTCCAGTTGTACCCAATTTTATGCCTGCTGACGAACCTTTCGAAATTGGAAAAGCTATCCTTTTGAACGAAGGTAGTGATGTAACTATTATTGCTACGGGACATTTAGTTTGGGAAGCTCTTATTGCTGCCGAAGCATTAGAAGCTAAAGGAATCTCTGCCGAAGTAATCAATATTCACACTATAAAACCACTAGACGAAGCGGCGATTTTAAAATCATTAGCAAAAACCAAATGTATCGTTACCGCCGAAGAGCATAATATTCTTGGTGGTCTTGGCGAAAGCGTTTCAAGAGTTTTAGCATTGAATCATCCAGCTCCACAAGAATTTGTCGCAGTTCAAGACAGTTTTGGCGAAAGCGGAACTCCAGAACAACTCATGGAAAAGTACAAACTAAACAATCAAGCGATTGTTGACGCTGTTGAAAGAGTGATTAAAAGGAAATAGAATTTACAAAATTTAAACCTTTGTAAAAGATTAATTAGAAAAAAAATGTCCCGAATATCTCGGGACATTTTTTTTGCGACTTTTTAATTAATATAAGGTGGTTTACAACTTGCTGTCAAATACCTTTTTACTGTTTGACCTGAGCAACTTGGTACGGTTCCAAAAGTATGATATGTTCCATCTGGTTTTTTAAGTTCTAACTTAGTGGTGAAATTATCTGCATCATCGTCAATGTCTATAAAATCTGGAATACCATCTTTGTCCGTGTCATCAGGATTTGTAACTCCAGTAGCTAAAACTCTTAAAAATCCATCTCCATTATCTTCTTGATAGGAAGGTATACCATCCTGATCTTGGTCTAATCTTTGAATCTCGTATAATTTAAAACTGAACACAAGAGGTGAATATGAAGGAATTGAACCTGCTCCATTATTATAATATGCTAATCCTGAAGGGATAAACAAAACACCTGCGCCAAAATTATTGAAGCTAACAGTTCCGTCAGTATTAGAACTAGTTGTTCCTGTTTTAAAAAGTGGAAAACCTTCACCCCAGCCCGTAATAGTTGTAAACAAACTTAAAAATTGTTGCGGATATTTAACTGTTTCAAATGTTGTTGCAGAAAGTGTAGTTACCGTTTCTACTGTTTTACGGGCTAAATAATCACCTTTATATGCTGCCAAAACACCATCAACATTACAAGGTGACGCTCCAACACCTTCTCTCAATACCAAATAATATAGTTTATATTTAATATCGTGTAAGCTCACTTCTTTACTTAACAATTTTGGATATGTTGCGCTGTCAAGAAAGGAATATATGGTAGGCTGCAGTCCACCAGTTGGAATTTTAGTAAAAGTTACATCTTGATCATCAGTAAATCCTGCATGATCTGTAACGGTTATATAATAAGTTTTTAAGTATTCTTCAATATCGGTTTTATCTGTTTCATGTTGCGTAGCATATTCTCGTAAAGGAACATCAGCCACAGTATCACTTTTGGAACATGAAAATAAAGAGAGGGTTGTAATTGTTAAAATAAAATAAAACTTAAATTTGTTCATTATTGCTGATTTTTAAGTGCGCAAGATACAATATTGATTTATTTTTGTAAACAATTTAACTTCGATTTTAGAAATTTTATGAGAATAGACAAATATTTGTGGTGCGTGCGGTATTATAAAACCCGCAACATGGTTACAGAAGCTTGCAAAAAAAACCACATCACTGTAAACGGTCAAGTAGCTAAACCATCAAAGGAAGTTTTTCCTACCGACAAAATTACCTTTAGAAAAGATCAAATCACACAAATCATAACCGTTCTGGACATTCCTGAAAATCGCGTGGGAGCTAAACTCGTAGATATATATAGAAAAAATGAAACACCGCCAGAAGTTTTTCAGCATTTAGAATTATTAAAATTATCGAAAGAGCATTACAGAAAAACTGGTGATGGTCGTCCAACAAAAAAAGACCGTCGTGATTTAGATGATTTTGGTTCTGAAATTTCTGAATAAAATAATTGAGCTATGAAACTGAATAGTGACTATTGGGAAGATCGGTATCAAAACAATGAAATTGGTTGGAATGTTGGTAAAATAACAACTCCTATCAAAAACTATATTGACCAATTAAAAGATAAAACCATTCGGATTTTAATTCCAGGAGCAGGAAATGGATATGAATTTGAATATTTAATTCACAAAGGATTTAAAAATGTTTTTGTAGTCGATTTCGCTTCAACTCCATTAGAAAATATTAAAATACGAATTCCAAATCTTGATAAAAATCAACTAATCCTTTCCGACTTTTTTGAATTAGAAGGGAAGTACGATTTAATTATTGAGCAAACATTTTTTTGCGCCATAAAACCCAACCTACGGGAGAACTATGTCCATAAAATGAATTCTTTACTAAATCCAAAAGGCAAATTAGCAGGTTTACTTTTTCAATTTCCACTTTCAGAAAACGGCCCACCTTTTGGAGGTTCTATTCAAGAATATAAAAAATTGTTTGAGGCCGATTTCAAAATTAAATATTTAGAAATTGCCTATAATTCGATAAAATCAAGAAAAGATAACGAACTCTTTTTTATCTTTTTACTTAAATAATATTAAGTACAAGGAAGAGGTTACCTTTGATAAAAATTCTTTATTTTTGAAATCAATTTAAAATATAGACTTTATAAGTCTACATGAAAAAAATACATGAAATGAGCAAAAATATTATACTAACTAATCAAGAAATTGAGCATACTATAAAAAGAATTGCTTATCAAATTTATGAAACATTTGTAGATGAAGAAGAAATTGTAATTGCAGGGATTGCTGACAATGGCTATCTATTTGCAGCAAAAATTACTGAGGTTCTCAAAACCATTTCAAATTTAAAAGTGTCACTTTGTGAAGTAAAAATAAACAAACAAAACCCTACATTACTTATAAAAACTTCTCTTTCAAAAGAAGAATACACCAATAAAGGATTAATACTAGTCGATGATGTTTTAAATTCTGGAACTACATTGATTTATGCTGTAAGACATTTTTTAGAAGTTCCGTTAAAGAAATTTAAAACTGCCGTCCTTGTGGATAGAAATCATAAAAAATACCCTGTGAAAGCTGATTTTAAAGGTATCTCTCTTTCAACTTCATCTTTAGAACATGTTAAAGTTATTTTTGATGAAAATGGCAAAAATTATGCTTATT
Source organism: Flavobacterium sp. (assembly GCF_031409475.1). Classification (GTDB taxonomy): domain Bacteria; phylum Bacteroidota; class Bacteroidia; order Flavobacteriales; family Flavobacteriaceae; genus Flavobacterium. Next base: position 15,218 of record NZ_JANNXH010000019.1, on the reverse strand, counting down.
TAAGTTAGAATTTGGAGTATATCTAAAATAGTTTCATCAACTGATTTATTATCTACAACAATTTTCTTAGTTGCTTGATTATAATAATAACTTCTATCAAAAAGATGCTTAGCGATAAATTCTTTTAATTCAAACTCATTAAGTGAAGCTATAATTGGTCGATTACTTTTATTAACAATCAATCTATTAAACAAAGTTTGAATTGATGCTTTTAAATAAATGGACAAAATATTTTGGCCGTTTAATAAATCGTGATTATTGGCATAACAAGGCGTTCCTCCTCCTAATCCAATAATTAAACTTTCTGGTGAATTTATTAGTTCTTTAAAAATTTCGTGCTCGATTTTTCTAAAATAAATTTCTCCTTTTTGATCAAAAATTTCATTTACGGATAAATTCATTCTCTCCTCAATACATTTATCTAAATCAAGATACGGAATTCTGATAATTTTTGATAGTTTGTGTGCGATTGTAGACTTCCCACAGCCCATATAACCTAATAAAATAATTTTTTCCATATGAATAAAACCTTATGAATTAAGGCGTTAAGTAGTTTTGCTTAAAAAACACAAATTTATACTAAAATAGCTTTGAAAAATTAAAAATAAGGCCTTATATTTGCACCCGCATTCAAAATTGGAAAGACTCGATAGCTCAGTTGGTAGAGCACATCACTTTTAATGATGGGGTCCTGGGTTCGAGCCCCAGTCGGGTCACATTATTTGTGATTATTTTATAACTATTTTGAATCAAAGACTCGATAGCTCAGTTGGTAGAGCACATCACTTTTAATGATGGGGTCCTGGGTTCGAGCCCCAGTCGGGTCACAATACTATTTAGAGACGTTGCAAAGCAACGTCTCTAAATATTTAAGGCCACGTGGAGAAACGGTAGACTTGCCAGCTTGAGGGGCTGGTGCTCGAAAGGGCGTGTGGGTTCAAATCCCACCGTGGTCACGAATATAAAAAGCGTCTCGATTTTAAATCGAGACGCTTTTTTAAAATAAAACCAATTTCTATTTAACTAATTCCTGCAATGGTTTTAATTGCTCTAAATCTATATTGGAACTTTTCAAGACTGAAATTAAAGTCATAATATTTGTGGGATTCATATCCTTACCAATTACTCGAATCACAGCAAAACCGGTTTCTTTTTTATTGGCAAATAATACAAATTCACTTATATGATCATCAGTACCAACATAACTTACTGATGCACCCTCTTTTCCAGAAGAAAATTTCATTAATTGCTGGTATTTTTCATCCTTTAGAATTGAATTTACCTTGGCTCTTTCAAGTTCAAAATCTGCCTTGTTTTTATCATTTAATTTAAAGGCCAATACATTCATTTTATCAAAGGATTGTAAAGCAGCACTTTGTTCTGATGATAATTTGGCTTTGTCGACATTTAAAATATTTGGAGAAATATCTACAGCTATGAAATTTTTATTGTTGGTGTTTTCTACAAAATACTTTTGTAGTGTAGGTTTACTATCGCAACTGAATAAAAATAAACACCCTATAATTGAAATACTATAAATTAGTTTCATAATTATTTTTTCCCTTTTGATGCTTTCTTCAAATCGTCGCCTCCGGGTATTCTCATTTTATCAGTTAATGCTGATAATTCATTCAAGTCGAAATTACCTGTCAATGAAAGCAATACCGTTTCGTTTGACTTGCTTCCGCCTTCGATAAACATAAGTAACTCTTTTATTTGAGTGTCAGTTGAACCTGATTTAATCATTATTTTTATGTTTTTTCCATTGTCATTTACACGCATTAATTCTTCAAGTCCACTGGTTTTAATATATTTTTCGGCAGTTGCTTTCATCTCTGCAGTTGCACGTGAACTTGTGGTTGTAAAAACTTTTAGATTGTCAAGTTTTTTAATTAAATTTATATAATGCTGGGCTTCTTTGTCAGCTGAATCCATTTTTACCTTACTCATTAAGTCGAACATTTTCTTGTTGACAACAATTGAGGTTACATCATCTTGACCGTCAAATTTATCGAAGGCATCTTGTGCAAAAAACGTATTAGATACTAATACTACTACTAATGTTATTATTATTTTTTTCATTATTTCTATTTTTTATTATTGTTTAAAAATTAAGTTTTTTGAATTATCAAATTCTTCGATGTAGTGCACACTTTCTATGCCTACATTAACATGGTTTGATAATTGTGATAATGCTTTTTGAGTTTCTCTGAAAGCTATTTCAGGATCATCATAAGTTCCTAAGCCTTGATTTAGATTTGCAGTACCATAATTAGAGTAACCATAAGTTCCAATTCCTAACAAAACAAGAACCGAAGCTGCAATGGATAACCACGCTACATTACGTTTTTTATCCCGAGACTTCGGGAGAAGTGGAATTTCTTGCTTAAACTTTTGCTCTTTTGCGAGAGAGAAGTAACCAAAAACTGGTTTGTAATGTTCTAAATGCTGTGCAACATTAGAGGAAGTAAAATAATTTTTCAATTCTTTTTCTTCGGCAATACTGGTTTCTCCCTGAAAGTATTTTTCTATTATTATTTCTATATTATCCAATTCCATAATTGTGTGTTTTTGTCATAAATTCTCTAATCGTTTTTCTTGCTCTTGAAAGTGCAACTCGAATTGTGGCCTCACTAATATTCATTATTTTGGCTATTTCATTAAACTCGTATTGCTCTATATCTCGCATTTGAATAATTAATCGTTGTTGTTCTGGCAGCTGATTGATGATTCTTTCAACCCAATTAAAACTATCAATATCTTCAACTTTTTTATCTAAACTTGGCTCTCGATCTGTAAAATTATTATGAACTATTTTAAGGTTACTTGCTCTTTTAGATTTTAATTGATCTAAACAATAATTTTTAGTCATTGTCATCGCAAAAGCTTCAATATTATTATAATCATTTAAATTTTCCTTTCTACTCCATAATTTTACCAAAACTTCTTGTGTTGCATCTTGAGCTTCTTCAGAACTTATGAGCAATCGCTTTGCAAGTCTATAGACTTTATCTTTGAATGGAGCGATTACTTGTACAAACTCTTTTTGGTTCATGAAACTCAATTCTAATCTGGTTATACAATCAAGACGATACACTATTATTTTTGTTACAAAGTATAGAAAATAAAACTAAAGTTACTATTTTTACGTTAATAAGATATTGAAAATCCTGATATGAGAACTACAGCCAAAATTACAATTCTATTTATTTTAACATTTTTTGTGTTACAAAGTTGTCAAGATAATGATGATATCGCTCCGCCAATAAGCTTAGAAATTCATGATTTTATTTGGAAAGGAATGAATCTATATTATTTATGGCAAACAGATGTCCCAAATTTATCTGATAATAGGTTCGCCACACAAAAAGAATTAAATAATTTTTTATCTGGATATTCAAAACCAGAGGATTTATTTAATGCACTTAGAGTCAATTCAACAATTGATAGATTCAGTTGGATTGTGAACGATTATTTAGAATTAGAAGGTGCGCTTCAAGGAACGACAAATAATAATGGTGTAGATTTTGGTTTAAGCAGGAAATCTTCAGGTTCTACGGAACTATTTGGTTGGGTACGTTATATTATTCCAAATTCGGACGCATCAACTAAAAATATTAAGCGAGGTGACATTTTCACAGCTGTAAACGGAACCCAACTCACCATTAATAATTATCAATCGTTGTTATTTGGATCCAATAATGATTATACTTTAAATCTTGCAGACCTCAATGGTGGAGCATTTACACCAAACGGAAAATCAATTGCACTCACAAAAACTGTTCTAGATGAAAATCCTATTCTACTAAATACTGTAATAAATTCTGGCACTCACAAAATAGGATACCTAGTTTATAATGCTTTCTATGCAAATTACGATACCCAATTAAATTCCGCTTTTGAAACCCTAAAAACACAAGGAATAACAGACTTTGTCTTAGATTTACGATACAATTCTGGCGGCTCAGTGCTTACTGCAACTCGATTAGCCAGCATGATTACTGGGCAATTTACAGGGCAAGTATTTGCAAAACAACAATGGAATGCAAAAGTAAATGCTTATTATGATGCCAATAATCCAGATGCTTTGAAAAATATTTTTACTGACAAAATTGGAACCACATCTATTAAAAGTTTGAATTTGTCCAAAATTTATATTCTTACTTCAAAAAGTTCCGCATCGGCAAGTGAACTATTAATTAACGGTTTAAAACCTTACATTACCGTTGTTCAAATAGGCGATGTGACAACAGGAAAAAACGTAGGCTCAATTACACTCTACGATTCTCCAACTTTTGGCAAAGAGAATAGAAACCCAAATCATCGCTATGCCATGCAACCCATCGTCCTGAAAATAGTCAACTCATCAGGTTTTGGTGATTATCAAGACGGGTTAATTCCTACCTTTGAATTGAAAGAAAGTTTAGAAAACTTAAACGTTCTAGGAAATACAACTGAACCTTTATTGAGTTTAGCAATCGGTAAAATTACTGGAACAAAAAAAATAGCACAACCAAGTTCTATAATTAATTATGATTATTTCAAAGATTCGAAATCCATAAATGGACAAAACCAAATGTATCTTGAAAAAGCTCCCGAAGGACTTTTGAAAGCTTTGGAATAATATAATTAAAAACTCAAGCAATAATCCTAATCTTAATAAGTTATAACTAACTAACCATTTATAAAACATCAATTAAAATGAAAAACACAACCAAATTATTTTTGCTCTTAACCGCTATTATCTCTTTTGCATTTGCAAACCCTAACCCTACAGAAGCTAAACAAATCAACGTAGTTATTGATGCTGGCCATGGCGGTCACGATTCTGGAGCAACTTCAAACGATGCTTCCGAAAAAATAATTGTAGCACAAATCACAAACAAAATCAAGTCTTTAAATAAAAATAAAAACGTTGTTCTCCATTTCACCAGAAACTCAGATGCCTTTTTATCTTTAAAAGAAAGAACTGATATTATTAACAACATTAATCCTGATTTAGTGCTATCATTACATGTAAACTCAAATAAAAACAAAGACAAGTCTGGAGTTGAACTTTTTGTTTTTAAAGATTCTCAATCCTATAAAAAGTCAAATGAAATAGCAGTAAATCTTAATGAGAAGTTAGTCAAAAATCATAATTTTAAAGTTTCCGAAATAAAAAACGCTCCTTTTTTTATTCTTAAAAAATCAAATGCTCCAGCCATAATTCTAGAGCTTGGTTATTTATCAAATGATGAGGACAAAAAATATCTAACCGATGAAAACCAGCAAATCAAAATTGCCGAAAGCATTCTGGAATTTGTTTCGGATTTAAAATAAAACGAGAGAAGGCTTTCAGTAACGAAAGCCTTCTCCTTTAATTATAATTTTGTCTTTTAGAACAAGATATTCAACCCTAATTTAAAGTTTCTGCCACGAGTGCTATAACCTACAGACTCTACAAACTCTTCGTTTAATATATTGTTTATAGCAGCAAAAATGCTCATTCTGTTTTTGATTAAATCATATTTCGCTGTGGCATTCACTAACTGATACGCATCCAGAAGTACAGGCGTAGTTGCATAAGTTCCACCATCAAAAAAAGCATCGTTTCTCTGGTCAACATATTGATAGTTAACATTAAAAAATACTTTAGTCGTTGGTTGATAATCTAATGAAACGTTTCCTTTATGTTTTGGAATAAGTCTGCTCAAACGCTCTTCAACTTGTGTAAAAGTATAATTTCCGTTAACCGATAATTTGCTAGACAATGCATACGAAATCATTGTTTCAATACCTTTTGCATTGTTAATCCCTTCGATATTAATGTAATTTGAAATATAAGTTATTGGAGCAGTATAAAATCCAAAGGCATTTTTTTCTTCTCTATAAAATGCAACCGTGTTCAAAGTCAGTTTTTTATCTAGCATATTCAATTCAAAACCAGCTTCGACTGTGCTGTTTTCTTCAGGAACTAAATCTAAATTTCCGTATGGAGAATACAACTGGTATAAACTTGGCGTGATGTAAGCTGTGCTATACGAAGCCAAAATTTTCAAAGGCAATTTCGAAAAAGTATACGAAGGATTTACATTATAAACAAAATGACTGTCATAAACACTATGCATGTTGTAACGTGCACCAGCATTAAGATTAAAGCCAAAATCAGAGTTGTAAACCGCAGTTACATAAGGATCATTTGTATTGAATTTTGCTATCTCCTTTGCAATCGCATCATAAGGCGTTTCAGAATTCATTTCGTTAAACTGAAACTGATTTCCCAACACGACAAAAAACTGAGAATTGAACGCATATTTATTAAATGCATCTACATTTACACTTTTTGAGTTATAAACACTTTCGCCAACCGAGTTGCTGTAACTACTATAAACAGTATAATCGCGTTGAATCGTATTAAAGCTAGAATTCAAAACAAACTCGCCTTTGTTGTATTTGTATTTTGGAGAAAAACCAAAACGAAATTGTTCTGATTTTGAAACATTCAAAGGCGTATCTGGATTATTGAAATTATCAAATGAACCATCAAAATCATTTTTCATTCTATCGTAATTAGCAAAGAAATCCAAAGCCAATTTTGTAGTAGGTTTGACCCCAAGTTTAACTAATGCATTTATTCTCGAAAAATTATCAGCTTCATAAGTTGCGGATTGCGGTACAGAAGCATCAGATATCCCAGTAGTTTCAGTACTATTCAATGAGGCATAATAATTAAACTTCGTTCCACTTCCGTTTAAAGCAACTCCTTGATTAAAATCGTTTAAGTTGTAGTTCTTTTTTTCTGCAGTATTTTGAGTTCCTACATTAGCATAAACATTTCCCGCAAAAGATTTTTTTGCTGCTTTCTTGAGTGTAATATTAATAACTCCAGTTGCAGCACCAGTTCCGTATAACGTACTTGCCGCACCTTTCATTATCTCCACACTTTCAACTTGTTCCACTGGAATCAAGCGCAAATCATATTCCAGATTAATTCCCGAAGCATCGGTTACCGGAATTCCATCAATCATAATCAAGGTTTGGCGGTTGCGTCCACCACGAATGTAGTAACTCAAATTTTTTCCCGCACTACTCTGGTTTCCGTTAATTTCGACACCAGCAACAGTACTCAAAACTGTAGCAAGCGATTGTCCTGATTTTTTAGCTAATTCAGCAGCTGTAATTTTTACAATTACTTTTCCTGATTTTTCTTTGGCTAAAGCAAATTTGGAGTCCGAAATTACAACTTCATCCAATTGATTTTGAGATGCAATAGAATCTTTTTGTTGTGCGAAAGCACAGCTTGTAATTAATACGCACAACGCACTAATACGAACGATTTTGTTGTTCATTTTTAATAAAATATTTAGCAACAGCATAAATTTAGGACTGTTACATTACTAATAATTGGGAGAAAAGCATAGAATTACCCATACCCAAACCTTTTTTCCCGAAAGTTTGATACTCGATGTAATAGGCAGGTCTCCTGGCTTGCGTCTTGTTGTTTACCTTCCCAAGAAACTGAAATAAATTCAGTTAACTCAGTGGTTTTGTAGATAACAACAAGCTTTCTAGCTTACAGTTGCGGGTACAGCTCAAGATTTAAGATTTTTGATTTAAGATTTTTGATTTAAGATTTGTTACAATCTGAAATCTACAATCTGAAATCTGCAATCTCTCACCTGATTCCCTTTTAATGCCGTTTTGAAAAACAAAACAACAACCTCATTACGGGTGCAAATGTAACCCTAACATCTGAATAAAAAAATAAAATTTGATTTTTAAAAAGGATAAAAGATACCTTTGCATTTCTTATAAAACATTTTATGAAATCATTTTTGTTGAAATTTATTACTTTTTTAGCACTATTTTTTTTAGGTAGTTGCAAGCAAAACAATGACCTAGCTGTCAAAAAAATACCAACAAGCAAGAATTCAATTCACCATGCCAAAGGCTTAGAAATCTACAAATACAAAGGATATTCAGTAGTAAAAATCACCAATCCTTGGCCAGAAGCCAAAGAAAGTTTCACATACATTCTTCAAGAAAAAAACGGAATTATTCCCGATAGTTTAAAACAATTCACCCCAATACAAGTTCCCATAAAATCGATAGTTGTAACCTCAACAACACACATTCCGTCCCTCGAAATGCTTGGAGTAGAAAACACTTTGATAGGTTTTCCTAATACCAATTATATTTCTTCCGAAAAAACTAGAAAATTAATTGACTCCAAGAAAGTGAGAGAAGTGGGTCGAAACGAAAGTCTGAACACCGAAGTTTTGATTGATATGAAACCCGATGTAATTATCAGTTTTGGTTTAAATAATAGCAACCCAACACTAGACAATCTCAAAAAAAGCGGCTTGAAAGTAATGCTCAACGGCGATTGGACCGAGCAAACTCCTCTAGGAAAAGCCGAATGGATTAAGTTTTTTGGAGCATTGTACGGACTAGAAACAAAGGCAAATACTGTTTTTTTAGAAATCGAAAACGAATACAAAAACACTTTGGCTTTAGCCAAAAAAGCAACAACCAAACCAACAGTTTTGTGTGGTGCCATGTTTCAAAACCAATGGTATGTGCCACAAGGCGAGAGTTGGGCTTCTCTTTTTTTGATCGATGCTCAAGCCAATTATTTATGGAAAACTACCAAAGGAACTGGCAGTTTATCGTTGCCTTTCGAAAAAGTTTTAGAAAAAGCACAAGATGCTGAATTCTGGATTGCTCCTGGCGATTTTTCTTCCATGAAAGAAATGAGCGACAGCAATCCGCATTATGGTGAGTTTGCCTCATTCCAAAATAAAAAAGTATATTCGTACGGTGTAAATAAAGGTACAAAAGGCGGAATCATTTATTTTGAATTATCTCCTACTCGACCTGACTTGGTTTTGAAGGATTTTATTAAAATTTTACATCCCGAATTGTTACCAAATCACAAACTTTTTTTCTTTCAGAAATTACAATAAATTGAATCTTAGAAACCGAAATACTCTTTTATTCACCATTTTGACTTTGGCTTTGCTATTGGCATTGCTATTAAACATCAGTTTAGGTTCGGTTTCTATCCCCATAAAAGAAGTTTTCAATAGCCTGACAGGAACAACTGCAAGTAAAGAAACTTGGGAATACATAATAGTAAATTACCGTTTACCCAAAGCTATTGCAGCTATTCTTGTGGGTATGGGATTATCAATAAGTGGATTGCTCATGCAAACTTTATTTAGAAATCCACTCGCTGGACCTTATGTTCTGGGATTGAGTTCTGGTGCGAGTTTAGGCGTGGCAATTGTCATCTTGGGCGCTGGATTTTTGCCTCCATTTTTAGCTTCTATCCTGCTCTCTTCTTACGGAATTATTCTGGCTTCAAGTGCTGGGAGTTTTTTAGTTTTTCTGGCCGTTTTAGCAATTTCTAGACAGTTGCGAGACACAATGGCAATATTAATTGTAGGCCTGATGTTTGGTAGTTTAACCAGCGCTATTGTTGGGATATTGACTTATTTTAGCACTGCTGAACAGTTACAAAAATTCACTTTCTGGTCATTAGGAAATTTAGGAAACTTGTCTTGGCCATCGATTGTAATTTTGTCGATTTGTGTTGCAATTGGTTTGCTTTTAAGTCTCTTTAGTATAAAACCTTTAAACGCTTTGTTGCTTGGAGAAAATTACGCACGCAGTTTGGGTTTGAATTATAAAAAATCAAGGCTTATTATTATTTTTGCGACCAGTATTCTAGCAGGAAGTATCACCGCATTTGCTGGGCCAATTGCCTTTATTGGGTTAGCTGTACCGCATATTGCTAAAATGGTTTTTCAAACAAGCAGTCATGCAATACTGTTTTGGAGCACTATACTTATTGGCGCCATTATCATGCTTGTTTGCGATACTATTTCGCAAGTTCCAGGTAGCGATATTACGTTACCAATCAATGCGGTAACCTCTATTTTTGGTGCGCCAATAGTGATTTGGTTGTTAGTTAGAAAAAGAAAAATGATGAACTAATTTTTTATTTTTAACCACGTAGAGACATAGCAAATGATTGTAAATAAAGGAGTAATAGAAAATTTAATATTTTCCAACATAGCTCAATTTTGTGGAAAAGTGAAACTACTATGTAAACTTTAAATAATAAAAAACTATGCGTTTAAAAAAATCCAAATGAAAATCAATAAAAACATTCTTTCTACTTCAAATTTGAGCATTGGTTACAAAACCAAAAGCATGACAACAACTATTGCCGAAAACCTAAATATAAATTTACAAGAAGGAAAACTCATCGCTTTAATTGGCGCAAACGGAATCGGAAAATCAACGTTGTTAAGAACCCTAACCGGAATTCAAAAACCGATTTTAGGAACAGTTTTCTTGAATGAATGGAACATTCAAGATTTAGATACTTTCATATTAGCACAAAATCTAAGTGTAGTTTTGACGGAGAAATTACCTCCAAGCAACCTAAGCGTTTTTGAACTCATTGCTCTAGGAAGACAACCTTATACCAACTGGATTGGTAAATTAACCGACATTGATATTGCAAAAGTCAACGAAGCTATAACACGGACGCAAATTGAACATTTAGCATCAAAAAAGCATTACGAAATTAGCGATGGACAGTTGCAAATCGTTTTGATTGCAAGAGCATTGGCGCAAGACACACCTTTAATAATTCTAGACGAACCCACAACTCATTTAGACTTACAACACAAAGTTTCGCTTTTAAAACTTTTGAAAAAATTAACTCAGGAAACTGGAAAATGCATTTTGTTTTCGACCCACGATATTGATATGGCAATACAATTGAGCGACGAAATGATTATTATGACTCCAGAAAACGTGGTGCAAGACCAACCTTGCAATTTGATTTCTAATGGAGTTTTCAATACCTTGTTCCAAGACGAAAATATTATTTTTGATAACGAAAAGGGGAAATTTGTGATTAATTAATAATGGATAATTGTCAATTGTTAATTATCAATTGAAATCTGCCGCTTCGCTTCACCAACTACAAACGCAACAGAATTCGCAATATTAAAACTTCGGATTAAATTTGACATTGGGATAGTCAAATGGTTTTCGAATCTAGCCAAAACGGCTTCGCTCAAACCCACGCTTTCTTTACCAAAAACCAACCAATCACCATCTTGAAATTCAGCTTCATAAATGGATTTTGTAGCATGAGAACTCATCAGGAAAACTCGTGATTTATCAGGGATAATTGTCATCCATTCTTCTATGTTTTGATATTCGGACACATCGAGATGCACCCAATAATCCAAACCGGAGCGTTTCAGGTTTTTATCATTAATTACAAATCCAAAAGGATGAATCAAGTGCAAACGACTTTCGGTACCCACACACAAACGACCAATGTTTCCGGTATTGTTAGGGATTTCGGGTTCTACGAGGACGATGTTTAACATAAAAGTTAGAAGTTAAAAGTTAGGAGTTGGGAGTTTGAAAAAAAGCATCGACTTCTTTTACTTCTCCAGCCTGCAAATCGTTCAAATATACGTTTCCTATTCGAACTCGTACCAGTCGCAAAGTTGGAAAACCAACCGCTGCAGTCATTTTGCGTACTTGACGAAACTTTCCTTCATTGACCGTAATCGAAGCCCAAGATGTTGGTCCATGCCGTTCATCTCGAATTTTTTTTCCTCGTGGTCCAAAGTTAGGAATTTCATTTATTACAAAAGCCTCACACCGTTTTGTGCTATATTTTGAACCATCAAAACCTATTTCGACACCTTTTTTAATCTTTTCTATCGCTTCTTGTGTTATAATTCCATCAACTTGAACGTAATATTCCTTATCCACTTTTTTGCTGCGGACGATTTCACTCATTTTGCCGTCGGTAGTTAATAAAAGTAATCCTTCGGAATCTTCGTCGAGGCGACCAATAGCCATCGTTCCAGTGGGGAAATTATATAATTCTCCCAAGAGTTTTTTCTTTCGTTTGAGCTCATATATAAACTGACTCAAATAACCGTAGGGTTTATGAAGAATGAAATGGCGGTGGGACATGCTAATTTTTTTTGAGAAGCAAAGATAGTTTTGTTAGCATACAACTAGAAGTATTATTTCTAACTATTTTTTGAATAATTTGAATAAAAATACTGCAATGAGGTTTCCCGTAAAAAAAATTATCCCTAACTGATTAGTTTTACATATTGATTATCAACAACAAATAACCATTTTAATCATGCTAAAAAAATCCGTTTTAATCGAAAATAAAACTTCTATTACTGCAAAAAACTTGCAACTTATAATCAAATCAGAAATTAGAGAAAGCTCTATTCCAATTGAAGATATTGGTATTTTAGTTCTGGATCATCAGGAAATTTATATCAGTTTACCAGCTATGAATATGATGGTAGAGAACAACACTGCTGTTATTATATGTTCCAAAAATCATATGCCAAACGGTATGTTCCTGAACCTTAATAGCCACCATATTCAACAAGAAGTTTTCAAAAATCAAATAGAAGCTTCAATTCCATTAAAAAAGCAGTTGTGGCAACAAACCATTATCGAAAAAATAACCAATCAAGGGTTTTTATTAGCAAAGATTACTGGGGATAAAAATGCATTTGACTTTTTAGCATCCAAAGTTTTAAGCGGAGATACTACAAATATGGAAGGTGTAGCAGCCCAACAATACTGGAAATCCTTTTTTGAGATTGATTTCAAGCGAGAACGTTTTGGCGATTATCCCAATAATTTCCTGAATTATGGTTATGCAATTCTTCGAGCAGCAACCGCAAGAGCATTATCAGGAAGCGGATTACTCAACACGCTAGGCATTCATCACAAAAGCAAATACAATGCTTTTGCTCTTGCCGATGATATAATGGAGCCTTTTCGACCAGTTATTGATGAAAAAGTATTGGAGATTATGCAGCAGTATGATGAACAGGAACTGAACACAAAAATCAAATCAGAACTTCTGCAAGTATTAACTCGAACCGTATATTTCAAAGACGAAAAAAGCCCGTTGATGGTTGCATTACAAAAAACAGCCAGTTCCTTGCAGCAATGCTTTATGGGAAAAAGAAAGAAAATTAAATATCCAAAACTATGGAACTTAACGCCTACCGAATAATGTGGTTGTTTGTGTTCTTTGATTTGCCCACAGAAACCAAAAAGGATAGACGAAATGCCTCACAGTTTCGTGGAAATCTCTTGAAAGATGGTTTCTCGATGATGCAATATTCGGTTTATATTCGGCATTGCGCTAGTGGAGAAAGTGCCGATGTACATGAAAAACGAATTAATAAACTTGTTCCGTCATTAGGGAAAGTAAGTGTTTTACGAATAACCGATAAGCAGTTTGGGATGATTATTAATTATCTGGGCAAAGCCAAACAAGACATTATTGATGCGCCAACTCAATTGGAATTATTTTAATCCTAATTTTTATAAAATTTATCTTTACACCATTTATTTGGATTATTTTCAATGTAATTTACAATGTTTAAATACGATTTTTCATCTCTAATGATATGATCATGAAAAGAACGATGCCAAGCAAACTCGTCATTACCTGCTTGATGAATTAATTTAGAACTTGTTGTTTTAAAGGCACCCATAATTTGGGAAAGCGATTTTATTTTTATGATCTCTGAATCCAATTGCCCCATATCAGTATTGTGAATTGAATTTACCTTTAGCGAATCTATTTCGATTACAGCGTGAATATGATTCGGCATCACAACATAAGAATGGAGTTCAATATATTGATATTGAATTGCCAACCATTCCAATTGATTATTTGCAATAATTCCATACCGATTCAAAATCATTTCTGATTCATTTTTATCGGCATCATTTTTACCGGCATCATTTTTATCGGGATTATTTTTATCGGGATTTTGTACGGACAGGTCGCGACCTGTCCCTACGTATACCACATCACCAAAACAACATTCCATATTTTTTACACACGACGTAACAAAATATAAATTATTCTTCGAATAATCATATCCCTTCAATCTATTTGCTTTTCTACTTTTCATACTAATTTATCTATTGCATTTTTTCTATTATGCGCGTGTACGGACAGGTCGCGTCCTGTCCCTACGCATTGCAAATAACAAATTATATTTTTAAAATCAATATTCCCAAAATTTAGAATTGAAAAAATGCTCCAATCTTGCCTTATCACAACAAAAAAGGAGCATTTTATTTTACGATATCTCTCTTTATTCTCTTGATTATTAGAAGGTAACAAGCCAACTAATATCGTGTTTTCTAATCTTTAATCAAACCACAACCAGCTGATTGTATTGGAATGATTACTTCCGAATATCGTGTTTTCTAATCTTTAATCAAACCACAACCAATCATTATCTTTTGAGTGTCGGATTGCTAATATCGTGTTTTCTAATCTTTAATCAAACCACAACCGTGAAGTCGCCAACGGATCGTTATTTGTTAATATCGTGTTTTCTAATCTTTAATCAAACCACAACTCAAATATTTCAATTCGAGTTCTAAACTCCAATATCGTGTTTTCTAATCTTTAATCAAACCACAACTTGGCGTTCTATAGACATAAGAAAATCGTAAATATCGTGTTTTCTAATCTTTAATCAAACCACAACCACACCGTATCGCAATGCGTCAAAGCAGGAAATATCGTGTTTTCTAATCTTTAATCAAACCACAACATATTGTTTTTTTTATAATCGAATTTAAAAAATATCGTGTTTTCTAATCTTTAATCAAACCACAACTTCCTCACTCCATTTCATTAGCTTAGAAACAATATCGTGTTTTCTAATCTTTAATCAAACCACAACCTCTCTTTCCCTATATAGTATTTTGTAATAAATATCGTGTTTTCTAATCTTTAATCAAACCACAACTTATTAATAGTGTACTCATAATTTCATTATAATATCGTGTTTTCTAATCTTTAATCAAACCACAACTAAAATATAAAGATTATTGTCTTCACTAACAATATCGTGTTTTCTAATCTTTAATCAAACCACAACTTCAGATACTATTGGACTTTCACTATTTAAATATCGTGTTTTCTAATCTTTAATCAAACCACAACAGGGTATAGGAAGTTTGCTCAAATTCTTTAATATCGTGGGAGAATTCAAAAACCTAACGCAACAAATGATAAATTTTATCTTTGTTGAATTATGAAAAAAATACACAAAAGATTATCCTATAAAGAGAGGATTGTAATTGAAACTTTACTCCAGCAAGGTAAGAGCAAAAATCACATC
>NZ_JANNXH010000018.1:0-19623 GCF_031409475.1 Flavobacterium sp. | reverse complement strand
AATTTTGCACTATATATAGGAGAAGGTTTTGACTTGAGTGCATTTGCTAAACTATCATTAACCAATCGGTTTCTTACGATTTTGCTTTCGATTGTCAACCCTTTTTTAAGTTCGGCTTCGTTTGGTTCTTTTGGAATAATGTCCAGCAATAAAACTTCGACACCGATGTTGGCAAAATGACATGCAATTCCTGAACCCATAATTCCGGATCCAACAACTGCTACTTTTTTGATTAATCTTTTCATTTTTTTATTTTTTGGTTGTACGGACAAGACGCGACTTGTCCCTACCAATAATTATTTAAAATATTTTTTTTTCTTGAATTAATTCATTTATAATTTCTGAAACTTCCATAAAATTATTCAATTTTTCGGCAGAAACATTTTGTTTTACCGCTTCGTTAAATTTTAATACGGTGTTTTTAGATAATTCTCTTTTTTCTTTTCCAAATTCGGTTAAGTAAATAAGTACACCACGACCATCATTTGGGTTTGGCTTGCGAAAAATAAGCCCTTTATTTTCCATAGATTTTAATGTTCTAGTAAGGCTTGTGGCTTCCATCCCCATTTTTGGACCTAATGTTGTAGAAGGAGTTCCGCCTTCTTTATCGATACTCAGCAACGCAAAACCAGTTGACATGGTGCCGTCAAATTTTGCAGCTTCTTCATTATACATTCTGGCAACTGCTTGCCATGTTGCTCGGAGTATATAATCTATGGTTTTATCCCTCATTTTTAAAATTATGAATTCCAAAGATACTAAAAAATACTATGCACGCATAATAAATTAAATTATTTTTACAAAATTATTTGAAATTAAAAAATCACCTTAAAATTACTTTGAAGGTGATTTTTAAAATTATTTAGAATACAGTGCCTAAATTATAAAAGTGGTATAATTCCCAGACTTGTTGTTGCACCTACAAGTACGACAACATTTAATTTTGTAACTGGAAGTGTTGGTAATAAAGGAGTTACTGTAAAAGTATATGTTCCAGGCGGAAGTCCAGAAATTTGGAATTGACCAAATTCATTTACGTTACTGGAATAAACAACATTTGTGGTCGAAGTCGCAGTTACTATTGCAGTTATACCAATAGGAGTGATGCTTCCATTAATATTTCCAGATATAGCGGTAACTATAGTTCTTAAAACTGGCTTTAATTTGTAGGTTCCATTTCCGGTTTGTATTACCGAAGAATTGGCATCAAAATCAATTAGAATTTCATTTTGAATATCTGCTTGCAGTGTTTGATTTACTAATAACTTCAAACCACTTTGTTCTGCACTTGGAGTGCTCAAAGGGTAACTTACACCTCCTACAACAACGGTATTATTAGAGCCAAGTACCAATCTTATTTGCCCCACATTTGAATCGGTTAATGTGCTTGTTGCAATTAATGTACTCAAACCGTTGGAGAAATCCAATAGATTGTATATTCCCGCTGTTGTATTTAAAGTTACGGTTTCTTCATTTGTTCCAGTAACTTCAACTGTTTGTAAATCAATATTTACTGCATCATAAGGTCCAGGTGCATCTGTCATTCGTACATTGTACGGGTAGTTTTTTGATGCGGAATCGCTATTACAAGAATTTAATGTAATTCCAAATACAATTGTGGATAGGATAAAAATTATTTTTTTCATTTTATTTACTTTTATGCTGTGAATTAATTTTCATAACATTACAAAGGTCTTTAATTTTTTTATTTTGATTGTTTCATTATATTTTAATAATGTTATAGAATTACTAGTTTTTTATTTTTATAAAAAATTAAAGTTTAAAATTCTGTTCTAAAATTGTTTGACCGCCTGTTTATATTATGGTAAAACATCCATTAAGATTTTAAAGTATAAAAAAAAACTCTTCAAATGAATGAAGAGTTTTAGAACGAAAAAATATTAATATTATTTCATTTTATCACATACAATCGCAATTACAGCTCCAGTTATTGCGGTCATAACTATAGTAAGAACAGTGTCGAGACAAAGAGTTTGCCAATTAATGTTGGCAGTAGCATTGAATGCATTTTGATAGAAATTCCAATATAAGCCTAGAAATAATCCAATTACTGCTCCAGCTTTTAGGGCTGTTTTCCAATTAGTGATGTTTGCCCATTTTAAAAAAATGTAGGCTACAAATAAACTTGCTACTAAGCTACCTAGTGCAATCATCATCATATTCATAACTGCACCTTCCTTAACTGGAAATTGAGCAGCGAAAACAATGTCATAAAATAACCATCCTAGTAGAAAATTAACAATTCCACCTACAATACCTGAAACTAAAAAATTTTTTGCATTCATAATTTATTGGTTTTAATTGGTTTATTGGATAAAAGTATTAAATAAATAGGTATGAAGGTTATACAAATGTTAAAATTATTAACTATTTATAGTTTCATATTGTTAATAATACTAAAATATTATTTTTTTAGCTGGATTTTGGGAAATATCTATTATCAACCTCTTTCAGAAATTTAATTAATCCAGGAAAGTAATGTTCTTGGTCGTCGTATTGAGACAAATGGCTTCCGTTTGGGCAGAATAAAAAGCGACCGTTTTGGACTTCATTTGCAATCCATTTCATGTGTTTTGGATCCATAGTGTCGTATTTTGAACCAATTGCTAGGGTTGGAACCGTCAATGTTTTTAATTGGGCAGTAATATCCCATTTTTTTAAAGTGGCATCACCGGTGATACCAAATTCACTTGGACCTTGCATAAATACATATACATTTGGGTTCAGGTGTTTGAATGCTCTGTTTATAGATTCTGGCCATTTAGCTAACGGAAATCGTAGAATATGTTTGGTGTAGTAATGGTTCATCAACAACTCCATGTATTTTGGATTAGTGTAGTCTTTGTTTTTTTCAAACTCTTTTATTTGAGTAAAAACTCTTGTATCAAGTTGAGGACCAAGAATATCTTCGGCATATTTATTATAAGCTGGAGCGCTTGCCATCATGTTTGAAATGATTAGTCCTTTCAGATTTTTTTGGTATTTGAGAGCATATTCCATGGCTAGAATTCCTCCCCAAGATTGTCCTAATAAGTAGAAATTAGTGTTGTCAAGTTTCAATGCTTTTCTGACTTGTTCTACTTCTTCTACAAAGCGTTCGTTTGTCCAAAGCCTATTATCGTTGGGTTGGTCACTATAGTAAGAACCCAATTGGTCGTAGTAAATGTATTCTATACTTTCCTGAGGAAAATAACCGTCAAAACTTTCAAAGAATTCATGTGTTCCTCCAGGTCCACCATGAAGAAGAAGTACTTTTATTTTTGGATTATTACCCACTCTTTTTGTCCAAACCTTGAATTTACCGATAGGAGTGGAGATAGGAATCATTTTGATACCACCTGTAAATTGGTCGTCTCTTTTAGAGAAATCTAAATAATTGGCTTTTGTGGTATCTTCGGTTTTACTTTCTTTGCAGCTAGAAAATAAAATTATAGTTAACAAAATGCTGAGTAATAATTTTATTTTCATGGTAAAGAATTTAAGTTAGTTAACCCGTTGGGTGTAATTATTAAAAACGTCTATTCGAGTGTTTTTTGTCCTGAAGCTTCGGGAGTAAAACGGAACAAAAAATGCCTGTCTGCCTCAGGCAGGTATCGAGAATCGTTTTTAACGAAATTTTTCTTGTTCTCTCACCCTGAGTGAAATCGAAGGACAATTTTCTTCCCGAAGCTCCGGGAGACGGAAAATTATCATTAAAAACTAATTACACCCAACGGGTTTAGTTATATATTTTTTGGTATAAACTTTTATATTTTTCTAGTACTACTTTTCGTTTTAATTTCATAGTAGGAGTGAGGTGTCCACTTTCAATACACCAAGTATCTGGTGTAAGTTCAAAACGCTTTATTTGTTCCCAACTTCCAAATTTTTTATTAATTTCATTAACTTCATCTTGAATACGGGCGATTAATTCTGGGTTTGATATGATTGCTTCGTTAGTTTCTCCAATATTAATTTCGTGAATTTTAGCCCATTCTTTTACAAAATCAAAATTGGGTTGGATGAAAGCAGCTGGCATTTTTTGTCCATCTCCAATAACCATAATTTGTTCTACAAAGCGGGATTGTTTCATAGCGTTTTCTAGTAATTGAGGCGAAATATATTTTCCTCCAGAGGTTTTAAACATTTCTTTTTTACGGTCGGTAATTTTTAAGAAACCTTCACTGTCAATTTCACCAATATCTCCTGTATGAAAATAACCATCAATAAGTACTTCCTTTGTTTGCTGTTCGTCTTTGTAATAGCCCATCATAATATTTGGGCCTTTGCACAGAATTTCACCGTCTTCGGCTATTTTTACTTCAACTTTGTCAATTACTTTTCCTACGGTTCCTATTTTAAAACCTTTGTTGCGCATATCATTTATAGAAACTAATGGTGAGGTTTCGGTTAAACCGTAACCTTCCATTATTGTGATTTCGGCAGCTGCAAAAATTCTAGCCAGACGTGGTTGTAATGCTGCACTTCCGCAGGCTATAAGTTCTAGATTACCTCCAACGCCTTCTTTCCATTTACTGAAAATAAGTTTTCTTGCAATTTTAAGTTGCAATTCATAACACCATCCGTTTGCTCCATAAGGTTCGTAACGAACACCTAAATTAATTGCCCAAAAGAAAAGTATTTTTTTTAGACCTTTGAGTTCTGCCCCTTTTGAATATATTTTATCATAAACTTTTTCGAGAACACGTGGAACACCTGTAATTAAATTTGGTTTCACCTCTCTGAGGTTATCACCAATTTTTTCAAAAGATTCTCCAAAATAGATTGAAACCCCATAATATTGGCATAGATATAAATAAAATCTTTCGAGAATATGGCATACTGGTAAATAACTCATTGTTCTACTATTGCCTGCATCAATAGGAATTCTTATGACTCCAGCAAAAACATTTGACACTATATTTTGGTGTGATAACATTACACCTTTTGGTCTTCCGGTTGTTCCTGATGTATAGATTATAGTGGCTAGATCATCTGTTTTGACCTGATTTTTTCGTTCTTCTACATCTTGTTGATTGTTTTGGTCTTCGCCAAGGATAAGTAATTCTTTCCAATTTTTGCATCCTTCGATTTCATTAAACGAAAATACTTCTTTTAAAGTTGGTACATTTTGTTTGATTAAGTTTACTTTTCGCAATACTTCGGCATCAGAAACAAAGCAATAGCTTGCGCCACTATGATTTAGGATATATTCGTAATCTTCTTCGGAAATGGTTGGATAAATAGGAACATTTTGTGCTCCGGTTTGTAAGATTCCAATATCCATTATATTCCATTCGGTTCTGTTAGTTGAAGTTATTAGTGCGATTTTATCGTCTTTTTTAACCTCCATTCTGAGTAATGCTCTAGAAATTGCATTTGCTTTAGAAATATATTCGTCTGTTGAAGTTTTTATCCATTCTCCATTTTGTTTGGTAACTAATGCATCAGCAATAGTATTGTACTTTTCTTTTTGATATTGAGGAAAATCAAATAATCTGGTGATGTTGGTCATTTTTGTGGTCGTATTAATTTGATGCAAAATAGTAAAAAACTATTAATTTTTTGAAAATACTTTAAAATTGATTTATTATTATTGGAGATTGTTTATTTTGGACGTGATTAGTCCTGAATAATCGATACAGATTATTAGTCAAAAATAGATAGGTATGGTCTTGAAATAGCGATATACGAAAGCTTTATACCAAGGCGATTTTTTTTGTGGAATTACGTGTTTTTTATAAATTTGGGTGTTTTTTTGTTTGAACACCAATCAATATTAAAGTTTTTAAAGTCATAGATTTTGCAGCCTATATTGTACACATATTTCTATGTCGCCCATTTTTAATCCTGCTTCTTTTGCTGCTTTTTGAATTTGATTTTGATACATTTCTTGATAATTGAGGTGAAGGTTTCCATCATCACAGAGCCGAAGTGAAAGCGGTGTTTTTCCATTTGCAGTAATCAAGAAAATAACTGGAACATCGTATACGCCAGAAAAAAAGAACAACGGAAAACCTTTGTGCAAATCAGTTACTTTTATTTGATATGCCAAGTTTTTGGTGTTTTTTCCACCATTTAATTTGAATAAATTTCGTTTTCTAAAATTTTCGAATTCAAACTGATACAAATTCTTATTATTGAAATAGGTTAAATATAAATCATCAATATTTAATGCTGTCAAAAAATTTTGCAACACCAAGCAAAATGTATCAATATACTCTTTTTTACTAGTAGCCTTAAATGCCAAAACACAATTACTATTTATAGGCGGTTCAATAATTTTAAAAGGTTGCAAATGGTCGTAATACTTTTTGAGCATGCTGGCTTCTGATTTTACAGTCATGTCAATGTCTGATGTATAGCTTTGCTGAAATAGAGCAATTAAATTATCTGCAAAAATAGAAGTACGAAAAATTTCTTGGCGTGTGATGGGTTTGAACATGGCTTAATTATAATTTTAGCTTTTTTTCAAATCTGATTATTTAACGGGCTCAAACCTTTGTTCTTTAGGATTGTATTTTCTTTTTTCTAGGATAAAAGCTTTTACTTCGTTCAATTCTCTAATTCTTCCTGAACCATTTTTTGCAGTATTAGCAATTTCTTCATCGATATATTCAACAACTGTTTTGCCATCGGCTGGGTCAACAAACATAAAATCTACGTTATAGTAATCGCCCATATAATATGTGAAATCAGGAAAATTAAAATTCAAAGTAAACTTGAGGATATTTCCATTTGAAACATGGAATCCTAAACTATCACAACTAAATTTCGTTTTATATTTGTTCCACATACAGTTTACTTTTTGAATGATAGTTTCTTGCGAGTCATTTTTTAAATCTGCACACGACATTTTTAAAAGTATTTCTTGAAATAGATAATTTAAACTTTCTTCCACTGCTATTTTTTTGTCTTTAGTGTAACTACAAATTTTTGCATAGTCGACTTTTTCTGGTGCAGGACAATTGCAATTTTCTATTTTGCTCTCAACAGTAATTGATTTTCCCGTTTTGTCTATTAAATAATGGTTGCCACTTATTTCTACACGGGAAGAACCATTATGAAAAAATTCTGCGGAATCATACTTTACAGAAATTATTTCTTTACCGATAGTGTCAATGAATCCATATTTTCCATTTATTTGAACACGTGCAAGACCATCTCTGAATATTTCTATTTCATCGTATTTAATAGGAATAACTTCTTTGCCTGTTTTGTCAATTTGACCAATTTTTCCATTCAAATATACACGGCAAGTATTGTTAATAAATTGACCTGCATTATCGTATTTTAATGGAATTATTACTTTGTCTGTTTTATCGATAAAGCCACATTTTCCATTAAGGCTTACCTCGGACAAACCCTCGAAAAACCCGTCTAATGCTTTATCATATTTTATGGGTACTATTACTTTATTTGTGTCGTCAACATATCCCCATTTGTTATTGAGATTCACTGCAAAAAAAGTAGTATTATTAACAATTGAATAAAATGGGTTGACCCAATCATACTTTATTGAAACAATTTCTTTGTCATTTCTGTCAATAAATCCCCATTTTCCATTTAGGTTTACAGCGCAAAATTTTGCATGTAATGGTCCTACCTCATCATACTTGGGATTAATTATTATTTTCCCTGAACTGTCCTTAAAACCCCATTTTTCGCTTCCAGCAGGACGAAACGAATAAATTTTTAAATCTTGACTATATAATATGAATGGAGTAAAAACGGTTGCTAGTAAAAGGCAAATGGTGATTAAGTTTTTC
Organism: Flavobacterium sp.; assembly: GCF_031409475.1. Lineage (GTDB taxonomy): Bacteria > Bacteroidota > Bacteroidia > Flavobacteriales > Flavobacteriaceae > Flavobacterium. The sequence continues at coordinate 11,854 of NZ_JANNXH010000018.1, read as the reverse complement.
ATTCGAGTCGTTTTGTTTTATATTTAATTTCTCCAGCAGCATATGTAAAATCATATTTTCTAGTCGTTTCATTTAGAGTAAAATAATACCTTGTATTTGAATTGGGTTTATCAAAAAAAACAGTCTCCGTTTCTGGGTTTATTTCTTTGGATTTTAAATTGTTTTCTGTAAAAAACAGTTTGTCATTTTCTAATGTAATGTAAATGGTAAATTCAACTGTATCCATTTTTAAAGAATATTTGCCGACATATTTTTGAAGTATATCTTTGGATACATTTAATTTCACACCTCTTCTATATTGCGGTTTGTATTTTAGCTCATTAGCGTGGAGTACATAATAATCATTTTTTAATGTGTTGTAAATACTCCAATGCTCATCAATTCTTTTTCGAATGTCTGGATAACTATTACCCATCACTTTCATTTTGTTTAAATATGTTTCATTGATATTAATCTCATCTACAATATAATCCATTAAAGTTTTCCCATTTCGAGAATCAACTCTGCTAATGTTAATCCCAAATTCCCTAACCATTCCATAAACGAAATAAACATAACCTTGGTTGATTGCATATTTTAATACATTGCCAGGAGGTGTAAAAGCCTCCCCTTCACAAGAAAACTCGTCATAATATTTTTCCCACATGCAATTCACTTTGGCTTTTATTGTTTCAGGCGAATCTTTCTTTTGGTCTACACACGCCATTTCCATTAGCTTTTTTTTATAATTAATATCTTGATTTTCAACCAAAATACAGAAATCAATGAATTTGCCACCTTTTGGTTCGGGACAATCGCAAACTTCTTTTTGTTTTTCTTGTGCGTTGATGGTAAAGGCAGTTGTAAGTAATAGGCAAATAGTGATTAGGTTTTTCATTTTTATAATTTTTCTATTCGGTGGGTTGATAAATTATTTTTTTGTTTTCAATTTCGCAATGATTTTCAACAAACTCTCCCTGTTCTTGGCTTCGTGATAAAATTTGGGTAATTTTTCTAAAATGGTAAAGCCAGTTCTATCTTTATGCTCTCGTAAAGTGGCTGCAATATAGCGTTCTAAATACTCCAAATGTTTATCATTATAAGCAAAGAAAATACCATTTTTAAAAGAGGCTAACAACCACAGTTCAGCATCAAAATAGCTATGAGCTGCGGTTTGTATGCTTCCATCTTTCCGGAACTTTGTTGTCGATTTTTTTATACAGCTACAATGCGTACAAATTAACTTTGCTTCGCAAGCATCAAAATCAACAGTTGCCATTGCTTTTTTGGAACAAGAAGGACAAACAACCAAAACTTCTTTATAAAAGTTAGAAACTAATAAATTTTCGTCTTGAAAGCGGTTTTGAAAAGTCATAAAAAGTTAAGTTTTAGGTTTTAAATGTTTTAAAAAATCACCTTAAATACGTTACTCAATTTTTTTACCTAATTTATTGATATAAAATTCTTTACCGTCTAATGTAACTTTAGCAACACCGTTTGTAAATGCTTCTGCTTTATCATATTCAAACGGAATCATCAATTTGCCAATTGTATTTATGTAACCATATTTTCCATTTGATTTAACAGATGCTAAGTCTTCTGAAAAAAAACTCAAATCGTCATATTGTAATGCAATAACTTCTTTTCCTGTTGCGTCAATGTACCCACCTTTACTATTTAAAATAACTGGAGCTAAGTTTGTTTTAAATTCACCACATATATCATATTTTAAAGGAATTATTACCTTTCCTGTTTTGTCAATAAATCCACTTTTACTATCTAAAGTTACTACTGCAAGATTGTTAGAGAAATAGCCAACAATATCATATTTCAGGTCAATTATAGTTTGACCTAGTTTATTTACAAATCCATATTTATTGTTTAACTTAACAGGAATTAATCCGTCTTTAAAATCTCCAGCTTCTTCGTATTTAGTGGCAATTATTTCCTTTCCAGTTTTATCAACAAATCCAATTTTTTTATCTAGCTTTACCATTGCTAAACCATTAACAAAATGTTGATGTCCTTCATTATATCTTGGAGCAATTATCTCTTTACCTGTTTTATCAATATATCCAACTCCTTTATCAGTCATAACCATTGCCATTCCTTCGGAAAAATCAATAACAGTTCGGTATTTAAATTCAGTTAATGGAACGCCATTTTTATCAATAAAAGCATATTTATCATTTAATTTAACAGCTGCAAAGCCTTCACTAAAACTTGATGCATAATCATAAATTAAAGGAATTATTACAGTATCCTTTTTATCAATATATCCATATTTTTCGCCAATTTTAACAGCCGCTAAACCTTCGGAGAATTCTTGAGCAATGTCATATTTAAAATCAATTATTACTTCTCCATTTTTATCAATAAAACCATAATTATCTAAATAAGCACGAGCAATTCCATCTTTAAAATAATATTTCCATAAATATTTAGGTTCAATAACTTCTTCACCTTTTTCATTTATGTATCCAAAATATTGCATAAATTCTGTTTTTTGAAAAAGAGCTATTCCATCGTTAAACTCTAAAATACTATAATAATCTTTTTCTATCGAAATTTTTTTCTCACCACGATTGTTATACAAACCCCATTTGTTATTTACTTTTAACGGAAAAAGTTCTTGTGCAACTAAATTAGTTTGTGCTAAAAAAAACAAGTTGATTAGTGCAACTATTTTTAAAAAATTATTTGTTTTATTTTTCATTTTGATTAACATTTTAATGTATAAATTATTAATTGTTTTGCGATTTCAAATATTCTAAAGTTTGTTCAGCACTTATCGCTTTAATGATAATTTTTTTGTCTTTATCCAATAAAAACAGATGCGGATAAGCTGTAACATTTAATTTTTTGATAAAACTGTGATTTAAATCAACTGTATTTATCCAATCCATATTGTTGCTAACAATTAATTGTTCGGCTTTGTCTTTAGCTTCATAATCTCCTGAAATTCCAATAATTTCTACGCCCGATTTTTTTAATTCAGCATAATTAGATGCTAAAAACTGAATTTGTTTTTCGCAATACGGACAATCGTTACTCCAAAAAAGGAGTAGCGTGTATTTAGATTCAACGTCGTCTAAATGAAGGTATTTTGAATTGGTTTGAGGAAGTAATTTTATATGCACATCTGAAACTTTTTCGCCACATAACGAAGGTTTGTTTTTCTTTCCATAGTCACAAATTTCTTTTTTATTTTCAGCACCAAGCCAATAACCGCCACCATAAGGAGCATCAGTATCGCACATGTATTTTTGGGAAACATGAATAGGAATTGCATCATAACAAGCATAGTCAGAGTTAGAATATTTAGCATATAAATAATTTGCAAATTCCTTGTAGGCGGTTTTGTTATTAGCTGCTTCGCTCATTAAATTATCTACAGAAGCTATAACTGCAGTATAATTTTTAGTATTGCTTAGGTAATTATCAACCAATTTTAAATTTTTACTATCAGCAACATTTTCTTTAAAATTAATTAAATTGAAGGCTATTTCATCGCTACCATTAATAAAGATTAAATCTTCTCTTGGTTTTATTGTTTCAGAAACGGTTACTTCGTTACCATTAATATCAATTTCAATTTTTTTGCCATTTAATGTAACTTTTATTTTTCCTTTGTAAAAGTAATATTCAACTTCATCATATTGACATGGAATAACTTCTTTTCCTTTTTCGTCAATAAAACCAAATTTACCATTCCTTTTTACTTTGGCTCTATTTTCTGATAATTTATAAACTTCATCATATGAAACACTACTAATTGAATACCCTTTGCTGTTTACTAAAACAAATTTTTTATTTTTTTCAAATGCAATAATATCTTTTGAAATAGCAAATACATTTTCATATTCCATCGGAAAAATTACTTTTTCATTAACATCAATTAACCCAAATTTTTTATACTTTTCATCAGTTCGTGCTTCAAAATAGCCAAAATCTTGACTTTTTAAATAAACATATTTTGGACTAATAACTTCTTTTAAAGTTTCATTATCAATTGCTCCATACATTTTAGATTTAACTTTTCCGCTTGAAACTTCTATAGATTTTGCTAAGCAAACTATTGTATAATCTGAAAAATAATTTATTTCAACAGGTTCATGATATTTTGGAGCAATAACTTCTTTTCCTTGTGAGTTTAAAACTCCCCATTTTCCATCAAGTTGAACATCTATGTAGATACTTAAATAAACAAACGGTTTAATTTCTTGATAAATGGGTTCAATGATTTCTATGCCACTAGAATTTATAATTCCGTATTTATCTTTTAATTTTGTAACAGCAATATTGTCAACAAAATCATTAATATGATCAAATTTAGCTTTAGTTATAATTTTTCCTAAATTGTCTTTAAGACCATATTTTTCATTTTTTATGAATATTTCTTGTGCAGTTGAAGTAAAAACTAGCAAGGAAAGTAGTAAAGTAAATAATTGATTTTTCATTGTATGTAGTTAACAGATTTTCATTTTTAATTACAATTCTCTTTTTGTAAAAAGTTGTTTTTCTTTTATAAAAATATCAGGATTATCAATATTATCGGTCATGAATTTTTTAAATTTTTCTGAAGTTTCAAAATCTTCGACTTTAAACTTCCAATCTATATAACTCTGATTCAAATTGATGATGATTAAATTTCCTTTTTTCATAGAAAACTCTTTGGTAATATAATAAATAGCATCCGATTTATATTGAACACTCATAAAATGACGAATCTTTCCTTTGTGTTTAATATCTGTAAAATATATAGGCAAATCATATTCGTCACTTTCAGATTCAAAATTCCCATTTCCATCAGGTTTGTATTGTGTGAATTTTACAGTTTTATCATCTGCAACATCAAATTTAACAATTAAAGAATCACCAAATTCATATTGCCCATTTAACTCAGGTACTGACGATATTAAATTGTCAGATAATGGAACTTTAGTGCATGCTGCAATTAATGTTATTAGAGCAATGACTAGGAATGTTTTTGTGTTTTTTTTCATGATATTAGAATTTTGGTTGTAGGTTTCGTATTTTCGAAATTATTAATCGCATTTAAATCTAGGATCTTGTTCAGAATATAAACGACATATAATCAATAATGCATATAATTCTTTCCTGAGTGCTTGCCTTTCTGACTCATTACCGTGGCCAATGGCGATTATTGTTTCTTGATCCTGACCAAAAGCCACAATTTCATCTGCTTTTATCACAAACGATTTTACCTTCAACAAATTGAACATGATACCGTTTGGTTTTGTACTGTAAGCACTTAAACTATCGACGCAAATCACATCACCTTGTAAGTTCGCATTTATTTTAGTTGGGTAAAATGTATTGTAATTCTGATCTGTAAACCGTACCATTTTATTTGGTTGCAGCATACTGTTGATAGACTCTACTGTTTTTATTAAATTAGATTTATACGATTGTGCTTTTACAGAAAGTGTGAATAGTAGGAATAGGAAAAGGGTGAGGATGGTTTTCATAAATTTAATATTCATCAGAAATTTTAGTTAATAATTCAATTCCTTGATAATTATCATAGGTTATGAACCGATAAGGATAGTCTTTTTTTGACCATTCGTATCTTTTTAGGATATTTCCTTGCGCATTTTTGTATGCTTTTATTTTTGTTTTTTTGAATTTTTTTTCTAATAATTCCGTCTCAATATCCTTCATACTTTGACTTGGCATTAGTGCAGAAACCACCAAAGTATCTTTTGAGTAATTTATAGTCAAACTGAGTTTATCTTGGTAATACATGAAAAAAGTGTCGCCTCCAGAAGCATTTGACTTTTTTGTTACCGTACTATTTGCAGTTGTCGGCACTAATAGTTTATTCATGTGACTATGGCTTGTACTAGGTGCTTTTTCTAATAGCATCATGTCGATACTGTTGAAATTTCCTTGTGATTTTGCAGATAAGACTACGAGAATTATAAAAAATAAACAGAGTATTTTTTTCATGTAATTTTTTTTAAATGATGTTAATTTATTTTATCCCCTAACGCCAATAGATCCAATAATTTTAGTTTTAAATGTGCCGTTTTCGTTGATTATCAGTTTTCGCACATTGTTTTTTATTTTAGTAAGTACTTCCGCAGTGGGTTTTACATTATTATCTAAATATATAACTTTTACATCTAGTTTTTTAGTATCGTATTTTTTTGAGAAAGTATTACTCGGATGAATGTATTCCATTGTTTCTGTATCATCATCAATTTTTAGTGTTACGCAAGCTAATTTGTCAGTTGTGTTATTGGTGAGTTGCGCTACTATTATGGTTTTAGTGGCTGTGTTGCCAGCACTAAATTTCCCGCTTAATCCACCAAAATCTTCTGAATATGTTGCTATTCGATCGCCTTTTCCTTGCCAGGTAAAAATGATTTTAGGTTGTGTTGTAAAATCTTTGGGATATTTGGCTTGGTGTTCTGCAAATTGTTTGTAGCAATCTTCAATAGATTTACTGGTTTTAGTGCTTATCACATTCGAGTTACAGTCACAACCAGCAATTTTTTTTTCGTATTGATACGCAATAACATTTTCGCTTTTATCAATTAAACGAGTATTGGGACTTTGCGATTTGTGTTCCTCCTGAAATTGGATGCGTTTTATATTATAATCGGCATAGTCTTTAATTTCTTCGTGAACCAATTCATAATCACTGCAAATTCCCCTTTTATTTTTCTCAAAAGTTCCTATAAAAAGATACTGTTTGGTTTCTTGTGCAAAAATGATGATGCAGAAAAGGAGGGAAATGATGGATAGGATTGGTTTTTTCATTAATATAATGTTTAATGTACCAATGATTTTCGATAATAAGTGTAGCCACCGCTAGTGAAATCACTTTTGTCTTTGTTCATAATCAATATTGAATTACCGCTCGGTATAAAGGTGTTATTTGATTTTGAAAACGCATTGTTATTTGCTGTCCAAGTGTTGTTTCCCTTGTGTTTTATGTTTGTAAATTTATAGTTATATTGCACTACACTTGTAGGCCATCCACTGTTTCCAACCGCAAATATTAAAGCCCTACTACCTTCGGCAAATATTGCGGTACCGGTAATGCTGATCCGTACACCATCGCTACGCTCCCACATACCGTCCATATCTTTAGCATCAAAAGTTTGAGCAGTTACCGTAAATGCTGTTGCCATTAAAAGACAAATTGTGATTAGTTTTTTCATAATTTATGTTTCTGCTATTTAATAATTTGATGAGTAATGAGTAAAAAAAAATATTTTGGGATTCTATTCTTAGCTTCTTTTATAATAGAAAACAACATTTAAATTTTTATCTTTAAGTATTAAATCTGTTGAATTTAGTTTTATTATTTCTAATACGATTTCATCACCATCTTTCCAATTCATTTTTAAGCCGATAGATGATTCTATAATATATTTACCAGATATTGATCCTTGCATATATTCATTTTTGAATCCACCGGTTTTATCAAAATCTATAGCACTTGCAAAATAAATACCCGACAAAGCTTCTGCTTCAAGATCCAGTAGTTCTTTATCCTCTTTAGTTAATTTATACCCTTCTTTTACCGCATTTAATAATGCCGCTTTAAAAATACTAAAATACTCTTCATTACCGCCATCCTGTGTTGTTTCTGTATTTTTAAATGAAACTTTATTTAGATCCCAATTTCCAATAAGTTGCTCTTTTACTTGTGCATTTACTTCAAATGTTGTTGCCAATATAAGGCAAATTGTGATTAGTTTTTTCATGGTTTAAAATTTATTATTTAGGTTTTCGTCTTGAAAGCGGTTGAGTTGTGGCATTTATTTTAAGCTTTTGTCTGTATGAAAAATGATATTTATTAAACTCCATTTGTCTATTTCAGTTATTAATGTTGTTATATAATATTCAATTTCTTTTGGCTCATTTTGAGATTTTGGTATTGCTATTGTAAATGAGTCACCGTCAACAGTAAAGTAATTTTCTGCATTAGAAACGCTTTTCTTTGCATCTTCATAAAATTTTCTTGTTGCTTCCTTTTCTTTTTTTACTCTTTTATAAATTACATGAAAGTAGGATACTTTACCTAAATTATTAATTCTATAGGTATTAGGACCATCTGGGGAATATCCAATTACTGATAAAGGCATTCCGACATCTCTTGTATGAGTACTATTCCCATATAACATCCATTTATATTGATAAATTGTTCCATTATATGTTTTAAACTCTTGTTCTGTCATATTTGGTTTCCATAAGAATTGATATTTGCTTGCATATTCCATTATTGGAACAAACTTTTGTGCAATTTCAGCTTTAGCTTTCTCTTTGTTTGCAATAATATTTTTTGCCTGCATTGTTCTCACAGAATTAGGATGTTTTTTTACAAAATCAGCCCTTGCAATATTTTTATCACTCCAATCTTTATTTTCACTTTCTAATTCTTTATCGGTTATCATATCAATACCTCTTTTCATTGTATTGCATAATTCCGAAAAACTATTAAAAAAAGTTGGGTCTGTTGCTTTTTTATTTGCATTTATGTATGAATAAAGTATCATTTCGTTTTTGAATGTGGTATCTATCAACTTGCCATCTTCAAAAATTTGGGTAGTTACTGTAAATTTGCCAAAATTTATTTTCCATGCAACAATGTTGTTTTCCATAACTTCGGAAGTAAAACCAACCACTCTACCCAAACTAATATTTTCGGTTAAATACATTAGTTCTTTGTTGCTCGATTTTTTATAAACCACATTAGTTGCCAATTGACTATTGAATGCAACTGCAAAATTCTCATCCGGAAAACTAATTTCATAATCTGTTTTACCATCATTATACTTTAGTCCATTGGCTTCAAACTGCAACTTACTGATTGCGGCAGAAATAGAATCAAGTTTTTCGTACGGCACTTTTTGGGCTTGAACTGATAGTGATATTTGAATAAGAAATAGTATGGTGAGTGTTTTTTTCATAATTATAAATTATTTATTTTCTCCGCTTTTAGTTTGTTCATCACTATTGATTTTAAATAGAGCTATGCCAATACCTATACCGAACCAAGGTTGATTGCGATAAACCCATTTTTGTTGTAAGTTTCCGGCAGGAAAATCAATACCCACAAGTAATCCAAGTTGGACATTGTTCTTTTCAAACATCCATCCAAGAGCTGGAGAGAAGGTTGCAATAGTATAATCTTCACGGAATTCTTTTATTTTGCTTTCATCTGCTTTGTAGCTGCTTATACCACCATAAACGAGAAAGCTGTGTGAAAAGTTAGTTTTCCAATTATGGTGAACTGTCCAAGCGAATGTAGTTCCTACTGAAAAACCACTTGTAAAATCAAATTGACCACTTTCGGTTGAAAAGGGTCTAATTTTTACTGGCAGTACTAATAATCCTATGTTCCATAATCCGCTTTTGTTTTCAAATTCAGTAGAGTTGTTGATTAATGTTTTAGTTGGAACAATATAATAGCTTTTAGATAAATCAATAACTTCATTTTGATTTTCTGCAAGAAGTCCTGTAATTTTTAAATTAGCATAATTTTTTTCAACGATAAGCTCACTTTTCGATATTGTATCTGTTTTAAATTTTGAATTAAGGGTTTTTAATAAGCCTTTACCACTTGACTCACTTAATTTCCAAAATTTGATAATACTAAATGAACCAATTTGTTGTACAACATTAAAAGCACTTCCATTGTCTATTAAAATGTTTTTGACAAGAATGGTGTCTTTTAAAACTTTTGGAAGCTTCACTAGTTTTCCCTCCAGATCTGTCTTTTCTTCGAAAGAATTCTTTTCTATTATTGAAACAGTAGAGGTATTTGCACCAATCAATCCCTCTTTACTATACGATTTTGTAATATCAATTGGGCAAAGTAATGTAGCGTGTTTTAAATATCTTGGTTTCTCGAACTGGGTGGTTTGTGCAAAACTATTTATCCCAATTAGCAATAAGCCTATGAATATTGTGTTTTTCATGCGTTTTCGTTTTAAATTAATTGTTTATTTCTTGACGTTCAATTTCACCATCATTATTAATATAGTAAATGGCATACTTTTTGCTGTAATCGAGACTAGTTACTACAAATGCTTTATAACTATCTTTGGGTTTTAATCTTTCTTTTTTTATACAATACGCTACGCAAGCAGTTCTAAGGTCATTTGAAAAGAAAACACTGCTTGAACCATATATAAAACCTTTTGTAATTGGAAAGCTTTTTTTTGTCTTTAGATTATATATTTCAGCATCATCGGATTTTGTACCGCTATCGCTTGAATAAGTAAATCCCTTCGCTAAAATAAAATAATCATCTGCTAAATGTAGAATTGCCGTAATATTATCATCATTTAAAATCCTTCTACCTTTTATATCCACTAAATCAGAAATTGGACTTTTTACTGCGCGTGTTCTTCCATTCCCAATAGGGATTGTCTTTTCTTCATTTAATATTACAATACCAATATTAGGCGGAAAATTATACTTGTTAATCTCTGGATGATTATTAAGTAGTTCACTTGCAATACCATGGCACGATTTAAATTCGTGCTTTTTAAAAACAGTATCACCATTAACTATAAAACTATTATAACCAAGGTTAAAATAATTAAGAAAACTTTTACTATCGTCAAATTTATTACTACTATAAAAATAATTTTTTTGAAGCTTATTGATTGCCGATATTTTACTTGAGGGTACATTTTTTAAGCCAATATTCTTATTTCCATTAATCAAAACCTCTCCAGAATGTGCTTTTTTTGCATCTTCTAATAGTTTGGCTTTACGTGCATTTTCACTCGCTATTTTATCCGCTTTAGCTTTATCCCAAATCATTTGATTACGTCTGTTGTCTTCGGTTAATTTTGCCGCTTTTTCTTTTTTGTCTTTGGCATCACAAACTTGGCATTGATGTATGGCACTTTCACTTTTTACACTTTTCCCACTCGATTTTGCCAATTTGCACCATCCTGGCATAAATGTGTGGGTTTGGGCATTTGTGTTATTTATGCAAAATTGTGTAAAAATTACGATGAGCATTAATTTTGTTGTTTTCATGTTTTATAGTTTTAATTAATTATTCCAGTTTTAACCCAACCAACTCTCCATCATCCTTGGAAATCAGCCATAAGTTGTTTCCGTCCAAAACTGCCTGGTGTGGATGCCATTGGTTTAAGTCAAAAGTTTGTATTATTTTGTTATTCATGAAATCATAAATGACTAGTGTACTTAAATAGATGAACCAAACCGTGTTCGCTTCAGTTTTTAGAATTTCGGTATAAAAACCTGTTTTATTTTCAGCGTCCGAAATGGTTTCTTCTAGTTTTATTTCTTTTTCTATTTTATTCTTGCTGTTGATAATCAGCATTTTACTTTCGCCTAAAATTAAAGTATGGTCTTTTGTATATTTTATTTTGAGCCACTCCTGATCCTCAAAATTGATTGAGGTTAATTCCTTTTGATTGTGGGTTAAATACTTAAAATTTCGCACGCATTTTATGTCTTCTACGAATAGATTTGTTTTATGCTTGCAGGTTGTATCTAATAATTTTCCGTTATAATCCAATTCAAACCAGTTGTCGTCTTCGGCATTGGCAATTATTTTATCTTTTAGATAATACGGTTGCTTATCCACACCATGCGCTATAAATTTTTTCCAAACCACTGCATTTTTTTTTAAATCATACGCCAAAACAATGCCACCAGTTTCAGTATCAATAGCAGTACAATACATAATATTACCTTTGAAAATGGGTTGGGTGTTTATGGATTCAATGATTAGGGTTTGAATGGTGTCTCCTGTTTTGGAATTAAGCTGCACGCATTTGTCATTATACTCGCTGAGATGCTTGCTTGCAAATAAACTTGTTTGATAGATTATTGGTGCATTATTCGACTT
>NZ_JANNXH010000017.1:0-42936 GCF_031409475.1 Flavobacterium sp. | reverse complement strand
AATTCGAGAATTTCATTACACCATAAAAGGTTTTGACAAAGCGCCAAGTGCGGTTCAAAAAGCCAAAGACAATATCAAAAATGCCAATCTTGACGAATACATTTCTATTGAGGAACGTAACTTTTTTGACACCGAAAAAACATCAGAAGGTAAGTTGCACATGGTTTTTAATCCGCCGTATGACGAGCGATTGGACATTCACATGGAAGAATTCTATAAGAATATTGGCGATACGTTGAAGAAAAATTATCCTGGTACAAACGCTTGGTTCATCACAGGAAATCTCGAAGCTTTGAAATTTGTAGGATTAAAACCTTCAAGAAAAATCAAACTTTTTAATGCCAGTATCGAAGCAAGATTGGTTAAATATGAAATGTACGAAGGTAGTAAAAGAATGAAGTTTGCTTCGCCAGTTCGCCTTGAGGGATCGGGTCAAAAGACGGATGGCTGTTAGTTTTGGCAGACATTTTAGAGAAAAAAACTGAATAAGAAATGACGAAAAAATTAGTTAAAATCGACATTGAAATTAAATTAGGAAAGAAATATAAAGCTTGTGACAGGTTAAGAAATTTAATTAACGAAAATCCAAATAATTTAGAACTTTACGATAAACTTGCTAGTGTTTATTTTGAAAGTGGATTTTATGATGCTGCGGGAAAATATTGGATTTTAATTGAACCGAATAACGAAAATATAAAAAAATCCGTTGATATTTATAAAAAATCTGTAAACAATTCAGGTACAAAAATTTTGCAGGACTTAAAATTTAGAGGAAATAAAAACGAACTAAATGAGTACGCAAAAAGTCAACTTGAATATTTAGAAAAAGATAGTTTTGAACGTTCAAAATATGTTCCCAGTTTTGAGAAAGAAAATTATAAGTATAAAATTCCAAGAAAAAATAATCAAACTTTTAAAGATAAAATATTTGAGAAAATTGTACTGGCAATTTTAATTTCTATTTCATTTTTAATAATTTTAGGAATTGTAAAAGTATACGAATGGTTTGTAAATTAAATTGTTGAAAAACGATCTGCCAACAGCAATTCTAAGAAATTGGGAGTTTTTGGCATCCCGAAGCTTCGGGATAAATTTTGTTTTGTACTTTTGATTTTCAGTGCTTAATCGAAAGTTTGTGACTTACAAATCCCCAACCTCGCCAAGCGAGAATACCTATTTTTATAAACCCAACTCATAACGCATAACCAATAACTTAAAAAAAATGACAAAATTACAAGTACGCGCATTTCTATACCAACTGGGTTGTTTTGCTATTTTATTTATAGGATTTCGATTTTTAATTGATAAATATACTGCCTTGCAAGGTTTATGGATTCCTTTGACAGCATTTGTAATTGGAACAATTTTATCTCCTATGTTTCAAGCTGTAAAAACTAAAGACGGAGAGAAACTTTTTATAAAATGGATCTTTTTAAGAGGAGTAAAGGAGATTAAATAATTAATTTAATCCTTCGACAGCTAATTCAACAGCTTTGGTTGCGTATATTTCGGTAGTGTCAAATAAGAGGTGATTCGTATATTCATTTGTTATCAATAGGCTAATTTCTGTACAGCCCAATATAATTCCTTCGGCACCTTGTTGTATTAAATCTTCGATTATTTCAAGGAATTTTTTTCTTGATTCTTGATTTATAATTCCTTTTACTAATTCTTCATAGATTATATTGTGAACTATTTCCCGTTGATTTTCATTTGGAATAATTGTTTCTATGTTGTGTTTTTCTAAAATTCTTGTTTTAAAAAAATCCTGTTCCATAGTAAATTTGGTTCCCAAAAGGCCTACTTTTTTTACATTAGAATCTTTGATGGCATGGGCAGTTGCATCTGCAATATGAATAAAAGGAATAGTAATGTTATCTTCGATTTCTTTGGCTAGTTTATGCATGGTATTGGTACAAAGCACAACAAAATCTGCGCCGCCTTTTTCTAATTTTCTCGCAGCATCAATCATGATAATGGTTAATTCGTCCCAATTATCAGTATGCTGTAAGGGAGCAATTTCGGCAAAATCTACAGAATACATTAAACATTTAGCGGAATGTGAATCGCCAAGTTTTACTTTTATTTTCTGGTTTATAGCTTTATAAAAAACAGATGAACTTTCCCAGGACATTCCACCTATGATTCCTATTGTTTTCATTTTTTAGGAGCTGAATTTTTGAGTTTTACTTTCTTTTTATAAATAGGCACAAAATAAGTAACCGTGTAGTTTATTCCTGCTCCAAAATTACCATTGTACGTTCTATTAAATCCCGGAATGTATAGATTTTCAAAATTATTGGGTTGTTTATTCGAAATTAATCGATTGAACCGAAGACTGAAACCCACAAATACATTGTTAAAAACTTTTGCTTTTACACCTGCAACTACTTCAATCCAACTGGCGGTTAATCCGTTGAACATATCGCCAGAAATCACTACTGGCACTTCTCCAAAATAGGGATTTGGATTGTAAATTTTATAACTGTTTAATTCTTGACTAAAAGTACTTGCGCCATAACGTAATCCAATAGAAATTATGTTTTCCATATTCAACCAGTTTTGATAGGCATTGTAATCAAAACCTACTTTTAGATAAGTTCCCTTGGTTGTGAAATTTAAGCGATCATCATCAGTGGTCTTGTTTTCGTTTCCGATTTCGGCAGCCAAAAAATATTTTTTCGTCAACCGATAATCTCCTACAAACTCAATTCCTTTATATTCATTATCGTATAGAGAACGAGTTAATTTATACAAATCTAGCCCTACGCGAAGACCATATCGGTCTGTTTTTATAGGAATTGAATCATTTTTTTTCTCCTCTGCAAGTTGATTGGTTTCTTGTTTTGGAGTTTGAGGTATACTCTTTTCTGTTTTGGAAGTTTTAGTTATTTTTTCGGATGAAGTTGTGTTTTGGGCTTGAGCCAAAAACAAAGACATTAAAAAACTAAAATTAAAAAAATATTTTAATGTGTGTTTCATTTTCGTTTTCTATGTTATTTTTTACAACCGAAATAGATTTTATCCATAATAAATCGGGCACTGTAGCATCAGTTAGTGTATATGGATTTGTTGGGGTTAAATTAAAAATGGTTTTATAACCACAAGCTCTTGAAACAAAAATATCTTCATGCGCGTAATTAAATATGATATTATCCTCGTTTACAAAGAGCGTATTTCCAAAATTCAAAATAAATTTAAAACTGGTATTATTTTGGGTCGTTTTTAAAGGAATAGAAATAGTATTTGCGCTCGTTGTTGTACCAGAACTAAATACAACTCCATCATCTATTCCTTCGCCAATAACTTTTAGATTTGACACATTTTTTAGAACACTTGGGTTTAAAGCATCATAAAATCTAATAACAATTCGAGGTGTAGTGGCAGTATTTGCATCGCAAATATCATCCTTTTCGCAACCTGAAAAGGAAATTGATAATACTATTAATAGGAAGACTATTTTTTTCATAAATCTAAATTATCTTAATTCCAAAAGTACAACATTTTCGACATGATGTGTTTGAGGAAACATATCAACAGGTCGTACTCGAGTTACTTTATAGTTGTAGTCCAATAATGCCAAATCTCGAGCTTGTGTAGCCGAGTTGCAACTTACATACACAATTTTTGATGGTGCTATTTTCATGATTTGTTCAATAACGGCTGCATGCATTCCGTCTCGTGGCGGGTCAGTAATAATTACATCGGGTTTACCGTGTTGTGCGATGAAGCTTTCGTTAAAAACTACTTTCATGTCACCTACATAAAACTCACAATTCGTGATATTATTTCGAACGGCATTTGCTTTGGCATCAATTATGGCTTCGGGAACACTTTCTACTCCTATTACTTTTTTGGCTTTTTTAGAAACAAATTGCGCAATTGTGCCAGTTCCTGTATATAAATCATATACAATTTCATTGCCAGTTAATCCTGCAAAATCTCGTGTTATTTTGTATAATTCGTAAGCTTGGCCGGAGTTGGTTTGGTAAAACGATTTGGCATTTATACTGAATTTCAACCCTTCCATTTCTTCAAGAATGTAATCTCGTCCTTTGTATAATTTGATGTTTTGATCGTATAAAGTGTCGTTCGCTTTGTTGTTAACCACATATTGTAGCGAGGTTATGTGCGGAAATTTTTCGTAAATATGGTCTAAAATCAATTCTCTACTGGCTTTGTCATTTTCGAAAAACTGAATCAAAACCATAATTTCACCTGTCGAAGCGGTTCGCATCATCAAGGTTCTTAACAGACCTTCGTGATTTCTTGGATTAAAAAAAGTCAGGTTATTTTCATTGGCGAAAGCCCGAACTTCATTTCGAATTGCATTAGACGGATCTTCTTGTAAATGACAGTTGTTGATGTCCAAAATTTTGTCCCACATTTTTGGAATATGAAAGCCCAAGGCGTTTCTATTGCCTGCAGAGAGGCGATTAATCGCGTCTCTATCTTCTAACTCGATTTCTTTTTCGGTAAGCCAACGACTGTTCGAAAACGAAAATTCCATTTTGTTTCTGTAGAAAAATTGTTTTTCTGAACCCAAAATCGGTTCAAACTCGGGAAGTTCTATTTTCCCGATGCGTTGCAAGTGATTTAATACTTCATTCTGTTTGTAGAATAATTGCTGGTTGTAGTTCATATTCTGCCATTTGCAACCGCCACAAACTCCAAAGTGTTCGCAAACAGGTTCAATGCGGTGTTCTGAATATTCGTGAAATTTTACCGCTTTTCCTTCGTAATAGGCTTTGCGCTTCTTGAAAGTTTGTACATCGACCACATCGCCTGGTACAACATTGGAGATAAAAATTACTTTTCCGTCTGGGGCTTTTGCTACCGAAACGCCTTTTGCACCTGCATCAAGGACTTTTATATGATCAAAAACGATCTTGTCTGTATTTTTCTTTGCCATCGCGCAAAAATAAGCGTTTGGATGGTTTTATAAATTCAAATTGCCAAATATTTTTGAAAAGAATCTATTTCTATACTAAAAGATTCGAAATTAACACTGAAATTAGCAGTAAGGGATATCTTATTTTAAATGGATTTAAAATAAAAAAAAATTAAATTATAAATACAGAATTAAATTTTTTACGTATATATTTACTATACAAACAAATTACTTTTTTTATGAATTTATATCGAAAATTATCAAAAGTCAGTTTTCTTCAAAATAGTTACGCATACAAATTTCTTTTCGTCACGTTTATTGGTATTCATATTCCTTTAATTGGGTTATTGTTTTTTGTTTTATTTGGAGATCAATCAGGTTCCGTTCATTCGATTTTATTTTTTACCTTACTTCTAACTTTGATGGCTACTGGAATTACTTTATTTGTGCTAAAAAAATTGATAAAACCTATTGAAGTAGCTTCAAAAGCACTAAATAACTATAGAAATAATAGAGTTATACCTGAATTACCTATATTTTTTAAAGATGAAGCTGGATTGTTATTGACTAATATTCAGAGATCAATTATTGATAATGAAAACTACATTAATGATAAACAGGATTTAGTGTATTTGCTTTCTCACGATTTAAGGTCCTTTGCAGGAAATTCTCAATCGTTAGCCCAGCTTATTTTAGAAGAAAATGCTTCAAATTCGATAAAGGAATATGCAAATTTGATTTGTCAATCTACGCGTCAACAGTTTGAATTTATTGAAACGTTAATCAACCTGATGAAAGATGAAGATGAAATTTCAAAAAAAGTTCACAGTACTAAAAATATTCAATTGTCAACTATTTTCAATCTTGTATTTGAACAAGTAGGGCAAAAATTAACTGCTAAAAAAATTGAACTTAAAACAGAAATTGAAATATCTGAAGCTAGAATTATAATTGATGAAGAATTATTGATTCGCGTCATAGTGAATTTAATTGATAATGCTATCAAATTTTCTTTTCCAAATAGTGTAATAAAAGTACGAGTTTTTGCAGAAAATGGAAAGATTATTTTTGTCATTTCTGATTCTGGATTGGGCTTTAACCCAGAGTATAAAGAGGAGCTTTTTGAAAAATTCACTAATAGAAGTAAGCTGGGAACTGCTAATGAGCCATCTACAGGAATTGGGTTGTATCTCTGTAAAAAAATAGTCGAAAAATACAATGGAAATTTATTGGCTGAAAGTGAAGGAATTAATAAGGGAGCAAGTTTTTCTATTGTTTTTGAGAATGTATAAAATACAATTCCTTAGTTCATTCACTTGATTTAACTTCCTTAAAACCAAGTTTTTTGAGATATTTGAAATAGTTCGAAATATTTCCTTATGCAACGATATTTGTATATCCAGCATCAACAAATTTTGTTTAAGCTTGAAGTAAACCTATTTCCGACTCTTCAAGTCTTTATATGCAGGTAATGCATAATATAAACCCACATGAAGTTCCGTCTCATTTTCCCGATGAGCCAAAAATAATCCAGCAACTGACATTTTTTTTAGTATAAAAAAAACTAACAGTATTCATATTAGGATTATAAAAAAATCAGGAAGTATTTTTTGAATTCGATCATATGAAAACATAAAAATCGTTTCAAATACTCGCTTTCAGCATTAATTTCAAGTATCTCAAAAGGCTCACCTTCTAATAATAATTTTTTTAGTAAAAATACCGTTATCTGTATTGATTTTTAAGGTGTAAAGTCCCACTGATAAATTATGAACTTTTATCGTAAAATCGGCACTAGTAATTGGATTTACATAGGTTAGTACACTTCTGCCATCAATTGAATAAACAGTAATCGAGTTGATATTATTTTGAGAATGAATACTTATAATCTCTGAACTTGGATTAGGATAAACTACAAGATCGTTTTTAATTTCAAAATCTTCAAATCCTAATGATTTATTTGAATAACAACTTTGCGGCACCGAATTTTGAGATTTAATAAGATTGGATATTTTACTATTGGCATAACCAGAGTTGGTAGTGAAATTGTAAAATGACAAATCAAGAGTATCATTATTAGCTCCAAACCAATCTTGTAGAATAGTGCTAAAAACACGTCGATAATCATGTTGAACGGTTTGAATTTGATAATTATTTCCCGCAATCGCTTCGTTAAGATTGATGTTGGTGCCTGAAATTCCAGGAGCAATCGAACTTCCAAAAACAAACATAGGAGCAATTTCACCGTGATCGGTTCCAAGATTTCCGTTTTCGGCTGCTTTTCTTCCAAATTCCGAAAAGGTAACAGCAACAACATCGTCTCCCTTATTTTGACTATTCAAGTCGGTGATGAATGTTTTTATGGCTTCGGAAACTTCGGTCATTAAATCAGCATGTTTGCCTAAATGCGACGTTGTATTTGAAGCAACTTGTATATCATGTGTGTCAAATCCGCCTATTTTAACTAAATATACTTTGGTTTGCAAACCACCAGAAATAAACCGAGCGACTGTTTTTAGCTGGTTTGCCAAACTCGTATTTGGATAGGTCAAAGAATTAATGCCGTTATTAAATGCAGCCGTTATAGTTTGGGCATAAGTATTTGATGAAGTATCATTGTCTAAAATATAATGCAATAAATTACCGTATTCAGAATTTGGAATAGTATTAGGTGCTGCTCCGCCCAATCCATTTATTACTGAGTAAAACCCCGAAGGATCTTGACCGTTTATGTTTAATGACATTCCATGTTCGACTTCGCCATGAAAACCCAAAGAATTTTCGCTACTTCCCAATTGAATTCCCAAAGGGAAATTAGCTTCGAGATAATCAGCATAATAATTTTCTAAAAAACGGCCGACCCAACCACTCTGTGAGACATTGTTTGCTGGAGTTCCATCACCACCTGACAGCCATAAGTCAGTAGATTTGAAATGTGATTTGTCTTGGATAGGATAGCCCACACCTTGAATTACCCGCATTAAACCACTGTCGTACAAACTTTTGAAACCTATTAATGAAGGATGTAAGCCAACTTGGTCAGCTAAACTTAGAGTAGTATCTAAATTAATTACACCATTAATTCCTGTATTACTTAATTTGATGTTTGGACGCAAGCTGGCGTATTTGTCGTATTGATTTAAGGGTACAAGTGTATTTAAACCGTCATTTGCTCCAGCTAATTGAATTAATACAATTTTTTTACCGTTGATGTTGGGACAGGTTTCCATGCCTGCGGATTTGAATAACGCAAAGACATCAGTAGGCAAGAGGCTTAATACGCTTGCTGTTGACGATAATTTTAAAAAGCTTCTTCTTTTCATGATTTTTCTGCTTTAGAATAAAAAATAATTTTTTGTTTTGAAAAGTGCATTAAAAAATTTGTGATTCTGGAGCACTCAAAATCTTTGTAACCAATAATTTCAACCTGGGTTCCACCACCGAATTATTATTAGTGGATAAATAAACACCCCAAGCACTGGACCAATAATAAGCTTCAAGACCTTGTAAAAGAAAAGAGTTCATAAAATAATTTATTCTATCGGCATCAGGAACTTGAGCAAAAAGAGCGTTACAAAGTTCCGATGTTAATGTGTAAGCATCTGAAGCATTTGATATTAAATTACCGTTTTTGATCACATCCGAAATGTTGATTTTTGCCTTAAGATTTGCGTTTCCACGAATCCTGTTAAATCCATCCAAAAGAGATTCGCCCAATCGGTATTTTGAAATTAATGTTGAGGATGAAATCCAATTTTTGTCAAAGCTAGGCGATTGATAATAGGCAGGATGACCCGCTACGTTTTCTGGATCAAACAAGATCATGTTGGCTCCAGATAAAAAAGTATCATGAACAAAGTTACCCCAAAAATTAACATAGAACTCGTACGAATTAGTTGTTGGGTCCGGAATAGTGGCTTTCAGGTAAGTTACAATTTCAGAAATTTGTTGAATAGGTGATTTAATAATACCACCAAGAGTTTCATCGGTTGCATTTGAATCATCTAAATCATAAAAATGCTGGCTTTCTAATAGTTTTCTGATAATGGGTGTTATTTCATAACCATTGTTGAATAAATCGTTTGCCAATGGTGTTATAATGTCAGTTTCCACTTCAGGAGAAATAGTGCTTTTTACAAAATAAATATACATTTTTCTACAAATATTTTTGGCAGTAGCTTGTTGATTAAAAACCATATCAACAAACGAATTCAATTCTGTATCCATACCAATCGCATCTGTTGCAGATGCAATTGAGGTATTGCCAAAAGCCGAGCTAAAAACTTTGAATCCAGTGTTGTCGTGGGAAGAATACACATTATATCCTTTTGGAATTCCTGTTATTGCATCCACAACAGTTCTATCATTTTTTACTCTAAAACCAGTCAGTACTCTGGCTGCTTGAACAATATCAGCCTCGGTATAATTAGTGTAATTTCCTGCTGCAATTTGCGGTCCTTTTCCAATGGTGAATAATTCCAGAAATTCTCGAGCATAGTTTTCATTTGGTGCAGATTTGCTATTTGAGGTATTATTCAAATAAATAAGCATAGAATTATCTAGAGTCATTTTTTTTGCTAAAGATTTGTAATTTCCATTGGAATAAAACAAAAGCAATCGGATGTGATCATAAAAATAAGTTGCTGCGCCACAAATACTTTTTTCGACCGTAAATCTTGTGGAAAGAAAGTGACATAATTTGAATTTCAATGTGGGACTGTTGACAGCATTAAACCACCACCAACCGGCTATGACGGAACGTTTTCTGTTTTGATTATTAAAACTTGAGGGAATATTTGTAGATTCCGTCCAAAAACCATCAGGTGCTGTCGTTGGGGTTGGGTCATAAGGTAGTGGTAATGCTAAAGGCGCATTTGCGAGTAATAAATCTAGTGCTTGTGATGGTGTTAGAACCGAAAATTGATCAATTATAGTTTTCGAATAAACAAAACTGGCTCTTCGTAATAAGTGTTTTGCAAAAACGGTTCCAAGCACATTTAGATTTGGGTTTAATGAAGCCATAAATTCCTTGTTTAAGGTTATTTGACTTCGAATGTATAAAAAAGTTTAATTTAATTTTAAAATAAATTTTTTTTTCGATGAACTACACAAATTGGATTCTTGAAAAGAAAGTTACTTTAGGGTAAGTAAAATGGCTTTCTCTAATAGTGGATTCATAACTTCATATCCTGTTTTATTGGGATGAACTCCGTCATCTGAGTATCTGGAGATTAATCCTTTGTGCTCGTTTACCATTACCGAATAATAATCTAAATAAACAATTTGATTAGAATGAGCGTATTTTTCTATCATTTTATTGAGAGTCACAATTTTTTCTGCGGGTTGAAGTCCTTTTTTCCATGGAAAATCAAAAGCAGGTAACACAGAGCATAAAATCACTTTGATATGGTTTACCTTGGCTAATTCAGCCATAGAAAAAATAGTTTTGGCTATCATTTCTACTGTTATTGGTCCTGTATTTTCTGCAATATCATTTGTTCCTGCTAGAATAACCACAATATTTGGTTTTAAAGCAATTACATCAGTTCTAAACCGTAACAGCATTTGAGGGCTTGTTTGTCCGCTAATACCTCTATTTACGAAGGGTTTTCCAATAAAGAAATCAGGGTTTAAAGTTGACCAGAATTCTGTTATAGAATCACCCATAAGAACAATTCTTTTTGGCTCGGGTTTTAATGATTTGAGAATTGCATTTTCGTTTTGATACTTTTTTAGATTTGCCCAATCTTGAGTTTTTGCATTTTGTACCATAAAAATTGATAAAATGAGTGTGAAGTATATTGATTTTATTGTACACATCTAACAATAATTGATTTTAAATTTAGCTTAAAAAAAATAGTAGTATCAATCAAACAAATCCGAAGACAAATAACGATCTCCACGGTCGCAAATAATGGCTACGATTACACCTGATTCAAGTTGATTTGCTAGTTTTATTGCCACAGCAACAGATCCACCACTACTCATTCCAGCAAATATGCCTTCTTCTAATGCTAGTCTTTTGGTCATTTCACGTGCTTCTTTTTCGCTGACTTCAATAATGGTGTCTACTTTTGAAGCATCAAAAATTTTAGGTAAATATTCTTGTGGCCATTTCCTAATTCCCGGAATTTGAGAACCGTCACTGGGTTGTGCTCCTACGATTTGAATTTGAGGATTTTTCTCTTTTAAATAAGTAGAAGTTCCTATTATGGTTCCTGTAGTTCCCATGGCCGAAACAAAATGAGTAACGGTTCCTTGAGTATCAATCCATATTTCGGGTCCTGTAGTTTTGTAATGTGCTTTCCAGTTATCTTCGTTTGCAAATTGATTCAGCATAACATAACCACCTTCTAGCATTTTTTTATCTACATAATCTCTAGAACCAATAATTCCTAAAGAAGCAGGAGTTTGAATCACTTTTGCGCCATAAGCCAGCATCGTTTGAGTGCGCTCTTTAGTAGAATCTTCCGGCAGCACTAATTCAATTTCAATCCCAAATAATTGGGCGATCATAGCTAGGGCAATTCCAGTATTGCCACTGGTAGCTTCAATCAGTTTATCCCCTTTTTTTAAATCACCTCTTTCTACCGCAGATGCAATCATATTGTATGCAGCGCGATCTTTGACACTTCCTCCTGGATTGTTGCCTTCAAGCTTTAATAAAAGTTTTACATTCTTATTTCTCAAAAGATTAACACTTTCTACTAGAGGAGTATTTCCAATTAAATCTACTAATTTATAGGCTTTCATGCTAGTGTTTTACTTTTACTTTAACTTCGGTTGTAGTAGTATTTGTAACAATTGAATTGGAAGGAATGGTTTTAGTGATCCATGAGTTTCCACCAATAATACTGTTTTTTCCAATAATAGTTTCGCCACCTAAAATTGTTGCATTGGCATAGATGCATACATTTTTCTCAACGGTAGGGTGTCTTTTTTCGTTTTTCATCTCTTTGCTGATGCTCAATGCACCCAAAGTAACGCCTTGATAAATTTTTACATGTTTGTCTATAACTGTAGTCTCACCAATTACAATTCCTGTGGCATGATCAATAAAAAATGGTGAAGCAATTTCAGCACCTGCATGAATATCAGTTCCTGTAATACGATGTGCATATTCGCTCATTAACCTCGAAAACAGCATTAGATCCAAAAGGTATAATTCATGACTTAATCTATAAATAGCAATCGCATAGAAACCAGGATACGCAAGGTAGATTTCATCAATATCATTAGATGCTGGGTCATTTTCTAATATATATTCCGCATCATGAGTAAGTTTTTCTAAAATAGAAGGTAGTTTTTCAAAAAATCGATCACAAAGGCTTTCACATAATCCCTCTGCTTTCTTACAGGCCAATAGGGCAATTTCTTTGAACTGTTTTTCAAGAGCATCAACACTTTCCTCTAATGAAGCGTTAGAATCAAAAAGGGTGTAAAATAATTTTTCGGTAAAAGATTCAATTTTTGTTTTGATACCGTAGTTAATATTCGAATGGCTTTTTAATGCTGCGATATTTTGGATGAGAAGTTTTTTCGTCACAATTTTAGAATTAAATTTAAATTTAATGTGGTAAAAGTAAAATGTTTTTTAGAAAACGTTGCAAATTAAATCACAAAGAATTGTTTTGTTTTATAACAGAAGGATTATAATTTGTTAATTATTCATTTTTTTGAACACAAAAAAAATATTATAAATAGCGTTAAATTCACGTTTAGTAAACATTATTTTGTGTGATACATAAAATGAAGTTGTAAGTGTTACTTAAAAAAGTATATTTGAATTGTATAAATTTAAATTATAAAGTTATGAAAATCAATTATATTTCAATTTTGCTAGTTTCAACCACCATAATGTTTTTTTCATGTAAAAAAGAATTGGATCCCCAAGATAGCGCTAGTATTGGAACTAATCCACAAACAGAAAGTACTCCGTCAAGCACTGAAAATTCAGTTTTAATGCCTTCGGCAGATGTGAATACAGTAGTAAGTCAACCGGTAACAACTCAAAATTCTACTGTAAATTCAGCTGCTGCTAAAACTTTACCTGGAATGAATCCTCCTCACGGACAAGCAAATCATCGCTGTGATATTGCTGTTGGCGCACCACTCAATTCGCCAATAAAAAGTACTGCACCAGCGACACCAGTTTCAACACCTACAGTGCAAACACCTACAGTGCAAACACCTGCAACTCCAGCAATTTTAAATTCGAATTCAGCCCCAACAACTGCAACGTTGCCCGGAATGAATCCACCACACGGGCAAGCAGGTCATGTTTGTAGTGTTGCTGTTGGAGCACCATTACCAAAACAATAATTATTTACAAGAAGTGTTTGTAAAAATATCCAGTTATCATAAAAATTCCATTTATGATGGCTAGGTTGATTATTAATTTTCGATAATTTTTATTTTTGTCCAATAGTTGAATACAAACCATTACTAGGAATAATAACGTAGTGTAAATTGCGGGGTACATTTTAAAGGCTGCAATAAATTCGCCTTGCAAAAGTAGGAGGAAAGCTCTTTGCATTCCACAGCCTAAACATTCCACTCCAAAGAGAGTTTTGCTCAAACAGGGAAACATATATTTTTCTAAATTCAACAGTTTTTCTTTTTACAATTTTACGAATAAAAAAGATTTTTATTATTATATAAACTATTTTATAGTTGATTACTTTTGGAAAAAAATGAAAAAGCACCAGTATTAATTAATTTTAACATGATAAATATGTTTGCAAAAGGCGATAAAGTTGCTGTACTAGACGATGATTTAAATGGAATTGTGTTGTCTATTAAAAACGATGAGGTGACCATAGAAACCGACGAAGGATTTGTGATGACATATTTTGTCAAACAATTACTTAAAATAAACATTTCCAGTAATTTAATGGATTCTATAAAAAGTATTAATGTAGATAAGATTATCAAAGAAAAAACCATTCCAACACCCAGAAGCTTTACTAAAGAACGCAAAGAAAAACACGAAATTTCGGCACCTGAGTTTGATTTACACATCGAAAAATTAGTTTCTAATAAGCGAGGAATGTCAAATTATGATATATTGACGTTGCAATCAGAAACGGCTAAAAGGCACATTGAATTTGCGATTAGAAATCGTATTCCTAAAATCGTTTTTATTCATGGTGTAGGAGAAGGAGTTTTAAAAGCAGAGCTTGATTTTTTATTAGGACGTTATGATAATATAGCCTTTCAAGAAGGTAATTATCAAAAATACGGTCAAGGTGCAACCGAAGTTTTTATAAAACAAAGTTCTAAATAAAACGAATTTTAATTTGTCAATAACTCACCATAAAGGTAATTATCGCCAAGAGAGAAATCATTATTTCCGTTTTTTAAAGTCACTTTTTTTAGCGTGATGGTGTGTTTAAAACTTCCTGGACCATTGCTCACTGTAAGTACTTCGATGATGCCACTTGTATTGGCAACTCCACTAAGGGCAATCCATTCTTGACTTATTATTGGTGTTGCTGGAGTGGTAGCATTGCAAAAATAACTTGCCGTAAGCAATCCTGAAAATAAACGATAGGTAAACTTGTTGGTTGTTGGAGTAATTAAACCAGTTTTAATTGTGTTTAAGACTGTTGTATTCAATAAAGCGGGATCAATATTAAGTGTTAATGATTCGCTGCTGTTGTAGTCGTAAACTTGATTTGGTGTATTTGTAACACATTTCTCTAACACTTTGTCAAAAACTACGGGTAAACTCGTTGCAGAAGTAGTATAATCGCCAAAAATCATTGTTTGATTTAGCTGTGAAGTGCCGTCACTTTTAAGAAAAGTAATGTCTTTAAAAACAATATTATGATTATATCCTGTAATTCGGGTACTGTTTTCGGTAGTATTTGTTGATTTAATTAGGGTAGTTGTGATTTGAATCTTGCCAGATGTGGCTGTCCATTGATTAATTGCAACGGGAGTTATTGGCGAAACAGCATCACATATCGAACTGGCTGTAACTTTGCCATCATAAAATCTATAAAAAACTTGATTACTTGCGTCGATATTTATTGTTGTAATGTCTGGTTCACTCGGAAAAACACTATTTGGGATTAAAATTAGCAAAGCCTCCTTTTCTTTTAATTTATAGATAATGTTATTTGTGCTACAACTTTGTGTTGCTACATCTTCAAAATCAATAGATTCTTGGTTTAAATTGCCATCATCACAACCATTCAAAATAATTAAACCTATTAATATGACTAGAAATCGTTTCATCTTTATACTATTTTAAACAAAAATAGAATTTTTAATTTGTTCCAAAAGCATTCCTATTCAAAAACGTAAAATTTAACTTCATTTTGGTAATTAAATGTTTAAAAAGCAGACGATATCACTATTTAATTCAATTTATAGAATAATTTAAAGCCATTTGAATTTATTATCTTTGTATCTATTTAAATTTAAAAATGAGATTAAACAAATTCTATTTAGCTGCTTTTCTTGCCTTTTTTATCTGGGGTTTCTTTAGTTTAGCTTTAAAGCCAATATACAATTACGCTTCATTAGATATTTTATTTTATAGAGTATTTTTTAGTGTAGTTCTTATGCTTTTTGTAAACATCCTTTTTAGGAGAGAAGTAATCCGTAAAGATTGGGAACTCTATAAAAACATGGATTTAATGCAAAAAAAACAAACTGCATTATTGACATTTAGTGGTGCTTTTTTTTTAATGCTTAATTGGTTTATTTTTATTTATGTAATGAATCATGTTAGTTTAAAATCGGCTTCAATTGCGTATTTAATTTGTCCAATATTGACTACTGTTCTTGCTTTTTTTATATTGAAAGAAAAATTAAGTAAGCCACAATGGATAGCGGTATTAATTAGTGTTTTTGCTTGTTTTTTATTATCATTAAATCATATTCGAGATATATTTTATAGTTTAATTGTGGCAATTACTTATGCTTTGTTTTTGATAAGCCAACGAAATAATAATAAACTTGATAAATTCCTGACACTAAACCTTCAATTGTTATTCACAGCAGTGCTACTTTTACCGTTTTATCCAAAATACAGTGGAGCAATTCCTGTGGAGCCTTTGTTTTATATTTGTTTGGGGTTTATTGTAGTTTTTTTTACAATAATTCCGTTGTTTTTAAATCTATATGCTTTGAAAGGGATTAACTCCTCAACTGTGGGGATAATGATGTATATAAATCCTATAATCAATTTCTTTTTGGCTATTTTTTTATACAAAGAACAAGTAACTTGGTTGCAAATAATTTCCTATTTCCTTATATTGATTTCGATTGTTATTTTCAACGAAAAAATAATATTTTCGAAAAAAAATAAACTTGTTGGTCTAAAAACAATCGTTTCTAAATAAATGTATAATTTTGAGTAATGAAAAAAGTATATCTAGATAATGCTTCGACCACACAACTTAGGACAGAAGTTATTCAAGAAATAACCAAAATTTTATCAGAAGATTATGGAAATCCATCATCAACACATGGTTTTGGACGAAATGCAAAAAGTGTATTAGAACTTTCCAGAAAAACTATAGCGAAACATTTGAATTGTGCTTCACAAGAAATTATTTTTACGTCATGCGGAACCGAAGCTAATAACTGGATATTAAGAAGTGCAGTTAGAGATTTAAATATTCAAAGAATAATTTTAAGTAAAATAGAGCATCATGCTGTTTTACACACTGTTGAAGTTTTAGAAAAAGAGTTTAATGTGCAGGTCGATTATGTTGAAGTAAAATCAAATGGCGCAATAGATATTTCACATTTAGTAGAATTGCTTTCACACGAAAAGAAAACATTAGTAAGTCTAATGCATGTCAATAACGAAATAGGAACCGTTTTAGATTTAGATAAAGTAGGCCGAATTTGTAAGCAACATAACGCATTATTTCATTCAGATACAGTACAATCTATTGGCAAAACCGAAATAGATTTAACCAATTTGCCTGTAAATTTTTTAGTGGCAAGTGCACATAAGTTTCATGGACCAAAAGGGATTGGGTTTGCATTTGTTAGGAAAAATTCAGGTTTGCAGCCCTTACTTTATGGTGGTGAGCAAGAAAAAGGGCTTCGTCCAGGAACCGAAGCAGTGCATCAAATTGCAGGAATGGCAAAAGCCTTGTCCCTTTCGTATTCTAATTTAGAAAAGGACAGACTTCATATTTCTGAATTAAAAAAATATTTAATTTCGCAACTCGAACTCGAAATTCCAGAATTTAGTATCAATGGAAGCCAAGACGGTTTTTATACTATTTTGAATGTATTATTGCCATTTTCAGAGGAAAAAACGGCAATGCTTTTATTTAATTTAGACATGAAAGGCATTGCGGTTTCAAGAGGAAGTGCGTGTCAATCCGGAAGTATTTCGGTTTCGCACGTATTGAAAGAAATGCTTTCAACCGAAGATTTAAATAAACCAAGTTTACGTATTTCTTTCAGCCATTTTAATACTCACCAAGATATAGATTTATTGGTTGAAGCCTTGAAAAGTATTTAAAATATAGGGTTTAGTAAAGTTTTTTAATTTCAATTTGTCATTCTGACGCAGGAAGAATCTCAACAAACATGAGCAACATAGACGGGATTCTTCCTGCGTCAGAATGACAAAACAGAGACAATAAGAATTATTTTAACACAAAAAATTGCGCAACTTGATTACTCTTCCATAGAGTGATACACGTTCATCACATCATCATCTTCTTCAATTTTTTCGATTAATTTCTCTACATCTGCCATTTCGGATTCAGATATTTTTTTGGTTATTTGAGGAATTCTTTCAAATCCAGAAGAAAGGATTTCTAACTTTCTGTTTTCTAATTCTTTTTGTATGGTACCAAAACTCCCAAAAGCAGCATAAATTAAAATACCGTCTTCGTCCTCAAAAACTTCTTCGGCACCAAAATCAATTAGTTCTAATTCTAATTCTTCGGGATCAATTCCACTGGCTGGGATTCTGAAATTACAAGTATGGTCAAACATAAATTCAACCGATCCTTGCGTTCCCATTGTACCATTGCATTTATTAAAATAACTTCTAATATTTGCTACGGTTCTATTATTATTATCGGTTGCTGTTTCTACAAGAATCGCAATTCCATGCGGTGCATAGCCTTCAAACAAGACTTCTTTGTAGTTTGCTGTATCTTTATCTGTTGCTTTCTTGATGGCACGTTCTACATTCTCTTTGGGCATATTTGCTGCCTTTGAGTTTTGTATAACAGCTCTCAATCTAGAGTTTGCCTCTGGATTTGGTCCGCCTTCTTTTACAGCCATTACAATATCTTTACCTATTCTGGTAAAGGCTTTGGCCATAGCCGACCAACGCTTCATTTTTCTACCTTTTCGGAACTCAAACGCTCTTCCCATTTCTTATTTTTTTTAACTGTGCAAAAATAACACAATATTTATTTTTGAATCACACAGATTTCACAAATTTTCACAAATTTATTCTGGGTTAATTTACTTTGTCAGTTCGCTAACGCTCGGATGTGAAATCTGTGTTTAAATTTTATTTTAAACACGAATTGAGTCTATTTCTTATAAAAAGGTAATTTTACCACTTTGGCAGTAACGTCATTTTTTCTAATTCTTATATAGATTTCACTATCCAAAGTACTGTTTTCTAGAGTCACATAACCCAACCCAATCCCGACATTCATTGATGGCGACATTGTTCCAGAAGTTACAACTCCGATGTTGATTCCAGAAGCATCAACAATTTCATAATCGTGTCTTGGCACAGCACGTTCTTGCATTTCGAAAGCTACGAGTTTCTTTGAAACACCTGCTTCTTTTTGTTTTTTCAGGTTTTCAGAATTGGTAAACTCTTTAGTAAATTTTGTAATCCAACCCAATCCAGCTTCTAGTGGCGAAGTGGTATCGTTGATGTCGTTTCCGTACAAACAAAAACCCATTTCCAGACGTAACGTATCACGTGCAGCTAATCCAATAGGTTTTATTCCAAACGGTTTTCCAGCTTCAAAAACTTTATTCCAAATGGTTTCTACCTCGCTATTTTTGCAATAAATCTCAAATCCTCCTGAACCAGTATAACCTGTAGCCGAAATAATTACATGCTCAATTCCTGCAAAATCCGCAACTTCAAAATGATAATATTGAATCGCCGATAAATCTATCGAAGACAAGGATTGCATTGCTTCAACCGCTTTTGGACCTTGAATTGCCAATAGCGAATAATCATCCGAAAGGTTTCTCATTTCTACACCTAAATCATTATGTGATGAAATCCAATCCCAATCCTTATCAATATTGGATGCATTTACGACTAGTAAATACTGCTCGTCTTTCATTTTATAAACAATCAAATCATCTACAATTCCACCATCATTGTTTGGTAAACACGAATATTGTGCTTTTCCAATAGTTAGTGATGAAGCATCGTTCGAAGTTACTTTTTGAATCAATGCCAATGCATTTGGTCCTGAAAGTAAAAATTCGCCCATGTGCGATACATCAAAAACACCCACAGCGTTGCGAACTGTTTCGTGTTCGGCATTTACTCCTTCATAAAGAATAGGCATATTGTAACCAGCAAACGGTAGCATTTTCGCTCCCAAACCCTCGTGTATGTGCGTCAGTGCAGTATTTTTCATTATGTTTTTTTATAAATTTTGAAGTGGCTAATTTATTGATTTTTTATGGAGTGGCAAAGTGTTTTGTGAGTATTCATAATTGGTTATTTAGAAATAAAAAAGCAACTCTTTTAAGAATTGCTTTTGTGGAATTTCGAAATAATTTATTAATGAGGTTACCCCAAAAACGCTTTCAATTCCTGGTAAGTTTTGATTTTTACACTCACTTTTTCTTTATCCAAAACACTTTCTATTTGTGTTGGAATAGGAAGTTGAATGTTCAAAGCCGGTTCCACCACATCCAAAAATTTGATAGGATGTGCGGTTTCTAAGAAAATCCCAATAGCGTTGTTGTGATTTTCAAGTTCTTTTTTCAATCCTAAATA
The DNA here is from genome assembly GCF_031409475.1 of Flavobacterium sp. Taxonomy (GTDB): domain Bacteria; phylum Bacteroidota; class Bacteroidia; order Flavobacteriales; family Flavobacteriaceae; genus Flavobacterium. The sequence continues at coordinate 23,068 of NZ_JANNXH010000017.1, read as the reverse complement.
ACCCACTGCGCCATGTGGTTCAGCAACATATCCGCTAGTTTTATAAATAGCTTTCATCGCTCCTAAAGTTTCATCATCAGAAAATGTAAAGGACGAAAAATCCTTTTTGAATTGTGCTAAATCATTATTATACATTTCCTGAATACGGATAAAATTACTTGGATTTCCAACATCCATGGCATTCGAAATTGTCGCCTTGGAAGGTTTTGGTTCGTAATTTCCGTTTTCTAAAAAACGAGGAACGGTATCATTGATATTGGTCGAAGCAACAAAATGCTCGATTGGCAAGCCTAGTTTTTTCGCCATAATTCCTGCGCAAATATTCCCGAAATTCCCACTCGGGCAAGAAAAAACTAATGCCTTATTTTGGAATTTCAGTTGCTTGTATGCAAAGAAAAAGTAAAACATTTGGGGCAACCAGCGTGCAATATTTATGGAGTTTGCCGAAGTCAAATTTTTATGTTTCAAACTTTCGTCTAGAAACGCTTTTTTGACCATGTCTTGACAATCATCAAACACACCATCAACTTCGAGCGCTTTTATATTTTGTCCTAAAGTCGTTAATTGTCGTTCTTGAATGTCGCTCACTTTCCCCGAAGGATATAAAATAATCACTTCTACACCTTGAACTCCCAGAAAACCGCTAGCAACTGCGCCACCAGTGTCGCCAGAAGTTGCTACAAGAACCGTGTTTTTGTTATCCTTTTTATTTCTGTTAAAATACGCCAAGCAACGCGACATAAATCGAGCTCCAACATCTTTGAAAGCCATTGTTGGTCCATGATAGAGTTCCAAGGCGTAAATTCCTTCTTCTACTTTCACGGTTGGGAAATCAAAACATAAGGTTTCTGTGATGATTTGTTTTAAAGTTTCGGCTGGGATTTCGTCGCCTACAAATTGTTTGATAGCTTCGAAAGCGATTTTCTCGTTGCTCAACTTTTCGATATTCTCGAAAAAATCCTTAGATAATGGAGTTATTGATTCTGGAAAATACAAACCTTTATCGGTTGCTAATCCTTGAATTACAGCTTCTTGGAAAGAAACTTTTGGGGCATTATGGTTTAAACTGTAGTATTTCATTTTATTGTCATTGCGAGGCACGAAGCAATCTCATTTTTTATTTAAATTATAGTCACACCTTCAGGATTCACTTTCGAAACGTGAATTTCATATGGCAAATTGATTTCGTCATACACGGTGCTCATGGCTTTAGCGATTTTTTCCGCGGTGTCTTTCCCTTTGCTTAAAGCAAAAATAGATGGTCCAGAGCCTGAAATTCCAGAACCCAAAGCGCCATTGTCTAAAGCGGTTTTTTTGATTAAATCAAATCCTGGAATAAGCACACTTCGCAGCGGTTCCACGATTTCATCATGCAGTGAACGACCAATTAAATCATAATCATTAGTGTATAATCCAGCAATTAATCCACCTACATTTCCCCATTGCATAATGGCACTTTTTAGAGAAACGGTTTGTTTCAACACCGAACGCGCATCTGATGTTTTCAACTCTATTTGAGGATGAACAACTGTTGCGTACAATTCGGATGGGCTTTCGATTTTGATAATATCCAAAGGATCAGAGCATCTTACCAATGTAAATCCACCCAATAGGCAAGGAGCAACGTTATCAGCATGCGCATTTCCACTAGCTAATTTTTCACCTTGCATGGCAAATTTCACTAACTCTTTTCGGGTAAATGGTCTGCCTAATAATTCATTGATTCCAAATACAGCTCCAGCCGAACTGGCAGCACTGCTTCCGATTCCGCTACCGGCTTTGATGTTTTTGTAGATTTCGATTTCGAACCCAAAATCGGTTTCCACTTCTTCCAACATTGCCAAAGCGGCAACACCAGCCACATTATTTTCGGTTTCTAATGGTAAATCAGCACCTATAATTTTAGTGATGCGAACGCCTTTTACATCGGATTTTCGAATTATCATTTCGTCACCAGCAGTAGTCAAGCAAAGTCCTAGAACATCAAATCCGCAGGAAAGATTGGCAATGGTGGCAGGGCAAAATAGTTTAATTTCGTTCATTTTTTATTTTTTTTGGGTAGAGACGCGATTAATCGCGTCTGTACATTATATATTTCCAATACGAATCACATCGGCAAAAATCCCCGATGCCGTAACCGCAGCACCAGCGCCAGCACCTTTTATTAATAAAGGCTGATCGATATATCTGTCAGTGTAAAACTGTACAATGTTGTCTTTCCCTTCTAGATTATAGAACGGACTTTCTCGTGGAATAAATTCTAATCCCACGCTTGCTTTTCCGTTTTGGAAAGTGGCAACAAATTTCAATCGGCTGTCTTTTGCTTTGGCTTGCGCCAAAAGGTTTTCGAAATGTGCTGCATTTGCAGTTAAAGATTTGAAAAAATCATCATTGTTTGTGGTATCCATACATTCTGCTGGAAGGAATGAATTGTTTTGAATATCTTCGATTTCCATTTTGTAACCGCTTTCGCGAATTAAAATTAAAATCTTTCGAGCCACATCAACTCCGCTTAAATCAATTTTAGGGTCAGGCTCTGTAAATCCTTGAACTCCAGCTTCTTTTACAACATCATGAAAGTTGTATGATGCACTAAAATTATTAAAAATAAAGTTCAAACTTCCGGATAAAACGGCTTGAATTTTGTTGACTTTATCGCCCGAAGCGATTAAGTTTTTAACAGTATCAATTACGGGTAATCCTGCGCCAACATTTGTTTCAAACAAGAACGGTGCATTGAACTGTCGTGATAATTTTTTTAGATTTTTATAATTATCGTAAGCTGATGAACAAGCAATTTTATTACAAGTAACCACGGCTACACTTTGCTTTAAATAATCTTCATAAGTTATAGCAACGCTTTCGTTAGCTGTAATATCTACAAAAATACTGTTGCGTAAATTGAGTGCTTTTACATTCGAAAGAAAGGTTTCTTTATTGGCAGTTTCACCATTATCTAGAGTATTTTGCCAATCTTTTAATGGAATTCCTTCTTCGTCAAAATGCATTTTTCTTGAGTTTGACAACGCAATAATTCTTAAATTTATTTTCAGATTTTCTTTCAGGAATTTCTTTTGGCTGTGAATTTGTTCAATAAATTTTTCACCTACATTTCCAACACCCATTACAAAAAGGTTTAGCTGCTTGGTGTTTTCTTCAAAAAAGTTTTCGTGTAAAGTATTCAGTGCTTTTTTGACATCTCTTTCGTTGATAACCGCCGAAATATTTCTCTCAGATGCACCTTGTGCAATGGCACGAATGTTTACATTATTTTTCCCCAAAGTGCTAAACATTCTTCCGCTTAAACCTTGGTGATTTTTCATGTTTTCGCCAACCAAAGCTATAATACAAAGGTTTTTTTCTACGATACACGGATCAATTTTATTTTGTAAAATCTCAATTTCAAAAGCTTTGTTGATGGCTATTTCAGCAATTTCGGCATCAGCATTTAGAATTCCGATGCAAATAGAATGTTCTGATGATGCTTGAGTAATGAAAATAATATTGATATTCTCTTGTGATAAAACCTCAAATAACCGTTTAGAAACTCCTGCAACGCCAATCATTCCAGATCCTTCGAGTGTTATTAAAGTTATATTATCAATCGAACTTATTCCTTTGACAGGGTTACTGTGGTTTGTTGCTGAATTTGAAATAATAGTACCATCAGCTTCAGGTTCGAAAGTGTTTTTTATCCAAATTGGAATATTTTTTTTGAAAACAGGTTGGATTGTTGGTGGATATAATACTTTGGCACCAAAATGGGACAACTCCATTGCTTCTTGATAGGAAATTGATGCAATAGGTTGGGCTTGTTTTACAATTTTTGGGTTTGCTGTAAACATTCCGTTTACGTCCGTCCAAATTTCTAATTCGGATGCGTCTATCGCTCCAGCAATAATTGCAGCGGTATAATCGGATCCGCCGCGACCAAGAGTTGTACCAATTCCATCTATTGTAGAAGCTATAAAACCGGGCATAATTACGATTTGAGCTGCATTCGAAGCAAAGTAATCAACAATTAATAGATTAGATATTTCAAAATTTACGGCAGCTTTTCCAAATTGATTATTGGTTTTTATAAGTTCTCGACTGTCTTTATACATACTATTTTTTTGATTTTGAGAAAATGCTTCAGCAATAATATAGGATGATAATAGTTCGCCAAAACTTAAAATGGTATCGGAGGTTCTTGGAGATAATTCACTAAGCAAGAAACATCCATCAAGCAGTGTTTCGAGATGATTAATGATTCTTTTAACATGGCTTAATAAGCTGCTTTGTTCACTTATAGTAATAAGTTCTTTAATAGCGTCTAGGTGTTTTTTCTCGATTTCAAGAACAACTTCCTTATAACTTTCGTCATTTGAAGCTGCTTTTTGAGCTGCAAGAACCAATAAATCGGTGACCTTTGTAAAAGCCGAAACCACAACAATAAGTTTTTCATGCTGTGCTTTTTTGATTACGATATCTAATACGAGTTTTATATTTTGTGCATTGGCTACGGATGTTCCGCCAAATTTTAATACTTTCATTTTGTTTGTTTTATTTTAAAAAATACAAATGGTTTTTATGTACCTAAGAACTCTCTTCATTTAGAAAAAAGTACAAAAACTGGATTATATGTAAAATGATATACCCTTAAAGGGTAGTAGTAGTTGTTGTAGTGGTGGTAAATGTAACAGAAAGTGCAACTCGGATTTGAGTTGTTATCGAAGAATGATATGTTTTACTGTTATTTTTCATTTTGATTTTTCAAAAGTACATTTTTTTATAAAAAAACAAAGCATTTTATACTGTTTTTGCGAATATTTTAAAAAAGGGACTGCAAAAAAAAGAATATTAAATTTTTTACGATTAAAACCTTGCTTTTTAATATTGATTTATTCAATTTTGGACTTTCAAAAGCATAAGACTAAATGGACAATATACATTATATAAGTACAGAACTACTTTCTTTGGAAACATTGCAAGAAATTATTTTTCAAAATAAAACATTGGCTTTATCTGATGAAGCCAAAGTAAATATTCAAAAATGCAGGGATTATTTAGAAAAAAAAATGGCTTCCCATTCAGAACCCATTTACGGAATAAATACCGGCTTTGGTTCACTATGTAATGTAAAAATTTCTAATGAAAATTTATCAAAACTTCAGGAAAACCTAGTAAAATCACACTCTTGTGGTACAGGAGATGAAGTACCCAATGAAATTGTGAAGTTGATGTTATTGCTTAAAATTCAATCGTTGAGTTATGGGTATTCTGGAATTCAATTGCAAACGGTGGAACGCTTAGTAGATTTTTATAATAATGATATTCTTCCTATTATATATACACAAGGTTCACTTGGAGCTTCGGGTGATTTAGCACCTTTAGCTCATATGTCTTTGCCACTTTTAGGAGAAGGTGAAGTACGTTTTGAAGGTAAAAAATTACATTCGAGCGAAGTTTTGAAAAAATTTAATTGGGAACCTATTGTATTGCAGTCTAAAGAAGGTTTGGCCTTATTAAACGGAACCCAATTTATGAGTGCTTATGGTGCACATATTTTGATGAAAGCAAGTAAGTTTTCTTATTTGGCTGATTTAATTGGCGCTATTTCGCTTGAAGGATTTGACGGTAGGATTGAACCTTTTAATGAGTTAATCCATTTTATTAGACCACATAAAGGCCAAATTGTAACTGCTAATCGCGTAAAGGAATTTCTTTCGGGAAGTGAAATTATAGGACAATTAAAAACACACGTACAAGATCCGTATTCTTTTAGATGTATTCCACAAGTTCATGGCGCTTCAAAAGATGCTATTGATTATGTGGCAAAAGTTTTTAAAACCGAAATTAATTCGGTTACAGATAATCCAAATATTTTTATCGAAAGTGACCAAATCATTTCTGGAGGTAATTTTCACGGACAACCTTTGGCTTTGGCTTTAGATTTTATAGCCATTGCTTTGGCTGAACTGGGCAGTATTTCCGAGAGAAGGACTTTTCAATTAGTATCAGGTTTACGCAATCTACCCGCATTTTTAGTAGACAATCCAGGTTTGAACTCCGGTTTGATGATTCCGCAATATACCGCAGCAAGCATTGCTAGTCAAAATAAACAATTGGCAACTCCTGCTAGTATTGATAGTATAGTATCCAGTAATGGTCAAGAAGATCATGTGAGTATGGGTGCAAATGCTGCTACAAAAGCATTGCGAGTTATGGATAATCTGGAGCGAATTTTAGCAATCGAATTAATGAATGCTTCTCAAGCTATTGAATACAGAAGACCTTTGAAATCGAGCAATTTCATTGAAATGTTTTTAAAAGCCTATCGAGAAGAAGTGCCTTTGGTAACCCAAGATCGAATTTTGCATTATGACATTGAGAAAACAGTATTGTTTTTGAATAGTTTTCAAATCGAATAAAATTTGTTAATAATAGCTTAATATTGGATTTAAATAAATTATGTAATTTAGTCGGCTTAAATTTAAATGAAATGTCAATAAATAGTATTTTTCAATTCTTGGTTCCAAAAGACAAGAAATTCTTCCCGCTTTTTGAAGAAGCATCAAGTAATTTAGTTCAACTGGCTTCTATTTTGCACGAAGCAGTAAATCTTCCTTTGAAAGAAAGAGACGAACTTTTTTTAAAAATAGATGAATTAGAACAAAAAGGCGAAGACTTAACACGTCAAACCAATATGGAATTGAGTAGAAATTTTATTACTCCATTTGATAGAGAAGATATTTATTCATTAATAACTTCAATAGATAATGTGGCGGATAATCTTCATGGTGCTTCTAGCAGAATGAGGTTATATCAAGTTGATAAAATTACAAAATCGATTCGGAAATTAACCGATATCAATCTTGAAGCGTGTCAAAATATTGAAATTGCAGTCAGAGAATTGAGAGATTTAAAAAAGATTAAGAATATTACAGATGCTTGTGCTAAAATTAATAAATTAGAAAGTAAATCAGACAGTGTTTATGATAAAGCAGTTGCTGATCTTTTTGAAAATGAAATAGATGCCAAGAGTATTATTAAATACAAAGAAGTGTTATCTGTTCTAGAAACTGCAACTGATAAATGCAAAAGAGTAGCAGGCGTTTTAGAGTCTATATCTGTAAAACATTCGTAATAATTTCTGGGATTTAATGATTGAAGCATAGAATAATCTAAATCTTCAAGCCTTGAATTTTTCAATCTTTCAATTAAAAATATGGAATTTACGTTACTTATTGTCATTATAATATTGGCTTTGATTTTTGACTACATTAATGGTTTTCATGACGCTGCTAATTCGATTGCAACGATTGTTGCTACAAAAGTATTGACTCCTTTTCAAGCAGTAGTTTGGGCTGCTTTTTTTAATTTTTTAGCCTATTGGGTTTTTGGTTTTGGTGTAGCAGATACTGTTGCTAAAACTGCACATACGAGTAGTATAAATTTAATTGTAATTCTTGCTGGTGTAATTGCGGCAATTATATGGAATTTAATTACATGGTGGAAAGGAATCCCATCATCATCTTCGCACACATTAATTGGAGGTTTTGCAGGTGCTGCAATTGCTCATGGGTTTAGAGAGGTTACAGATCCAGAACATTTTGGTTTTAAAATTGTCAACTGGCTTAAAGCAGCAAAAGAGGGAGAGTTATTGCCTTCAGGAGTTATGATGGTAATTTTATTTATTGTTTTTGCCCCATTATTAGGAATGATAATTTCGTATTTTATCTCATTGTGGATGATGTATTCTTCTAAGAAAAATATATATCCAAAAATTGTAACTTTAGTTTTAATGTTTTTAGCTTTATGGTTTTTTTCTTCAATTTTAGAATATGATATAAAACCCGAAGACGCTCGATTTAAAAATAATATCCTGTCTATCATAGCTTATCCTGCAAATATCAAATGGTTTTTAGTAGCATTTATATTTTTTAGTTTAGCTGTTTTTAATCTTTTTTTTAGTTCATTTTCCACAGCAACTGCAGAAGCTATTTTAAAGAAAATGCAATTATTATCTTCAGCGGCATTTAGTTTAGGTCATGGTGGTAATGATTCTCAAAAAGTCATGGGAATTATTGCAGCTGCAGTAGCCGTTTATATCAAAACAAATCCAAATATTGACATGTCAACAGGATGGTTGGATTTGAATGTAGTATTGCCTTCAGAAAAAGATGGTGTAAGAATCGATGGAGTCATGCCAGCATGGATTCCGTTGACCTGTTATACTGTAATTGCTTTAGGAACATTGAGTGGTGGTTGGAAAATAGTAAAAACTATGGGCTCTAAAATCACTAAAGTAAATGCATTTGAAGGTGTTGTTGCCGAATCTGCTGGAGCTTTAACCTTATTCATGACAGAACATTTTAAAATACCGGTTTCTACAACTCATACAATTACAGGATCAATTATAGGTGTAGGAATAACAAAACGGGTTTCGGCAGTTCGATGGGGAGTTACCGTGAGTTTATTATGGGCTTGGGTTTTGACCATACCAATTTCAGCAATATTGGCTGGATTTGTTTATTATTTGCTGAGTTTGTTTTTGTAAAATTACAATGAATAAGAAATCCGTTTTGCTTTCACAAAACGGATTTTAATACTTTTAACCGTGTTACCTGCTGGCGTTCTTCTGTCCGCTATGTTTCTTGTTGTTGTCAATTAAAATATGTTGTCAAAAATATGATACTTAAATATGTCCAAAGTAACGAAAATATTATGTGCATAAATGTTTCAAATTTCTTTCCTTTCCACAGGTCAGTCGAGTAACCAAAAAACTGAATGAAAAGTCGTACAGTCCAAAACAAACCAAGTCCAAGTGATAATTTTTTGCCAAGATTTGTTTCAATTATTTCGGTCGAAGATGTCAAGCAAAGTAAACCCATAAGTAATACAGTCAATGCGATAAAAAATGTATGTACTGTCATCATTTGTCGATTGATTAAACTCAAAGATTTAAGTTCTTTGTCCCAGTTGAAGTACTTTGGAAAGACAATATGAACCAATGCCAAAGCAATTAATAAAACACCAATTATTTTAAAATGTATTTCCATTAGTTGCAATTAAAGATTGACATGAAAGGTGTAAACTTTGTTTCTTTAAATGATGTAAACCCGGCTTCTTCAAATGCCTTTTTCCAAGTTTCTTTTGAGAAAAAATGTGTAAAGCCGATTGTAAATGCTAAAAAGTTTGGAAAATCTCTCAAATGTTCCACCATAACCACATTGCCGTATGGCTTACAAACTCTGCGACATTCTTTTAAAAATTGCACTTTTTCATCTTGTCTGCGAATTTCGTGAATTGCTGATAGTAAAAAGATGTTGTCAACGGAATTGTCATTTAAAGGAATTGAATTTGAATTGATTTGTTGAGTATTTGGATAAAACAAACTTACTTTTCTAGCTCGGATAATTGCTGGTTCTGTATGCTGTTTGGCGTTGTAGAAGTCATACACTTGAAGTTTAGAATTAGGCAAAATACTTTCTATAATAAAACTTGTTTCGTCAAAGCCTGCATTGATGTTCAAATTGAATTTGTCTTTTGTATCATCTAGTTTCATTTTCTTTAACCAGTTAAAATTATAAAAGCCAGAGAAATCATAAACATAGGCAGAAACAAACAACGGCATTGTTAGTCCATAAATGAATGCCAAAATAACCACCCAAAACAAACCGTTATGCCAATTGAAAATAAATTTACTCCCTATAATTAATGCCAAAGTAATGAACCCAAGAACATAAAAGTGTCGGTTGAAACTTAAAATATTTATTACTCCTTGAAAATTTCGTCTCTTTATTTCCATTGTTCAATTTTGCCTTTTTTCCAATAGTATGGAATGTTTTTAATTATGAAAGCATTTGCCAATACTGGATTTTCAAGTTTTATAGTAATTAAAAAATCGAAATTATAATCATTCACTTTTACTGGATTTGGTGTCCAGTTGTGTCTTACTCCTTCAATGATTAAAACTTCTTTGGTTTCTTTGTTATAAGTAAACGTAAAGGGCAAAGGCCCAGCAAATCTTCTTGCTTCCTTCCAGTCTGCAAAAGGTGAATATTTTGGCAAAGAAATCTGTTCTTCCGTTTTGTCTATTGTGATTTTGAACTTTGATTTAATCGAGGATATTGCTGTAGTGTTTTGTTGTACAATTTGGTTTATATCTGTTGTGCTGTAGTTGTAATGTGTAAATATGTTTCCAAAGAATTCCATTTTTGTTTTGTCTGTTTCTGATTTCAGAATATACAAACCACGTAAACTTTTACCTGCATTATTTGTGTAGCGAACAAAAACACGATAACCAATTAGGAAAAAGTCGTTGCCCATAAATTTCGGAAAACCTTTTGGTCGCAAGTCTTTAGTTTGAACCATTGCAACTGCAACAAAAGCCCATTTGTCTTGAAATGTATCAAGCTCTAAACATTCTGGAATAAGATTTTGTAGTTGTTCTTTTGGAACTGCAAAAGTCAAAACAAGCGAACTTTCAAAATACGCTTCAACTGCAAATGGATGGTCTTTTAAAAATGTTAGCATCGGGTTATTTGAGTTGTTTTCTATTAAGATAAAATTCGTTGAAGTAAACAACTGAAATAAAAATAGATGCAAACAATGAATTTAATTTCCCCCAAAGCAACAAGTCTGGAACAAGTATAAATTCAAGTGTGTTCATAGTCGCAACTACCGTTATTTGTGCAATAGCATTTAACTTTGTCTTATAGCCACTTAAAATCCAAACAGCCATAATGATTTCTAATAGTCCGATTATAATTGTCAGTGGTCGGGAATAGTTGTCACCTAATATTCTTGCAACTATTTGTTCGTGTCTAGGAACAAGATTTAGAACCTTACAAAAAAGTCCGTTTGCAATCCAAACTGTCGCAATACAATAGGTCAATATTTTATAAATTCTTGTCTTTGTCATCGTTGGTTGTGTCGTCCGCTACGCTTTCAGGTAACTTCTAACCTCGTACCTACAAATGTATCACTTCTCCATAAGCATCAGCAACCGCTTCCATAACGGCTTCGCTCATGGTTGGATGAGGGTGAATCGATTTCAGGATTTCGTGACCTGTTGTTTCTAATTTTCTAGCTACAACTGCTTCGGCAATCATATCCGTAACACCAGCGCCAATCATGTGGCAACCTAACCATTCGCCATATTTTGCATCAAAAATTACTTTTACAAAACCATCAGGAGTTCCAGCAGCTTTTGCCTTTCCTGAGGCAGAAAAAGGGAATTTTCCAATTTTTAATTCGTATCCTTTTTCTTTGGCTTGTTTTTCGGTTAAACCTACCGAAGCGATTTCAGGAGTTGCATACGTACAACCGGGAACATTACCGTAATCGATTGGGTCAACATGAAGTCCAGCAATTTTTTCGACACAGTTAATTCCCTCGGCTGAAGCTACATGAGCCAATGCTTGTCCTGGTGTAACATCACCAATGGCATAATACCCAGGAATATTGGTTTGGTTGTAAGCGTTAACCAAGATTTTGTCTTTGTCAACTGCAATACCTACTTCTTCTAATCCAATGTTTTCGATATTAGTTTTGATCCCAACCGCTGAAAGCAATATTTCGGCTTCTAGTGTTTCTTCTCCTTTGGCAGTTTTAACAAATGCTTTAACTCCATTTCCAGATGTATCTATTCTTTCTACCGAAGAATTTGTCATGATTTTTATTCCTGCTTTTTTCAAAGATTTTTCAAATTGTTTTGAAATGTCTTCATCTTCAACCGGAACTACATTTGGCATAAATTCTACGATGGTTACATCAGTTCCCATAGAGTTATAAAAATGGGCAAACTCAACGCCAATGGCTCCAGAGCCAACAATAATCATCGATTTTGGTTGTGAAGTTAATGTCATTGCTTGTCTGTATCCAATTACTTTTACGCCATCTTGAGGCAAATTTGGCAACTCTCGCGAACGAGCACCAGTTGCAACAATGATATGATCAGCAGAATATTCAGTTACTTTTCCGTCGGCAGCAGTTACATCTAATTTTTTTCCTGGTTTTAATTTTCCAAAACCATCAATCACATCGATTTTATTTTTTTTCATTAGGAATTGAACGCCTTTACTCATTCCGTCAGCAACTGAACGGCTTCGTTGTACAACCGCGGGAAAATCTTTGTCAAAGGATGAAACAGTCAATCCATAATCAGAAGCGTGTTTTAAGTAATCAAAAACCTGTGCTGATTTTAGTAAAGCTTTCGTGGGAATACAACCCCAATTCAGGCAAACTCCACCTAGGTTTTCTTTTTCGATTACGGCTACTTTGAAGCCTAATTGTGAAGCTCTAATTGCTGTAACATATCCGCCAGGACCAGAACCTAAAACTATTATATCGTATTTCATTTTGTGCGTGTTTATTCGTTATTTGTACAAAATGCAGTCGCAAAAGCTCGTGTCATTTTTTTGTTTTTATTTTATTGTGGTAAAAATGCAGTCGCTAACGCTCGTGTCATTTTGTGCGTGTTTATTCGTTATTTGTACAAAATGCAGTCGCAAAAGCTCGTGTCATTATGATGTTTTCTAAATTATTTTCAGTTGGTAAAATTAGGGATTTTATTGTTTATTGAAAAATTTTCTTGGGCAAAGTTGCATTTTGTAATTTTGTACAAAAATCATTCGATTTCTGTAAGATTCCCTATTTTTTTTATCAAAGAAACTATAGTTGTGGCAAGAATTGCTCCTGTAAATGCTAGAAAAATATCTTTTTGTGCGTCCCAAATATCGCCTTGTGTTCCTAAATAGGCATCGCCTTGGGCTTTGAAAAAAACATCGGCAACTGCCCATTCTATGAGTTCATAAAATGCACTTATTGAAAGCGTTATTTCTAAAGGTAAAGTCCATGCAACCCATTTTGGAAAATTAAGCCATTTTAAAAACATTTCACGCATTGGATACGCTAATAAAAAGCCAAAACTGAAATGTACAATTCGATCATAATGATTTCTTGATAAATTTAATTCGTCTTTAAGCCAGTATCCAAAAGGGTTTTCTGCATAAGTGTATTTCGAACCATAAACATGTAAACATAAATAAACACAGATTAAGAGGTAACTCAAATCACTAAATTTGTATTTGATGTAGGTGAAAATTAAAAAGATAAGAAAAATAAAAACCAATGTGTTTTCTAATAACCAATTCACCGAGTCGGTATTGCCAACATAGGAATTGACCCAATTAATACTAAAGAAAGCTAAAAATATTTTAAGCCAATTGTTTTCTTTTAATCGTTTTTTTTCTCTAGAAATTGCAGTTGTAAATGTCATTGATTTTCTTATTTGGTGAATAATTTTCCAAACATAATCAATTTTTTTCTACTACAGAAAACTGGGAATCATACAAGTTCTTGTAATAACCTCTTTCTTGGGACACTAACTCTTGATGCGTTCCTTGTTCTACGATTAATCCCTTATCCATTACCACAATTTTGTCAGCATTAATGATGGTTGCCAGACGATGCGCAATTACAATTGAGGTTCTCCCTTTTGTAATGGTTTCTGTAGCTTTTTGAATTAATTCTTCGGAATAGGAATCGATTGATGATGTAGCTTCGTCTAAAATCAAAATACTTGGATTACTGACATAAGCGCGTAAAAACGCAATCAATTGGCGTTGCCCAGAGGACAACATGACACCACGTTCTTTTACATCAAAATCATAATTATCGGGCAAACTCATAATGAACTTATGTACTCCAATTTTTTTGGCTGCAGCCAAAACTTGTTCTCGAGATATATCTGGATTATTTAAAGTTATATTATTAAAAATGGTATCAGCAAAAAGAAATACATCTTGTAAAACGACTGCAATTTGCTGTCGCAACGAACTCAAGGTGTAATTTTCTATATTGTGATTGTCAATACAAATTGTGCCGTTATTTATTTCATAAAAGCGATTCATTAAATTAATAATGGTAGATTTTCCTGCACCGGTTGATCCAACAATTGCAATTGTTTTGCCTGCAGTAACCTCTAAATCAATCCCTTTTATGACTTCTTCATTTTGAATATATCCAAAACGAACATTTTTAAATTGTATATTTCCTTTAAATATGGGCGCATCAATTGTACCATTATCTTGAATTTGATCTTTGGTATCAAGAATATCAAAAACGCGATTGGCAGCTATCATCCCCAGTTGCATTTCGTTGAATTTATCTGCAATTTGGCGTAAAGGATTAAAAAGCATTCCTATAAACATGGTGTAAGCAGTGACTTGTCCCAAAGTGGTAAATGGATTGCCATTAATTATTTGAAATCCTCCATACAATACAATAAGTCCAAGAGTTATTGACGAAATAATATCGGCAATAGGGAAGAAGATGGAGTTGTACAAAATGGTTCTTATCCATGCTTTTTTATGCTTATCGTTGATGTTTTTAAATTTTTCATATTCCATATTTTCTCGATTGAACAACTGCACTATTTTCATTCCAGTTACACGTTCTTGTACAAAGGAATTCATATTGGCTATTTGAGTTCGAACCTCCTCAAAAGCTATTTGCATTTTCTTTTGAAATATTCTTGTTATAAAAACTAATATGGGCATGGCTACTATTACTATTAATGAAAGTTGCCAATTCATCCAAAACATTATAATTAAGCAGGCAAGCATTTTCATCAAATCACTTATAATCATAAACAAACCTTGACTAAAAATACGGGCAATTGACTCAATGTCAGATACGGATCTTGTGACCAATTGACCTACTGGTACATTGTCAAAATAACGCATTCTAAAACTTAATAAATGTTTGAACATTTTGGTACGAATATCTTTTACAATATCTTGTCCAAGCCAGTTTGCCCAATAAACAAAGAAAAATTGTGAAAAAACTTCCAATAATAAAACGCATCCCATGAGTATAACATAAAGCAATAAACCATGATTGTCTTTTGGTTTTATGTAACTATCCACCGTTCCTTGTAAAATTAAAGGGCGCAAGGCTGCAAAAAGAGCTAAAGAAAGAGCAAAAATTACTACACCGTTAAAACGAAATTGATACGGTTTTGTATAATGTAATATTCTTTTGAATAATCGAGTGTCAAATGCTTTTGCTTTCATGTCATTGCGAGGTACGAAGCAATCTTAATTTAAAATTGCAAAGTTCTAAAAATCTATTTTCTATTAGTTTATGTAATCGTAATCAATTTTGGTTAAATACAACCCGTGTGCAGGAACCGAAAAGCCCGCTTTGTCTCTGTTTTTACTGAGTAATATAGCATTAAATTCTTCTAATGTTATTTTATGTAAACCTACATAGACTAATGTTCCCACAATAGCTCTTACCATATTTCGTAAAAAGCGATTAGCCGAAATCGTGAAAATAAGTTGATTGGTTTCTTGTTTAGCTGTGTCTTGTACTGCTTCGGCACGAGTCCAGAAAGCTTCAAAAATTTCACAATCAAAGGTGTTTACATCAGTATTTACTTTAGAAAA
Organism: Flavobacterium sp.; assembly: GCF_031409475.1. Lineage (GTDB taxonomy): Bacteria > Bacteroidota > Bacteroidia > Flavobacteriales > Flavobacteriaceae > Flavobacterium. Next base: position 7,628 of record NZ_JANNXH010000017.1, on the reverse strand, counting down.
ACATTCAAAATCAGTATGCTTTAGTAAAATTTTGGCAGCTTGATTCATTAAATTTACATCTAATTCTTGATGATAATACCAGCTTTGTTCCTGTAAAAAAGCATCTTTAAAAGTATTGATATGGTATTCGTAGGTTCGTTTTGTTGCATCAAATCTAGTATGAGCTTCATTGTGAACAGCAATTATATCATAAATAACGATGTCTTTTGCTAAAAAAGAATTGAGTTTGTGTATTGTATTTGCTACATCGATTTTTTTGTTAAAATCAAAATGAGCATACATTTCCTTTGCATGAACACCAGTGTCTGTTCTTCCAGCACCCATTAATTCGATATCAGTATTAAGAATTGTTGATAATGCTTTGACCAAAGTTTCTTGTACAGTTGTAGCATTAGGTTGGTATTGCCATCCGTGATAATTGGTTCCGTTGTAGGCCAGTTTTATGAAGTATCTCAATTTAGATTTCAGATTTCAGATTTCAGATTTCAGATTATTCTGAAAGAAATCGAATTTATACATTTTGAATCGCAAATTTACAAAGAATGTTTGTCGTTTAGGACTACTTGCGTTTTAAAGTTTTTTCAAATCTGAAATCAAAAATCGTTAATCTTTAATCTTAAATAATAACTTTGTGTTTTTGTGCCTTTGTGTCAAAATTACTTATGAAAAAAATATTACTCCTTTCCGATACGCACAGTCATATTGACGAAACGATTTTGAAATATGTGATTCAAGCTGACGAAGTCTGGCACGCAGGAGATATTGGGGATTTAATCGTCACGGAAACCATTAAGAATTTAAAACCATTGCGTGGTGTTTATGGCAATATTGATGACGATAAAGCTCGAATGGAATTCCCATTGCACAACCGATTTATGTGTGAAGGTGTCGATGTTTGGATTACCCACATTGGAGGTTATCCTGGGAAATACAATCCAAATATAAGAGATGAAATGACAGCAAATCCTCCAAAGTTGTTTATTTGTGGTCATTCTCATATTTTAAAAGTAATGTTCGACAAGAAAAACAATCTCTTGCATATGAATCCTGGCGCTTGTGGCAAAAGCGGTTTTCATCAAGTGCGTACTATGTTGCGTTTTGTGATTGATGGCGATAAAATAAAAGATTTGGAAATAATTGAAATAGGGAAGAGGTAGTAATAGTAAATGTTTGGGTATTATACCTGACAGGTTTCAAAAACCTGTCGGGCATAATCTGTTTAAAAAATACCACAAAAAAACCCGAACTTTAATATTCGGGTTTCCTTCGCACTAATAAACTAAGTTTATAGGTTTATCTCAATCTGTCCACAGATTTTACAAGATCTTCATCTTTCTTGATGGCTTTATTAGCTAAAACTAATAATACGATAGCCAAGACAGGTAGAAACATCCCAATACCTTTCTCTGAAACCGCTAGGGTTTCTCCAGATACATTTAGCGAACGATATACAAACAATCCTAATAAAATTAAATTTAATATGATATTCAATCTGCCAATAACAAATTGATTTTGTCTTTTTTTAAACGAAACAATACTCAATAAGGTAAGCGTTGTACTTAATCCTAAAACAATTATATAGATTTGATTTTGCATGAAATAGAAAGCTGCACCATCAGTCAGTGTCCATAAAGGAATAAAAAACGGTAAAATTCCTGTAGCCACAAAGGCTAGAAATAAATAAATTGTTTGAATTCTTTGAAGCATTGTCTTAATTTCTTTGACAAAAATATATTTTCTTTTTAATAAATACTATTGTATGATTAAAATTTATTCGTATTATTGCATAACAAACCCGTAAGTACTTCATTCTTCGGTCGATTCAAAATAAAAAATCACTACACATTTTTATACTATTCCCAAATTAATTAAAATCATAGAACATTCATGTTTGATATTTCTGCATTAAAAGAAATGAAGCTATCCGAGCTTCAAGAAATTGCTAAAACAGCTAAAACAATAAAATTTGCTGGTGTAAAAAAAGAAGCACTAATTAAACAAATTTTAGAACTTCAATCATCGAGTATGGTTTCAGATTCAGAAACTGATAAAGGTGAAGAAGACAAGCCTAAAAGAGCTCGAATTATAGCTCCAAAAAAAGTTGCGATTCAAAAAAATTCTAATAATACCCTTTTTGAAACCGAAGAAATTGAACCAGAGATTAATTCACAAGAACCAGAAACACCCGAGGATACAACCCCAGAAAAGAAAGTAGGTAAAATAATTAAATTCAATAAATCCGCCTACGAAAAGAAGGTCGCGCTTCAAAAGGAAAAAGAAGAATCTAAAGGAATCGTTGCTGACAATAATGAAGATTCAGATGTTGATACAATTGAAAATTTAGAGGTGAATCTTGTTTCTAAAAAAAATAATTCCAACCAACAGCATAAACAAAATGTAAGCCAAAACGGTAATGGAAATCAGAACGGAAACGGCAATCAAAACCCCAATTTTAAAAACAAGAAAAGTAATTTTGCAGCATCGGATTTTGAATTTGATGGAATTATAGAAAGCGAAGGCGTGCTCGAAATGATGCCTGATGGTTATGGTTTTTTACGTTCATCAGATTATAATTATTTGGCCTCACCAGATGATATTTATCTCTCAACTTCGCAAATTAGATTGTTTGGACTTAAAACGGGCGATACGGTAAAAGGTGTAGTTCGTCCTCCAAAAGAAGGAGAGAAATTCTTTCCTCTAGTTCGTGTTTTAAAAATTAATGGTCATGATCCCCAAGTTGTTCGGGACAGAGTTTCTTTCGAACATTTGACCCCAGTTTTTCCATCTGAAAAATTCAAATTAGCCGAAAGACAAAGTACCATTTCGACCCGAATTATCGATTTGTTTTCACCAATAGGAAAAGGGCAACGTGGTATGATTGTGGCACAACCCAAAACTGGTAAAACCATGTTACTCAAGGATATTGCAAATGCTATTGCAGCCAATCATCCTGAGGTTTATTTAATAGTTTTATTAATAGACGAACGTCCAGAGGAAGTTACAGACATGCAACGCAGTGTTCGTGGAGAAGTAATTGCTTCAACATTTGATAGAGAACCTCAAGAGCACGTAAAAATTGCCAATATTGTTCTCGAAAAAGCAAAACGTTTAGTTGAATGTGGCCATGATGTGGTGATTTTATTAGATTCGATTACCCGTTTAGCCAGAGCATACAATACAGTTCAACCAGCATCTGGTAAGGTTTTGAGTGGAGGTGTTGATGCCAATGCGCTGCAGAAACCAAAACGATTTTTTGGTGCTGCTCGGAATGTAGAAAATGGAGGTTCATTAAGTATTATTGCAACAGCATTGACTGAAACAGGTTCTAAAATGGACGAAGTTATCTTTGAAGAATTTAAAGGAACAGGAAACATGGAATTGCAATTAGACAGAAAAATTGCTAACAAACGTATATTCCCAGCAATTGATTTAACTTCATCCAGTACGCGACGTGATGATATGTTATTAGACCCAAAAACACTACAAAGAATGTGGATCATGCGAAAATACCTTTCGGATATGAATCCTGTAGAAGCTATGGATTTCATTAACGATCGATTCAAAAAAACAAAAAATAATGAGGAGTTTTTGATTTCGATGAATGATTAAATTAAGGAAGTATTAAGTATTTAGAATTAAGTATAAAGACAAAAAAATACAATAAAAAAACTCCGATGGAATAAACCTATCGGAGTTTTTTGTGTACTCTATATTCTCTTCACTTTATTCTTTTTTCTTATCTGAACTTTCTTTACGTTCCATTAAAGCCATGTAAAAGCCGTCAAAACCAGATTCGGATGCCAATATTTTTTGGTCTTTTATAAAATTGAATTGTTTACCAATTTCTGTAGCTAAGAATTTTTTCACTTGTTCTTGATTTTCCGAAGGCAAAATAGAGCAAGTAGCATAGACTAATTTTCCGCCAGGTTTTACAATCTTAGAATAGCTTTCTAAAACTTCGGCTTGTACTTTACGAATATTGTCAATAAACTCGGGTTGTAATTTCCATTTGGCATCAGGGTTTCTTTTAAGAACTCCAAGTCCGCTACACGGTGCATCGATTAAAACTCTATCGGCTTTTTCGTGAAGTTTTTTGATAATTTTTGTAGAATCTATGATACGATATTCTATGTTAAAAGCGCCATCTCTTTTGGCTCTAATTTTTAATTGTTTTAGTTTACTTTCATACAAATCCATTGCAATCAATTGTCCTTTGTTTTCCATCAAAGCGGCAATGTGTAGAGTTTTTCCACCTGCACCTGCACAAGTATCAACTACTCGCATTCCGGGTTTTACATCTAGAAAGTGAGCAACAAGTTGCGAATTTGCATCTTGAACTTCAAAAAAACCAGCTTTAAATGCATCAGTCAAAAATACATTTGCTCTTTCTTTTAAAACTAAAGCGTCAGGTTGATTTTTTAAAAATTCGGTTTCAATGTTCAAGTCCATCAAGATGGCTCTTAATTGCTCTTTGGTTGTTTTTAGAGTATTGACTCTAAGGATTACTTTTGCGGGTTGGTTTTGTGCAGCAATTTCTGTAGCCCAAACGTTCTCACCTAATTCTTTAACTCCCAATTCGTCCATCCAGTCCGGAATTGATTCTTTTAATGCTCTAACTTTTGAAAGTTCATCAAAACGTCCTTTTATTTTCCGTTCTGGTGTGCCTTCAAGTTGTCTCCAATCAGGAATAGGATAACCTCTCAAAACGGCCCAAACCGAGAACATTCTCCAAAGATTATCTCTGTCAAAAGGTTCTTTTACTTCGGCAATTTCTGAGTATAATCTTTTCCAACGTACAATTTCGTATATAGTTTCAGCAACAAATTTACGGTCAGAACTTCCCCAACGTTTGTCTTTTTTTAATGCTCTAGCAACCACTTTATCTGCATATTCTCCTTCGTTGAAAATAGCATTCAATGAATCTATGGTGGTATAAACTAAATTTCTATGTAATCTCATTTTAAATTATTGAGGTGCAAAGATAGTGCTAAATGATGGAAAGTAAATTTTATATTTTCCGCATAAAAAAACACTGTTTAATAGCAGTGTTTTTTGAATTCTAAATTGTATTTAATGGTTATTGAACTCTGGTTAAACCTATTTTCTCTGGTGCATGAAGTACCATTGGAAATTTTTCTACTTTAACCGAACTGCTGTCTAGTCCAAAAGCACTTTCTTCGGACAGGCTTAATTTTTTAATTAAAAAATAAGAATTCATCACTATTTTTTCAAAAAAAGTTAAATCACTATCGTTTGAAAGGAATTTTTCGGACAATACAAATTTAAAATCTCCAATTATATTGTTTTTGTTTAAGGATTCATATCTACTTGTAATATCGACTTCTCCTTTGGTTACCATATCTTTGATAACTTCTTTAAACATTAAATTTATTTTTGTAGGTTCTCTAAAACCTAAATTAAAATCGACACGATACAAATCATCTTTAACCATTTCAGTAACTCGATATTCTGTTTTGTAAGGTACCGTTAATATGTTTACATGGACAAACCAATAAATATCGGCTCTTTTAGGTCTTTTTTGTAAAATAGAGTACATAACTTTTTCTTCAATTTCATCGATACGACCAGCATTTGTCATGTATACTAAATGAGTAGCATATTTTGGAATTGATAGATCTGAACTTAATTCAAAAAGTACTTTTTTATACTCTTCAATTTTCACAATTTTAGTATAAATTTTGTTGATTTTTTTTGCAAAATGCCAAATGGTCATTATTGATATTAAAATCAAAGCAATTAATAAAGTAACGTATCCACCATCTGAAAATTTTGTGACATTTGCCACTAAAAAACCAAATTCTATTATCAAATATACTGTGATCAATGGAGAGTAATAATACCATTTTACGCGCTTCATAATTAAATAAAAATTAAGCAAAATGGTAGTCATTATCATGCATAAAATAATTGCTAATCCATAAGCATGCTCCATGTTTTTTGACTCTTTAAAGTGAAGTACAATCCCAACACAACCAAGAAACAATAACCAGTTTATGGAAGGGATATACATTTGCCCTTTTAATTCTGTAGGGTATTTAATTCTAACTTTTGGCCAAAAATTTAACCGCATTGCTTCATTTATCAAGGTAAATGAACCGCTTATTAAAGCTTGCGATGCTATTACTGCTGCTAGAGTAGCTATTATTATTCCAATGGGTTGAAACCAATCGGCCATAATTAAATAAAAAGGATTGCCGTTTGCTCCACCTAAACTTTGTAATGTTTCTCCCTCATGATGAATGAGGTAAGCAGCTTGACCAAAGTAATTTAATAACAATGTGATTTTTACAAAAATCCAACTGATTCTAATGTTTTTTCTACCACAATGTCCCATGTCTGAATACAATGCTTCGGCTCCTGTTGTACATAAAAACACAAAACCAAGAACATAAAAGCCTTCGGGATGAATTGATAATAAATTATAAGCATAAATAGGATTAAAAGCTTTCAGAACTTCGGCATGCTTAGTGATTTGAATTAATCCAAGTATTCCTAACATCCCAAACCAAATAAGCATCATGGGTGAAAAAAACCGGCCAACTAATTTGGTTCCAAATTGTTGAATGGTAAAAAGTATAAACAGAATTCCAATAACAATTGGTACGGTATTTATTTCGGGATAAAATGTTCGAATCCCTTCAACTGCTGATGATACGGATATGGGTGGCGTAATAATTCCATCGGCTAGTAAGGCACTACCGCCAATAATTGCGGGGACAATCAACCATTTTATTTTTGTTTTTTTAACTAAAGCATATAGGGCAAAAATTCCTCCTTCACCATGATTATCTGCACTTAAAGTTATGAGTACATATTTTATGGTAGTTTGTAATGTTAGTGTCCAAAAAACACAAGAAATGCCTCCTAAAACGATATCTGCATTTATAATATGTGACCCAATTATGGCTTTCATTACATATAATGGAGAAGTGCCAATATCTCCATAAATTATTCCTAACGATACTAATAAACCTCCTAATGTTAATTTACTATGTAAATCTTTGTGCGTACTATTCATGTATAATATTTAATAAAAAAAACTTTCCAAATCTACTATTTTTTAATAGATTAATAACGTTAATCTAAAAAAAAAGTTACAAAAAAACACGGCTGATTAAACCGTGTTCAAAGATTACTTTTTTTGAAATTTAAGTTCCTTATTTATTGCCTCTTGAGGCTGAATTACTTCTTTGAGATTCTGATCTTTGTGGCGCACTTTGTCTCTGATTATCAGCTCGTTGTTGCGTGTTTTCTCTTTGAGAATTCCCTCTATTAGATTCCGTTCTCTGGGTTGTATATTCTCTTGAAGGTTCAACTCGTTGTTGCGTATTTTCTCTTTGAGAATTCCCTCTATTAGATTCCGTTCTCTGGGTTGTATATTCTCTTGAAGGCTCAACTCGTTGTTGCGTGTTTTCTCTTTGAGAATTCCCTCTATTAGATTCCGTTCTCTGGGTTGTATATTCTCTTGAAGGCTCAACTCGTTGTTGGGTGTTTTCTCTTTGAGAATTCCCTCTATTAGATTCCGTTCTCTGGGTTGTATATTCTCTTGAAGGTTCAACTCGTTGTTGCGTGTTTTCTCTTTGAGAATTCCCTCTATTAGATTCCGT
>NZ_JANNXH010000016.1:0-57713 GCF_031409475.1 Flavobacterium sp. | reverse complement strand
GGTGTTTATGGATTCAATGATTAGGGTTTGAATGGTGTCTCCTGTTTTGGAATTAAGCTGCACGCATTTGTCATTATACTCGCTGAGATGCTTGCTTGCAAATAAACTTGTTTGATAGATTATTGGTGCATTATTCGACTTATTGGCAAGATAATGCGACCAGTTTAAAACACCCGTTTTTTTATCGTAGGCATGAAGATAATAATCATTTGAGTTGAAATAAATCTGCGAACTATCAATACTAAACGAGGAATGAAAATTATTTAATTGCTTGTCGGAAAAATTAATTTTCGAATTAAAAAATTCGGTCTGTGCTTTGGCAACATTACAGTACAATAAACTAATGCCAAGCAATTGTAGGATATAAGATTTACAAGTAGTTGTATTTTTTAGTTGATGCATATTTATATTTATTTGCTAAAACAAATTAAGATGAATGAACAGTATAAAACGATACCCATAAATGGGTATTTTCTTGCTATTTTTTATTTTTTTGGAATGCTAATTTGCACAACAGTTCCTTGGTTTTTATTGCTATTTATTTCAAAAGTTCCTTTGTAATGAAGCACTCTTTTTTCGATGTTTTCAAGTCCAAAACCTTTCGGAATCAGTTTTGTATCATAACCAATACCATCATCAGTATATTGCAAAAGATACTCATTATTGTAGCCAAATAGCTCTATACAGATATAATTTGATTTTCCGTGTTTTAAGGCATTATTGATAATTTCTAAAGAAATTAAATACACATCATAAACCCACGGCTCCATAATTTTTTCGGGAAAATCATAAGTAAAAATCTCGATTTTTGTGTGCTTTAATCCAGTATTTAAGGTAGTGATTTGGCTTTGTAAACTAGAAATTAATGCGCCATCGTCTAACGATTTTGGCAAAATTTGATGCGAGACTTCTCGAATATCGCTGGCTAGTTCTTGAATACTTTCTTGAGCTGTCGTGATTTTTTTTAATTCTAAAAGTTGCATGATATAAGCGATTCTACTTCCAAAATTATCATGAATTATATTAGCAATATTTCTTCGTTCTCTAATTTGAACTTGTGTAATGGCTTGAATTGATTTTTCTTTTTCGACCGTAATTTCTTCAATTAACACCTTATTTTTCTGAAATGTTTCCAAGTAATTTCTCGTTAGTAGGTAACCAAAAAGGAAAACTTCGTATAAACTAATGATGACTAACCAGTCTTCATGAAGGTTTTTTGGAATGATCTGGAATGATTTTAGAATAATAGCTGTACCCCAAACTAATTGTGGGAAAAATGAAATCAACACATAAATCGCCGATTTTCTATCAAATTTAAGGTGAATAATGGTTGCCCAAATGATTACTATAATAACTATTAGAAAGTTGATGTAGCCAAAAATCAAAAAGAGTTTTAATGGATTTAATTGTTTTAATAATAGCAAAATTATAGTAAGTAGTATGATAGAAAAATTAGTGCTATTAAGTACATAAATAGCCTTGTATTTCAATGGTTGTAACTTTTTTAGATCTAGAAAATGGGTAAGAAATATACTTAGACTGATAAACCAAAAACTGGCAGTATAAATGCGTAACTCGCTGAAATACAGAAATTCTGTAAACAAAAAATGTTTTGCATAATTAGAAGAAATCATAATATAAATGGCACTCAAAACGGAGTACAAAATATAGTAGGCGTATAATTTTTTCTTGGTAATATAAAGTAGAATCGTATTGAACAAAAGCAACAAAAATAGGAAACCTAAGAAAAAAGAAATCAGTGCGATTTTTATTCTTGATTGTTGGGTTAATTCTTTTTCATCCTTAAATTTATAGGTAAACTCTAGAAAAGAAATTTCTTTTTTAATCTTGACCAAAAAAGTCTTTTTTTCATTAGGATTTAGAACGATTTCAAAAGATTGAGAGTCTATAAATAGACTTGCAAAACGAGTTCTATCGCCTAATATTCGTTGTTTATTTCCATCAAAAATCAGCAAGCTATCGATGTGATTGTTGTCAAAACACAACCAAGTTCGCTTTACATGTATTGTATCTAGATTCTTGATTTTGAACAAACACCAGACAGTAGCGTTTTTATTATACCCAATATTGAGGTTTTGTTCAGTGTTAAAAGGTAGGAATGGTTGTTGTTTAGCAGTGTTATTTTGCCAAGAGGAATTTTTGTCAATGGCATATTTAGCATCAACAAGTAAGTCACTTTCATTTTTGCTAAACGAATGATTTGTAAGGAATAAAAAGCTAAGAAAATAAATTATTTTCATGGGCAAATTTTATAAGCGAACTACTATTAGAGATTTCAAGTTTTCTATTAATATTCTTTCTATGTGTGTCAACCGTAGTTTTGCTGATAAACAAAATTCGTGCAATATCTTTGCTGGTTTCACCATCAATAATTAATTTAATGATTTCTTTTTCTTGTTTTGACAGTCTAAATTTATTAGCAACAGATTCATCTATAGGTGTGTATGGATTGCTTGCCTTTCTTTGATTTTTATTGGTATAAAAAGGAGCATTAATTTCCAGCTCAATTACTTGTATCAATTCTTCGGCAGTAGTTTCTTTTCTTAGAAAGGCATGAATCCCCATTCGCTCTGCTTTTTGTATCAAAAAATCCTCAAAATAGGCAGTAAGTATAATTGTTTTTGAAGTTACTAATTGGTCTCGCAATTCATTAATCAACACAAATCCATCCGTGTTGTATATATTTAAATCACAGATAAAAACATCAATTTGATTGTTTTGCACATACGTTTTGCAGGATACGGAATCATTAAATGTCTCGACTTGATAGTTATTTCCAAATTTTTTCAGGATTTCGGATATACCAATAGAAAAAAGGATGTGATCGTCACAAATAATGATTTTTTTCTGCATGATTTAGACTTGGGTTTCTAAAGAAGTTTTTATATTATACGTAAATATAATTAAAAAATTGTGTCAATAGTTTGTAAGTCTTTTATTTATAAAAAAAAACTAAATACAATTGCATTTATCTGCACCTTGTAATTTTAATCCACCTTTTTAATTAAACCAAGACCAGAAACGGTACATGGATTTTCATACTTGTTTTTAGAGCATACAAAAGTTTAAATGGATATATTCATCGGTTTCGATTAATCAAATATTAGTAATTTCGATTAATGTCTCAAAAAATGGTACTATTGAGAATAATAGTAATGGGAGCAAATTTTTTTCATACTTTCTGATTTTAAAGATTAGGCATTAATTATTTTATAATATTCCCCATTTTTATCTTTAAAACAAATACCCACAAATGGGTATTTTTAAGATTTTTTTTTGAATAGAACTTATTTTTTTGGTTTGATCACATATAAAATGTTAGTTCTGTTTCTCAATCCACAATCTTGCATTCACAAAAGCTTCATGCCAAGGCGAAACTTCATCGTTTCTATCATTTGGATAATGTGCCCAGTTCCATTGAAAAGTCGAACGCTCAATGTGTGGCATCATAACCAAATGTCTTCCGGTTTTGTCGCACATCATAGCTGTGTTGTAGTCAGAACCATTAGGATTAGCTGGATAACTGTCATAACCGTATTTTGCTACGATGTTGTAGTTTTCTTCGCCCTTTGGCAAATGGAATTTTCCTTCACCATGCGAAACCCAAACCCCAAGAGTACTTCCTGCTAAAGTAGTTAACATCACTGATTTGTTTTCTTGAATCGTTACCGATGTAAAAATACTTTCGTGTTTATGACTATCATTGTGCAACATTTTTCCGTGTACTTCGTGTTCTGGATTGACCAATTCTAATTCCATAAACAATTGACAACCGTTACAAATTCCAACTGATAAAGTGTCTTCTCGTTTGAAGAAGTTTTTCAAGGCTGTATTGGCTTTTTCGTTGTATTTGAAAGCTCCAGCCCAACCTTTGGCTGAACCCAAAACATCGGAATTAGAGAATCCACCAACAGCTCCTATGAACTGAATATCTTCCAATGTTTCACGTCCCGAAATCAAATCGGTCATATGAACATCTTTTACATCAAATCCTGCTAAGTACATCGCGTTTGCCATTTCACGCTCGGAGTTACTCCCTTTTTCACGGATAATTGCTGCTTTTGGTCTGTCATTGCGAGGAGTTTGCGACGAAGCAATCTTCCCTGTAAAATGGCTAGGGAAAGTATAGTTTAAGGCTTGAGTTGCATAATTATCAAAACGCGCTTGCGCCATTCCATTTTTAGTTTGTTTTTGATCGAGTAGGAAAGAGGTTTTAAACCAAATGTCTCTTTGTTTTTTTAGGTCTAAAGTCAAATGTCCAAAGTCTAAAGTTTCAGTTGAAGTAACAGAACCAATTTTGAAGAATTCTATATTGTTTTCTTTTAATTTAGATTCAATGCTAGCATCATTTTTAGCTTGAAAAACGATTCCAATATTTTCAGAAAATAAAATTTTAACTAAATCTTTTTCTTCAAAAACAGATAAATCAATTTTGGCTCCCAAATCAACATCAGCAAAACACATTTCCAATAAAGTGGTAATCAAACCTCCGCTTCCAATATCGTGACCTGCCAAGATTTGATTATCTAAAATCAATTCTTGTATCGTGTTGAAAGCATTTTTGAAGAAAGAAGCGTCTTTAATAGTTGGTGTTTCATTGCCAATAGCATTCAAGGTTTGTGCCAATGAAGAACCGCCTAATTTGAAGTCGTCTTGCGATAAATTGATATAATAAATAGAACCACTCCCGAGGCCAAGGGATTGTTGCAAAACAGGCTCTACTACCTTTCGAATATCGGTACAATTTCCTCCCGCTGAAATAATGACCGTTCCTGGTGCAATTACTTCATCGTTTGGATATTTTTGTTTCATAGAAAGCGAATCTTTTCCTGTCGGGATGTTTATTCCTAATTCGATGGCAAAGTCGGAACAAGCTTCAACAGCTGCGTACAAACGAGCATCTTCACCTTCGTTTTTACAAGCCCACATCCAGTTTGCTGAAAGTGAAATTCCTTGTAATCCGCCTTTTATTGGAGCCCAAACAATATTTGATAATGATTCTGCAATAGCAGTTCTTGTTCCTGCAACGGGATCAATTAATGAGGCAATAGGCGAGTGTCCAATTGAGGTTGCAATACCTTCTATTCCTTGATAATCCAAAGCCACTACACCACAATTGTTCAATGGCAATTGCAATGGTCCAGCACATTGTTGTTTGGCTACTTTTCCGCCTACGCAACGATCGACTTTGTTGGTCAACCAGTCTTTACAAGCTACAGCTTCTAATTGTAAAACTTGTTCTAAATAAGTTGAAATATTTTTTACATTATAATCTAACGCCGAATAATTGTAATTGATGGTTTTGTCCGTCATTACCGTTTTTGGAGCACTTCCAAAGAAATCTTCTAGAGCATAATCCATTGGTTTTAAACCTGTAGTTTTAGACTCGAATGTAAAACGGTGATCCGCTGTAACATCACCCACTTGATACATTGGCGAACGCTCACGATCAGCAATTTTTTGAAGTAAATCAATGTCTTTTTTACCAATAACTAATCCCATTCTTTCCTGAGATTCGTTACCAATGATTTCTTTTGCTGAAAGTGTTGGATCGCCCACAGGCAATTTGTCCAAATCAATTAATCCACCCGTTTCTTCGACCAATTCAGATAAACAATTCAAATGTCCTCCAGCTCCGTGATCGTGAATCGAAACGATAGGATTATGGTCACTTTCTACTAAACCACGAATGGCGTTTGCAGCGCGTTTTTGCATTTCAGGGTTCGAACGTTGCACAGCGTTTAACTCTATTCCAGAACTCATTGCTCCAGTATCAGCTGACGAAACTGCTGCACCACCCATTCCGATTCTATAATTTTCTCCACCCAGAATTACTATTTTATCGCCTTCTTGTGGTTTCTTTTTTATGGCTTGATCCAGTTTTCCGTAACCAATTCCACCCGCTTGCATGATTACTTTATCGTAACCTAGTTTTCTTGTTGAACTTGTTTCAGCATCTTTTGATTCATCGAACTCAAAAGTCAAAACGGAACCCGTAATCAACGGCTGTCCAAATTTATTTCCAAAATCAGATGCTCCATTCGAAGCTTTTATCAAGATGTCCATTGGAGTTTGATACAACCATTTTCGTTCTTCAAAACCCAATTTATTTTCTTGCAAACGCGAATAGGATGTCATATAAACAGCAGTTCCAGCCATTGGCAATGAACCTTGTCCACCTGCTAAACGATCTCTAATTTCTCCTCCAGAACCTGTTGCTGCTCCATTGAAAGGCTCTACGGTTGTTGGGAAATTATGTGTTTCTGCCTTTAAGGAAATAACCGAATCAAATTCTTTTATTTCGTAAAAATCAGGTTTATCAGCAGTTTTTGGGGCGAATTGTTGTACGCGTGGTCCTTTTACAAATGCTACATTGTCTTTGTAAGCCGAAACGATATCGTTAGGATTTTCAGCAGAAGTTTTTTTGATTAATTTAAAAAGAGAAGTTTCCTTTTCAACACCGTCAATAACAAAAGTTCCGTTGAAAATTTTATGACGACAGTGCTCTGAATTGGCTTGAGAGAAAGCAAATATCTCCGAGTCGGTTAATTTACGATTTAATTTAGAAGACAAATTATCCAAGTATTTTACTTCTTCGGCACTTAAAGATAATCCTTCACTTTTATTATACCCGGCAATATCTTCAATGTCTAAAATAGGTTCGGGCTGAATGTGAATAGTGAAAATATCTTGATTTAACTGAGTATATTTTTGCGAAAGCATTGGATCGAAATCTGTAAAATCTGTCGAAACTTTATGAAACTCTTCAATGCGTATAATTCGAGAAATTCCCATATTTTGAGTAATTTCAACTGCATTGGTACTCCAAGGCGAAATCATGGTGGCACGAGGACCAATAAAAAAACCCGTCAAAGCGGATTTTTCTATTTTATTGGAGTCGGCAAAAAGCCAGTTTAGTTTTGAAATGTCTTGAGCCGACATTTCTCCCGATGTTTCGGGATCGCTCAATGTGTTTTGTGTATGTACTGCAAATACCGTTTTGCTTTGGTTTTCAAAAAAATGAATCATTATAGTAATGTAGTTAGTGTTGTATGCTTTTGCAAATTTAATCAATTAAGATTTAAAAAAAAAGTGTCTCGATTTATCGAGACACTTTTGAATTTAGTTAATTTCTATTTTCTTAGTTATTGATTTTGAATCTTTTGTAATTTTGATTAAATAGATTCCTTTTTGAAGGTTTGAAACTGAAATAGAAGGACTTTGTGTATTTTCTTTTTCGAAAACCTTTTGACCTAATAAAGAGAATATCTCAATGGTATAATCTCGGTTTGAATTATCAAAATTAATATTAAAATTTCCTTTAGACGGATTTGGATAAATAGTAAAATCTTCCTTGAGTAAAGCAGCTGTTCCTAAATTTGAATAACAAGTCCAAGAGAGGTTGTCAAATATAACTCGACTAGCTGGGACTGCACTAAGATTACTATTGTCAGTTATACTAATTATTACATCTCCTGTAATATTAATTCCATTTATTGTTGTAGTTGTCGCGGTAGAACTATAGGGAATTGTTCCTACAATGTTTCCGTTAACTCTAAGATTAAAGGTTCCGCTATTTCCGGTAAAAACTTGTTGTGTTGTAACCGTTAAATTTCCAATCCCATCTGCTGATGTTGAAGCAGAAAGCAAACCATCTCTAATACAAATTGCTCTAGTAGCAATAGTTTGGTCTGTACGAGCATCAGTTGCAGTCCAATCTAGCCCACTATCACCAGTCCAAGTTCTAGATGCATAGGAGGAATTATTTGCAGGAATTCTCTCAAAACTTTCTGTTGCACATGAACTACCACCAATAATTGGGGCTGTTGTTGTTCCATTTACCGTATTACTAGAAATTGAAGTGTTTCCTGCAGCATCTTTTGTAATGATGTAAAAAGCATATGAAGTTGAAGGCATTAGTCCATTAATTATTGCACTCAATCCTGATACTGTTGTTTTTAAAACATTATCTATGTAAATAGCATAGCCAGTAACTCCCATATTATCTGTACCAGCAATCCAATTTAAAGAAACCGTACTTGAACTGGTTCCTGTAACTGCTAAACTTGTGGCAGGAGTTGGAACTTCTGTATCAGGTACTAAAATCAAAGTTGTACCATTGACTGTATTACTAGCCGGTGATGAATTTACTGCTGCATCTTTGGCAATTACATAAAAGGAATATGTTGTAGATGAAGTTAATCCAGATATTGTAGCTGTCAAGCCATTAACAGATGTTGTCAAAACATTATTTACATAGATTGAATAACTTGTTACACCTATATTGTCAGTAGAAGCAACCCAGCTCAAAGAAACTGTAGTTGATGAAGTTCCAGAAACTGTAAGATTTGTTGGTGCAGTTGGAGCTTGCGTGTCTGGAGTTGAATTCCATATTAATTGAGCATATTCAGGATGATCAATGTAAGGATTTCTATTATTTTGACGAGCATAAACAGCATTGTTTCTATCAATTTCCCTAGTATTTACAGGATCTTGTGCATGCCAAGTCAAGAGCATATTCAAAAAAGGAGTTGTGAACACTTGATCGCTCGAACCATTAAACATAGCAAAAGGATATCCAGCAATATTATTTTCATATCGAGTAGCGAAGTAAAGATACATCCTCGCAATGTCTCCTTTAAATTCATCAATGGGTTCAAAGACAGTTCCAGTATAACCTGTAACTCCACTTGTACCTAATTTGGAACCATTTAGGGTTGTAGTTGAAGCAATTGCTACATTCCCGTGTGGAAAATTACTACGAATACCGTTAACTTTTCCGTCTGTAGGTGTAACAGAATGAGCATCAGATACCATTGGTGAACTTGAATTGAATACGGATTGTGGGATAATATGTTCCCTGTTGTAACAATCGCCTTCAACTGCATAATTACCACATCGATCAGTACTACCAGAAGAGTAATTATAGGGGTCAACACCATTGGGTTTTTCAGAATACATATCTAAAACGGTTCCATCATTTTCGTAATAATAGTCTCTGTCAGAGGTTTGATAGGTAGTATATAAACCTGCATAGCCAGTATCAGTATGACCTTTGATGATGTTGTACAACTGTGTTTTTAAAGTGTATCCGGTTCCCGTTGCGGTGTTGTAATACCCAGTTGGTATTTGTGCAGAGACGCAAAGCGAAAACAGCAGTGCGAAAAATAGTAGTTTTATTTTCATATTTATTAATTCCTAAGTCTAATTTTTTAGGGATGTAAATTTATATAAAAATAAGGGAACTATAAAAATTCAGTAAATAGTTATTAACATTTATTGTGGAAACGGCTTATTTTGATAAGCGCCTAAATCTGGTGGCAATGTTCGGGTTTTGCCCAAAATATCTAATGGGATAAGATAGGTTGCATTTCCTTTGGCGAAAGCCTCGGAAGTAGGATCAATATTGAGTTTGTTTTGAGAAACTTTAAAAAATTTTGGATCTTTATTTAGAATAATTGCGTTGTAATGTATGGGATCTGTTGTAAATTGATATTCAGGATTCGTGGTGTATTGGTTCGAAACATTATCAAATTTAATTAGGCAATTGTTGAATTGGTAATTGAAAGTAGCACCAGTTTTTTTGTTTAAAATCATTTCGTTAGAATACGATCCATAAATTATACAATTATTAAAAGTCGCAGCTGTCAAATTTTTCAACTCAGGAGTTGCGCCAGTATAAAAATTATTTACAAGTACTGCTAATTGCTGTGAACTTGACCAGTTGTTGTTAAAAGTACAATGAGTAAAAATGTAATTTCCCCCATAAGTACATGCGAGACCAGCTTGCCCAGCATCATTAATGACAATGTTTTCACCATTAATTCTGGCTGTTTGTCCCAGAATTCCATAGTTGGCAGAATTGTAAATTTGTGTGTTTTTTATTTGAACTGTTGTTCCATTATTATTTTGAATCAATAATCCAATTGTCGAATTTTTTATGGTTGCATTATTAAAACTATTGTTAGTGCTTCCGTCAGTGAGCCAGATTGTTCCCCATTGTCCTGGAACATTTGCATAATCAGGCTCTAATCGATCTCCTTCAAAAATTACTTCATTTTCAAGTTTATCAGTTGTTGAGACAGTTCCATTGACATTTATTGACGCGTTTTGTGAAACAATTAAACCAGAATCTGCATGAAAATGTACTCTTGCTCCGGGATTAAATGTCACTGTTTTTCCAGAAGGAACAGCTGCATAACCATAAATGACATAGGGTTTTTGATTGGTAAATATCAGTTCATTTCCGTTTACGGGATCATTTTCGTCTAAATAAAAGCCATAAATTGTATCATCTCCAATAGGAAGCGTTTCGGTAGTTCCATCACCAAAGCGTTTTGGAAAAAGAAAAACCGCATCTTGGATTAAAGTTACTAATTCGACTGTTTGCAAATTTGCGCCACTATCAAATTCAATTTTGTCAGTGTATAAAAAGTCAGTTGGATTTGCATCAGTGCTACTTGCAGTTGTTTCAATAAAAATATATAAACTGTCTTTGGCTAAAAGCGTAACATTAGTAAATAATTTTCCGTTACTGCCTATTGTACCATCAACAGTCATTCTATATTTTGAATTCAAGCCTTTTGCTAATTTAATACTAGGAATGTTGATGTCATTTTTACTTTTATTGTACACTTTTAATCTATAAGTACTAGATCCTATGTTTGTAAAAACGGTGTCTAAATAAATAGTGTCTTTAGAAAATACTAAATCTCCAGTACTAGGAACTGTGTCAAAATCAGTTCTACAAGAAGAAATTGAAATCAGAATTCCGAAAAATAATAATAAAGAAAATTGACGCATTTTGAACAGATTTTTTGTAAAAATAGGAAAAAAATATTTTGATAATTAAATGAAATTAAAATTTGAACATATAATAACAACTGTATTTTTAATTTAGTGTATTATCTTTGACTTAAATATACATTTTTAAAGCAAAATACATGACATTCGATAAAGAAAAAATACTTCAATATTGCAATCAAATTTCCAAAAACACTTTAATGCAAACCCTAAATATCGAATACACTGATGCCGGACCTGATTATTTAACCGCTACAATGCCTGTGAATTCTTCTGTTCATCAACCCATGGGATTGTTACATGGTGGCGCTACGGTTGCTCTAGCCGAAAGTGTAGGTAGTGCTGCCTCTTTAATGCTTGTAAATCATACCAACAGCGAAGTTAGAGGTATAGAAATTTCAGCCAATCATCTCAAAGCAAAACGCGATGGAATTGTAACCGCAACAGCTAGAATTATTCATAAAGGACGTAGTATTCACTTATGGGAAATTCGTGTAACGGATGAAAACGACAGTTTAATTTCATTATGTAAATTAACTACCATGGTGATGCCCAAAAGAAAAATCGAAGTTCAAGAATGAAAATTATTTTAGATAAAGCTGCATTGCAATTGGAAAAAAACCTTCCTTTTGTAGTTTATAAAAAACCTGAAAGTCAGAATTGTATTGGATTTTTTCAAAAAAATGATGCTTTATTTGAACTCGAAAATTTCTCCGAGAAAGGATTTGCTTTTGCAACATTCAATGGAAATCAAAAATATATAATTCCAGCAAATCAGTCAGAAATTGTTAGTGCTATCTGGGAAAATGCGCATGAAAATTTTGTAGATAACGAACTTAAATCAAACTCTGATTTTGAAAAAATAAAATTCACAGATTTGGTTGCAAAGGGAATTAAAAGTATCGAAAATAACGAATTCAACAAAGTAGTTTTATCACGAAAAGAAACCGTTAATTTGAATCGTTTCGATTTAATTGATGTTTTTAAAAAATTACTACAGTTGTATTCAAGTAGTTTTGTTTATTGTTTTTTTCATCCAAAATTGGGAACTTGGCTGGGTGCAACTCCGGAATTATTATTAAAAGCTGAAGATTCTGTTTTTGAAACTGTTTCATTGGCTGGAACACAAAAACACACAAATACAAACAAAATTATTTGGCACAATAAAGAAATAGCGGAACAGTTGTATGTTACAGATTATATTGTAACATTATTAGATAAAGTCGCTACAAAAGTTAGGATTTCAAAACCTTACAATATAAAAGCAGGAAATATTTGGCATATTAAAACCAATATTTCTGGAGTTTTGAATTCAAGTTTTGGCTTAAAAAAAATTATCGAATTATTGCATCCAACTCCCGCAGTTTGTGGTTTGCCAATGGATAAAGCAAAAGATTTTATTTTAGAAAACGAGAATTACGAAAGAACATTTTACACTGGTTTTCTGGGGGAATTAAATATAGAAAACAAAACCGAATTGTTTGTAAATTTGCGCTGTATGGAAATTGAGATTGATTCTAAATTAGCAAAAACTCAAGCCCATTTATTTATGGGTTGTGGGATTACAAAGGACAGTATTCCTGAAAAAGAGTGGGAGGAAAGCGTTAATAAATCGTTTACAATGAAACGAGTTTTAGAGTATTAAAAAAGTAGAATATGAAATTAGATATAATAGCTTTTGGTGCGCATCCAGACGACGTGGAATTAGGTTGTGGCGGAACAATTGCCAAAGAAATTGCTTTGGGCAAAAAAGTAGGAATCATTGATTTGACTCGTGGCGAACTCGGAACACGCGGTTCTGTTGCAATCCGTAATCAAGAAGCTGATGCTGCTGCAAAAATTTTAGGAGTTTCGATTCGTGAAAATTTAGATATGCGTGATGGTTTTTTTGTAAATGATGAGCCACATCAACTAGAAATAATTAAAATGATCCGGAAATATAAACCCGAAATTGTTTTATGCAACGCAATTGAAGATCGCCATATTGATCACGGCAAAGGCAGCAAACTAGTTTCTGACGCTTGTTTTTTATCAGGTTTGGTTAAAATTGAAACCGAAATTAATCAAGTAAAACAACGAGCTTGGCGTCCAAAAATTGTTTATCATTACATACAATGGAAAGACATCACTCCTGATTTTGTAGTTGACATTACAGGGTTTAATGATAAAAGAAAAGCCGCTATTTTAGCGTATAGTTCCCAGTTTTACAATGCAAATTCAAAGGAACCTGAAACGCCTATTGCTACTAAAAATTTTCTTGAAAGCTTGAATTATCGTGTACAGAATTTTGGAAGATTAATTGGCACCGATTATGCCGAGGGATTTACTGTCGAAAGATATTTGGGAGTCAATAGTTTAAGCGACTTGATATAATTTTTTTGAATTTTTTCTTTGCAAAAGCAAACTTTAGTATTATATTTGCACTCGTTAAAAATGGTGGTTGTAGCTCAGCTGGTTAGAGTATTGGTTTGTGGTGCCGAGGGTCGCCGGTTCGAACCCGGTCAGCCACCCAGAACGCAAAAGCTTCGAAGAAATTCGAGGCTTTTTTTGTTAAACTACTTTTGATTTTATAATAATCATAAAAAAATAATGTATTTATTTATTTAAAATTTCTAAAAAAGTAGTATTTTGGTATAAGTTTATGAGTTGATCTCATAACTAAATCTTAAAAAATATTTATCAATAAATAACATCTAAAATTATGGGAACATTTTTAATTAGTAAAAGAAAAAACGACGAATTTCAGTTTGTATTAAAAGCAGGAAATGGGCAGGTAATACTCGCTAGCGAAGGTTATTCTTCAAAATCGGCTTGTGAAAACGGGATAGAATCCGTTAGAAAAAATTCACAAGAAGCGTCGAGATTTGATAAATTGGAAGCTAAAAATGGTAAGTATTATTTTAACCTTAAAGCAACAAACGGTCAAATTATTGGTAATAGCGAAATGTACGAATCTGTTGCAGCGCGTGATAATGGTATAGAATCGGTAACAAAAAATGCACCCGATGCTGATCTAAAAGAAGATTTGTAACAATATAAGTTTCAAAGCAAAAACCTCGAAATTTATTCGAGGTTTTTTTATTTAAGAGTTAATTTTTTAAACTTTTGCTCGAACTTCGTCGTTGTTAATTAACATTTTATTTGCCAACTTTATCAACAACAGGGCGATTTTCTCTATTGGCTAAATCCCAAGTAATGGCAAATGCAAGTTGAGTTCTTTTGGCCAAAGCATCAAATTCTATTTTATCTACTTCATCTGTAGCTTTGTGATAATCAGCATGAACACCATTAAAAAGGAATACTGAGGGAATTTTGTTTTTGGCAAAATTGTAATGATCGGATCGATAATAAAAACGATTCGGGTCGTTGATATCATTGAATTTATAATCTAAAAATAAGTTTACATGGTTTTTATTTGCAGCTTCGCAAATATTATATAAATCAGTTGAAAGGTAATTGGATCCTATAACATATACATAATTGCTGGAATCATTATGAAACGCATCATGACGACCTATCATGTCAATATTTAAATTTGTTATTGTATTTGATAAAGGAAACAAAGGGTTTTCTACATAATATTTAGAACCGAGTAAACCATGCTCTTCTCCTGTTACATGTAGAAATAATATAGAGCGTTTTGGACCTATGCCATCTTTTTTCGCCTGTGCAAATGCTTGAGCTATTTCGATTAAAGCCACAGTTCCAGAACCATCATCATCTGCGCCATTATAAACTTCACCATTTTTTAAGCCAATGTGGTCATAATGTGCCGAAATCACAATTACCTCATTTGGTTTTTCTGAACCTTCAATGTAAGCCAAAATGTTTTCGGAGTCAAGTAAGTTATCATTTCGATTTGCGTTTAAATACGACGCTGGAATTTTTTGGTAAAAATCAATTGCTCCTTTTGGGAAAGAAATGCCGTTAGTCTTGTATTGGTTTATAAGATATTCTCCTGATTTTTTCTGACCAAGTGAGCCTGTTTCTCGACCTTCCATTTCATCTGATGCTACAATATATAAATGTATTTTTAGCTCATTTGCAGTTATAGAATTGATGTATTTTGTGGGATTTGGAATCGAAAAAGCGTCTTTTTGTGGAGTACAGCTTATATTTAGAATAAATAATAAGCAGAATGGAACTATTATTTTCATGTTGTTAATGAATATTAATTAAAGTATAGAGAAAAAAGGAAATGAATATTATCGAAATAAACACTTATTTATAAAAAACAACAACAAGCATTATTTATAAATAAAATTCATATTTATTATAAAACTTCTTTTATAAAAATTAATAAATGTTTCCAAGAACGATTAGCTGCAATTTCATTGTAGGCTGCACCTTTTGAATTGTCATTTCCTGCTTCGGGATTTGTAAACGAGTGAACAGAATTTGCATAGTAAATCATTTGCCAATCTGCTTTTGTGTCTCTCATTTCTTGTTGAAAGGCAGTAACTTCGGTTGTTGGCACATACGGATCATCTGCGCCATGACACACTAAAACCTTTGTTGTAAGTGGTTCAACTAATCGCGTTTCGTCTTTACCTAATCCACCATGAAACGATACTACACCTTTTACATTCATATTTGCTCGAGCTGCTTCAAGTGCTCCAGTTCCACCAAAACAGTAGCCCATAACTACAATATTTTCTGGGTTTGCACCAGATAGTATTAACTGTTTGAGAGCTAATGAAATTCTTTTTTGATATTGGTCGTAATTTTTTTTATAAAAACCAGCTTTTTGCCCTGCTTCATTATTATCTTTAGGATAGTTTCCTTCCCCATAAATATCAGCAACAAATGCATAATAACCCAAATCAGCTAACTTTTGAGCAGAATCTTTCGAAAGTTGGTCAATTCCTCTCCAAGCGGGAAGAATTAGAATTCCTGGTTTCTGTTGATTTTTCTTTTTGGGTTGAATTTGCAAACCCATTAGGATTTGATCTCCATCACTGTATTTTATTGTTTTTAATTGTGCAAAAAGTCCATTGGTACAAAACACAATTCCAAGAAGTAAATAGATAGTATTTTTCATAACGATTAATTTTATTCACAAATATCCGAAATAAAATAAGGGTTTTAATTAAAATGGGTTTTTTTAAGTTTTTTTTAATTGTTGTTTAAAATATTTTTCTTCAAAATTATAGCGTAACATTCCTTTTAAAGGCACAACCTAATTCCATAATCGAATCGGTTTTTGAAATGCCTGGAATGTTGTCAATTTTTTCATAAAGAACTTTTCGCATATGTTCATGATTTCGGGCAATAATTTTGATATAAAGCGTGTACAAGCCAGATATGTAGTAACATTCTGTGATTTCAGGAATTTTCTTTAACTCTTCGATAATTCTATTCGAGTCTTGATCTTTATTTAAAGTTATTCCAGTAAACGAACCCCAATCGTAACCTATTTTTTTTTCATTTAAAACGGGTTTTATTCCCAATAAAATTCCTTGTGCAATTAATCTATTGACACGTTGATGCACCATGGTATTTGATATTTTTAAATTGGCTGCGATAGTGGAATACGCCATTCGACCGTCCTTTTCTAATTCTTTGATAATATGAACATCAAACTTGTCTAGTATTTCCATAATATTTAAAATTAAATTGACTTAATTATTTAGTAATTTATAAAATATGACTTAATTTAAGCAAATGTAAGTCAAAAATGTTATATTATATTGTAAAATAAAAATTTTTCTTATTTTTGCATTTCAATAATTTATTACATTCTACTATGGAACTTACACAACAAACCCTTTCTGCAAAAGCAGAAGAATTAATTGCAAAAGAGAATAAATATGGAGCTCATAATTACCATCCATTACCAGTAGTTTTAGAAAGAGGCGCAGGTGTGCATGTTTGGGATGTAGACGGTAAAAAATATTATGATTTTTTATCAGCTTATTCAGCCGTGAATCAAGGGCATTGTCACCCAAAAATTGTGAATGCAATGATAAAACAAGCGCAAACATTAACACTGACTTCTCGGGCATTTTATAATAATCAATTGGGGAATTACGAAGAGTTTTTGACAAAATATTTTGATTTTGATAAAGTTTTACCAATGAATACTGGAGCCGAAGCTGTTGAAACGGCTTTGAAATTATGTCGAAAATGGGCTTATGAAGTAAAAGGAATTTCGGAAAATCAAGCTCAAATTATCGTTTGTGAAAATAATTTTCATGGTAGAACCACTACTATTATTTCGTTTTCAAATGATGAAGGTGCACGTAAAAGTTTTGGACCATTTACTGCTGGTTTTATAAAAATTCCTTATGATGATATTGAAGCTTTAGAAAATGTTTTAAAATCTTCCAATAACATTGCTGGTTTCCTTGTAGAACCAATTCAAGGTGAAGCCGGAGTTTATGTACCAACCGATGGATATTTAGCAAAAGCAAAAGCATTGTGCGAAGCTCATAATGTTTTGTTTATTGCCGATGAAGTTCAAACCGGAATTGCTAGAACCGGAAAATTGTTAGCTACTTGCGGCAATTGCTCTTGTACGAAAGGTTGCGAAAATAAACCGGAAGTAAAACCTGATATTTTAATTTTAGGTAAAGCAATTTCTGGCGGTGTTTATCCTGTTTCTGCAGTATTAGCAAACGATAACATATTAAACTTAATAAAACCGGGTCAACATGGTTCGACTTTTGGAGGAAATCCAATAGCAGCAGCAGTAGCAGTTGCAGCTCTTGAAGTAGTTCGTGACGAAAATTTAGCTCAAAACGCAGCGCATTTAGGAATTATTTTCAGAAAGGGATTGAATGAAATTGCCACCAGAAATTCTTTAATAACTCTAGTTCGAGGCAAAGGATTGTTGAATGCTATTGTCATAAATTGTGCCGAAGATTCAGTTTTGGCATGGGATATTTGTTTAAAATTTAGAGATAATGGCTTGTTAGCAAAACCTACTCACGGAAATAAAATTAGACTCGCTCCGCCATTAGTGATAACTGAGGCTCAAATCATGGAATGTCTTGCTATTATTGAACAATCATTGAATGAATTTATTTAATACAAGTTATGGAACGAGCAATTAAAATAGTCAAAAACAGATCGGATATTGGAGCAGGAACTCGAGGTTCTGATTTAGGAATTGATGCCATAGAAATTGCAGCAATTAATCAAAACAACTCCTTTTTTAATCAATACGAGTTTGAAGATGTAAAAACACACAACGAATCCGTTTATGATAAAAACCAAAGCACTTTTGCAAAACGAATAGAGCATGTTGTAGAACATTGCACCAGAGTTTGTTATGCTGTAAAAAAAAACCTAGAAGCAAATTTTTTTCCTATAGTTTTGTCCGGAGATCACTCTTCTGCCTTAGGCACAATTAGCGGAATAAAAGCAGTTTATGAGGAGCAAACACTAGGCGTAATTTGGATCGATGCACATGCTGATTTGCATTCTCCTTACACTTCACCATCAGGAAATATTCACGGTATGCCATTATCCGCTGCCATTTCAAATGATAATTTAGAGTTTCAAATTAATGAAATCGCTACTGAAACTATTGGTCAGTGGGAAAAAATGAAAAACATTGGCTGTCCAGGCGCAAAAATATTGGCCGAAAATATTATATATTTTGGTGTACGTGATACCGAAGAACCTGAAAATGCTCAAATCCAAAAACTGCAAATTAGAAATTATAAAGTTGATGAAATACGTTATAGAAGTTTGCAAACTTGTGTTGAGGAAGCATTAATTAAACTTGCACATTGTGAGATAATTTACATTTCATTCGATGTAGATTCTATGGACTGTGATTTAATTTCTTATGGAACAGGTACTCCAGTTCCAAGAGGTTTTGACCAATATGAAATCATTGCAATTATCAATCAAATTATCGAAAGTAAAAAAGTAGTCTGTATCGAATTTGTTGAGGTAAACCCACTTTTAGATAACAAAGGAAATAAAATGGCAGAAACGGCATTCCAAGTTTTAGACGCAATCACTTCAAGAATTGTTGTGCCCATTGAATAAATTACGTACCCGTTTTTGGACTTAAAATAAAAATTTACAGTTCATTTTGTCATTCCTGCATACATAAAAATACTGCCTTAAAAAGTTTTAGCTAACCTATAAAATAAATAATTTAATGGATATTGTACAAATAACTGGATGTGTTTTAGCAGTTTTTGTGGGCATGACATTAGGAATGTTAGGTAGCGGAGGTTCTATACTTTCGGTTCCTATTTTAGTTTATATAATGGGCATTGAGCCGACTTTAGCCACAGCTTATTCTTTATTTATTATTGGAACAACTTCATTAGTGGGCGGAATTCACAAAGCAAAACTTAAATTAGTTGATTACTCTAAAGTTGTGTTGTTTGGAATTCCTACTGTAATCTCGGTATTTATCACGCGCAAAATCATTGTTCCTAGAATACCAGATCTTATTTTTTCGCGGCCTAATTTTATTTTAAATAAATCGGAGTTGATAATGATCGTTTTTGCAATTGTTATGATACTCGCTTCGGTTCAAATGATAAAACCTTCTAAAAAAATAACAATAGATGCAAATGAAAAGCTTAATTATTTTTATGTAGTTATTTATGGAATAGCTATAGGTTTTATATCAGGATTTGTGGGTGCTGGAGGCGGATTTTTAATTATTCCTACACTCTTGTTTTTAGCTAAAACACCAATGAAAACAGCAGTTGGCACCTCTCTTTTCATTGTAGCAATTCAATCCTTAATAGGTTTTTCTGGTGATATTCAAGGAAATCAAATTATTGATTGGAATATGTTAAGTATCTTTACTACATGTTCAATAGTTGGAATTTTTATGGGTAGCTTGATTTCAAATAAAGTCGAAAATGAAAAATTGAAAACGGCATTTGGATGGTTTGTTTTAGTCATGGGAATTTATATAATGATTAGAGAATTATTTTTGACATGATTTTTAAAATTTTAATTAGAAACTCTAGCTTTTTAAAAATTAAATTTGCCCAAATAAATAGAATTTGATAATGAAAATAGAACAAATTTATACCGGATGTTTAGCGCAAGGAGCATATTATATTGAGAGTAATGGAGAAGTTGCAATTGTAGACCCGTTGCGGGAAGTGCAGCCTTATATTGACAAGGCGAATAAAAATAACTCTAAAATAAAATACATTTTCGAAACTCATTTTCATGCTGATTTTGTTTCTGGACATGTAACTTTGGCTAAAAAAACAGGTGCGCCAATAGTTTTTGGACCCACTGCAAATACAAATTTTAAAGCACATATTGCAACCGATGGCGAGGTTTTTAAACTAGGAGAAATTACCATAACATTATTGCATACTCCTGGACATACTATAGAAAGTGCTTGCTATTTGCTGAAAGACGTTACCGGAAAAGATTATGCACTCTTTAGTGGAGACACTTTATTTTTAGGTGATGTGGGTCGTCCTGATTTAGCTCAAAAAGCTGAGAATATGACACAAGAAGATTTAGCTGGGATTCTTTTTGATAGCTTGAGAACAAAAATAATGACACTTGCTGACGACGTAATTGTTTATCCAGCACATGGCGCAGGCAGTGCTTGTGGAAAAAATTTAAGCAAAGAAACGATAGGTTCTATTGGAAATCAAAAGCAAGTGAATTATGCACTTCGTTCGGATATGTCTCGAAAGGAATTTATAAAAGAAGTAACGTATGGATTATTACCTCCGCCAGCTTATTTTCCAATGAATGTAAAACTCAATAAGGAAGGGTACGATAATGTTGAAGACATTATAAATGAAGCAGTAGCTTTTGATGCAAAAACTTTTGAATTAGTCGCCAATGAAACCGAAGCATTAATATTAGATGTACGCCATCAAGACGATTTTGAAAAAGGGCATATTCCTAAATCAATTTTTATTGGTATTGACGGAGGATTTGCTCCATGGGTTGGCGCTTTAATTTTAGATATAAAACAGCCAATACTATTGATCACACCCGTGGGAAAAGAAGAAGAAACTATATTGCGTTTAGCCAGAGTTGGCTATGACAATACATTGGGATATTTGAAAGGTGGTTTTGAAACTTGGAAAAGATTGGGTTTAGAATATGATACTGTAAATTCCTCATCAGCAGAGAAATTAGATGAAATTCTCCAAAATGTTCAGACTCGAGGCAAAGCCGAACAGAGCAAAGCTAATCATAAAGCAAAAGTGTCTATTTTTGATGTTAGAAAACCTCGAGAATTTTTGTCAGAGCATATCGAAAATGCATTGACAACACCATTAGATTTTATAAACGATTATATTGCTGAATTTCCAAAGGAGGAACCGTTTTATATACATTGTGCTGGTGGATATCGTTCTATGATTGCTGCATCGATTTTAAAATCTAGAGGTTATCATAATGTTATCAATGTTTTAGGGGGATTTACAGCCATAAAAACTACAAGGATTAAAACTACTGATTATGTTTGTCCATCAACGCTGAAATAATATAAAATAAATTTTTTAGTTCCTTAAATTTTGTAAATTATTATTTCATTTTTTTTATATTTCAATATTTTTTCACTCGTTAGGCTCGAAAAGTATTAGTTTAATGTGTTTACTTTTCAATTTATATTTTATGGAGTTAGTACTAAATAACATGTTTCGATTATTCAGGACTAGTTAAATTTGTTTTTTCAAAAATCACTTATAAAATGGTGGTTTTTTTATGTTCAAAATATAATGATTGTGTGGATTATGTGGGGATATTTGGCTAATAAAAAACCCTAACTTACTGATTAAAAGTAGTTAGGGTTTTAATTTTGCGGAGAAAGAGGGATTTGTTTTCCGTTTCTAAACCGTTGATATATAGATTTTTAAATTCTATTTGTAAACTAGGGTCTCTATTATGCACCTGCTTCTTGCATTGCAAAACTTCGATTAACTTATAGTGCAAATATAGTTATATTTTAGGAACTAACGATGCATTTATAAAGAAAACATTATCAAAAAATGAACTAGTTAATAGTCTGGTTAGCATATTTCTAAAGTTCAATTTTTAGTAATCTTATGTTACTATTTCTAACCAATTATCAAAGGTTCTACTTGCTCATATTTTAAACTGGTGTAAACACAAAACTCCTCGATAGATACAAACTCGTTTTCAAGCTTATTATGCTCAATTCTTATCTTTTGCAACAATCTAATGCTTTGTCGATAACTCTTTCCAGTAATACGCTGTATGTCCTTTGGGTAGATGCATAATCTCTTAATTTCTGTTTTCATACATTATCTATGCCTTTGACTAGGCTTTGACTTTCTTTAAAACCCTCTAATCCAAATTTATATATGTTGTAAAATTAGAAAAAAAATCCTTTGTGTAATAATCTGTAATTTAAGACTATTTGAGTGGCTCGTATATTGCCATTTGCGGTCATTACTGCCATTTACGTCGTAAAGTGTCATATTGGAACATCACGCCTTTTTTATTTCCTTTAATTGGCTAAAATTTGCTTCGAAATCAATCGGAAGATGTTGCAACAGAAAGATGATTTAGAGCAATTATTAATCTAAATTTTAGAAATTATGGCAAGACAGAAAGGCATAATTAAATTAAAAGGTACTATCGGCGATATTACTTTTTACAAAACCCAAGACGGACATTTAGCTCGTGAAAAAGGTGGAATCGATGCAAGCAGAATTGCGAGTGATCCAGCGTTTCAAAGAACACGAGAAAATGGTTCGGAATTTGGTAGAGCTGGGAAAGCAGGAAAGATTTTAAGAACGGCTTTGAGAGCGTTGCTTTTGAATTCTGCCGACGGTAGAATGGTTAGCCGTTTAACTCAGTCGATGGTTAAGGTTTTACAAGCCGATTTGGTAAGCGAAAGAGGTTTGCGAAACATCATTGATGGCGAAGCTGAATTATTGGCTGGATTTGAATTCAATATTCGTGGTAAATTGGGAACGAGTTTATTTGCTCCTTTTGTGGCAACTATCGACCGAGTAACTGGTGTAATTGAAGTTACATTGGCTTCTTTTATTCCTGCCAATATGATTGCTGCACCAAGTGGAACGACACATTTTAAAATCATTTCTGCTGGTGCTGAGGTAGATTTTGAAGCGGAAACCTTTGTGGTTGAAAATTCAGAAACTACAATTTTACCTTGGGATTCTCTGGCAACAGCCGTTATTACCCAAACCAATACCGTAACTCCAGCAAGTACAAAACCTTTGTTTTTAGCTCTTGGAGTGGAGTTTTACCAATTGGTAAATGGTCAAATGTATGCCCTTAAAAATGGTGCTTACAATCCGTTAGCGTTGGCAAAAGTTAGTGGCGTGTAAGATGGTTTTAGAACTATCAAGAACTTATTTCCCTGACGGAGCTAACGGAAAACTCGAATGCGAAGGCAAAATCATTTGTTTGACAATTGAATTACCTTGGAAAAACAACAAAACGAAAGTTTCCTGCATTCCCGAAGGGAAATATTTTATTAAAAAGCGATACAGCAAAAAATTTCAATGGCATTTGGAAATAATTAATGTAAAAAACAGAAGTTTAATTCTGTTTCACCCAGCTAATAATGCATTGCAAGAATTGAACGGTTGTATTGCTCCAGTAACTAAATTTTCTGGACCAGGTTTGGGTCTGATGTCTAGAAAAGCATTTACTAAATTGAAAAATTTAGTTTATCCAATTTTAGACAAAAACGAAAGTGTTGAATTAATTATCAAATCAGATTCCCAAATGGGAATGACAAAAAAGTTAAATTATGAATATCATAAAAAGAGTTAAATCCCCCACTCCGAAGTTTTTTAAAGTGCTTCGAAATATCGGATTGGTTTTGGCTACCGTAGGCGGAACAATTTTGGATGCGCCAGTTGCTTTACCTGTAATTGTAACAACAATTGGCGGTTATGTAGCCGTTGCAGGTGGCGCTATTTCGGCTGTTAGTCAATTGACAAATACAAAAGAAGATGCCGTTACAACAAAATAACACAACTTTAGTTGGTACCGCTGGCGGTACATTTTTGAGTGTTTTACCGACTTTACATTCGGAAGATGTGTTGAAAACCATTATTCTTGCTTCACTTGGAGCAATCGTCAGTTTTTTAATATCTTTACTGCTCAAATTCTTAATAAAGAAGCACAAAAAATAGTCTAATTCTAGTTGTGTCCCGATAGCTATCGGGATTTGGATTAGATGAAATTGAAGCCCAAACCGCAAGGATTGGGCTTTTTTAATTTCAAATTTCTTGAAATTGATTGAGAATAACCTCAACCACCACTACTTCTGAATTATACCAATACAAATCGTTGTATTTTGCATAATCTAATTCTTTTGTTCTACTATCAAAAGCACCAAAGAAAACTCTTGATGCTCTTGATTTCCAATTGTCAGTTTGAAATAATAAAAATACGCTCATAAGATTGATTTTAAGGATTAATAAATGAATTATCTATTACAGTAGCGATGTAAAATCACTCTTCGCATATCGTTGATTAGGTTTATGTTTTCGTGAAATTGTTTTTCTTTTTGCTCCAAAAGTTTTAGTGAAGCAATGTGTTTAGTGTGCGCTTCGTGCTCTTCCATCATAATTTTAGACTTTATAAAAAATTCTTTTTTAAAATCGTTGAGACGTAAAAACGGAATTACCGAACCCACCAAATGCGGTTGCCAAAATTTAGTTTTCCATAAACTGTATGCTACAAAATATATGTTTTCGCAATCTTTTTCGTTTTGAAAAATGACTACAAAACTGTTCGTAAATGGCTCTTTTTGCGGTTTTCCGCTGTTCATTCCTTTGTTAAGTATAAACAAATGAGGTTTGGCATATATCGTCTCTTTTTGGTGCGTTTTGATGATGAAATTTAGCATACTTTCTGTTTTAAAGTTGAGGTTTTTCAATTCCTTTTTTTTTGCCATTAAATTTTTTAAAAGAAAAAAAAGAAAAAAAAGAAAGTCGTACTGCAAGTGGAGGTTTTAAGAAAAGCAAGTTTTTTCAAAAAAATACTACCCGATTCCTTACGAGAATGTTGTTCAGAAGTGAGATTTTGAAATTAAAAAAATGTTGATGCGAACTGAATTGTAGGGTGGAGATTTTTTTGAAAACCCTTAGGGCTTGAACTTTCTTTTCTTGAAACTGGAACTTATCTTTACTTTCTTTTTATTTATTTTTTGTTTTCCTCGCTAACGAAAAGTTTCCAATGAAATGGGATCTAAAAAATGTTGTTTTGAAAAATAAATGTTCTGGTTCAAAGAACACCCCCAAGCACCGGAGCAAAAAAAATGGAGTTTTTACGGAATTTTTTTTTGTGAGGAGCGAAGTGGCGGTGTTGCGGCAATCGAACAGCCACCGCAGGATGGGAACGGAACGTAGCCCTTGCGAAGTGGAGAGTAATACTGCGAGCGTGAAACGGTGGGGAAAAAATATAAGTCAGCGATAGCGTTCCTTGATTTAGGGCAAAGTGCTAACGGAGCCAACCCCAATGGCTGGGCGAAAGAGCAACCGCTGAAAACACGGAGGGCGGCAGACATAATACTGCTGGAATGCAGTGAAGAGAAAGAGAGAGCTTGCAGCGGAATGCAATGGAGCGGAAAGCGAACGATTGAACGAAGCGAAATGAAGCGGTATTGTGGATGCAGAAGCCCGACCGAACGCAGGAAGTGACCGTGTGAAGATGAGGAACGAAAACGGCGCAGGAAAATAACGGCTTTTTTTCAAAGCGGTTATTTTCCTGTGCTGTTGAAGTGCCTGTGGAATGGAAGGAGGTACGACTGACTGGAACAGCCGAACGGAACAAAGGAAACGACCGAAGAGAGACCGCTTGATTGCCCGTGTCTTATTGTACGATAATTTTTAATTTGGCTTCGTCGTGTTCTTTGAAAGCATTACTTAATTCTAATTGCAATTCTAATTCTTCCATAGTATCTGCTTTTAATGTTGCACTAAAATCTTGTGCTCGTTGTAACATTTTTATATAGGCTAATGGATCTTGTTGTCTTGTTAATCTTCGTAAAGCTCCTAAATAATCATCACGATATACTGTTGGAATTATTATTCTTGTTTGTTCTGCTTTTACCAATTCGGCGTTCATCATTACTCTTGCGATTCTTCCGTTTCCGTCTAAAAATGGGTGGACTTCGCTTACTATAAACATAATATAAGCCGCTTTTGCAAATGGGTCTGTTAGTGCTTTGTAAAAATCAAAACTTTTTATTAATGTGCCTTTTACTAATTCAAAATCAACAAAAAACGTTTCTCCAGCACGATTGTTTTTGTCTTTAAATATGCCTGGCATTTTTGATATCCTTGCTTCCAAAAGTAATCGATGTCTGTATTGAAGAATGTTAATGAATTCTTCTGGAGAAGTTGGCGTAATATTCATTTCGATTTTATTACTTACCAATTTATATGTCCCCAATATGTCGTGAGAATCTTCATCACGGTTGAACATTGGTGTATCGGTTGCGATAATGTTTTTTGCTTCGATAACTTCAAATCGAGTTCCCTCGATATAATTTGAAAAATAGGCTTCAAAAAAAGCAAAATTTTGAAAAGAAGTATTTGTTGTATTTCTATCTATTACATTTTTGAATTCTCTTTGTTTTAATTCTAGAAATAGTATTTCAAACAAATCTATTCTTGATTGGTCATAAGGATTTCCAAATGCTCGTGCAATGGCTCGTGGAGACGATAATATTTTGGATGGTTGTGTAGATAATAAAGCACTAATTAGTTTATTTAATTTCTCAAACTCACTTTGCATTCCTAATTTATCTGCGATTACTTTTGCGTTATCCCTAATTTGATTTAGTCCTTCTTCACCTTTTACTTGTACTATTTTTTCTAATTTATTTTCGAGTTCAGCAATTGAAATGGTTTTGGATTCTGGTCCCGTTTTTCTTGATGGCTGTAAATTTTCTAAAAAGGCTCTTTCTTGTTGAGAAACAAATAATTCTCCCGAAAATGAATTGTCGCCTTCAATTGCTCCAATTCCTTCTATAAAACGAATGGTTATTCCAGGCAATTCTATTTTTTTGGTGTAGGTATAAGTAACAAATATTTGCCCTGTGGCGGTTGGTTTAAATTCTATTGCGGAACGATGGCTTAATAATGCACCAGGATATAAATTGCCTAGAATAGAAAAAAGATTTCTTTTGATAATAACCTCATCCGTATCAATAAAGTTGGAAGTGAATATACGAGGTGCAATTTTTTTAATTTTACCTGTACTTTCAAGCAAAGCAATTTGTTTTCTTACTTTTTTATCGCTCGAAGAATAAATAATTTCTTGAAGGTGTGTTGGTACAAAATTTTCCATTAGTGGTGCTTTATTAAGCAAAGCTATACTTTATTTTCCACTAAAAGGCAATTTTTGGGCGTTTTTTTCCATTAAAAATGAATATTGAGGTAGGAATGAGTGTTTTTTTCCATTAAAAAGTTTCTGAAAATTTAATTTAAATCAAAAAATATATGATGTAATTTAAATAGAATTCCATCTCTTAAATGTATGCTTTCAAAAGTGTTTTTATTTTGATTTACAGAATTTCGAATTATTTCTATTGAACTTAAACTTCGATTTTCATCATTTGATGAATTTTCATTTATTTTAGTTATTATTTTGTTAATTAAAATTTCTTGATGACCCGACAAAATGAAACCAATCATACCACCGAAATTTTGTTCAACAGCATATTTTTGATTGAAATATCTATAAACCCCACCATCATAATGAATTATGCCTGATTTATTTCTTTTAACGATCACATATTCATTAATACTACTATTTTGATTATCAATGTTTTTACATTCAAAAGAAAAATATCTTGGAATTAAATTTTCTTTATTTTTCCAATTACTATGCTGAAATTTAAAATCATAAAACCCATTTAATTTACCTTCTGAACTTGGCTCTCTATTTATAATAAAACCATTAAGATTGAATCTTTCATTTTTATTAAAATAATTTCGAATATATTTTTTGATCACATCTTCAATTTGAGACCTTGGTCTATCTCTTTCAATTGTAATTATTTTTTTTAATTCTATAAAATCATCATCCTTATAAAATTTTAACAAATGATGAAAAATTTGACTCTTCCAAAATTCATCATTCAATTTCTCTGCTTTTATACTACTATCAGGTATTGATTGATATTTAGGCAAACGAATATACTCTCTCATCCATTAGCCTTTTTAATAATATCTTGAGCGTCTTCAAATGCTTTTGAAACTGTCCAATTTATATTGTTGTTGTTTTTAATGATATAAGCACAATCTTGACCAATAATTTTTTCTCTTAATAGTAAGAATTTTTCGTTTGGATTTTCTTTCAATACTTTATCAATTATGAATTGTGATATTTTTTTTTCTGATGGTTCCTTTTTATTTGAATTATTAAAATAAATACCAAACACAATTAAATTAAAATTCCCCAAATAGCATTCAATTTTTGGTTGATTTTCAAAGTATATTTCTAATGATGTAGCTAATGATTTTTTATACCATTCTAATTCAACTTTAGTAACATCTTTCTTTTTTATGAAAAAATCTTTAATTCTTTGTTTTTCAATAAAAGTTAAACCATATAAATCAAAAATTAATTCGTTTAATTTATTATCGGTTTCACTATCATAAATATATTTTTCTTCGGTTAAATCTTTACTTATTAATGTAATTTCATTTACCAAATCTTCGTCTAAAATTGTTGGTATTGGAATATTCAATATATCATCCGTACTAATTTTCGGAAATGAACCAAGCGTTCTTTTTCTAACAAAAGAGTTTAAAAAATAATTGATAGTTTTAGAATTTAAAATTGCATTAATTAAATAATAACTAGCTTCATCTGTAAGTTTTATAGTGTTTATATCAAAATTTGAATAAATAGCTTTTTTTGTGTAAACAGAAATTACTGTTGCGCCAACCCTTTTGAATAGGATCCTATTTCCATTATAAATATCAATATTTCTAGGTCTGTGAAAATTATTAATATCTCCAATATATGTATCTATATTCTTTAAAACAAAAGGATGAAAGTTTTTAGATTTGACAAATTCTGTTTCAAACTCTGGTTCTTTTGTTTTTCTAGTATAAATTTCTCTAAATTTATTATAATATTCATATCTAGTTTTCTTTGGAAAAGTATCCCATTGAGATTTGCTAATATTAAATTCTTTGCAAACTGGTATTTCTTCCACAATTTCCATTCCTACATAGGAATAAGGTTTTCCTTTTTCATTCTTAATTAGTAATTCTTCTAATTTTATACTGTTATTTAATAATGAAGAATTTAAACTTCTATCAAAATCGTTACCAATTAAATAATCTCTCAATTTAATGGTTTCATTTAAAACACTATCTTGATTAATATAAAATCCCTTGTCTTCTTGAATAACTAATAAATCAAAATAATTGGAAAACAAACCATTTTCAACTGGAAAATACTCAAAAGAATTATTGGCAATGGGATTATTACTAAATATTAAAGCATTTACACTTTCTTTAGCTATTCTAAACAAAATTTCTTTAACACGTGTTAGTTCATACAAACGCTCTAACTTGTAATTTGTATAAAAAAACTTTTGAAAATTAATTGACATTTCATTGTACAAATTGGAATTATTTACAACGAAGCCAAATCGAGTATCATAATTAGCCCAATCTTTAATTTTTAAAAGAAATGCTTGAGATATTTGATTGTGTCCAATAATGTTTTTTGCTTGTAAGGTTACACCATTGATGGTATTTTGGTATTCATTTACAAAATTAATTTCATCGTCATTTTTCTTGATTTTAAAAAAAGGAGGATTTCCAACTATAAAATCGAATTTATCATCTTTAAAAGGTCTGTCTTCAGATATATCAAGAGAATTTGCTAGTCTTATATTCTCAAAAAAATTGTATGGAAATAATTTTAAATTATCTTCTGTTTTTAATTTGTCTTCAATGTACTTTTTAATTCTTTCGGGTTCAATATTTCTAAACATTTCAAGGTAAAGCGAAAAAACACATAATCGTCTTGCTGTTTCCTGCTTTTCAATACCAAATATATAATCTTGTAAAATTTTATTTCTATTCTCAATGATTTCAGAAATGCTTTTACTTTTTATATCATTATGATTTAATAAATTTTTCTCTTCTAAAAGTTTTTGAAATGCTACAACTAAAAACATTCCAGAACCACAAGCTGGATCTAATACTTTACCTAATTTATTATTGATTATTACATCATCAATTATGAGTTGTGCTAATTTTTTTGGAGTATAATAAATACCATTATCTTCATTTATTTCTTCTAAAAAAACTTCATAGATATAGCTTATGAACTCTATTGGTATAATGTTGAATTGAAAATCAAATAAAGATAATTGCCCTGTATTACTGTTATAACCTGCTACTGAATTAAAAATTAATTGACAAACATTATTAGTTAAATGGTTTTCATTTATTACAGGAATTTTAAAAAGGAAATTATTAAAAATCTCATTAATTAATTTATAAAGCTTATTAACATCTAGAACGTTATTATTTTTTAGGAACTTGCTATATGTTAATGAACCATCTCCAAAATAATGGGTATAGAAAAAGGAATTTATTATATGATTATCTTCAAGAAATTTTATGTATAAAGTCCTATCTATTAATGCCTGAACAATTTCTTCTTTATTGTTTTCACTATTAAATTCATTGTGAAGTGATTTTCGTAATCCTTGTAATGTTTCGATTAATTTTTCATCAACTCGCTTGCTTTTTTTTATTTTATCTAAAAAGTCAGAATAAGTCAACCAAAATTTTCCACTTTCAAATTCCCATTTGTTAACTCTTTCAAGTTCTTCTTTATCCTTTTCGGATCCTTTAAAGCTTATTATTTTATAATTTTCAACTTTACTTTTTGGATCTGACTTTGCATAATAAATATTTGCATTTTCTTTTTTATCAAATGTAAAAAACAAATCAGATTTATCTTCGTTCCATAAATATTTTCTAACTTCATAGAGTTCATCATTTGAAATTTCAATGCTAATGGCATAAAAAGAAGTTTTTGTATTTTCTGGACTTTTGTAAAAAAAGGTATTGCCTTTTAATTTATTGGTTAAATCGTCATTGTCATAAATATAAATTTGTTTTAATTCAAAATCTGAATTAAAATCGAAATTTCTATTTTCAAAAAAAACTTTTACAAAGTTCATATACGATTTAAATTATTAAAAATAAGATTATTAGGCAGTTTTATTGAAAAATAATTTTTATACAAAAGTAATTTTTATTATAGAAATATAATAAATTTTGATTGATTATTTGTAACAACATAGTTATAAGGGCGTTATGTTTAAATTCTCTTGTCTTCAACATCTTTATCAAAAGCAATCAAATTTAACATTTCACGAAGTCGAGAACGCACCCGATTACCGTAAGCACTTTCTATTTCGGTGGCGGAAAGGTTGCTAGTTATGTGCGTTATGACTTGTTTTGAAATGAAAATATCATATCTGGAAAGTATTATTTCTGCCATTACATTACATTCGTTTCCGTAATATTTTAGATTCGTTTCTACGCCTAAATCATCAAAGCAATAGTTTCTATATTCGCTATGTGAATTGCTTCCGTTACTGTATTTCTGAATGGTTTGATAGCCTTCTTTGATAAATTCAAAACTGATGTCTCTGCAAGTTTTAATAATA
The DNA here is from genome assembly GCF_031409475.1 of Flavobacterium sp. GTDB lineage: Bacteria > Bacteroidota > Bacteroidia > Flavobacteriales > Flavobacteriaceae > Flavobacterium. Next base: position 26,266 of record NZ_JANNXH010000016.1, on the reverse strand, counting down.
AAATTGTTGTTTTGCTTTGCAGCATTTTTCATTAAAGTCATCAAAGTTGTTTTGCCGCACCCGACTGGACCAGATAATAAAATTCCTTTGGATAGATCTAAATTAAAATTTACAGCCATTACCTCATCTTTTAGAAAATAGCAAATCAGTTTTTGAATATTGATTATATCCGCTTCTCTAAAATGGAACTTTTCACCAAACTGTAGTTTTCCCTTTTGTTCTAACCAAGATAACATTTCGGGATAATTGTATTTTGAATTCATAGCTTTTCATTTTACAATGGCTCTGCATAATTTTTATCAATGCTTTCTCTTCAGCATCTTTATCTTGTAGCATTGCATTAAATGTACCGAGTAAATCTCTTTTCATTAAATATGGAATTGCTTCTTTATTTACAGGAATAAAAGGCAATTCTTTTCCTTGATATGTCCAACAGGCAGAATTAAACTGTTTTGTATGTCCAGGAAAAACAGCATGACTAGATACTAAACCTACTACACAATTTATATCATTGTAATAGCTTGCAACCAGTAATGCTAAATCTGCACCTCGGGAACCACCAATAATAGCTATTTTATTTTTAGCTATTTTTTCGTTTTTTGAAGCTTCCAGTATTGCACTATGAATATCTTCAATTTCGATTTTATCTAAAATTTCTGGTGTGTTTTTGTTACCAAAATAACCAAGTGCCAAAAACGCATAACCTTTATCTAGAAATTGGTCTCTGGTTTTTTTCCAATAATCGCTTGTCCAAGCATTTCCTCCTTCTGAACCACCAAGTCCAACGACTAACGGTTGTTTATCAACCTTTCCGAGGTATAAAACAGCTTCAACATTTTTTGCAGGAATTAATAATTCTTGTGCATAACTAAAAATTGTACTTATTGTGAAAAGCGATACAAATAATAATTTTGAAATCTTCATTTTTTTTATGTTTAAAATTTTTTGCAAAGTTCAAAAGAATATATTTAAAAACATTTGACCTATATCAAAAAATCATTTTAACATTGCCTAAAAAGTATATTTATTTTGTCTTAAAATTTGTGTCCAAGTAATCATATACCAGATTAAAATGTTCTAATGGTGCAATATGTCCACCATTTAATTTAATGTGGGAATAGTAATGTTTAAAATTATTTTGTTGTAATCGCTTAACAATTTGGTCAGACATTTCGGTGGCTGGCCATTGATCGTCTTTTATACCTGATATAAGTAAAATCGAACCATTAATGTTTTCAACTTCGATTTCTGCTTTTTTAACGGCTTCTTTATCTTCCAGCATCATGCTAAATGCTGTATAATGGTCACCTTTGAGTGCTGGTGAAATTGTTTTTAAAGTAGCAGGAACATAAGGAACTTCTTTATTTTTATAGCTCCAAGCCGAAGTGTTTGACGACCAAGTAAGTGCTGGGAAACTTACATTTGACGCTGACATAGCAATTACACCCGTGAAATCATTATATCTACTTGCTAAATTCAATGCCAACTCGCCACCACGCGAACCGCCCATTAATATTATTCTAGACTTATCAATTTTTGGGTTTTTTGCTATAGATAAAATAGAGTCGCGAATTGCGTCTAGTGATATTCTATCCAAACTTGATGGGGCTCCATTTGAATTGAAATATCCAATTGCTAATAAGGCATAACCCTTATTGTTAAGACTATCTCGTTTTACTTTTACGTAATCTCTGCTCCAGTCATTTCCGCCGCCGCCGCCGCCAAATGCAACTATCAAAGGTTGTTTTTCACCTTTACCCAAAAACAATGTTGTATCTAAGATTCCATGTTCTTTTGGAATAGGTGGAACATAAGTGAAAACATATACAAGACCGAAGCACAAAGTACTCGTAATTAAAATTAACGCTATTTTAGTTTTTTTTGACATTTTACAGTTTGTTTTAAAATTTGAGCAAATGTAAGTTTTTGGTTTTTATAAACTTTTGACCTATATCAAAAAATCATTTTTCAGCTCTTATTCGGCTCAATGTTTCCTGCGTAATACCCAAATAGGAAGCAACCATTCCAAGCGGAATTCTGTGATGAATATCGTGATACGTTTCTATAAAATGGTTATATTTTTCTTTGGCTGTCGTAAAACGCATAGATTTTATTCTTTCCATAAAGTGACCAAAAATTGTACCCATTGACAATCTTGCATAACGTTCCATTTCTGGAAAATTTTCAAATAAATACATTAAATCATTTACCTCTAAACAAAACGTATCTGAATTTTCAAGTGCATCTATGTTGTATATGTCTAATTTTCTTGTTCTAAAACTTCTGGGCGAATTGCTCCATTCTCCCTCTGCCGGAAAATATTCACTAATTTCTTTTCCATCTTTAATAAAATAGGTTCTAAATAATCCTTTTTGAATAAAATAGGATTTTGTACATATTTCATTTGCATTATGAATTATGTCTCCTTTTTTAAAAGTTACAAAACTCACTTTTTCTTTTAATGCAATTTTAAGTTCATCGTTTAGTGAGATGTACTTTTCAAAATGTCTGAATAATTTTTCTTTATGTTCGATGATTAAGTTTATTGTATAGTTACTAAATTTTATTTAATTTTAAAATTTTAAAGTAAGAAAAATTTAGGCTTAAGACCTTAAACACTTTTTTGGGGGGTAACTCCAAGTGTTTTTAATATATCTGTTGCACTTATAACTTGAACTTACAAACTTTAAAAGTATCAATATTTATGGTTCAATAATTATCTGGTATTTTGTATAAATAATATGATCAATCGGTCCATCTCTGTAATAAAAATCAGATTTTATTTCAACGAAAACAGTTCCAACAAAATCTAGTATCGGTTGGTATTCATACAGATGTTGATATTGATTATAAGTAATACTTGTTTGTTTTCGAATTATTTCATTTTGTAAAAAAAATGATGGGTTTGAAATTATTTTAGCAACATCAGTATTTGAATAGATATGTGAAAGATTTATTTTTAATTTTTCATTTTTTGAAATAGTTATTGTTTGGTTTTCATTTTGTATTGTTGGCGGACCATATTCAGCCGCACAAGAAACAAGAACAAAAAATTGTAGAATCATAAATATTTTTTTTAAAGTTTTCATATGATTTTTAATTTTTATCAAATCGATAATGTACTTAAACACGAAAAATTAATATAAATTCAATAAACACTACTTTTTTTCTGCTTTTTGAGTTTTATTTCTTTCTTATCGCCATCTTTTTCAATTTTTACAATTTCTTCAGAAAAAGTGTCATCTAGTTGTCTCCAATTGTTTCGTTGCATTATATCAGATGAGCCTTGATAAACGTTACCACGATAAGCGTCGCTTCTGCCAACAACCACGTGTTCGTGATGATCTTCATACATTGCAAATTGTGAATAAATAAAATATTCGCCAGGCATTAGATTTGCAAATTCAAAATGACCTTTGTCATCATAAATTTCGCTTATTAAGATACATTCTAAAGCTTCTTTTGGCATATTGAATTTTCTGCCTTCCTTTTTTAATTGTTTGTTTAATTTGAAATATTCTTTATACCAATCAGTATATGGAATTAAATAAACAGCAGTACCTTTTGTAGCAAATTGTTTTGGATTGTAATTTATAATTTTAATACTACTATCATCATACCTAGCCCTGCCAAAAACTTGTCCTACTATTGAAGATGTGCCATTGGTTATTAGTTTAAGTGTTACTTCCTTGTTAAAAATTTGTTTTATAGGATTGTAATCGGACTCTTTATCGCTTAGCAACAATAATTGTCCATCTTTAGCAACAATCTTTATTTGCCATAATCTTCGGGTTTGTTTGTCTATAAAATATTCAAGTTTGTTTCCCGAAGATTCTTCAGAAATCGATGTTTTCCAAACATCATGATTTCCTGTATTTATTGATTTGTAAACATCACTTCTTACGTCATTTACAATTACATTATAAATTTTAGAATTATCGGCAGCTTCAAAATCATAAACAGGAATTATTGCTTTATAACCCAATTTTAGTGGTAGTGCCACCAAAATATGAGGATAGAAGTTAATATCAAAGTACTTTTCTTTGATCAACTTTTTTATTGGTTCTTTTTGACCGTTTTTTTTGTTAATAAATTCTCCACTTATTGTGCTAACGAAACTAAGGGAAAAGTTTCTTTCGTCTCTATCCGAAGAATAACTTATTGGACTTAAATTGTTTGCGTTAACCACACAAACGTCTTTCCACTGTTTTTCTGAATCTTTAAAATAAAGCGTTGAATTAACAGTGGTTTTTAGATTGTTTGTACTTACCTCAATTTCATAGATACCAATATCAATTAATTGATTATTTGAATTCAAAAAAAATCCCATTGTAGTAAGCGAAGGTTTCAAAAAGTTTTTGTCGATAGCTTTATCGCCAGGCAAAATTATTTGCTGACCGTAAGAAAAGATTGAAAATAATTGTAACGTTGAGAAGAGAATTAGTTTTTTCATGATATTTTAATTATTTATTTTTTATCTTAATTGTATTTTGCTAGCATCACTATATTTTTTTAATCCACCAAACAAAAATAGAAACCAAATAAATAGTGCAAATAACGAATATATAGTTTCGGATATAGAATTTGGACCATCAATACTATCCAAAATTAATTCACCAAAACCAACATCAACTAAATATAGTTTACTTTCAAGTATTGCAATTATTGCAATTATTGCCATATGGTCAAATTCTTGTCTATAAGTACCATTTTCATTATAAACTCTTCCTGATATTAAAAATGTATTGAATCCTATTTCTTTTAATAATTCGTTAAATAATAAATTTATTTTATAGCAAAATCCTCCTCTTTTATTAATAATAATTTTTTGAAAAATATTATCTAAATCAAGTTTAATTTTTTTTCCGTAAGGTATGTCTAAATTTTCAAAAGGAATATTTAATAAATTTTGTTTTTGAAGACTAAACATAACCTCTTTAGTAAGTTCCACTTCCGAATAATATTTTATTCTGTTTAGGTATTTTTGAATATTCATTTATAATATTATCTGTGCAAACTTATTTAGGTTATGTTTTACTTCAGTAGGAATTTCATTATCTTCTAACCAACAATGGACTTCTCCAACGTATTTAATACCAAGATAATTTGCAGTTTCAATAAATGGCATATGAAATCCGTTTTTTAGTTCTTTGTCTGAACCACAACTTAAAACCGCCATTTCTTTTCCTCTTAATTTTCTTCCTGTTTCTTTTTCTGTTTTAAGGCAGTCAGATATTCTATCAAAAAATATTTTCATTGTTCCACTCATTGTGTACCAATATACAGGTGTTGCAAAAATTATAATATCAAAGTTGTTCACAATTTCTTTTATTAGTGGAAGAAAATCGTCATTACTATTTTTAAATTCATAGTCAAAAGGCTCAATGAATTTTGATTTTAAATCAATAATTTGAAAACTGGTTCTATCAGAAAGATATTTTGATACTGAAAAAGTATCTCCATTACTATTTGAACTTGCTAGCAGTATTATACCTTTTTTCATTTATTTGGTCTGTTCCATTTACAGGGTTCGTTGTTTTTTTTCTTTTGTAAGTATCCATTTTTTTAGTCCACCAAATAGAAACAAAAGTCCAATAATCAAAGCGAATAATGAGTACATAGTTTCAGTCGTTGAATTTGTTCCTTGTATGCCGTCCGCTATTAATTCGCCAAGTCCACGCAATAAATATATTCCTGCGATTAAAAAGATTGCAGGTTTTAGAAATGGCAATTTTCTAAATTTATTGTCTGCTGAAAGTCCATAAAGACCGAATATAAAAAAGACGATAGAAACAAAAATTGTTAGCAAATATGGAAATGACGAATTGATTTGAGCAAGTTCAGACATTTCTATACCTATACCTGTTACTTCAAACATTTTGTCAGCCCAAAATAGTCCAACAATGTGTCCGATTGCAATTAAAATGTTTATGTATCCACCAAGTTTTAGCATAATTGTATTAATTTGTTCCAAAGTAAATAAGTCCACTAATAAGCAAAAGCAATATCCACTGTCCGAGTTTCAAATAATTTTTTGAAAACTGTTTTGAAATTGCAATTGTCAATGCCCAAGCGATGGAATAACCTAAAAAGTAAATTGTCAATATTTGAAGTAATGTTTTTTCGTTGTCGAAGTAGTCAGTAAAATTTATTAAAGTAAGTCCAATTGTCGCAAAAAGAAGGTCGAATGAAATCCAATGCCAACCACATCTTGCCATTGTCCATTTTTCTTGTTTTTCAGTCCCTAAGTTTAGGCCTGTTACTGGTTGAATAATTTTCAGTTCTCTGTCGCCTATAAAAGTATGGATGAAGAATGCTAAAAGTGTCAAAATGTTGGCTATTAAAATCAGTATGTTCATATTTTCGTTATTTTCCGATTAAGATGTTGTATTCGCTTGGTATTATTACTCCGTTAAAATGGTTTGTCAGACCGTAGAATATTATTATTGTCATAATAAGTCCCAAAGTTAAAATTATAATTGATTGTCTGTTTGGTGTCAAGCCAAAAATATTTTTCTTCATTTTTTTGCTATGAATTGAAGCAATGTGTCCGAAAAACGAAAGTATTGCAAGTCCATAATATGGTATAAAAAATAAATTGAAAGGAAATGAGTTTAGTCCTGCAACTCCAAAATAAAAATTAGTGTCAAGGTGAAGAAAAAGTCGCCCACCTAAAATAGCACTTAAATGAATGATGAAGAATATCGCCAAGTAAAGACCTGTCCAAATATGAAGTTTCTCAAACAGATTGGTCGCTATTTTTCTGTTAGTTTTGAAAAGTTTAAGTCCTGAAATTATTTGTACAAGTACCGCAATTAATAGAACTGTTTCAACGAAAATATTACGATAAAATAATCGCAAAGTATTCATTACTTCAATATGTCTGTCAGCACCATAAATGCTTAAAGTATGATTAAACAAGTGTAATCCAATAAAAATTGTTATGGTTATTCCTGTTATGTAATGCAGTTTATTTGTTGCCATTTTTGTTTGTCTGTTAAATATTTATAGGGTGTCTGTTACAATAACCGCTGTTAGAGGTTCGTTGTTTTCCTGTTTCTCGTTGCGCCTGTTATTAGTGCTATTTTATTTTCTAATCTTTTCATCTTAAACTAAAAAAAGTTTGAAAATTCTATAATTACATTTCCTGTTTTTTGTCCAGTTCCAACATATTTATGAGCTTCAATAATTTGAGTAATGTTATATTTTCTATCAATTACAGGCTTAAAATGGTTATTTTCAACTAATAATTTTAAAAATTGTAAATCCTCTTTACTTAGAGTTGGAATAGGAAACAATACTTTTTTACCACCCAATAAAGGAGTAAATAATGCAAAAAAGACATTTGAACCATATTTTCCTAATTCAGTCGATTTATATTTGCCCTTTTTTTTAAGTAATGGTATGCAAACAGAGAAAGAACTCTTTCCAACCGCGTCGAATATAAAATCATATTCTTGATTCGTTTTTTATAAAATCTCTAAAAATAGAAATCACATTATCACCATCTTCCAAATGAGGCCAATGCCCAATGGTTTCGCCTAGTAAATAAACTTTAGGTTTTGGAATTAATTCTTTGTAGCGATTTGCCATATGGATTCCTGAATTTGGATCAAAAACACCACAGATATAGCAAATTGGAATCGTGGTTGTTTGCATTGCGGTTATCCAACGTGATTGGTAATTTATTTTATCAAAAACCAATCGACCAATTAAATAAGTAATTGATTTGCCTTCGTTGAGGTTTAAAATTTCCCATTGCTGGTTTACAAATGATTCTGATGGTTGTGTGTTTGTACCATAGGTTGCCTTTACTGATTTGAAAATAGCGTTTTTGCTGATTTTTTTACTCAAAAACTTTCCAATAAAATTTGGTGTTTGCGATAACAATTTTTGAATTAGTCTTGGTTTATAAACATCTAAAAATATTCCGCCGTTCATAAAAGCAATTGAATTTATCTTGAAGTTATTTTCGTGTTTTTTGTTTCTTGCTAATAATTCTTGCGCTACACTTGCGCCTAAATCGTGGGCTAGAATGAGAATATTATTGATTTTAAGTTTTAGCAATAGTACATTTATGATGTCACAATATTCTTCAAAACTATATTTATGATTTTGTGGTTTATCAGAAAATCCCATTCCTAACAAATCTAATATGACTACTGAATTGGTTTTGACAAGTTCATTAAAAACTGCTACCCATTCAAAACTACTAAATGGATAGCCGTGGAGTATTAAAATAACTTCGCCTTGCCCTTCGTGAATATAAAATGTTTTGAGGTTGTTGTATTCAAAATAGTTGCCTCTGTTTTTCCAATCTGATATTTCTGTATTCATAGTTTATAGATTTAATTATTTTTAAAGATTTTTGAAATTAAATTGGAAATCCGCTTCCTGCAATTACTTGCCAAGAATTTTCAAATAACTTCCATAGTTTTTAAATTCATTTTCAGATAAATTTATTGAAAAAGTAGCATCGCCTTCTGGACATTCAAAACGAGCGTAATGAGGCGATTTTACAATTAATAGTAATCCTAGCATTTCATAGAAAGCAATTGATTTTTCAATATCCTTTACACTGACAGTTACTTGATTTAGATTCATAATGGTTTAATTTATTTTAGTAAATGGATTCCATACTAATGCGTCGATTGTTAATTTCTATTCAGTTCACCACTAATAAATGGCTTAATTTTGTTTTTATTAGATATTGATAGTGCATTATAAAAGGTATTAAGTTTTTGTTTAATATAAGTAATTCTAACCACTCTTAAAACTGGTTTACCATTCAATTCTGTGGCTCTTACCATAATTCCAAGTAATTGTCCATCAGCATTAAATGCACCTCCGCCACTCATACCAGCAATAGCATCTATATTAGCTAAAAATTCTACTTGTGGATTGTATGGAATATCCCCTTCAACATTTCCTTTAAGTTTTAAAGATTGAATGATACTTTCGGCCTCTGAATCGGAATAGACTTTACCAGTTGAAACTGCCCCATTTGGATATTTGGCTTTATCCTGTGGATAACCTATCGCAAAAACAACTTCATTAGTGTTTGTAATCGCCCAAGTTTGAGTAGCCAGTGTTTTGTTGTTTGGGTCATACATTTGCAGAGGAGTCGAAGTTTGAACAAAATTTGGATAATTGCCTAAACCGTTATCAATAATCCGTTGGTTGTCTATTATGCCCAAATAAAAATCATCTTTTGGGAATATAGTTGTATTCGTTGCAATTGATGGTATTTGCGGATGATAAAGACCAAAATTTGCATTCCATTCATTTGATAAACTTATATTTCCATTTGTTTTAGGTATTTTCGAGCCCAGAAAAATACCATTATTAATCGCAACTATATCAATAAATTCTTCATTAAGAGAAGTCCAAGAGCTTATTCCGTATACGTGATTTGCAGAAACAAATAGCCCTAAATTATAATCATTTTTTTTGCTCCAAATAACTTTGCTTCCAGCACCATTAGTGCCTACACTACCTCTAACTTTATTTATCAGGTTTACGAAATCGGTACTAGAATGATTTAAAGCATCTTCAAGTTTAATCAAATTGGTTTCAACAATTCCTTTAGGAGGATTGGGTGTAGGAACGGAACTATCCTTTGCACAACCAATTGCAATAAACATAGTAGTTAAAAACATCCAAATTAAATTTATTGTGTTTTTCATAGTTATTGGTTTTAAAAAGTTGAATTTATTAGTTGAATTCAAGAAGGTATAAGAAGATGTTTTTTGAATTGATTTACTTTAAGGATAAATTTCTCCAACAATTCTATTGTTCCAACCACCATATCTACCAATTGTATTTGCATAATTATCGAGCTCGGCTTCACTGTAGGCACATCCATCATATATTTCTATTCCTACTTCTACTAATTCCCAAGAAGCATCAACATAATGCCAATTAAAATTATGAGCCCCATTATTGTTATAACCGCCATTTCCTTGTTTTATAATTCCCAAAGGGAATAGTGTTCTCGAATTTACAGGTAGGATTAGTTCGTCTAAACATTGTTTTATTACTATTGGGTCGCTAGTAGCAGCAATAAAAAAAGTGTTTTGCCAATATGTTGTATGGTCGCAACTGCTAAACTTGAAATATCTTAAATTAGGATTTGGGGGAGGATAATGATTATCTTTTGAACAAGAATTTAACATCATAATAATTACTGTAATTGTAAAAATTTTTGTTTTCATATTTTTTGTTTAAAATTTTAAAGACACACCTGCAGTTAATCCGGATATGTTTCCACCACCAGCTTCTAATAAAGCACTAAATTTATCATTGAAGAAATATCTTGCGCCAACTTGTCCTGTAATAAAAGCTGAATTCCCGTAGCTCGTATTAGATGTGATATTGTCATTGCTTAGAGAAGCTTTCCAGTAGCCTAATGTTAGGCCTCCGTAAACATCAAATTTTGAGTTAAGATTTAATAGTTCATTGAAGTGATAATTTCCCTTGATACCTCCATAAATGAATGACCATTTGTAGTCATTTAGATAGCCAGTATCTTTGTAGGAAGTGTAATTTAAAGCTACTCCAATACCTATTTCATTGGTTACCAAATGTTCGTAGGCAAAATGAAAAGGAGTGCCGTAAGAAGATAGTCCAATACCCAAATCAGCTAGATTTGTTCCTTTTTTGATTTGAGCACTCAAGTTCATAGAAAAAATTGTAAGGCAGATAATTAATAGTTTTGATTGTTTCATTTTAATTTAGTTGTGAGTTATTGTTGATTTTAAATTGTTAAAGTTTAATTGATTTATTAAGGCTATTTTTTATCCATAAATTTTGCCTATGAACTTCAAGCTTACTATTTTTATTTTTTTTGTAAAAAATTGTTCCAAGAATCACTAGAAGAACCGTAATGGTTCTAAATACATTGAAATAAATTCCGCCCAAAGCGTTTTCGGTAGCGGAAAACATCATCGCCGAAAGATTCATAAATAAATGAAGGAAAACAGGAACCCAGATATTGTAATTCCATTCGGCATATACCCAAGAAAAAAGAATTCCTCCTAAGAAAGTTATTGCAAAAATCCCTATGGATTCGTAAAATTCTTGGCTTTGATACAAATGAATGAAACCAAATAATAATGCACCGAATAAAACAGAAGGAATAAACCCAATTTTGGTAAATCTGAATACTTGGCCAAAAAGGAAACTGCGAAAAAATAATTCTTCAAAAAATGCAGCGGCAACTACTTTTATTAAAAATTCCTCTAAATTTATTTCAGAATTGAATTTAAATATTATTGCAAAACCTATAAACATAGGTAATGTGAATAGTAATGGCACATAAATTCCTTTCAAAATTGAGCCTGATAACCCAAAACCGTTTGCGAATTCTTTTCTATTATGTATTAAAACTGCACCCAAATAAATAGGAATTCCTGAAATTAAATAAGCAATTATGTGACTTACTCCACCATTATTAATAACTTGATTTAATGTATTTCTTAAATCTTTGAAATAAATTTCGTCTAAAAGAAAATAAATTCCAAATGCTAGATAAGTAATTACCATTGTTTTGGTTTGCTTAGTCATTTTTTAAGTTTTTAAATTGTTATATCTATTTATTAGACGCAAAAATTTTCTAAATGGTTGCATTAAAATTTTTATTTTTTTATCTAAAAATCAAATTGAAAACCCACTTCCTGAGATTACTTTCCAAGATTTATCAAATAATTTCCATACTCTTAAATATTTAAAATTTCCGTCGATAATTTGGTCTGCATATTTTGCTTTTAAATATATTGTTACGGTTACTATTGCAACGTCATCAATGATTTTAATGATTTGTTCTGATGGTAAAATTTTTGAAATTGACATATTGCTAGGTCTATATTTTTCAATATAAATTTGTTTGCTTATCGTTTGTCCAGTTGGATTGTTAAAAAGTAAATCGTCGTGTAAAAGTTCATCAAGCACTTTAATATCGCAACTTTTTGCTGCTTTTAAAAGTTGTTGCTCACAGTCGATTATTTGTTGCTGTTGTGTCATTTTTTTTAAAATTAATTATTTTGACATAAAAAATTCTTTTGGATATAAAATATTCAATAAACATAAAATGAGTAGAAAGTTAAACTCTACACCATTTCGTCCGCCACCAACTACAAACCAGCCTTCTTTGATGTGAATCATAAAAATACCAGCAAATAAAATCAGAATGGTAACAAGAAATGTGAATTTTAGATATTTGTTAGTAATAAGTGAAAATACTAATGCAATATGTGACAGTTTTATAAACCAAGCCAACGGAACTCCAAGTGGTGCAAATCCGACTTGATTCAAATATAAATTTCCAAAATCATTGATGCCGTTGTTGAACATTCCAGCTAAACTGTGCACTAAAAAAATTACTATTAGTGCGATTCGAAGAAAAGTGAGATTTTTTTTCATTTTTATAGTTTATTAAGATTTAACTCATCTTACTTATTTTAATTTTTACTTCAAGAAAGTGATTATTTTGAAATAAAATTACCGCAATCTTTCGCATTTAAAAACTATTGTTGCTGGCGCGTTTTCTAAACCATCATTTAAGGTTTTTGTTAACACTATTTCATTTGGTGCTGTTACAACAAGTTTGCCATCAACTTTAGTAACTGTAACCGTAACATTTGAATCTATTGATGAATAGATTGCGCCTTTTCCAGCGAGATCATATACCGTACATTCAAAATAAATATAATTCAATTCGCTTGCAACCACAGTATTTTTTGATTTCACTGTGTAAACTCCTGCAAGATGGGTGTTAAAATTAAAAACAGTCTGGCAACTTTTAAAATTGTTATTGTTTGTAGAAATATTTGAATCTACAATTACAAGCGTATAAGTCTTTCCGCCAATGGTTGTTGCTAATTCTTGACTGGATACTCGTCTAGAAAATTTATAAGCATTCAAACTCCAAGAGTTTTCGGCTGTCGGCGTTGGTGTTGGGTTTGGATTGCTACCGTTATCATCGCTACTGCTGCTGCAAGATGACATTATTGCAAAAATAAATACTGTTATTGCTGATTTTAAAATTGAATTTTTCATTTTGATTATTTTTAATATTAATTGAAATTTGTGTTTTAATTTTTTTATGCTGAAAGAATTTTAAGTTGAATTTTCGATGGTTTTATGTTTAAATTAGTATTTGAGTTTATAGTATATTTTTTAATTTTATTTATTTTAAATTTATTTCTACTGTTTTTCCATCTTCTTCAATATCGATAAACTGTTCAACTCGATGGTTGTTTATAACTCGTTGATGTTGTTTTTGATAAAATACTGTACCGTAAGAATTTGTACCAACCTCTACATCTCGTTTGTAATTACTTGTTGTTTTCATAAAGGCTTGCAAAAAATATTTTCCTGGTTTCATTTCGCTAAAAGTGAATCTTCCGTATTCATCGGTTGTAACCTCAATCCGAAGTGAAAAAGCATCATTTGACATATAAACAGTAGTAGTTTTAGTTTCTTTTTTTTCTCTTAAATTATACCATTCCATAAAATATTCGTTTACCGGAAAAAGCGTAACTTTTATGTTTTTTCCAAATGTTTTGCCACCAGCTAATTGCATTTTATTGACTTTTTGATATAAAATGCCCCGAATTGTAGATTTCCCTTTTGCTATTTGACTTTTGGTTTTTTCAACGTTAAAAGGTGAATCTGGATATAAAATAACTTGCTCATTTTTATTTGCCAACCTATCAGCATTTGAAAGTGGGCTACATTTTATTAGAAAGAAAGAAAGTACTAGTATTAAGGTTATGTTTTTTTTATTTTTCATGATTAAAATTTGTAATTATTTAAATTATTATCTGTTATTCTTGAATTGATTATAAGCCAAAAACGCAATCCAAACTGCTACAATAATCGTTATGACTTTGCCGTTTTTAGACAAATCAAATAGATCGAAGAGTACAATAGTAAAACTACCAAAAACCCAAAGCCAGTCCAAAATTGTAATTATTGACACCAACAATTTATTTGCCAATTGCTTGCTAAAAATATACCAAACAAATATTGAAAACATCAGTAAATTTGAACCAATGAAAGGAAAAACATAATCATTGTTTAGATTGAAAAACTTATTTAAATGTGTATAAAAGAGCAGCATTGCTAAACCAGTTATAGCTGAAAAAATGCTGTTGATCGTCAAATATTTTTTTAATTCGTTCATAGATTTATATTTACAGTTTTCTTATTTATATCAAGTTGATATACTCTTGATAAGACTGACGATCGTAGTTTATCTATTGATAGGATTTCACCTAATTATATAGTTAAGCATAATTAGTACATTTTGATAGTACTCTTTTTAAAGCGTCTTCTTTAATTTAATTTCTACAACTTCTCCATCATTTTTGACAGTCACTATTTTTTTTATTTTTGCTTTTACATCTGCAATAAAGTTTTGAGAATTGGTTATTTCATTAGAACCTTGGTAAATACCATTTGTATAATAATCTGTGTAACCAACTACTGATGTTGATGTTGCAGAATGTTCGTACTCAAAAACTGTTGTTATCAAATAATCCCCAGGCATTAGATTTTTAAATTCAAAATGCCCTTCATCATCATAAATTGTGGTTTCTATGAAGCATTCCTCAGCGCCTTCGGGTAATGGTAATGGTGGTATGATTTTTTTATAATTGGCTTCATTTGTTTTATTCCATTCTTTAAAATAAGCGGTGTATGGTGTTAAAACAATTTTTGTTCCTTGAGCAGCAACTTGTTTTTTATTCAAATTAAGTACTGCCATTCCTTGTAACGCACCTCCATTTTTATTGTCTTTTGCAAATGCTTGTCCTTTTATAATGGACTTTCCTTGTGTTATCAATTTCAAAGCTGCTTCTTTATCAAACTTACTTTTTAGTGGATTATAATCACTTTCGTTATTCTTTAATTCAACAATAATTCCGTCAGGAGCTCCAAAATAAAGTTTCCAAAGTTTACCCGTTTTTTGGTCAATAAAATACCGTAAAGTTTGTTGAGAGCCTTCCTCATAGACTTCGACACGCCACACTTTATGCATTCCTGAAAAATTAGAACGATGTTCATCTACATAGACACCACTTATTAACACATTACAAAACCTTTTATTCATATCTATTGCTTCGTAATCAAACACAGGAATAGTTGCTTTGTAGCCTTCTGCTAAAGGAAGTGCTGGTAAAATGAATGGATAAATAGATATGTCAAAAAAATCGGTCTTCGACTTTTCTTTGATTGTAGTTTTCATTCCACTATAATGGTCTTGTATTGAGCCAGATATTTCTTTAGCGAAATTCAAATTAAGGTTTCGAGTACTTCTTTGTGATACTACACTAATTGGTTTGAAGGTGTTTCCATTGGCTACAAAATGGTCGGTCCAAGGATTATCTTTGTTTTTGAAAGAAAAAGTTGTTTTAACATCTAGAGTTTGGTTATCATAGGCAACTTCTATTTTGTAATTTCCTACCAAAGTTAAAGGTGAACCATTTTGAGAACTGGAATAATCCATAATAGTAGTACTCGATTTCAATAAAGATTTATTGATTGATGGATCACCTGGTAGAATTTTAGTTTGTGCCAAACTACAAAAAGCAACGATTTGCATTAATGCAATTAAGATTATTTTTCTCATATCATTAATAATTTGCTTAATAAGTAAGTGTAATGACTTTTGAATATAATTGCCCAGTTCCTAATATCATTGTTTTATGGTTATTCATTTTAGCAATAGCAGTAAAATCTCCTGCTTCACTTGAAAATTGATAGCTTTTTTGTATGAAAGTTGTCCAGTTATTATTTGTCAATAAAATATCACCGTAAGGAAAAAAACCAGTCTCATAATGTTGACCAATACCAATACATTTTGTAGCATTTAAGAATTGTACTTTGCTCACAGGATTTGGCAAAGTAATTGAACGACCTCCATCAATATCAACTAATTGATTCCCACTTTTAATAAATGTTTTACCAGAACTAAAATAAATTTGAGTTAAATTATTTTGGTTAATTAGCTCAATTGATTGCCAGCTTGCACCACCATTTGTTGTTTTGTAATAATTATTATTTGTATTTGTAGTGGCAATTCCGTAATTGTTATCTTTGAATTTGACATCGATAAAGTTATCATTTGATTGCCTTTGTAATACATTTGACCAATTTTCACCACCATCGATAGTTTTTATAAATAAATTATTTCCTGTGATATAGCCTTCATTTACATTTTTGAAATACAATCCAGTTGGAAAACCTTTTTCGATACTATTTAAATTAATTACACTCCAAGACTGTCCTGAATTTATGGTTTTTAGAAGATAGCTTCCAGTATTGTCTCCGCCAATTACATATCCAATATCTGTATTAACAAATTGTATTTTCTTCAAGTAGAAATTAACCGTTGAGTTTAACGAAGTCCAAGTTGAGCCACCATCAGTTGTTTTAACTATTTTTCCTAATCTAGAAATGGCATACCCTGTATTTTCATTGGTAAAAGTTAAATCGTTATAGAAATCTTGAGGTATGTTTGAGTTTAATTCAATTAAATTATTTAATATTAAATCGGGAATGGGTTCAACATCCAGCGCATTATTATCATTATTACAGGAATAAATAATAAATAAAATGAGTATTGCGTAAAAAGTTTTTGTTTTCATTGTTATTTGTTTTTTAAGTTGCTTTACTTTATTAATTTTGAAAGAGGTGTTCGTGTTATAAGAAACAATTTTATTATTTAATTTCCGCTTGTTAAAGTTGATAAATCAATATTTAAGATTGTTTCTTTAACTATCTTAGTTAAAAGTAATTTCAATAAAATCATTTACTAACTAGTGCGACTAAAGCATCTATACCTACTAATTATATTTTCATTATTGATGTAGTTTGGTGTGTTGTTTTAGCAAAAATCAGCAATCGCCAACTGTAAAAAGTACTTCCTTGTAAGTTGATACTAATTATTTGTGTAAAGTTGCGAAATGCCATAACTAAAATTCATTAACTTTAGTTAAGAAAAAAATCTAATTCTAAAAAGTCAAATTCAGTATGTTGTTTTATAACAATTCACTAAAAGCTATACCCAATTCCAGAATATATACCGAAAATGTAAGGTTTAGAGTTTGTGTCACGAGAATTGAAAGTATTGATTTGGTATTTAAACACTGGTTCAACTCTAAAATCTAGCTGTTTTAAAATATCATATTTTAGGCCCAAACCAACATTTCCGCTAAAATGAACATCGTTCAAATTATTAGCTCTACCAACATTGATTCTTTCTTGTTGCAATCCCATAGAAATGGCATTCTGTGTTAAAAATAAAGTACTCATTCCGCCAATTAGTTCAATGCCAAACCTTTTGTTTAAAACTTTATAGGAGAGTTCAAGAGGCAATTCAATATATCCCATTTTTTGGTTTAAGACTCCCGTAGCGAATGAATTTGTACCAGGGTCAAAATTGTTTAAAATACCTAAATCAACTGAAGAACCTTGTAAAGACAGCCTTACACCACCTGTAATCGTAGTATTAAGCTGGACATCATTTGTGTTATAATTTACAGAAACAGTGTTTAATCCTGTTCTTAATTTTACTTTTTTGTTTAAAGCATAATTTATTCCTACTCCAAAACTTTGGCTTGTTTTATATTCTTTTTCATTAGATTCAAATTGTGGGTCTAGAGAGGATCCATCTGCCAGAGAATTATAAAAAACAGGAGCAATATTTGTGTTTATTTGCCAACGGTTAAGCTTTTGTTGCTTGATTGTTTTTTTCTCTTTTTCTTTCAATAATTCTTCTAATTCATTGGGTTGAGAATTAGCAATTGCTGTTGTTTTTTTGTTTTCTTCCAAAGTCAATTTATTTTTATTATTACCTGAAAGCAACAAACTATTTGCATTAGTCTGATTTGTAAGCTTAATGTTTTCTGCTGTTTTTTCTTTATCCTGAATGTTATTATTAACGACTATATTTTCAAGATTTAAACCATAGGTTTTAGTGAAGCTGAAACTATTTGCATTAGATTTTTCTCTTAAAGTTTGCCCTGAATTTGGTTTGAGTAACCCTATATTATTTTTTACTTTTTTATCTGATGAAACAATGGCATCAGCCTTGCCATTTTTAAAGATTATTGATGTGTTTGGTTGGTTTATTAAACTTTTTTTACTGTTTGAAGAATCACTGACTACTACTATTTCTTTGCTTTTAAATTGGTTGTCAGAAGATGAGGTTTTAATTTTTGAATCTTCAGTAAGTTTACTTTCTTCTTGTCGAATTATTTTATTATTTGGGTTGTCAAAAAGTAGAGTATTTGAAATCCATAAGCCTAAAATTAATGAGGCAGCAATACCAGAGAGTTTCCACCATAGAGGTATCATCCTTCTTTTCTTTTTTTTCTCTAACTCTATTTTGATATTGTCCCACACCTCTTGAGGTGGAATTGATTCAAAGTTTTTAAGTTTTTCTTGAAAAAGTTTGTCAATGTTTTTTCTTTCGCTCATTATTAATCAAGTTTCGTGAAAATTAAATCAAAGAGGAGCCTCAACTAGCTTTGAGGCTGCCTCTTTTTATGTAATTCTAAAAGTAGATTATTGAACCACAACATTAAATGTTGCTTCAATATCCGAAGTTCCAGCAGCATTTGTAATATCGCCTGCGGAAACTCCTGTAGCTGATTTGTTTGGTTTATGTTTTAAAGTTATTTTAAGGGTTCCTGTAGCAGCTGTTGTTGTTACAAAAACACTTTGTAAGCCTACAGGCTTTCCGTTAGAATCCAGATTAGTTGTAGCTGTTCCATATGTAAATGAGGCTAAAGTCCCTGTTTTTTGATAAAACAATTGATGTTCTTTTCCTTCTGTAATGATCTCTGGAGTAATGTCTTTGACAGGATTTGCTGCTTCATTTTTGAATGTTACAACACCATTATAGGTTTTGCTTAATGCAAAATTTCCTGAAACGGTAACAACCGGAGCATTTGGTCCAGCACCATCTAAATCTTTGGAGTTTAGTGTAATCGCAGTTCCTCCACCAACAGGTGTATAAATTGCTGTAATAGTTGTTATCGACTCCAATACATTTACTGGTTTATCGTCGTCTTTGTCACAAGATGTTAATGCTAAAAAGGATACTAATGCTAATGCTGTAATTTTTAAATTTTTCATTTTTTTTTGTTTTAAATTTGTTTTTATTATTAATTTTAATTGAATTATAAGTTTCTATCTGTTTTGTCTACCAAAAAGACATTGACTGTTAAGGTAGTCATCCCTGCTTTTGTGTTTAAAATATTTTGAACTTAAAATAGTAAACCATTTGTTTTTTTACTTTTAAATAATTTTAAAATTATCTGTGTTGCCTTCTATTTTAATTTTCAAAATCATTCTTGCTCTATGCAAATTTGACTTTGAAGTGCCAATGTTTATTTTTAACATTGAAGCTATTTCTTGATGTGAATAGCCATCTATAACATTCAAATTGAACACTAAACGGTATCTGTCCGGTAATTCCTGAATGATTTTCATTAAATATTCAATGGATATATAATCATTTTCAATTTCTATATCTTCTATAATGTTATCTTCAACCAAACTCAAAAAAGTTTCTTTTCTATATTGTTGAAGAATGTGATTTATTAGCACTTTCTTCATCCAACCCTCAAAAGATCCTCTGAAAGCATATTGCTTAATTTTATCAAAAATCAATAGAAAACCATCTTGTAGATTATCTTGAGCTTCAGCATAGTTGCGTGAATACTTTAAGCAAACCGAAAACAATCTTGGAGAAAACTCTCTATACAACTGTTCTTGGGCTTTTAAATCGTTCTTTTTGCATCCGTTTATGAGTTGTTCTGTACTCAAATGGTTATGGTTTTTAGAATGTTTAATAATTTGGTAATGGTTTTTTAAAACTAGTTGGGTTGCAAAAAGACATTTATGGTTTCTGTCATCACGTGACAACAGTCGCCAGTAACTGTAATTGGACTTGAAGTGTATGTTTTATAACCCGATTTTGAAACCGTTAAAATGTATGTTGCTTCTTTTTCATGTGCACCAGCGAAAGTCGGATTATTGTCTGGGAATGGAATTGGCATTAATGTTTCTTTATAATTACCACTTGTTGCCACGACTGTAACTCCATCGGTAGTTGACGTACTCGAGTTTCCTAATTTTACAAATACATTTAATCCAGGTCTAGCTTCCAAGGCACAAATAATATCCTCACAATAATTTTCCACAAAGGTGTATTGAAAACCATCAGCTAAAGCATCATCTTTGAAAACGACTCCATTTTCGTTTAGAAATGCATAGGTTAATCTTGCATAAATAACATTCAATTGTTTGATTTCTAATGTAGAGGTTTTACCGTCCTTTTTTATGGAATAAGAATATGTTCCTGCGGGTATTCCTGATCCGGTTGTATTTACATTTTTTGTAACTTTTAGAGTATGATTCGATTCGTTGAAATCCCACATAACATCTCGAGTATTAAAATTGTCGTTAATTCCAGTAATTCCTCCCGAAGTGTTTTTTAGAATCCAACTCGAATTAATTTGGGGCTCTTCATTTGAGGACCGATTGTCAAGGCTACAACTTGAGGCAATAAAGGAAAATACCATTCCTAAACACAATACTAAATTTTTCATAAAAATATATTTAAAGTTCGTTTTATTTAAAAGATGTTGGAATTGTGAAAAGGTTGCGTGAACGATCGAAAAAAATCAAAATTTTTATTTAATGGCTTATATTCTTTGTCAGCTTTCTTTTCTATTTCCTTGTTTATAATAATATTACAAATGCTACGCAATAAATAATTCAAAGCTTTAGGTTACAAACTAATTAAAAAAATCAACAAGCATTTTAATTAAACCGAAAACTCATATGTAGAGGAAGTCGGTATTAATATCTGGTTGTTTTTGTTGAAATTTTCATCTGTAAATATGCTTAATTAAGAAATTTAAAGTTTAGCGATAAATTTACTTATTTCAATTAAGCTTTTTTCATCTTTTAAAGAAAACGAGCTGTTTTTGAGGTGATTAGTGATTTCTTCTTTTTTCATTGGAAAGAGTGTTTCAAGTTCTTTTTTGTTTTTGGGCATTTGTATAATTCTTTTGTCTTTCGTTTCTATGTAAAATTCGCTTTTTAATTTAGTGAATTTTGCAGGATAATAGGGCTCAAATGTTGTTTTCGGCACTTTTTCATTTTCAAGAATTATTTTATCTCTTCGTAATAATGATACTTCGTTTTGATTGGACAACTCAACCAAATAACCGTAAACAGCTTCTCCTTTTGAATTGATATAGTTTAAAAGTCTTAATTTGTATTTTTCAAAATTTATCAAAACAACATCAAATAGATTGTCTTTTAGTAGTGCGTCGTTTTCGGTTTCATTTTTTTGAATTTCGATTTCGTCTGAAAAAGCATTGTAACGTAGCATCAATTCTTGATTAATTCCTATAATTTTGCCAAGAATAAAGGTATCAAAAATATAAGGGGAGCCTTTTATGTCCCTATAATTTTTTACAACAGGATTGACATCGAATCTTAAAAAGCGATTGTTTATATCGACCTTATCGTTCTTCAATGAAACATCATTGATGCGTCTTCCGAAATCTTTCTTCCTTTCTTCTTGGCTATATCCATTAAGATAAAAACCAGATAAAATAATAATTTTTGCGATTAATTTTTTCATAACAATAGTTTTAGCGAGTTAGATTATATAATGAAGTGAAACAAAAGTTGCTTCTTAAAGGATGCAAAAAGTATGAAATGGTTGCGTGAAAGTTTAGTTCTATGTAGGTTTTGTCTAATTTATCTAAATAGTGTTCGTCTGATAAGCCTGAACGGTTAAAGAAAACTACACTTCCTAATTTTAAATCTGGATAAATTCTAATTTCACAATAATAGCCACCGCCGCCGCCAGCATGTGCATAATATTTTTGACCATTTAATTCGCTAGTAAACCAAGAAAGGCACATTCTTGTTTTTTTATTTTTGTTATTATTATTTTCTTGAAACAAAACCCTTTTTACATCTTTTGAAATAATTGGACTATCCTCCTTCAAAAACTCTTGAACATACTTTACAAATGCTGTTGGCGTTCCAATTAATCCTCCATAAGAAGCACCATTCACATAAAAATTATTAAAGGATTTCCATTTACCTCTGGTCTTATTCATAATCTTCGATTTATTTATAAAAAATCCTAAAATAAAATTTGAAAATGTCATTTTCTTATGGTATCCTGTAGCGTGCTTGTTAGCGTCCATTATCTCAAAAGTTAAATCATTTTTTTCTAAAGAAAGTTTATCAATGCTATTTTCGATTACATATTGTTCATACGTCAATCCTGTTATTTTTTCAATCAATTGTCCAAGAATAACATATCCAAGGTTTGAATAAGAGTATTTGTCGTTTGGTTTTGATTTTGTTTTATTGTTTTTTGAAAATATATCTGCAAAAAAACTATTTCTATTAAATATTTGATGTTCGTTTGCTAAATGAATCCAATCTAATGGAATTGGATTCGGAATTCCTGCTGAATGGTTTAAAATTTGTTTAATAGTGATTTCATTTCCATATTCAAAATCTGGCAAGTAATTTATAATTGGTTTATTTATGTCTAATAATCCTTTTTCCTCTAGTTGTAGAATTGATAATGCTGTAAAGGTTTTTGTAATTGAAAAAGCATTATAAGTTGTTGTACTATCTGCTTTTATTTGTTTTTCAATATTTGCATAACCATTATGAATCTCTGTTATTATCTTATTTTGATTAAATAAATAGTACTGCATTGAGGGTGATTTATCTATTTTATTTTCGCTTATAAGTGACTTTTCAGTTTCAATCAACTTTTTTTTTTACTTAGATTAAGAAAACTTCCCGTTGTAAACTGAATGAAAAACGATCCTACATTATCATTTAACATTGAGTTTGCCTCAACATTTTCATCTTTCCAATATGAATTTGCATTAAATGAAAAATTATATCCCACTTTTAGCCCATAAAAAATACCAGAACTATTAATTTTTGAAATTGATAAAGACGGCGTTAATCCCAGTTGATTATTAGAATAATATTGATTCTGAAATGAAGTTTTATTGCTAATAATACTCTTGTTATTTAGAAAACTAAAGCCTAATGCTGGTTCAAGTAACAGTTTCTTATTTTTAAGAATGTTGTAGCCAATAAATAAAGAAGTATTCATTCCAGAATAATCAACCTTGAAATTTGAGTTTGAATTTGTTCCATTTGAAAAATAAAACTCGGTTCCAATATTTAGTCTATTAAAATAATAACCGCTACCAGCACCTAACGAAAAGGAACTTATTTGAGAAGGTAGATTAGTGTTGAATTGAGAATTGAATTTATTTACTTGACCACCAACAATGGCATAAAGTTTTAAACTTTTTTGTACTTGTGCGCTAATAGAAAAGGTGAAAATCAGGAATAAAAATGTAGTGTAAAATAATTGGTGTTTTATCATTGTTTGAAAATTTAGTTCTGACTATTTGAAAGTACAAATCTCCAACAACAAAAATTTCAAACCGTTATCATTTGATAAGAAGTGAATTTATTTTAAAAGCTCCCGTCTCAAACGACTTAATGATACATTTGTTATTCCTAAATAGGTTGCAATGTCAGTATGTGGAATTAAATTTTCTAATTCAATAAACTGCTCTCTAAATTCATTTAATCGTTCTTTAGCAGTTAATGAAGCAAAACCAATTTCCTTATTAATCTTCATTACCAGTTCATTTCTTAAAACAGAATTGGCAAAATCTCGAACTTCAATATTCTCAATTATCAACTTTTCAAAAAGGTGTGCATTCATCTTTACAATTTTTAAATCTGTCAATGCTCTAAAATTGAGAATAGAGACTCCTTTTTTTATTCTTGTTGTATATGGAGAGATAACCGATTTATTTTTAAAAAAAGACAATGTTATTTCATTTCCTTCGGGGTTGATTAAAAAACTTTTACAAATTCCCTCTAAAATGATATATTCACATTTATCCACTTTATTTTTTTGAATAAAAATATCGCCTTTTTTATAATTATCAATTTCAATTATTTCCAAGATTTCTATAAAAGATTTTTCGGATAAAAAGGAAATTGATGTTAAGATCTCTTTTAAAACTATTTTTTCAGTCATAATATTTTTTTAACAATCTAAGAAAATTAGAAAATTAATTTTAAACTTAAATCATTAAGATATTCAAAAGGTTAAAATTGGTTACTCTTTTGATGTATTTATTAAATGAAGATTGGTTAAAATTTATAATTTAATTGTTTTTATTGATAATTGACTTCAAAAATAATCTTTTAAATTTTAAATGCTATAATTTGATGTTATTTGTATTCTTAAAATAATTTTAATATTGATTATTTTGCAATACTAATGTTTATTGTTGATGAAAACTTATCCCTTAATATTTTCATATCCTCACTTACTTTTTTATCTAAAACTTTTGCATAATGTTGGGTAGTTCTCAAATTTTTATGACCTAACATTTTACTTACACTTTCAATCGGAACACCATTTGTAAGCGTTACAGTTGTTGCAAAAGTATGTCGAGCAATATGAAAGGTTAAATCTTTTTCAATCTCGCAAACTGCTGCTATTTCTTTGAGATAGGCATTCATTTTCTGGTTTGTCAATATTGGCAAAAGTCTGTCTTCATTATTGCTTTTGGGGTGGTCAGCATATTTATCAATAATCATTTGTGTTACCGGAAGGATTGGGATTTTGGAAGCAGATTCTGTTTTCTGTCTGTGGGTAAATATCCATTTCTCGCCATCAATACCGATGCTTATATGTGCCTTGGTTAAGTTTTTTACATCAATGTATGCCAAGCCAGTAAAGCAGCTGAAAAGAAAGATATCACGAACCAAAGACAATCTTTCAGTTTTGAAATCTTTTTCTATAATTCGTTGAATCTCTTCTTCGGATAAATAAACACGTTCTACTTCTTTAACTTTCGATTTGTAATTTGCAAATGGATTTTTGTCTAACCAATCATTGGCCAAGCAAAGTTTAATTATTTTACTAAAATTTTTAATATACTTTACTGCCGTATTATTGGCACAGTTCCGAACGCTTCTTAACCAAAATTCATAATCGGTAACAAAAGCGTGATCTATTTTATTTATTTCTATATCCGAAACTTTGAATTTCCATTGCAGGAACTCAACAGTATGGCTTAATGATGTTTTATACCGTTCTAATGTTCCTGGTGCATATTCTTTGCCTACCAATTCTTTGATTTTGTTGTTGTGGTCTTGGAAGATTGGGATTAACATTCGTTGTCGTTGTTCGGTTCCTAATAGTTTTTCTTTGAAATTTTCAATCGTTAAGTTCTCGTTTCGGTGCATTAATTCCATTTGTGCATTAAAAACTTTCGTTTTCATCAAATCAAGGTAACTATTTATTGAACGTGCTTCTTCGGTTGTACCTTTCATTTTAGATAGTTCGGAGGACCATTTGGAGTTTTCGACAAACTTCTTGGTGCTGAACTCTAATCGTTTTCCGTCAACGGTTAAACGCACATAAATTGGGAGTTGTCCTGCTGCATTAGCTTTTGTCCTTTTAGCATAAAAATGTAAGGTGATTTTTGTTTTCATAGTGGTAACCTTTTAGTTGTTATTGAATTTAATTCTAATAAGACTAACACACAAGATGTACAATTTTTAAACTAGTCGTTGAACTGGTTGTAATGCCTTGTGAATGCTAGGTTGAGATAAAAATCGGTTACCCTAATTTCGGATAGTTTAGGGTAACCGATTTTATCCCTTTCAGTTCACGCATTAATGAATAATTTGATTGTAAGGAAAAAGAAAAAACCCTTTAAATCATACGATTTAAAGGGTTTTGAAACTAATTGTAGTAATACTTGTGGGCGATGAGGGGTTCGAACCCCCGACCCCCTCGGTGTAAACGAGGTGCTCTGAACCAGCTGAGCTAATCGCCCTAAACAATAAAGCTATTTTCATTACCGTATTGCGACTGCAAATATAAGGCTAGAATTGGGATTTACAAGCATAATTTTAAAATAAATAAATAAAAAATTATCCCTTTTATCTTTTACTCTCACTCATAAGGCTTTACAATAAAAATCAAACTCTCTTATTTTTTTGTAATGATTCGTTATAGTCTTACATTTGCATAATAAACAAAAAGTAATGGCCAGATTCAAAGAAAACGATTTACCAAAATCAAAAATTACTGCAACTTCACTACAAAAAGCAACGGTTATATTTGAATATGCAGGAAACCACCGTTGGAAATTTT
>NZ_JANNXH010000015.1:0-12868 GCF_031409475.1 Flavobacterium sp. | reverse complement strand
AACAATAAAATCTTTTGGATCTTCTTTTTTATACTCGGGTTGAATGTTGATGTGATTAATCTGAAATTGATCAAATAAAACCGCTTCCACTTTTTGAAGCAGCACATTAAATTCAGACATTTTTATATCTTCGGAGCAATCAAGATGCGCTTCGAGATGCAGTTCGTCATCGTTTAAATGCCAAACATGAATGTGGTGTAATTTATTCACGCCTGGTATTTGATGTACTTCGTGAACAATTGCTTTAATATTAATATTTTCGGGTGTGAAAAGCATCAGCATTTGTGTTGATGATTTTAATAAATCAAAACCAACATAAATCAAATACAACGCAATTAGCAAAGTCATCAAACTATCAACCCAAAACCATTGGAAATATTTCATTAAAATTCCACCTACTAAAACCGCAACCGATGCCATCATATCAGTAAATAAATGAACATAAGCAGATTTTATATTCAAGTTGTGATTGGCATCTTTTTTTAACAACAAAGCGGATAAACCATTGACAACAATTCCTAAAAGGGACAACCAGATAACCAGATTCGATTTTATAGGTTCTGGATTTGAAAACCGATGAATGGCTTCAAAAATTAAATACAACGCTACAATTATTAAAGTCATTGCGTTTACAAAAGCCGCTATTAGTTCTGCTCTTTTGTATCCGAAGGTTTGGTTTAAAGAGGCTTTTTTCTTTGATAATTTATTCGCAACATAACTAAACACTAAAGAAAGTACATCACTAAAATTATGCAATGCATCCGAAATTAAAGCCAAACTTCCAGATACAATTCCGCCAACGACTTGTGCAACCGTGATTATAATATTTAAAATAATCGAAAACAAAAGGTTTTTTCCTTTTACTTCGTGCTTCTGGATGTGGACGTGATTGTGGCTCATAATTAATTGGATAATTGTATAATATGTCAATTAGATAATTATCTAATTTTCAAAATATCTCATTGGCACATTATTTTATCCACTCTATTTTGATGTCTTCCTCCTTCAAAATCCGTAGAAATAAAAATAGCCACCATCTCTACAGCTTGCGGAATCGAAGTGTAACGAGCAGGAATACTAATAATATTTGCATCGTTATGTTGTCTGGCTAGTGCAGCAATTTCTTTGGTCCAACACAATGCTGCACGAATTCCCTGATGTTTGTTTACCGTCATAGCAATTCCGTTTCCTGAACCACAAATTACAATTCCAAAAGTTGCATATTTTTTTTCAACATCTATGGCAACAGGATGACCAAAATCTGGATAATCTACACTGTCTATAGAATCGGTTCCGTGATTGATTATTTCATGTCCTTTTGAGATTAAAAATTCAACTATAGCTTTTTTATATTCTGGTCCAGCGTGGTCATTTCCAATGGCGATTTTCATGGTTTTTGTTTTGTGATTATTGGTACAAATTTAATAATATAATGACGAGTAATGGTTTGATTTTACTATTATTTTAAGTCTCTGATTTTAAATTACCTAACATAAACAAAAAATAATAATTTTTCACAACTCACTTAAAATCAGTGTTTATTTGATATTAAAAATGTTAAAATTTAGCATTGTTAATAGTGAATTACAATTCGTTGATAATCAGTTAACTTTAAATTAACATGAACTGTTAACAACTTTGGATAGAAAATAAAAAGTTTTTTTTGCTCGTATTGAATTAAATCGTAATCCAAAACAGACTTTAATAAAACTAATTTTAATAGCATAATTTTTAGAAAAGTTATCCCTATTAAAAACACTTTTATTAACAAATTTTGCATTGAAAGTTATTTACAAAAAAAGGTGGTTTTATATTATTAACAGTTGTTAATTATTAAATCAAAATGGTTTGAAATAAGGTTTTTATAGGTAAATAAGTGTGTTGATAAGTCGTTATAAAAAACTATAATTAGAAAATAAATAAATTTTAAAAATATTTATCATACCTACTAACACACTATAATAACCATTAAAAAATAATTTAATTTTAATTTTCTTTTTTATGTTTTTAATAGCTGTTGACAACTTTCACTGTTTTTTAAAGTTATATTTTATTTAAATATCACTTCTTAATTCTGTTATCTTAATACTTCTTCGTAATTTTCAACTTTATTAGAAAATATTATGAGTAAGAAATTAAGAAAACCTGTAAATAACGAAAAAGATTTCACTACAAAAATCGTTAAAATACTATCACAAAATTCCAACAAAGCCTATAATTACAAACAAATAGCTGCTATTTTAGATTTAGACGATACAAAGAGTAGAAACGAAATTATAAGAGATTTAAAATTACTCGCTGCACAAAAAAAAATTCAAGAATCAGAACCCGGAAAATACCTTGTAAAAGCAATTAGCCAAGATTATTACGAAGGAAAAATAGACATGACTTCTCGTAAGACAGCTTATTTTGTTTGTCCAGAATTTGGAGAAGATGTTTTTATTCCTACCAATAATTTGAATCGTGCGCTGGATAAAGACATTGTAAAAGTCTATGTTTACAACCGTAGAAAAGGCAAAAGACCCGAAGGTGAAGTTATTGAAGTGGTAGAAAGAGCCAAAACAGATTTTGTTGGAGTTATTGCAATTCAAGCCAATTTTGCTTTTGTATCGACAGCAAATCCAAAAATGTACACCGATATTTTTATTCCAAAAGATAAAATAGGCGAAGCCGAAAACGGAGATGTAGTTTTAGTTCACATCGAAGATTGGCCAAAAAGAGCTGATAGTCCTTTTGGTTCAGTAATTAAAGTTTTAGGAAAACCAGGTGAACACAACACCGAAATTCACGCCATTCTTGCAGAATATGGTTTACCTGCAGAATTTCCGATAGAAGTAGAGGTTTATGCACAACAAATTGATACTTCAATTCAAGAAAAAGAGATTGCAAAACGTCGTGATATGCGCGATACTTTGACTTTTACAATTGACCCAAAAGATGCAAAAGATTTTGATGATGCTTTATCTTTCAAAAAATTAGAAAACGGAAATTACGAAATAGGGATTCATATTGCTGATGTTTCTTACTATCTCGAAGAAGGAACCATTCTGGATGATGAAGCGTATCAAAGAGCAACTTCGGTTTATTTAGTAGATAGAGTAGTGCCAATGTTACCCGAAGTATTATCAAATTTTGCGTGTTCTTTGCGTCCAAATGAAGAAAAATATACTTTTTCTGCTATATTCGAAATCACAGAACAAACACAAGTTGTGAATCAATGGTTTGGAAGAACCGTGATTTATTCCGACCAAAGATTTGCTTATGAAGAAGCTCAATACATTATAGAAACAAAGGATAATACGATTCCAGCCGATACGTCTATTACCGGAAATTCCTATGTTGTTTCGGATGAAATTGTTGCTGCAACTTTAAAAATGGATGAATTAGCAAAGATTTTTAGAAAGCGAAGAATGAATGATGGAGCGATTTCTTTTGATAAAGTAGAAGTAAAATTTAATTTAAATCAAGAAGGCGAACCAGAAGGAGTTTATTTTAAAGTTTCAAAAGATGCCAATCATCTTATTGAAGAATTCATGCTTTTAGCCAATAAAAAAGTAGCTGAATATATTGGTAAACAAAAGAAAACCTTTATTTATCGTATCCACGATGAACCAAACGAAGATAAATTAATTGCGATGCAAACCGTAATTGCAAAATTTGGTTACAAAATAGATTTCCGTAATAAAGGAGATATATCGAAATCTTTAAACGCTTTAATGGAAGAAGTTAACGGTAAAAAAGAGCAAAATCTAATTGATACTCTTGCAATAAGAACCATGAGTAAAGCCAAATATTCGACCGATAATATTGGACATTACGGATTAGCATTTGATTATTACAGTCATTTTACCTCGCCAATTCGTCGTTATCCGGATGTAATGGTGCATCGTTTGCTGCAATTTTATCTCGATGGAGGAAAATCTGTAGATGAAGATGTTTATGAAGCTAAATGTTTGCATTCATCCACCATGGAAGGTTTAGCTACAAATGCAGAGCGTGATTCAATCAAATACATGCAAGTAAAATACATGCAAAACCATCAAGATCAGGAATTTTTAGGAGTAATATCTGGTGTGACCGAATGGGGAATTTATGTAGAAATTATAGAAAACAAATGCGAAGGAATGGTACGTATTCGTGATATAAAAGACGATTATTACACTTTCGATGAAAAACAATATGCACTTGTTGGAGCTACAACCAAAAGTTTATTACAATTAGGCGACGAAATTTACGTTAAAGTAAAAAATGCCGATTTAGTTAAGAAACAATTGGATTTTCATTTTTTAAGAAAAAAAGAGTAACCCTAAAAAAAGTAAAAATGAAAAAGAGTATTATAGTAGTTTTTGTTCTAATTGCACAAATAAATTTTGCACAAATCACTACAAATTTAGGCGATTTTGATACGGTAAAAGTATTCGATATGCTTAACGTAAAACTAATTCCAGCCAATGAAAATAAAATAGTAATCACCGGAAAAAGAGAAAATGAAGTCGAAATTTTGAATAAAAATGGCGAATTAAAAATACGAATGCCTTTTCCGAAACTACTTTCTGGAGATGAAATCGCTATAAAGTTATATTTCAAAACACTAGAAAGTATTGAAGCTAGCGAAGGAAGTTATGTTTCTTGCGACTTTATTTTTAAGCAAACATCATTAGAATTAAATGCTAAAGAAGGCTCAGAAATAAACATAAGTTTAGCTGTCGAAAAAGTTACTAGCAAAGCAAATTCAGGCGGAATAATCAATCTTGATGGTAAAGCAACAAATCAAAGTTGTACTATTACATCAGGAGGAACTTTAATTGCGAGTGAATTGCACACAGACCAAACAACGATAAGTGTTGCTGCAGGAGGAAAAGCCGAAATTTATGCTACAACCTTAGTCGACGCAAAAGTAAAAGCCGGAGGTTCTATTTACATTTTTGGAAAACCAAAACAAATCAACCAAGAAACAATTTTCGGCGGAACAATAGTCGAAAAATAAAAACTTTTTAAATAAAAAAACTACATGCTCAATGATATTTTATCAGGAATTCCATGGGGAATTTTCTTAAGTTTTATGATAGGTCCAGTTTTTTTTATACTACTTGAAACCAGTATTACCAAAGGGTTTCGGGCAGCATTAGCGTTTGATTTAGGCGTTGTTCTGGGAGATATTGTTTTTATTGCAATTGCTTATTTGGGAAGTTACAGACTCATTCAAAGCTTGAAAGACAAACCAGCGCTTTTTATTTTTGGTGGAATATTAATGTTGGTTTACGGAATAATTTCTTTTATAAAATTAAAGAAAGAAGAAAAAATAAAATATAAAATAATTGACAAAGAAATCATCGAAAAAAACTACGGCAGTCTTTTCATAAAAGGTTTTTTCTTAAATATAATCAATATTGGCGTGTTGGGCTTTTGGTTGGCAATCCTTATTTCGGTTGGACCAAAACTCGAAATGCAAACCTCAAGAATGCTTACTTTTTTTATCACAGTCATTCTAACGTATTTAGGTATTGATTGCATCAAAATAGTATTAGCCAAGCAATTAAAAAACAAAATGACACCCACAAACATCCTCAAAATCAAAAAAGGAATAAGTGTTGTTTTAATGATTTTTGGAATTGTTTTAATCACCCAAGGTTGGTTTCCAGAAGAAAAAGAGAAGTTGAAGGATGTTTTGGAAAGGATTGAGAGAAAGTAAGTTTTTAAAAATATATAAATTTGTGTAGAATTATGCGTTGTACGTCGTTTTAATATAGTGACAGACGACAAGATATAAATTAGAGAACAGAATTATAATTTACAATTTTGAAAAAAGAAGAATTACAAAAAATAATTGAAAAATTTGACGAAAATGAATTGAAACAAAAAGCCATTTTTGGAGTCTTTCAGTATGGTGGTGGTTCAGATGAAAGTTTTGTCAGGGCTAACAAAGAAGGACTTGAATTATTTGCTCTAGAACTCTTAAAATCAGCAAAACATACAGAAGCAAAACTTAATAATACTGAAAAAACAATTATACCTCTTGAATATAACGAAGACTGGATAGATGAAAATAGCGACACATTTATAGAGTATATTGAACTAATTGCCTACAAACAAAATAATAATTATATAACGACAATTTCAAACAAATTAATGTCATTCGGTTTTGGACTATTATCAATAATTCTTGTAATTTCTGTTTTAGTAGGACTTGTAGTGATATTTAAATGGTTATTTTAGAAAGCGCAAATTAACCTAAAAAAATGAACGCTTCATAACAAGATAATATTCTGACTTTACCTAATTTTTACTAAAAATTTTCCACAAAAAAAGAGACACATTTCTGTATCTCTTCTTGAGGCATCGTCCGGATTCGAACCGGAGTAGGAGCTTTTGCAGAGCCCAGCCTAGCCGCTCGGCCACGACGCCGTAGTTGAACGGTTGGCAAATATAGCAAACAATTGATAATTAACAATTGATAATTAACAATTTTTAAAAATCGTAATTCGTAATTTCAAGTTCGTAATTATTTTAATTCCTGTATTCTTCGAGTTCAATCGTAACCGCTTCGACATCACCACCAATAGGAGGATTTAATTTAGAAACCGCCAACGTAATTCTAGAAATTGATGGTATCATTGCAAAAATCCGCGTAATAATTCTATGGGCAACATGTTCTAATAATTGAGCTCGAACCGCCATTTCTTCGACAACTATTGCATTTAAGAGTACATAATCAACCGTATCTGCCAGATTATCTGACACACAAGATTTTCGCAAATCGGTTTTAACTTCTAAATCAACGGAATAATCAGAACCAATCTTACTTTCCTCAACAAGACACCCGTGATAAGAAAAAGTTCGGATATTTTTTAGTTTTATAATGCCCATTTTGAGTTTATTTGTGGATTTGGTTATTTGTTTATTCGATAATATCACTTAAACATTAGATTTTTAGCTACCAATTATCAAATTACCAAATTAACGACTAACCAAATACCCAACATTTATTTATCTTTGCTAAAATTAAACAAAATTATGTCAACCGAAGAGAAATCACTTCATTTTATAGAA
This sequence comes from Flavobacterium sp., assembly GCF_031409475.1. GTDB lineage: Bacteria > Bacteroidota > Bacteroidia > Flavobacteriales > Flavobacteriaceae > Flavobacterium. The sequence goes on along the minus strand of NZ_JANNXH010000015.1, from coordinate 5,818 downwards.
CAAATCATAGAAGACAGTTTAGCAAGCGGTTTTCCTCAAGATAAATTACGTTTCCGTTTCCCGCCAGAACCTAATGGGTATTTACACATTGGTCATGCCAAATCTATTTGTTTGAATTTTGGTTTGGGTCTAAAGTATAATGCGCCAGTAAACCTTCGTTTCGACGATACAAATCCCGCAAAAGAAGAGCAAGAATACGTTGACTCCATTAAGGAAGATATACAATGGTTGGGTTTCAATTGGACCGAAGAACGGTATTCATCTGATTATTTTCAGCAACTTTACGATTGGGCAATTGCCATGATTAAAAACGGAAAAGCGTATATAGACAGTCAATCTTCTGAAGATATGGCAACTCAAAAAGGAACACCAACACAATCTGGAGTTGATGGACCATTCCGGAATCGTACCGTTGAAGAAAATTTAACTTTATTTGAAGGGATGAAAAACGGAGATTTCCCTGAAGGAAGTCATGTTTTGAGAGCCAAAATCGATATGGCTTCGACTAATATGTTAATGCGTGATCCTTTGATGTATCGAGTTTTGCACCGTCATCACCATAGAACAGGAAACGATTGGAACATTTATCCCATGTATGATTATGCCCACGGCGAAAGCGATTACATTGAACAAATTTCACATTCTATTTGTACCTTAGAATTTGTAATGCACCGCGAATTATACAACTGGTTTTTAGACCAAATTTACGATGCCAATAAAGTGCGCCCAAACCAATACGAATTTGCTCGTTTGAACTTGAATTATACCGTAATGAGCAAACGAAAACTCTTGCAATTAGTTCAAGACAAAGTGGTAAACGGTTGGGATGATCCTAGAATGCCAACTATTTCTGGGTTGCGTCGTCGTGGTTATACGGCAAAATCTATTCGTAATTTCTGTGAAACTATTGGCGTTGCCAAACGGGAGAATATCATTGATGTATCACTTTTGGATTTTTGTTTGCGCGAAGATTTAAACAAAACAGCTCCACGAGTTATGGCGGTTTTAGATCCAGTAAAACTCGTTATTACTAATTATCCATCGGATAAAATAGAATGGCTTGATGCCGAAAATAACCAAGAAGATGAAAGCGCAGGTTTCAGAAAAGTACCATTTTCTCGTGAATTATATATTGAAAGAGAAGATTTTTTAGAAATTGCTCCGGCAAAATTTTTCCGATTGAGTATAGGTAACGAAGTACGTTTAAAAAACGGTTATATAATTAAAGGAGAAAGTGTTACAAAAGATTTCAACAGTAATATTACCGAAATTCAAGTAACTTATGACGCTGATTCTCGTTCCGGAAGCGGAAGCGAAGCCAGCCAACGAAAAGTTGCCGGAACCTTGCATTGGGTTTCTATAAAACAGGCTATTAAAGCCGAAGTTCGATTGTATGATAGACTTTTTATAGATGAAGAGCCAGACAGTCATAAAGAGAAAAACTTCTTGGAGTTTATGAATAAATCTTCGCTTGAAATCGTGAAAGGATTTGTAGAACCAAGTCTTGCGGATGTAAAACCAAATGATAAATTTCAGTTTCAACGATTGGGGTATTTCAATGTGGACAAGGATTCAACTCTCTCAAAATTGGTTTTTAATAAAACTGTTGGACTCAAAGATGCTTGGGAAGAAAAAGGCAAAAAAGAAGAGAATAGCATTAATAATGCATTGAAAGAAATCAACAAATATTTTAAAGTTGCCACTAGAGATGAACGCATCGCTATTAGAAAAGCTATTGGAGAGACTTTATCTGGAATTGCTAATTATAGTTTATTGCAAAATTCTTTTAAAAAGAATATCAATAATAATAAAACATCATTGTTGTTTGCCCATTTTATTTTAAAATATTCGAACTTGAAATCATCTGATTTTGATAAAGAAGAGCTTTCTAAATTGTATTTAATGTCTCTTAGAAGTGAATCAACATTTGTTCGATCAAGAGCGCTTTTAAATTTATTGAATTTAGAATACGATTCTGATTTTGTAAATTCTTTTAAAAATGAAATTTTGAAATTGAAAACGACTCCAACGAAAAGTACAACCGAAAGAGAATTAGAATTTATAGATCAAGTTTTAAATAAACAATAGCTATCGAAAGCGCTTTTATAAGCGCTTTTTTTTATCATTCGTTTTTGTGATTGTTTTTTAAAACCACATCAATTTTAGCAATCAAAAACCGTCTTCATAAATTACTTTTAAGGCGATTTTATTAAATAAACAACACTTATTATAACTTGGGACAAAAGCGTTTTCCAAACCCCTTTATTTCGATTTTCCCCTTGAATTTCGCTTAAGTGTTGAGAAATTGGTATCTTTATATAACAAAACACAAAATCATGTCCAAGAACACAGACAACACTTTAGTCGCTCTTTTGATAGCAGCAGGAATTGGAGCAACAATCGGAATTTTGTTTGCGCCAGAAAAAGGAGCAAGAACCAGAGAAAAATTAAGAGAAGGTTTTGACCAAACAAAAAACGATTTGCAAGATAAATTAGAAATTGTTTCGGAAGAATTTCTGGATAAGTTCTCGGATTCCAAAGTAGATTTAGAACAAACCTTCGAAGATTTAGTTGCTAATTTAAGCCACAAAACCGAAGATGTGATTTCTTTTTTGGAAGAAAAATTAGCAGAATTAAAAAAACAAAACGCGAAACTTCAGAAATAAACTTAAAGAGATGGCTTTCGAAGAACTAAAAGAAAACACTGAAAACATTCAAGATCAAGCAAAAGCTTATTTTGAAAGCAATGCTGCGTATTACAAATTATGGGGTTTTAAAGTAGCGATGAAATCGACCACCATGATTTTTAAGTTTACCTTAATTCTGTTGTGTTTCAGTATGGTTTTATTGTTTTGCTCTGTTGCAGCGGCATTTGCATTGGGTAACTATTTTGATAATTACGCTTTTGGATTTCTCATTGTGGGCGGATTTTATCTTCTGGCAACAGGACTTTTGTTTTTGATTAAAGACAAATTTGTTGAAGGACCAATTTTAGAGAAATTCTCCGAAATCTTTTTTAACGACTAAATCATGGAAATTAAAAAATATTCCTCTTATGCTCAAATCGAAACCGAACTAGAAATCCTGAAACTAGAAAAGGAACTCAATTATCAAAAACTGGTTTCGAGCGTTCAGAAAACCAAAGACAGTTTGACGCTTCAAAACATGGTTGGTGGTTTTCTAGGTTCGTATAAATCTGTTTTGTCTAACTCTTATGTTACAATTCTAAAAACCGTACTTCCTTATATTATAAGTTGGATAATAAACAAAAAAAGAGGCAAATAAGCCTCTTTTTTATTAGAATAACATTGGATTATACTTCCTCTTCAGGGGTTTCTTCTGGATTATTTTCCTTTGCGTGAATTTCATTTGCTTTTGGTTTTACTTTTTTCACGCCTTTTCGCATCGATTCGCCTACAAGGTTACTTGCGGTGAAACTTGCCACCATATTATTCAACATATCACTTCCTGCTTGCGGGGAATTTGGCAATAAAATTAAATTAGAATTGGCGTCAGCGCCAATGGCTTGCAACGTGTCATAATGTTGCGTAACGACAATCAAAGCCGAAGCTTCTTGAGAGTTTATCCCCACTTTATTCAAGACATCTACACTTTCTACCAATCCTTTTGCAATTTCTCTTCTTTGGTCAGCGATACCTTGACCTTGGAGACGTTTACTTTCGGCTTCGGCTTTTGCCTTTGCCACAATTCTAATTCTAGACGCTTCAGCTTCAAATTCGGCTACGGTTTTTTCTCTATCGGCAGCATTGATTCTATTCATCGCGTTTTTTACTTGAATATCTGGATCAATATCAGTTACCAATGTATTGATAATCGTGTAACCATAAGTGGTCATGGCTTCGTTTAATTCTCTTTTTACAGCAATTGCAATATCGTCTTTTCGTTCAAAAACATCATCAAGAATCAGTTTTGGAACTTCGGCACGAACCACATCAAAAACATAAGAAGTAATTTGATCGTGCGGATATTCTAGTTTGTAAAAAGCGTCGTAAACGGTTTCTTTTACTACCATAAACTGAACAGAAACTTTTAGTTTCACAAAAACGTTATCCTTAGTTTTTGTTTCAATAATAACATCCAATTGTTGAATTTTAAGATTCACACGACCGGCAATTCTGTCAATTAAAGGAATTTTTAACTGAAGCCCAGATTGTCTGATACTCAAAAATTTCCCAAAACGCTCCACAATAATTGCGGTTTGTTGCTTCACAGTAAAAAAAGAAGAAAATAAAATAAATAGTCCAACGACTAAAAAACCAATTAAAAAAACATCCATTATTCAAATATTTAAATTGTTAATACGTTAGTTATACGATAAAAATGTATGTTTGTTACAAATAAAAAATGAAATGACTAGAAAATTTTTATTACTCGCATTATTGGTCTCTGCGACTGCATTTGCACAGTATGAATATCGGGATTCTAATAGAATAGGAATCTCTTTTGGAATCAATCAGTTTACGTTAAATACCAATGATTTTCAGACAAAGCCAGGTCAAGGCTGGAACGGTGGACTTTCTATGCGAGGAAATTTCTACAACAATTGGGACATGGTGTATGCCATTCAGTTTAGTGAAAATAATTTTGAGGTTGGTACAAATAGCGGATTTATAACCAATAAAGAAGTTAATCTAAAACTTCCTTCGGCACAAATTTCGTTGATGCTAAGTTATAAATTCATCGAAAATCATTTGAGCATTGAGTTTGGACCAGTAGTTCAATTTGGCGGAAAACTGTCGCCAGAAAAAGGAACAGAAAACAACGAAATTACGGGAACCGATTTATTAGTAAAAGACATTACTAATGTTTCTAAATTTAATTTTTATCCTGCAGTGGGCATCACCGCTGGTGGAAAACACATTCGCGTGAATGTTTCTTACCAATACGGAATTACTAATTTGCTTGGAAATATAGATGGAAATTTTAAAGGAAACGCCTCTATAATTAACGGGAGTTTGATATTGTATTTATAAAAAAAGCTTCCAGTCTTTTGAAGGCTGGAAGCTTTAAAATTTTACAAACTATTTTACAAAGTCGTTATCGCTTTGTCAATCCGTCTTATCGTTTCTTCTTTTCCAATGAGTTCCACAATATCAAATAAATGTACACCTTTGAGAGCGCCAACTAAACTAAAACGAAACGGCTGCATTACTTTGCCCATTCCAATTTCATTTTTTGTCATCCAGTCTTTTACGATGGTTTCAATATTTGCGGCAGTAAAATCCGTTATTTCTCCAAGAACCGAAATCAATTCTTGCATCAAAGCCGGCGTTTCTGGTTTCCAATTTTTCGCAGCTTTCTCATCATAACTCGTTGGAGCTTCAAAGAAATAATCACTCAATTCCCAAAATTCCGAAACAAAATGCGCTCGTTCTTTTATTAAACTCACAATCTTTGTCAATTCGACGAAGGAGAAATCTCGTTTATTTGTCATTCCGACGAAGGAGGAATCTCTTTCAAATAATTTCGCTAAATCAGCATCGCTTTGTTTCACTAAATATTGATGGTTGAACCATTTGTTTTTTTCGGGATCAAATTTAGCTCCAGATTTGTGAACTCTTGTCAAATCAAAAGCTTTGGTTAATTCCTCTAATGTGAATAATTCTTTTTCGGTTCCGTCATTCCAACCCAAAAGCGCTAGAAAATTTATAACTGTTTCTGGAAAAAATCCTTTTTCTCTGTAACCTGATGATATTCCTTCGTCAGTTTTCCATTCTAAAGGAAACACAGGAAAACCCATTTTATCGCCATCACGTTTGGATAATTTTCCGTTTCCAATAGGTTTCAAAATCAAAGG